>NZ_JBITFA010000006.1:0-370290 GCF_044455705.1 Kitasatospora sp. NPDC051170 | reverse complement strand
CCTTCGTCGCCGACCAGCTCAACCGCCGCCCACGCAAAACGCTCGGCTGGGAAACCCCAGCCGAGCGTCTGCATAAACTCATCGCGGCCTAGACAACCGACCACGTGTTGCAACGACCACTAGAAACCGCCCCGAGGTCGTGGGCCCTTCGGTGGAGCTAGGAGCGGTCAGCCCGTTTCAGGTCAGCCCGTTTCCAGGCCGGCCCGTTTCGGGTCGACCCGTCTCAGGCCGGCCCGTTTCGGTTCAGTCCGCTCCGGTTCAGCGCTCGACCTCGCCGCGGATGAACTTCTCGACGTTCTCCTTGGCCTCGTCGTCGAAGTACTGGACCGGCGGGGACTTCATGAAGTACGAGGAGGCCGACAGGATCGGGCCGCCGATGCCGCGGTCCTTGGCGATCTTCGCGGCGCGCACGGCGTCGATGATGACACCGGCCGAGTTCGGGGAGTCCCAGACCTCGAGCTTGTACTCCAGGTTCAGCGGGACGTTGCCGAACGCGCGGCCCTCGAGGCGGACGTAGGCCCACTTGCGGTCGTCCAGCCAGGCCACGTAGTCCGAGGGACCGATGTGGACGTTGTTCTCGCCCAGCTCGCGGTCGCGGATCTGCGAGGTGACGGCCTGGGTCTTGGAGATCTTCTTGGACTCCAGGCGCTCGCGCTCGAGCATGTTCTTGAAGTCCATGTTGCCGCCGACGTTCAGCTGCATGGTGCGCTCGAGGACGACACCGCGGTCCTCGAACAGCTTGGCCATCACGCGGTGCGTGATGGTGGCGCCGACCTGGGACTTGATGTCGTCACCGACGATCGGCACGCCGGCCTCGGTGAACTTGTCCGCCCACTCCTTGGTGCCCGCGATGAACACCGGCAGGGCGTTCACGAAGGCGACCTTGGCGTCGATGGCGCACTGGGCGTAGAACTTGGCCGCCTGCTCGGAGCCGACGGGCAGGTAGCAGACCAGGACGTCGACCTGCTTGTCCTTGAGGATCCGGACGACGTCGACCGGGGTCTCGTCCGACTCCTCGATGGTCTGGCGGTAGTACTTGCCCAGGCCGTCGAGGGTGTGGCCACGCTGCACGGTGACGCCGGTCGGCGGCACGTCGCAGATCTTGATGGTGTTGTTCTCGCTGTTGCCGATGGCGTCCGCCAGGTCGAAGCCGACCTTCTTGGCGTCCACGTCGAACGCGGCGACGAACTCCACGTCACTGACGTGGTAGTCACCGAACTGGACGTGCATCAGGCCGGGGACCTTGCCGGCCGGGTCGGCGTCCTTGTAGAACTCGACACCCTGCACCAGCGACGCGGCGCAGTTGCCGACGCCCACGATGGCTACGCGAACCGAACCCATTCCGGTTGCTCCCTCTGATCTCATGAGGTCCGCCGGGCGGGCGGAACTCGTCCTGCTTCATCGATGACTGCTTGTACGGGCGCACGAGGCGCCCACTCCTGCCGCGCGGCACGAGGCTGGCGCGGTGTCAGCGCTCCTGGGCGGAGCGCCCCGGGCGGTCGTACGGTGGCTCGGGCGGGTCCTGGGACCCGTCCTCCTGGCCACGGCCGTCCGAAGTCTGGGGGTGTACGGCGGTGGTGCCGTTGGCGGGGCCGGGCCGGCCGGTCCGGTTGGCCCGCTCGGTCTCGATCAGCTCGTTGAGCCAGCGGACCTCGCGCTCCACCGACTCGAGTCCGTGCCGCTGCAGCTCGACGGTGTAGTCGTCGAACCGCTCGCGGGCGCGGGCCAGCGAGTTGCGCATCCGCTCCAGGCGCTCCTCCAGTCGACTGCGGCGGCCCTCCAGGACGCGCATGCGCACGGCCCGGTCGGTCTGCCCGAAGAAGGCGAAGTGGACGCCGAAGTGCTCGTCCTCCCAGGCGTCGGGCCCGGAATCGGCGAGCAGCTCCTCGAAGCGCTGCTTGCCCTCGGCGGAGAGCCGGTAGACGATCTTCGACCGCTTGCCGTTGAGCGCGGTGGCCGGGACGTACTCGACGTCCGGGTTGTCCTCGACGAGGAAACCCTGGGCGACCAGGCTCTTCAGGCAGGGGTAGAGCGTTCCGTAGGAGAGTGCGCGGAACGTCCCGAGCAGGATGTTGAGCCGCTTGCGCAGCTCGTACCCGTGCATCGGGGCGTCGTGGAGCAGGCCGAGGACGGCGAACTCCAGCACTCCTGAGCGTCGGCCCACGGGTGTCGTCCTCCTCCCTCTCGACCCTGGTTCGGCCGAGCACCGGAACAGTATGCCGTTTCGATGTATCGGCTCGATATATCGAGAACAGTAAGCCTGGCCCCCGAAACCGGCAAGGGGGGCACGCGTGAATGTGATCACAAGCCGACGCGCGGGTGGGGTTGGCAACGGGCCTGTAATGATCTGACGCCTTTTTGCGGCTAATAGTGGCTGATGCCCGATTAGTTGTATTTCCAGGCTGCGTACGCTGTCGCGTGTGCACGAGGACCACCTCCGGGGTTAGGGCGGTTTGCGGGCATTCGGACGTGAACCCTGCCTTCAGGCTTGAATCGCCTGGCGAGGAGTGGCTGCAACATGAGCGAACGGCGCCGAAAGACGCCCAACCCGGGCGGTGACGGGCCGAAGCCCCCGGAGAACGGCGCAGGTCGTCGGGGTGGACCGGGACAGGACGAGCTGCGTTCGGAGGGCCTCGGCCGCTCACGCGCACAGGGCGTCCGGGAGACCGCTCAGCAGCCGCGGATGACACGGGCCGAGATGCGCAAGGCCGCCGCCAAGGGCGGCCGGGGCAAGAAGGGCGCCGCCGCGGCGACCGCGGCCGCTGCCGCCGGGCCGGGCAAGAAGCGCTTCATCGACTACCCGCGGTTCGGCAAGACCGGCGTGCGGCGCTGGCTGCCGTCCTGGAAGCAGTGGCTGAGCGGCTTCCTGCTGGTCTTCGGCTGCTTCGTCGGCCTGGTGTTCTACCTGTACCAGACCACCCAGATCCCCGACATGAACTCCCTGGTCAACCGCCAGAACACCATCTACTACTGGGCCGACAACACGGAGATGACCCGCAAGGGCGAGGCGAACCGTCAGATCGTCGAGCTCAAGGACATCAGCCCCAACCTGCAGAACGCCGTCATCGCCGCGGAGAACCAGGACTTCCGCAGCGACAGCGGCATCGACCCCAAGGGCATGCTGCGCGCCGTCTACAACATGGCCAAGGGCGGCGAGACCCAGGGCGCCTCGACGATCACCCAGCAGTACGTGAAGAACGCCTACCTGAGCCAGGAGCAGACCCTGGACCGCAAGGTCAGGGAGTTCTTCATCACCCTGAAGATCAACCAGAAGCTCGACAAGAACGAGATCCTCAAGGGCTACCTGAACACCAGCTGGTTCGGCCGCGGCGCCAACGGCGCCCAGGCGGCGGCCCAGGCGTACTACGGCATCGACGCCAAGGACCTCAACGTCTGCCAGAGCGCGATGCTGGCCAGCCTGCTCAAGGGCGCGACGTACTACGACCCCACCAACCCGAACAACAAGGAGCGGGCCGAGGGGCGGTGGGCCTGGATCCTCGAGCAGATGGTGAAGATCAAGGCCATCAGCCCGGAGGAGCGGGCCAAGTGCACGGCTTACCCGATGCCGATAGCGCAGAAGGCCAGCTCCAAGATGAACGGCCAGATCAGCTACCTGGTCGACACCGCCAACCGCTACGTGACGGCCACCGACAAGACCATCACCCAGCAGGTGATCGACAAGGGCGGCCTGAAGATCTACACGACCTTCGAGAAGGACAAGGTCGAGGCCCTCAAGAAGTCCGTCGACGACGTCAAGGCCGCGAACCTCGACCCGGTCAAGCGCCCCGACAACGACACCTTCGTCCAGTTCGCCGCGGCGAGCGTGAAGCCCAACGACGGGGCCCTGGTCGCGATCTACGGCGGCGACGGCGTGGAGAACGGGCACTTCGACAACAACGCCGAGGTCACCGGGGTGCAGGTCGGCTCGACCTTCAAGCCCTTCGTGCTGGCCACCGCGATGCAGATGGGCGTGCTCACCTCGAAGGACGACAGCGGCAAGCCCAAGCGGATCAACGCCGACAGCCGCTACCTCTCCGACGACATGGCCGTGATCCGCAAGGTGGACGGCTCACCGGTGATCGGCGACGACGGCAAGCCCTACAAGCAGAAGAACGAGGACACCGGCAAGCGCGGCTACGTCTCGCTGCGCCAGGCCATGCAGTGGTCGTACAACGTGCCCTTCGTCCAGCTCGGTCAGGACGTCGGCAACGACAACGTGGCCAACATCGCCATGCAGATGGGCCTCAAGAAGGAGGGCCTCGCGGGCACCAACACCGCGACCTTCCCGATCGGCACCTCCACCGTCAGCCCGATCCGGATGGCCAACGCCTACGCCACCTTCGCGGCCAGCGGCAAGGCGGCCGAGACCTACTCCGTCACCAAGGTCGAGGTGGACGGCACGGAGCGCGCGGGCTTCGGCAAGAAGGACACCAAGGTCGCGCTGGAGCCGGCCGTCGCCGACAACGTCACCGACGTGCTGGTGAACGTGGCGAAGAACGGTACCGGTAAGGCCACCAACGCCCTGGGCCGCCCGGTGGCCGGCAAGACCGGTACCACCGACAAGAACAAGTCGGCCTGGTGGGTGGGGTACACCCCGCAGCTGTCGACCAGCGTCGCGATGTGGCGCGAGGACCCGAGCAAGCACCAGCGGGAGTCGCTCAACGGCACCGCCGGACAGGAGTCCATCCACGGTGGTGCCCTCCCGACCGACATCTTCACCCGGTACATGAAGGCCGCGCTCGCCAACGAGAAGTCCGTCGACTTCCCGACGCCGACCCCGGTCGGCACCGAGGTCGACTCCTCGGGCGCGCCGTCCACCAACATGCCGACCACCCCGGGCACCGAGGCGCCGACGCCCCCGCCGGTGCAGCCGAACCAGCCGCAGCCGAACCAGCCGCAGCCGGGCCCGACCACCTCGGGCGCCTGCGTGCCGGGCGTGGACTGCCCGGGTCAGCCGTCGCCGTCCAACAGCCACCACCCGGGACCGGGCCCGTCCACCCCCTGCCTCCCCCTGTTCTGCCCGACGCAGCCCACCTCGGGGCCGCCGAACGGCGGCGCGGGCAACGGCGGAGGCAGCGGCGGCGGCAAGCCGACCGGCGGCACGACGCCCACTCCCGGCGGCGGAGGGGGCGGCGGGGGCCAGGCCGCCCCGCAGTAGCGAACCGGAAGCCCCGACGGCGGTGGCGGTCCTCCTCGGAGGGCCGCCACCGCCGTTCTCGTCCCTCCGCCGTCCCTCCGCCGTCCTGCGGCCGTCCCGCCGCCGTTTCGTCGCCGTTGCGCTCCCGTTCCCGGTGCGGCCGCCGGAACGGTTTGCGGGGGCATCCTCGTCCAGGGCGGGCCGGTGCGGCAGGATGTGCGGCATGACGTCGAGCGATCGTGACGAAACCGCCGCCCCGCCCGGGCCCGGCACCGCCGCCCCGTCCGCTCCGGCAGGCGTCGCCACGGCCGCGCCGCCGGCGAACACCGTGGTCGTCCCGGCCGACGAGGACCCGGTGGCGGCGGCCGGCAGCGAGGTCTTCGGCGGCCCGCCCGGCCGCCGCGCGCTGCTCGGCGTCTCCTGGTGGGTGCCGGCCCGCTTCCTGGCGCTCGTGGTCATCGTGATCTCGGCGCTCGGCATGGCCCAGAAGCTGCCCTGCTACGAGCAGGCGTGGTTCCAGCCGGGCTCGCCGCAGTACATCCACGCCTGCTACAGCGACGTCCCGCACCTGTTCTCCGGGCGCGGATTCTCGGCCGGGCTGCACCCGTACCTGGACCGCATCCCCGGCAGCTCGGGGGACCTCCAGTACCTCGAATACCCGGTGCTGACGGGCCTGTTCATGCAGGTCGCGGCCTGGCTGACCCCCGGCGGGGACCAGCAGAGCCAGGAGCAGTGGTTCTGGGCGATCAACGCCGGGATGCTGATGGCCTGCGCGGTGATCGCCGTGGTGGCGCTCTCGCGCACCCACCGCCGGCGCCCCTGGGACGCGATGATGTTCGCGCTCGCGCCCGTCCTGCTGCTCAACGGCACCGTCAACTGGGACCTCCTCGCCGTCGCCCTGGCCGCGGTGGGCATGGCCTGGTGGGCCGGCTCCCGGCCCGGCTGGGCGGGCGTCTTCATCGGCCTGGCCACCGCCGCCAAGCTCTACCCGGTGCTCCTGATCGGCCCGCTGCTGGTGCTCTGCTGGCGGGCCGGGAAGTGGCGCGGGTTCCGGGCGATGCTGGGCGGGGCGGTGGGCGCCTGGCTGCTGGTCGACCTGCCCGTCATGTTCGCCAACTGGCAGGGCTGGTCCACCTTCTACGTGTTCAGCAAGCACCGCGGCGAGGACTACGGCTCGATCTGGCTGCTGCTGATGCGCTGGCGCGGCGCGGCCCTGGCCGACCTCGACCTGTACATCGGGGTGCTGATGGTGCTGGGCTGCGTGGCCATAGCGTGGCTGGGCCTCTCGGCGCCCCGGCGGCCGCGGTTCGCACAACTGGCCTTCCTGGTGGTCGCGTTGTTCGTGCTGACCAACAAGGTCTACTCGCCGCAGTACTCGCTCTGGCTGCTGCCGCTCGCGGTGCTGGCCCGGCCGCGCTGGCGGGACATCCTGATCTGGCAGGCGTGCGAGGTGCTCTACACCCTGGGCATCTGGTCCCACCTGGGCTTCGTCACCGGGCCCAAGCAGCACGGCATCGGCGAGCCCTGGTACAACTTCGCGCTCGTGCTGCACGTGTTGGGCACGCTCTACCTGGTCGTCGTGGTGGTGCGCGACGCCCTCTACCCGGACCGCGATCCCGTCCGCTGGGACGGCAGCGACGACCCCTCCGGCGGGGTGCTCGACCGCGCCCCGGACGCCTTCGTCATCGGCACCGCCCGGTACCTGCGCGAGCAGGAGAGCTACGCCGCGTACGCGCCGGCCGGCCCCGAGGGGTGGCTGTACGAGCAGCCACAGCCGCCGGAGCCGGCCGAGAAGAGCTAGCGCGCGAGCCGAAGGGCCGCGCCGGTGCCGAAAGGGAGAAGCGACCAGCGAGGTACGAGCGCCGGAGCGCCGACCGTCGGCACCGGGTCAGAGCGGCCCGGAGGCGAGCCGAGCGCCCTCAGAGCAGATCAGCGGTCCACCACGCGGTCGAAGTGCGTGGTGGTGTGCCGCACCTGGAGGCCGAGTTCCTCGCCGATCGCGGGGGGCTCGGTCTCGCCGTCCAGGAACAGCAGGGAGACCTGCATGTGCGGCGGCTCGGCGAACCAGAGCTGCTTGCCGGCCCAGTGGAACGGCGACTTGGTCTTGTTGACGGTCGCCAGGCCCGCCCGGGCGATGCCCTTGGCCCGCGCGCCCATGCTCTGCACGTACTTGGGCGCCTCCAGGCCGATGCCGTGCGCGGTGCCGCCGGCGACCACCAGGATGTGGCCGTCGGAGGGCGCCGGGTGCTGGCGGTAGCCGTAGCGGTCGCCCTTCTTGAGCCGGGTGACGTCCAGCACCGTCGCCCGGACCTCCAGGGCGCCGTGGTCGCCCAGCCAGAGCCGGGTGCCGATCCGGGCCCGGAAGACGGTGCCCGGGTAGCGCTGGGCCAGCTGTTCCATGCCGGCCGCGCCGAGGTGGCTGACGAAGACGGTGTGCACCGGGATGCCGACCGCCCTGGCGGTGTCCACCCAGTACGCGACCTCCTCGACGGGGCTGGAGCCGTCCGGCCGGTCCATCGGCAGGTGCAGCGCCAGGCCCTCGAAGGAGACGCCCTCGAGCTCGGCGGCGACGGTGCGCAGGTCGTCCGCGCTCACGCCGTGCCGGCGCATGGTGGTCATGCACTCCAGCACCACCCGGGCGCCGTGCAGCGCCCGCAGCGCGTCCACGTTCGCGACCGTCCGGATCACCCGGGCGTGCGGCAGCGGCAGCACCTCCTCGCCGACCCGGTACGGGGTGAGCACCAGCAGTTCGCCGCCGTACCACTCGGCCGCGTCGGCGGCCTCGTACGCGGTGCCGACGGCCAGCACCCCGGTGCCGAGCAGCGTCGCCTCCTCGGCCAGCCGGTGGTTGCCCAGGCCGTAGCCGTTCCCCTTGGCGACGGGCACCAGGCCGGGGAACTCGGCGAGGACGGAGCGCTGGTGGGCGCGCCAGCGGTCGGTCTCGAGGTAGAGCGACAGCGTCATCGGATAAGCCTCCTCAGCGGCGGGCGGTGGGTCAGCGGCGGGACATGTAGAGGTCCAGCGCCTTGTGCAGCAGCTTGTTCAGCGGGAAGTCCCACTCGCCGAGGTACTCGGCCGCCTGGCCGCCGGTGCCGACCTTGAACTGGATCAGGCCGAACAGGTGGTCGTTCTCGTCCAGGGTGTCACTGATGCCGCGCAGGTCGTACACGCCGCCGCCCAGGGCGTACGCGTCGCGCATCATCCGCCACTGGATCGCGTTGGACGGCTTGACCTCGCGCTTGTGGTTGGCGGAGGCGCCGTAGGAGTACCAGACGTGCTCGCCGACGACCAGCATCGTGGTCGAGGCCAGCGGCTCGCCCTCGTGGTAGGCGATGTAGAGCCGCATGCGGTTCGGGTCCTCGGAGTTGAGGGCCTTCCACATCCGCTGGAAGTAGGCCAGCGGGCGCGGGGTGAACTTGTCGCGCTCGGCGGTGACCAGGTAGAGCTGGTGGAAGATCGGCAGCTCGTCGTAGCCGCCCTGGACGACCTCGACGCCGCTCTTCTCGGCCTTCTTGATGTTGCGGCGCCAGAGCTGGTTGAAGCCCTTCTGGATGTCGTCCAGCGAGCGGTTGGCCAGCGGCACCTGGTAGACGTAGCGCGGCTGGACGTCGCCGAAGCCGGCGCCGCCGTCCTCGCCCTGCAGCCAGCCCGCCTTGCGCAGCCGGTCGGCCACCTCGAAGGCGCGCGGCTCGTACCAGTCGGCCTCGATGTCGCGCAGGCGCTTGGCCTGCTTGCCGGCGATGGCCTCCTTGATGGTGGGGGCGTTCCAGCGGCGGATGACCACCGGCGGGCCCATCTTCACGGAGAACGCGCCCTGCGACTTGAGGTGCGCCAGCATCGGGGAGAGCCAGCGTTCGAGGTCGCGGTCGAACCAGTCGATGACCGGGCCCTCGGGCAGGTAGGCCAGGTAGCGCTTGACCTTGGGCAACTGGCGGTAGAGCACCAGGCCGGCGCCGATGAGCTGGTCGGTCTCGTCGAACCAGCCGATCGACTCCGAGCGCCACTCGGCCTTCACGTCACCCCAGGCCGGCACCTGCATGTGGCTGGCCGAGGCGCGGCTCCTGATGAAGGCGAGGTGCTCCTCGCGGGTGATCGTCCTCAGGCGCAGGCTCATTGCTCGGTGCTCCTCGTCGGTCGGGCTGCGGTGGCCCCAGGTTCTCGGGCTGACCCTATCGTCCGGGGCCCGGGGGCCCGCGGCTGCGGGCAGGACGGCGCCCCCGTCGCGTACCTGTCTGCTTGCAGATACGCCACGGGGGCGCTGAGGGTTCCTGGACGGCCCGACCGGGCGCGGTCGGCCCCTTCCGGTCAGCCTCCTTCGGTCGGGCTTCTTCGGTCAGCCCCAGAGACCGCCGCGGGCGATGCCGAGGTAGAAGCCGACCGCGGAGGCGCCCAGCGTGACCATCAGGACGAAGCGCTCGGCGGTGGTGACCGAGACGAACATGCCCCACAGACCGGTGACGATCCCGGCCAGGCCGGTCCACGAGGTCAGCAGGTGCAGGTTGTAGAAGAACGAGGTGGTGAAGGCGATCACGCCCAGCACGGCGGTGAGCGCCACCAGGGTGTTCTCGCGGGGGTGCGGGTGGCCGTCGGTGTTCAGCGTGAGCGCGGGCATGCGGTGGACGGACTGGGCCATGAGTCCCACCTCCAGGCGTGGAGACGAACGGGCAGGAATCCCGTTCGTCCAGATTGCGGCGGTTGGGTCCGTCCCACAACCCCTGTGCGTTTTGTTCGGCCGTCCGGGTGCAGGTAGGCTGTGCCGTCTGCACTGGTGTAGTTGTGCCCCCTTGTGCCCTCGTGAGGGTCAAACCCTTTCGGGTGAGCGGGGCCCGACTGTCGGACCCGGCCGCTACGGTGAGCCGGTGTCGTCACCGCACCGGTGCCGACGCTACGCACAACCCTCCTGCCACGGAGAGACCGTGGCCGCTGAGTCCAAAGGAGGTGGGTTACTCATGCGTCACTACGAGCTGATGGTCATCCTCGACCCCTCGGTCGAGGAGCGCGCTGTCTCCCCCCTGATCGAGTCCTTCCTGGCTGTCGTCCGCAACGGCGGCGGCAAGGTGGAGAAGGTCGACACCTGGGGTCGCCGCCGTCTGGCTTACGAGATCAACAAGCAGTCCGAGGGCATCTACTCGGTCATCGACCTCAAGGCCACGCCTGAGGTCGTCAAGGAGCTCGACCGCCAGCTGGGCCTGAGCGAGTCGGTTCTGCGGACCAAGGTCCTGCGCCCGGACACCCACTGAGCCACCTCTGAGGCCTTCGGGTCTCGGGTAGCTCGCGTCCGCTGTTTCACGTGAAACATGCGGTGAACGGACAACTTCCCGAGAGGTCATCTCCACCATGGCAGGCGAGACCGTCATCACCCTCGTCGGCAATCTCGTCGACGATCCCGAGCTGCGCTTCACCCCGTCGGGTGCGGCGGTCGCGAAGTTCCGCATCGCGTCCACCCCCCGCACCTTCGACCGCCAGACGAACGAGTGGAAGGACGGCGAGAGCCTCTTCCTCACGTGCAACGTCTGGCGTCAGCCGGCGGAGAACGTGGCCGAGTCGCTTCAGCGGGGCATGCGCGTCATCGTGCAGGGCCGGCTGCGCCAGCGGTCTTACGAGACCAAGGAAGGCGAGAAGCGGACGGTCTTCGAGGTCGAGGTCGACGAGGTCGGCCCGAGCCTGCGCTCGGCGACCGCCAAGGTCACCCGCGCCAACCGCTCCGGCGGTCCCGGCGGCGGTGGCGGCTTCGGCGGCGCCCAGCAGGGCGGCGGCGGCCAGGGCAACTGGGGTGGCGGCGGTGGCGGCCAGCAGGGCGGCAGCTGGGGTGGAAACTCCGGCGGCCAGTCCGGCCCGTCCGACGATCCCTGGGCGTCCAGCGCCCCGTCCGGTGGGAACCAGAGCGGCGGCTGGGGTGGAAACTCCGGCGGCAGCGGCGGTGGCGGCTACTCGGAAGAGCCTCCGTTCTAAGAGCTGACAGATTTCGTGCGGCCCGGCCGCCGGCGCCCTCGGGCGCGGACCGGGCCGTGAACCCCAAATGGAGCACACCATGGCGAAGCCGCCTGCTCGCAAGCCGAAGAAGAAGGTTTGCGTCTTCTGCAAGGACAAGGTCAACTACGTTGACTACAAGGACACGAACCTGCTGCGGAAGTACATCTCCGACCGCGGAAAGATCCGTGCCCGCCGGGTCACCGGCAACTGCACCCAGCACCAGCGTGACGTCGCCACGGCCGTGAAGAACAGCCGTGAGATGGCGCTGCTGCCCTACACCAGCACCGCGCGCTAAGAGAGGGTGACCGAGTAATGAAGATCATCCTCACGCACGAGGTCCCGGGTCTCGGCTCCGCCGGCGAGGTCGTCGAGGTCAAGGACGGCTACGCCCGCAACTTCCTGGTCCCGCGTGGCTTCGCCATCCGCTGGACCAAGGGTGGCCAGAAGGACGTCGACGCGATCCGTCGCGCCCGCAAGATCCACGCCATCCAGACGCTCGAGGCCGCTACCGAGGTCAAGGGCAAGCTCGAGGGCGTCCAGGTCAAGCTGGCCGTCCGCTCGGGCGACGCCGGCCGTCTGTTCGGTTCGGTGACCCAGGCCGACGTCGTCGAGGCCATCAAGGCCGCCGGCGGCCCGGCTGTGGACAAGCGCGCCGTCGCGATCGCCTCGCCGATCAAGACCGTGGGCACCCACAAGGTCTCGGTCAAGCTGCACTCGGACGTCGTGGCCAACCTCGACGTCGCCGTCGTGGCTGCCTGAATTCCTTAGCAGTGGCCTGAGGGCCGGACTCCTCCGGGAGTCCGGCCCTCGGTCGTTCCCGGGTTAGGGCGGGTCTGACAATTCCCGCCGGGCGGTCGCCGCTCCCCCAGCCTTCGGCCGGGAGGTACCCCCAGGGCACAAGCGCACCTCGACGGCTTCTCGTCAGTCGCCAATGCTCCGCAGTGGCTCCCTCCTCGGCACCGCCGATGCACGCACCCCAACGCCGCCCGCTGATCCGACGCCAATTGTCAGACCCGCCCTAGCCGCGGACGGCGCCGGTGACCAGCCAGCGGCCGCCCCGGGCGCGCCAGACCAGGAACGCGGCGCGGACCAGCAGGAACAGGTTCATCGCCCACCAGAGCCCGGCCAGACCGGTGCCGCTGGCGGGGACGGCCAGGGCGACCGGGGTGAACACCGCCAGCGTCGCCAGCGCCGCCCGGGCCAGGTAGGGGCCGTCCCCGGCGCCCATCAGCACCCCGTCCAGGACGAAGACCAGCCCGGCCACCGGCTGGCTGAGGGCGAGCAGCAGCAGGGCGGTGCCCAGCTGGGCCTGGACGGCCGGGTCGGGCGTGAACAGCGGGATGTACAGCGGCCGGGCGAGCACCGCCAGCAGGCCGAGCAGCACCCCGGAGCCGACGCCCCACTCGACCATCCGCCGGGTCGCCCCCCTCGCGGCCGGGACGTCCCCGGCGCCCAGGAAGCGCCCGATGATGGCCTGGCCGGCGATGGCGATGGCGTCCAGCGCGTAGGCCAGGAAGTTGAACAGCGTCATGGTGACCTGGTGCGCGGCCACCTGGTCGTCGCCGAGCCGGGCGGCCACGGCGGTGGCGAGCATCAGTACGGCGCGCAGGCTGACCGTACGCACCAGCAGCGGGCCCCCGGCCCTGGCGCTCGCCCGGATGCCGGCCCGGTCCGGCCGCAGGGAGGCCCGTTCGCGGCGGGTGCCGCGCACCACCACGACCAGGTAGACGGCCGCCATCCCGGTCTGCGCCAGTACCGTCCCCCAGGCGGAGCCGGCCACGCCGAGCCCGGCGCCGTAGACCAGGCCGGCGTTGAGGCCGAGGTTGGCCGCGAAGCCCGCCACGGCCACCACCAGGGGGGTGCGGGTGTCCTGGAGTCCGCGCAGCACGCCGGTGGCGGCCAGGACCAGGAGCATCGCGGGGATGCCCAGGGAGCTGATCCGCAGGTACGTCACCGCGTACGGCGCCGCCGTCGGCGAGGCGCCCAGGGCGGTGGCCACCCAGGGGGCCAGCAGCAGGGTGAGCAGCACGACGGGGACGGAGAGGGCGGCCGCGAGCCAGAGGCCGTCGACGCCCTGCTGGACGGCGCCCCGGCGGTCACCGGCGCCGATCCGGCGGGCGACGGCCGCGGTGGTGGCGTAGGCGAGGAAGACGAACACCCCGGTCGCGGTGGACAGGGCGGCGGAGGCGACGCCGACACCGGCGAGCTGTGGGGTGCCGAGGTGGCCGACGATCGCCGAGTCGGCCATCAGGAAGAGCGGCTCGGCGACGAGCGCGCCGAAGGCGGGCACGGCCAGGGCGAGGATCTCCCGGTCGTGACGGCGTCCGGAGGGCGGCGCGGTGGGGGCGGCGGTCATGGGCACCAGCGTACTCATCCACAGGTAATGGCTGCTATGCCTTATCAGGCATTACTCGAACGTGTGGAGGACGGTCGCGGAGAGTGTGGCGCCCACAGCCGTCCGGCAGCGTGTGAAGAATTTCTCATGCACAGCCCCGGGAAGAGGTAATCGCAGGTCAGCGAGTTGACAGTGGGGCGATGGTCGGTTTATCCACAGGAGCTTCCACAGGGGTGTCCACAGCTTTGCGGCAGTTCTCCACAGACCGGGGCCACTCGTCCACACCCCCTGTGGATAACCGCCTTGGCGACAGGGCTCCCGGCGCCTTAGCGTGGGCCCTCCACCCGACACTCCCGCCCGCCCCGGCGTCCGGTTTGTCGCTGCCGTGGCGTACAAAGAGGAGCGGCTCCGCTCCAGACTCGCACCACTCGCTGATCGGGGAAACGCGTGACCGGCCCCCAGTACGACCCCCACGACGCCCCGCCGCCGGAGGAGGACTGGCAGCCCGCCGAGGACCCGTTCCCGGCCGGGGCCTTCGACGACGCCCCCTTCCCTGACGGGCCCGGCGACCGCCTCCCCGTCTCCCGCAACCGCGGTGGCCAGGGCGGTGGCGGCGGCGGTGGCGGCGGTCAAGGCGGCGGTGGTCAGGGCGGTGGTCGCGGCGAGGGCTTCAAGAAGGGCGGCTTCCAGAAGGACGGGTTCCGGGGCGGCAAGGGCGACCGCCGGGACGGCGACGGGGACGAGGGCCAGGGCGGCGCCGACGGCTTCGAGCGCGTCCCCCCGCAGGACCTCGCCGCCGAGCAGTCCGTCCTCGGCGGCATGCTGCTCTCCAAGGACGCCATCGCCGACGTCGTCGAGGTGCTCAAGCCGGCCGACTACTACCGGCCCGCGCACGAGATGATCCACGGCGCGATCCTCGACCTCTACGCCCGCGGCGAGCCGGCCGACCCGATCACCGTGGCCGGCGAGCTGACCAAGCGCGGCGAGCTGCAGCGCGTCGGCGGCGCCTCCTACCTGCACACCCTGGTCAACTCCGTCCCGACCGCGGCCAACGCCGAGTACTACGCCCAGATCGTCAACGAGCGCGCCGTCCTGCGCCGCCTGGTCGAGGCCGGCACCCGCATCGCCGGCATGGGCTACGCGGCCGAGGGCGACGTGGACGAGATCGTCAACGCCGCCCAGGCGCAGATCTACGCCGTCACCGAGCAGCGGACCAACGAGGACTACGCCCCGCTCGCCGACATCATGGAGGGCGCCCTCGACGAGATCGAGGCGATCGGCTCCCGCCAGGGCCAGATGTCCGGCGTGCCGACCGGCTTCGCCGACTTCGACGCCCTCACCAACGGCCTCCACCCCGGCCAGATGATCGTCATCGCGGCCCGCCCCGCCATGGGTAAGTCCACCCTCGCGCTGGACTTCGCCCGGGCCTGCTCGATCCACAACAAGCTGCCGAGCGTGATCTTCTCGCTCGAAATGGGGCGCAACGAGATCGCCATGCGCCTGCTCTCCGCCGAGGCCCGGGTCGCGCTGCACCACATGCGCTCCGGCAACATGACGGACGACGACTGGACGCGCGTGGCCCGCCGGATGCCGGACGTCAGCGAGGCCCCGCTGTTCATCGACGACTCCCCGAACCTGTCGATGATGGAGATCCGCGCCAAGTGCCGCCGGCTCAAGCAGCGCAACGACATCAAGCTGATCGTCATCGACTACCTCCAGCTGATGCAGTCCGGAGGCTCCCGCCGGGCCGAGAACCGCCAGCAGGAGGTCTCGGACATGTCCCGTAACCTCAAGCTGCTGGCCAAGGAGCTGGAAGTGCCGGTCATCGCGCTCTCCCAGCTGAACCGTGGCCCCGAGCAGCGCACCGACAAGCGGCCGATGGTGTCGGACCTGCGAGAGTCCGGCTCCATCGAGCAGGACGCCGACATGGTCATCCTGCTGCACCGCGAGGACGCCTACGAGAAGGAGTCCCCCCGCGCGGGCGAGGCCGACCTGATCGTCGCCAAGCACCGTAACGGCCCCACCGCGACGATCACCGTCGCCTTCCAGGGCCACTACTCCCGCTTCGTCGACATGACCCGGGACTGAGCGGCTCCTACAGCGTGACCGTCGCGCGGAAGAGGGTCGCGGGGGTCCGGGAGGAGAGGCGGGTCGGGGTGCCGGTGGCGGGGAGGTAGGCGGAGCGGCCGCGGGGCAGGGTGAGGGCGGTGCCGTCGGGGGCGGTGAGGTCGACGGTGCCCTCGGTGCAGAGCAGGATCTGCGGGGTGCGGCCGTCGATCTCGCACGCGGCGCCGTCCAGGGTGAAGCGGGAGAGGCGGAACTCGTCGATCGGGACGGGGTAGAGCTCCTCGCCGGGGGTGGTGTCGACCGGGCGGGGGTGCAGGACCTCGGGGGTGCAGGGCTCGACGACCACGACCTCCAGCAGCTGCGGCACGTCGATGTGCTTGGGGGTGAGGCCCGCCCGCAGCACGTTGTCGGAGTTGGCCTGGAGCTCGACGCAGGCGCCGGACAGGTAGGCGTGCGGCACCCCGGCGCCCAGGTAGAGCGCCTCTCCGGCGCGCAGCCGGAAGTGGTGCAGGAGCAGGCCCACGATCACGCCGCGGTCCTCGGGGAAGTCCTTGGCGATCCGGGCGTAGGGCGCGTACTCGCCGTCCGGGTCGGTGCGCCAGAGGGCCTCGACGCTCTCCCGCACGATCCGCGCGGCCGTCTCGCCGTCCATCGTCAGCACGGCGACCAGGGCGCCGCGCAGCGCCTCGGCCTCGTCCTCGGCACCCAGCAGCTCGATCACCGGGGCGAGCCCGGGCACCTTGAGGCCGGCCATCAGCCGGGCCGCGTCCGCGGGCCGGCGGAAGCCGCAGAGGCCCTCGAACTCGCCCAGGGCGCAGATCAGTTCGGGCTTGTGGTTGTCGTCGCGGTAGTTGCGCTCGGGGGCGTCCAGCGGGATGCCGAGGGCGTTCTCGGCGGCGTACCCGGCCCGGGCCTGGGCCAGGGTGGGGTGGGCCTGGATGGAGAGCGGGATGCCCGCGGCGAGGACCTTGAACAGGAAGGGCAGGCCCGGGCCGAACTTCGCGACGCTCGCCGCGCCCAGTTCGCCCCGCGGATCGGCCGCGATCAGCTCGTCCAGCCGGCGCGGGCCCTCGCCGCGGTCGACGCGGGACGGGGCACCGGGGTGGGCGCCCATCCACAGTTCGGCCTGCGGTTCGCCGGTCGGCTCCTGGCCGAGGAGCTCGGGCAGGGCCGTGAGCGATCCCCAGGCGTACGGGCGGACGGTGTTGACGAGCCTGTCCATGCGCGCGGTCCTACTCCTTCGCTGAACGTCCTTCGCCGCGGCGGCGCGGGCGGTCCGGGCACGGGCAGGGGCATCGACCCTAGCCGACCGACGTCCCGGACGGGGAAACGACGGGTGTCCGGGGGGAGTGCCGAGGACGGATCGGCGGTTCCCGGGGCCGCGGTAGTAGGATGCCAGGACGCGGAAGTCTCCGTCCTGCACAACAGTTCTCCACCGTGGCGACGCCGGCGGGCTGGCTGCGGGGCCGCGTTCCAGAGTGCGGGTGCCGCGGTTCCGCCAATTTTCCCGCCATCGGCCGAGAGGTTTGTACGTGACCGTGAACCAGCGGAGTTTTGCTGATCTCGGCAGGGTTCTGGTGATCATCCCGACCTACAACGAGGCGGAGAACGTCGAGCGGATCGTCGGCCGGGTGCGCGCAGCCGTCCCCGAGGCCCACGTGCTGGTCGCCGACGACAACAGCCCCGACGGTACGGGCGAGCTGGCCGACAAGCTGGCCGTCGAGGACGACAACGTCCACGTGATGCACCGCAAGGGCAAGGAGGGCCTGGGCGCCGCCTACCTCGCGGGCTTCCGCTGGGGCATCGACCACGGCTACGACGTGCTCGTCGAGATGGACGCGGACGGCTCCCACCAGCCCGAGGAGCTCGACCGGCTGCTGACCGCGCTGCGCGGCGCCGACCTGGTGCTGGGCTCGCGCTGGGTGCCCGGCGGCCGGGTGGTGAACTGGCCGAAGTCCCGGCTGCTGCTCTCGCGCGGCGGCTCCACCTACTCGCGGCTGATGCTGGGCGTGCCGATCCGGGACGTCACCGGCGGCTACCGGGCCTTCCGCAAGGAGACCCTGCTGGGCCTGGGCATGGACGAGGTGGCCTCGGCCGGGTACTGCTTCCAGGTCGACCTGGCCTGGCGCACGGTGAAGGCCGGCTTCAAGGTGGCCGAGGTGCCGATCACCTTCGTCGAGCGCGAGCTGGGCGCGTCCAAGATGAGCCGCAGCATCGTCGTCGAGGCGCTCTGGCGGGTGACGTCCTGGGGCATCGCGGACCGGGTGGCCCGGCTGCGCGCCAAGCGATGAGCTCCACGTCGGCCGAGTTTCACATCAGCTGAGTTTCACATCACGGGACGAGGGCCCGTCCGCCGGTCGCGGCGGGCGGGCCCTCGTCCCGTTCCCGGTCAGCAGCGGCCCTTGAGCGCGTGCTCGGGCAGGTACTGGTTGGCCCAGAGGGCCAGTTCGGTGAGCGCGGGTTTGAGCGCGGCGCCGCCCTCGGTGAGCCGGTAGCTGACGCGCAGCGGCGGGCCTTCGTCGACCTCGCGGACGACCAGCCCGGCATCGGCCAGTTCGGTGAGCCGGTCGGAGAGCATCCGTTCGCTGATGCCCGGGATCGCGCGGCGCAGCTCGGAGAAGTAGGCGGGGCCGTTGCTGGTGAGGACACCCAGCAGGAGGCCCGTCCAGCGCTTGCCCAGCAGGGAGAAGACCCGGGTGAGGGCGTTCTCGACGTCGAAACAGGTCCCGTGGCCCTCGGCTGCTCCGCAGGGTCCGGGTGCCGCCGTGCCCTCGTTGGTTTCCGTGTCGGTCACTGCCTGGTGCTCGGCCATGGCTCCAGCTTACCGAACTCGTCACTAGTGACTGCAGAAAAGTAAGCTGCTACCGTAGTTGCAGCAACCGAGAAGTCCGCAGCTCCTTACGTTGATGGAGAACCGCCATGCCCACGCTCCTGCACCTCGACTCCTCCGCCGTCGTCGACGGCTCCGTCTCCCGCGAGGTCACGGCCGCCTACCGCGCCGCCTGGCTGGCCGCGAACCCCGGCGGCACCGTCGTCTACCGGGACCTCGCCGTCGAACCGATCCCGCACCTGGACGGGCACGGCGTCATCGGTGCCTTCCTCCCGGCCGAGGCCCGCACCGCCGAGCAGCAGGCCGCGGTCGCGCTGCGCGAGGAGGTCATGGTCGAGCTCGAGGCGGCCGACGCGGTGCTGATAGGCGCCCCGATGTACAACTTCACGATCCCGTCGACCCTCAAGGCGTGGCTGGACCACGTGATCCTGATGGGCCGCACCGCCGGCGAGACGCCCAGCGCCAAGGGCACCCCGGTGACCGTGGTCGCCTCCCGCGGCGGCTCGTACGCGCCGGGGGCGCCCCGTGAGGAGTACGAGTTCGTCATCACCTACCTGGAGAAGCTGCTGACCGGCATGCTCGGGCTGGAGGTGGACTTCATCGTCCCCGAGTTCACGCTGGCGGCGAGCGTCCCCGCGATGGCCGACTTCGTCGGGCGCTCCGCCGAGTCCAGGGCCGAGGCGCTGGACCTGGCCGCCCGCCGGGGCAAGGAGATCGGCGCCGGGGTCGCGGTGTGATCCAGGGCGTGTCGCCCGGCGTGAGCCGAAAGACACGCCCTGAGCTCGAAGGCGCGCCCCGCCGGGCGCGCCTCCCGCGCAATCGGGCGCCGGTGCTCCCATGCTGTAGGGCGCAGTACGACCGACCGCCGAGCAGAGGGAGCAGCCCGTGACGTCGTCCCCGCCCGAGGAGGGCTCCGGCGTGCAACGGGCGGACGCCGAGCCCGGGGGTGCACCCGGGAAGGCCGCCGGGGCCGTGCGGCCGCTGGAGATCGCCGTGTTCACCGGGCCCGAGTCGGCCTTCTTCACGACCTCCACGCTGATCCTCGGCGAGCGCACCGCGATCCTCGTCGACGCCCAGCTCACCCGCAGCGCCGGGCGCGAGGTGGCCGAGTGGGTCGCGGGCAAGGGCCGGCGGCTGCTCGCCGTGCTCGTCACCCACCAGCACCCCGACCACTACTTCGGCGCCGAGGAGGTGCTGCGGCTCTTCCCCGAGGCGCAGCTGCTGGCCGCGCCCGCCGTGGTCGAGGGCATCCGGAGCACCGTCGCCGCCAAGGTCGCCCAGTGGAAGCCGGTGTACGGCGACGACATCCCCGACCACCCGCTGATCCCGGCCCCGCTGCTGCCGCAGCCGCTGATGCTCGACCAGCAGGTCATCCCGGTGCTGCTGCTCGGCCAGGCCGACTGCGGGGACTCCACCGTCGTCCACGTGCCGAGCATCCGCACGGCGATCGCGGGCGACTTCGTCAGCAACGGAACCCACGTGTGGACGGCCGACACCACCCCGGCCCAGCGCACCACCTGGGGCCACAACCTCACCCGGATCGCCGACCTCGGCGTGGACCGGGTGATCGCCGGGCACCGCGCCCCCGAGCAGGGCGACGACGCGGCCCGGGTGCTCGCCTTCACCGGGGAGTACCTGCGGGACTTCGACCGGCTGCTGGCCGAGCACCCGGACGACCCGGAGGCGCTGGTCACCGCGATGAGCGGGAAGTACGGGGAGCTGACCCTGCCAGCCTTCCTGGAGCTCGGCGCGGTGGCCAACACCGGGCGGGCGGCGCGGGAACCGGCCGAGCCCGAGGAATCCGTCGAGGAATCTGTCGAGGAGCCCGCCGAGGAGCGCGAGGGCTAGATACTGGCCGCATGACGCCGTACGACGTGATCGTGCCCGCGGGCGGGGCCGCCCGGCGGCTGGGCGGGGCCGACAAGCCCGGCCTCACCGTGGGGGAGAGCACGCTGCTCGACCGGGTGCTCGCCGCCTGCGAGGGCGCCCGGACCGTCGCCGTGGTCGGGCCGGAGCGGCCGACCGTACGGGCCGGCGTCCGCTGGACCAGGGAGCAGCCGCCCGGCGGCGGGCCGGTCGCGGCCGTCGCGGCCGGGCTGGGGCTGGTGGAGGCACCGGTCGTGCTGCTGCTCGCCGCCGACCTGCCCTTCCTGAACCGGCGCACGGTGGAGCGGCTGGTCGCGGCCCTGGACCGCACGGAGGCCGAGGCCGCGATCCTGGTCGACGCCGGTGGACGGGAGCAGCCGCTGGCCGCCGCGTACCGGGCCGACGCCCTCCGTAGGGCCCTGGCCGCCCTCGGCGATCCGGCCGGGCAGCCGCTGCGCCGGCTCGTCGGCGGGCTCGGGCGGGTGCTGGTCGCGGACACGGACGACGTGGCGTACGACTGCGACACCTGGGAGGACCTGGAGCAGGCCCGGGAGCGGGACGGTGACCGCGACCGCGCGTAGGGGTAGGGCGCGAGCGGGTTGTGAGCGAAACGACGCGCGCCGCACACGGGGCGAACACCTCCGGGAAACCGCCGATCGGGCAGCATGGGCGCATGGAGCGCACGCTGGATGACTGGATCGCCGAGGTCGGCGCCGACCTGGGCATCGACCTGGACGTGGACGTCCGGGGACTGCTCGACATGGCCCGGGTGGTCGCGCACGGGGTGGAGCGGCCGGCCGCGCCGCTGACCGCCTTCCTGATCGGCTACGCCGCCGCCCAGGGTGGTGGCGGTCCGGAGGCCGTGGCGGAGGCGTCGCGGCGGGCCGTGGCGCTCGCCGAGCGGTGGGCGGCCGCCGCCGGTCCGGGCGAACCGTGAGCACGGCCGGGCAGACCAGGATGGCCGCCCCGCCGACCGGTCCCGGCGTGACGGGCTGGGCGCAGGCCCGGGAGCGGGCCCGCCGGGCCGGGCTGCGGCCGCTGCCGCCGGTCGGGCTGCCGCTGGCCGAGGCGCTCGGCCGCACCCTCGCCGAGCCGCTCGCCGCGCTCACCGACCTGCCCGCCTTCGACACCTCCGCGATGGACGGCTGGGCCGTCGCCGGCCCCGGCCCCTGGCGGGTCACCGGACGGGTGCTCGCCGGTCGAGCCGAGGCGGCCGCGCTGGCGGACGGCGCGGCCGTGGAGATCGCCACCGGCGCCCAACTGCCCTCCGGGGCCACGGCCGTGCTGCGCCGCGAGCACGGGCGTACGGACGGGGTGCTGCTGCACGCCTGCGGCCCGCGGCCGGTGACCACCGGCCAGGACGTCCGCCCGCGCGGCCAGGAGTGCCGCAGGGGTGAGGAGTTGCTGCCCGCCGGGACTCCGGTGGGGCCCGCCGTGCTCGGGCTGGCCGCCGCCTGCGGGCACGACCGGCTGACCGTGCGCCGTCGGCCCGTCGTGCAACTCTTCGTCCTGGGCGACGAGTTGCTCTCATCCGGGGTGCCCGGGGCGGGCCTGGTGCGGGACGCGCTGGGGCCGCTGCTGCCGCCCTGGCTGCGGTCGGCCGGCGCCGAGGTGGCCGAAGTCCGGTGCGTGCGGGACGACTTCGCCCTGCTGCGGGACGCGCTGCGGCACTGCGAGGCCGATCTGGTGCTCACCACCGGCGGTACGGCGGCCGGGCCCGTCGACTTCCTGCACCGGGCGCTGGCCGAGGCCGGAGGGCGGCTGCTGGTGGACGGCGTGGCCGTGCGGCCCGGGCATCCGATGCTGCTGGCCGAACTCCCCGGCGGGCGGCACCTGGTGGGGCTGCCGGGCAATCCGCTGGCCGCCGTCGCCGGGATGGCGACCCTCGCCCTGCCGCTGCTGCACGCCCTGGCCGGGCGTCCCGCCGCGGGCCCCGCCCCCGCCAGGGCGGCCGTCGCCCTGCCCGGGCACCCGGTGGACACCCGGCTGCAGCCCGTGCGGCGCACCGCCGAGGGTGTCGTGCCCCTCGCCTTCGACGGGCCGGCGATGCTGCGCGGTCTGGCCAGGGCCGAGGCGCTGGCCGTGCTGCCGCCCGGCGGCGTGGCGGCGGGGGAGCCCGTCGAGCTGGTGGAGGCCCCGTGAACAGGATTCGGCGGGTCGCGGCGCCGGGGACGGAGCCGTGGGCGGACGCCGGGATCGTGCTGCCCGCGCGGCCGTCGGCGCCGGCCGTGCGGCAGGTGGGCTCGCGGCTGCTGCTGGCACTGGCCGTGCTGGTCGCCACCTCGGTGATCGTCTACCTCGACCGCAGCGGCTACAACGACAACGCGGGCGGCGAGCTCGGCTTCCTGGACGCGGCGTACTACGCCACTGTGACCCTCTCCACCACCGGGTACGGCGACATCACGCCGTTCAGCGACAGCGCCCGGCTCACCAACATCCTCGTGATCACCCCGCTGCGCGTGCTGTTCCTGATCATCCTGGTCGGCACCACCCTGGAGGTGCTCACCGAACGCACCCGCCTGCAATGGCGGTTGAACCGCTGGAGGTCCACCGTGCGCGAGCACACCGTCGTCATCGGCTACGGGACGAAGGGGCGCAGCGCCGTCGACACCCTGCTCGGCCAGGGGGTGAAGAAGGAGGAGATCGTCGTCGTCGACCCGCAGCGCAAGGTGGTCGACCAGGCCGCGCAGCACGGCCTGGTCGGGGTGGTCGGCGACGCGACCCGCACGGACACCCTGATCCGGGCGGCCGTCCCCACGGCGGCCCGGATCGTCGTCGCCCCCGAGCGGGACGACACCGCCGTGCTGATCACCCTGACGGCGCGCCAGCTGAACAAGGGCGCCACGGTGGTCGCGGCCGTGCGGGAGGACGAGAACGCGCCGCTGCTGCGCCAGAGCGGCGCCGACGTGGTGGTGACCAGCTCCAGTTCGGCCGGGCGGCTGCTCGGGCTGTCGATGCTCAGCCCGAACGCCGGGGCCGTGATGGAGGACCTGCTGACGTACGGCAACGGGCTGGACGTGGTGGAGCGGCCCGTCACCCGGGCCGAGGCCGGGCACAGCCCGCGCGCCTGCGAGGAGCTGGTGGTCGCGGTGGTCCGGGGCCGGCGGGTGCTCAACTACACCGAGCCGGAGGCTTCGGTGCTGCAGCTCACCGACCGGGTGATCGTCATCAAGTCCGCCGAGCGGCGCGGGGCCTGACCGGCTCGTGGCCGGGGCGCGCAGTAGGTTCGGAGCCATGTATGCGATGACGATTCCCGTGCCCGGCGGCCCCGAGGCCCTGGTGTGGTCCGAGGTGCCCGATCCGGTGGCCGGCGAGGGCGAGGTCCTGGTCGAGGTGGCGGCCACCGCCGTCAACCGGGCCGACCTGCTCCAGCGGCAGGGCTTCTACAACCCGCCGCCCGGCGCCTCGCCCTACCCCGGGCTGGAGTGCGCCGGGCGGATCGCGGCCCTCGGGCCGGGGGTGTCCGGCTGGGCGGTGGGCGACGAGGTGTGCGCGCTGCTGTCCGGCGGCGGGTACGCCCAGCTGGTCGCGGTGCCGACCGGGCAGCTGCTGCCGCTGCCGAAGGGGCTGGGCCCCGAGCAGGCCGCGGCGCTGCCGGAGGTGGCCTGCACGGTCTGGTCCAACGTGTTCCTCACCGCGCACCTGCGGCCCGGCGAGACGGTGCTGCTGCACGGCGGCGCCGGCGGCATCGGGACGATGGCGATCCAGCTGGCCAAGGCGGTCGGCGCACGGGTCGCGGTGACGGCCGGCAGCGCGGAGAAGCTGGCCCGCTGCGCGGAGCTGGGCGCGGACATCCTGATCGACTACCGGGAGCAGGATTTCGTCGAGGCCCTGCGCGAGGCCACGGGCGGGGCCGGGGCGGACGTGATCCTGGACATCATGGGCGCCAAGTACCTGCAGCGGAACGTGGACGCCCTGGCCGTCAACGGGCGGCTGGTGATCATCGGGCTGCAGGGCGGGGTGAAGGGCGAGCTCGACCTCAACGCGCTGCTGCGCAAGCGGGCCGCGGTGATCGCGACCAACCTGCGGGGGCGGCCGCTGGCGGAGAAGGCGGCGATCGTGGCGGCGGTGCGGGAGCACGTGTGGCCGCTGGTCGAGTCCGGGGTGGTGAAGCCGGTGGTCGACCGGGTGCTGCCGCTGACCGAGGCCGGGGAGGGGCACCGGGCGCTGGAGGCGGGCGAGCAGGTGGGGAAGGTCGTGCTGCGGGCCTGAGAGGGGCGGGCGCTCCGGAAGGGTGCCCGAAATGCCTCGAATGTCGGAGTGTGTGAGGCTGGTCACGAGCTGTCCCGCCGCTGACCCCGCCCAGAGCGGGGTCGGCCGTCGGAAGGACCTCCGACCGTGGCCGCACCCTTCTCCGTGCTCCTCGCTCGTCGTCGTAGCCGTGTTCGTCGTGGTGGTCGTCGCCGTTCGCTGTCGTACCGGGCCCAGCGGGTCGTCGCGGGGGCCGTGCTGGGGCTGACGCTCCCGCTGGCCGCCGCGACGATCGCGGCGGCGGCGCCCTCGCCGTCGCCCGCACCGTCGTCCGTGCCCTCCTCGGCCTCGGCGGCCGTTCCTTCGGCGGCCCCTTCCCCGATGGCCTCCCTGGCCGCCTCCCCGGCGGCGGAGGCGCGGCCGGTGGCGACGGCGGCCGCCCCGGCCGTGCCGGAGGCCCCTCCGCCCCGGCACCCGGTGGCGCACGGGCGCCCGGACACGGGTGAGTCCAGGGCGTTCCGGCACCGGCCCGGTTCGGCGCCCGAGCGGGCGGACGCGGCGGTGGAGCAGGCACCCGACCAGGCCGTCGACCAGGTGCCGGACCAGGCTGTCGACCAGGTTCCCGACCAGGCGCCGGACCAGGCTGTCGACCAGGCACCCGGGGCCGACCGGGCCGGCGCCGACCAGGGGAGCCCGGAAGCCGGGCCCACCGAGGACACCTCCGGGGAGAGCGTGACGACGGCCTCCGGCCAGACCGTCGCCGCTGCCGCCGCCCCGATCGTGCTGCCCGCGCACTGGCGCGACGCCTCCACCGTCCAGCTGCCGCTCGGTGCCGGGCTGAGCCTGATCGGCTGCGGCCTCGGCCTGGTCGGCCTGCGCCTGCGCCGCGGTTGAGAGCTCCCGCCGCACTCCCGCCGTACTCCTGCCGCCGTCCCGCGGTGGATCTGTGGTGCGCCCGGGGCGCAGGTTTCGGGTGGGACGGGGGAGACGGGGGATCTGAGTACCCGTACGGATACCGGTGGGGCGGGCGGGGGCGTACCGTCGTGGCGGGTGGGGCAGGGCGGCGGAGCTAACGGGGGCTTCCGCCGGACCAACCCCAGTGAGCGAGAATGTTGTTCATGACGAATCCGATGAACGAGCGCTCGTCGCAGGAGCCCTTCCGGGCCGGCGGCGGGCAGTCGCAGGACGGCCAGAAGGTGCTGATCGTCGGACCGGACGGGATGCCCGTGGGGCAGGGGTTCACCGACGTGACGGGCGGGGACGACGAGGGCGAGATGCCCCGTGAGCTTCCGGTGACCGAGATGGTCGAGCAGCCGGCCAAGGTCATGCGCATCGGCAGCATGATCAAGCAGCTGCTGGAGGAAGTGCGGGCGGCGCCCCTCGACGAGGCCAGCCGGGCCCGGCTGAAGGACATCCACGCCAGCTCCATCAAGGAGCTGGAGCTCGGCCTGGCCCCTGAGCTGGTCGCGGAGCTGGAGCGGCTGGCGCTGCCGTTCTCCGAGGACTCCATCCCGACCGAGGCCGAGCTGCGGATCGCCCAGGCCCAGCTGGTCGGCTGGCTGGAGGGCCTGTTCCACGGCATCCAGACCGCCCTGTTCGCCCAGCAGATGGCGGCGCGGGCCCAGCTGGAGCAGATGCGCCGGGCGCTGCCGCCCGGCCTCAACGGCGGGGAACCGGACGAGGACGAGCTGGGCCAGGGCCGCGGCATCCGCTCCGGCCCGTACCTGTAACCGTCCCGGCGGGTTCCACCCGGGGTCCGGACCTGTAGCCTTCCGGTCCGGCCCCGGGCGCCCTGGGCCGATCGACGTCGGCGCGAGCCGATACCCTGACCCCTGTCGTCGGCCGATGCCGTCGCGGCAGGGGTCCGCCGGGCCAGCGGAGCGTGGCCCACCACGTAGTACGGACGAGACCGAACGTCACGGTCGCGGCACCGCGCCGCGTCGAGGGGGAGCAGAGCACCATGAGCGAGCACGGCAACGCGGCGGTCGAGGGCTCCTCCCTGGGCAACGGCCGCTATGTGCTGCAGCAGCTGCTGGGCGAGGGCGGCATGGCCTCCGTGCACCTCGCGTACGACAGCGTGCTGGGCCGGTCGGTGGCACTGAAGAGCATGCACAGCGAGCTGGGAAGGGACGAGTCCTTCAAGGAGCGCTTCCGCCGCGAGGCCCAGGCAGTGGCCCGGCTGGAGCACCCGAACATCGTCACGGTGTACGACAGCGGCGAGGACGTCGCCCCCGACGGCTCCAGCACGCCGTACATCGTCATGCAGCTGGTCGACGGCAAGGGCCTGCGCGACGCGATCAACGAGGCCGTCGCCCAGCACGGCGCGATGCCGCCCGAGGAGGCCCTGCGGGTCATCGTCGGCGTGCTGAACGCGCTGGAGGCCTCGCACGACATGGGTCTCGTGCACCGCGACATCAAGCCCGGCAACGTCATGTTCGACCGCAAGGGCAACGTCAAGGTCATGGACTTCGGCATCGCCCGGGCGCTGGAGTCCGGCGTCACGTCGATGACCCAGACCGGCATGGTGGTCGGCACCCCGCAGTACCTCTCGCCCGAGCAGGCGCTCGGCAAGCCGGTGGACGCGCGCTCCGACCTGTACTCGGTCGGCGTGATGCTCTTCGAGATGATCACCGGCCAGCTGGTCTTCGACGGCGACTCCGCCTTCTCGATCGCCTACAAGCACGTCCAGGAGGAGCCGCCGGCGCCCTCCAGCCTCAACCCCTCGGTGACCCCGGTGGTGGACGCCTACGTCGCGCAGGCCCTGCGCAAGGACCCGGCGCACCGCTTCCAGAGCGCGGCGGACATGCGGGACGAGGCCGAGCGGCTGATCGCGGAGCTCAAGGGCGGTGGCAGCGGGCAGCAGCTCAAGGCCAGCACCCCGCTGGTGATCGGCGAGGGCCCGCGCTCGGCGCACGCCGCCCCGACGCCGGCCCCGCAGCCGCAGCAGGCCCCGCAGACGCCGCAGCCGTTCCTGGGCCAGCAGCAGCAGTACCAGACCCCGCCGCCCGCCTACCGGACGCCGGCCCCGCAGCCGCAGTACCCCCAGCAGACGCATCCCCAGCAGGCGCAGCAGCAGCGGCCGCCGTACCAGACCCCGCCGCCCGCCTACCAGACCCCGCGCCCCGGCTTCCCGCAGCCGGCGCACACCCCGCCGCCGCGGCCGATGCCGCCGTACCAGCAGCCGAAGCCCTCCGGGGGCGGCTGCTCGACGGCCGTCGTGGTGATCTCGATCATCGTCGGCGTGCTGGTGCTGGCGGGCATCATCATCGCGATCGTGATCAACAACGCGCAGGACAAGACCAAGACCAAGGTGCTGCACGGCGCCTCCGTCCCGAGCGTCACGGTGGTGGACGGCCGGGGCGACGGGAACGCCCCGAACGGGAACGCCCTGAACGGGAATGCCCTGATCTGACGGCATCCGCCCACCCCGGGCGTGCCACGACCGTCCGCCGGAGGCGGTAGCGTTCGGGGATACGCAAGCGACAGGGCACCGCGATCCGAGCGAACGCCCGGGGCGAGGAGCGATGGCACAGACCCAGCAGCCGGACGACGACGGCGGGGCCCGGGCCGGCGGTGGGACCGGCGGGACGCCGAGGATCCCCGGGCCCGGGGACGAGGCGGCGACCTCCGCGCTGCCGCCGTTCACCGGGGGCGGCCCGCAGACCCCGGGCCGCGGCACCGCCGCCCCGCTCGGCACCGTCGGGGACGGCCGCTACCGGCTGACGCACCGGCTCGGCCGCGGCGGCATGGCCGAGGTGCTCGCCGCCGAGGACGTGCGGCTCGGCCGCACCGTCGCCGTCAAGCTGCTGCGCGGCGATCTCGCCCAGGACGAGGTCGCCCGGCTGCGCTTCACCCGCGAGGCTCACGCCGTCGCGGCGCTCAACCACCACTCGATCGTCTCGGTCTACGACACCGGCGAGGAGTACGTCGGGGACGAGTCCACGCCGTACATCGTGATGGAGCTGGTCGAGGGCCGCACCGTCCGCGAGCTGCTGGTGGACGAGGCCGCGCCGCCGGTCGACCAGGCGCTGATCATCATCGCCGGGGTGCTGGAGGCGCTCGCCTACAGCCACCGCAACGGCATCGTCCACCGCGACATCAAGCCCGCCAACGTGATCATCACCAACGCCGGCGCGGTGAAGGTGATGGACTTCGGCATCGCCCGGGCGCTGACCGGCGGGGCGACCACCATGACCCAGACCGGCATGGTCATGGGCACCCCGCAGTACCTCTCGCCCGAGCAGGCGCTCGGCAAGCCGGTCGACCACCGCTCCGACCTGTACGCGGCCGGCTGCATGCTCTACGAGCTGCTCGCGCTGCGCCCGCCCTTCATGGGCGACACCCCGCTCTCGGTGGTCTACCAGCACGTCCAGGACCCGCCGGTGCCGCCCTCGCAGACCAACGGCCGGGTGCCGGCGGGCCTCGACGCGCTGGTGCTGCGCTCGCTGGCCAAGAACCCGGACGACCGCTTCCAGGACGCCGACGAGTTCCGCGCCCACGTCCAGCACGCGCTGCGCGAGATGCACGCCGCCGGGCCCGGCTGGGTCGGCGGGGTGCCCGGCGACACCGGGGCCACCCAGGTGCTGCGGCCCGCCGGCGGGACCGCCGCCACGGCGGCCTTCGGCGCGGTCGGCGCGGGCGACCAGACCTCCGTGCTGCCGTACTCGACGCCCGGCCCGTACACCCCGGCCCCGCCCCACCAGGGCGCGGGCGGCGGCGACGGGGGCTACGGCGGCGGGTACGACGACCACGAGGACGGCCACGGCAAGCGGCGCGGCATGTGGGCCGCGGTGGCCGGCGCGGCCGCCGTCCTGCTCGCGGCCGGGATCGGCATCGCGGTGGCGCTCAGCGGCTCCGGTGGGGACAGCGACAAGCACGTGCCCAAGGAGACCGTCCCCGTGGTGAGCACCACCGAGCCCAGCCCGACCGCCCAGAGCGGCAACGGGCAGAGCCCGGCGGCCTCCAACACCGTCACCAAGAAGCCGCAGCAGCCGACGGACACCGGCAACAACGGCGGGAGCGGCGGCAACATGTCGCCGTCGCCGAGTGCGAAGCACACGAACACGCCGACGCCGACCCCGACCGCCACCCACTCGCAGACGACCAGCCCCTCGGCGTCGACCTCGAAGGAGCCGACCTCCCCGGTGACGACGCCGGCCGGAGGGGCGAGCTCGCCGGGCGCCCCGCCCACCAAGCCGGCCGGCTGACGGTCCGGGTCAGTTGGCGAAGGCGTCCAGGACCTGCTCGTACTCCTGGCACCACCACGCCAGCTGCCCCGCCGAGGCGGGGTAGAGCGGGTCGGCCCGGTGGTCGCCCCGCTGGTAGCGCCACTGCAGCATCCAGAAGTCGTTCAGCCGCTCCCACCAGACCCGGTGGGCGGCGGCGGCCAGGTGTTCGGCGGTGGCGGCCCCGGTGGCCCGGTACGCCTGGGAGTAGTGGCGGACCCGGACGAGGTCGAGCGTGCCGGAGGTCCGGTCGTTGAAGAGCAGGGTGGCCGCGCGGACGGCCTCCTCGGCGCGCGGTTGGGGGCCGAGCTTGTCCCAGTCCAGGACGGCCGTGACCTGCCCGCCGTCGCCGTCGCCCGGGCCGTAGAGCAGGTTGAGCCCGTGGAAGTCGCCGTGGGTCCAGCCGGTGGGCGGGGCGACGCCCGGGGCGGGGCGGCGGTGGGCGTGGTCGGCGAGCAGTTCAAGCCGTTCCGTGAGCCGGCGCTCGACCAGGGTGTCCAGGGCCCCGTGGGGGCGGTGCTCGCGGGCGTGTCGGCGCAGGTCGCGGGCCAGGCCGGCGCTGTCGGCGGGGTCGGCGCTGCGGTAGCCGGCGGGCTGGTCGAGGGGGGCGCAGACGTCGTCGAGCGCGCCGTGCAGCCGGCCGAGCAGCGCGCCGAGCGCGTCGCACTCCGAGAGGGCGAGCTCGGTGCCGTGCCGGTGACGGCCCTCCACCCAGGGGAAGAGCGCGAACAGCCGGCCCCCCAGGCCGACCACGGTGTTCGCGCGTTCCGCGCAGGTCAGTGGGGGTGCGACGGGCAGGCCGAGGGCGGACAGGTCGGCGGTGGCGCGGTGGTGGGCGAGGATCCTGGGACGGTTGGCGGTGGCGGCGTCGACGTAGCACTTCAGGAAGTACGTGCCGGCCTCGGTGGTGACCCGGTAGCCCCGGTTCAGCAGGCCCTCCGCGACCGGTTCGGTGGTCAGCGTTCTCCCCACGGGATAGCGGTCCAGGACCTCGGCGAGTGCGGTGTGCGGGACGGGTGGGCTGAGGGTCCCCATCGGTGGCGCGGTGAGGTCGGGACGGGCCGGGGCACAGGCGAGGGTCTGGCTGAAAGTCACAGCCAGAGGTTATGGCCACACCGCAGGGGTCCTTGACAAACCGTCAGGACTGTGCAGGGGATGGGTCAGTACTGGTGGTCGGCCTGGTGCCGCGCCACGAAGGCGGCCGCCTGGGTCCGTCGCTCCATGCCCATCTTGGCGAGCAGACTGGAGACGTAGTTCTTCACCGTCTTCTCGGCGAGGTGCAACTCGTTGCCGATCTGACGATTCGTCATACCTTCGCCGATGAGGTCGAGGATTCGCCGCTCCTGCTTGGTGAGTTGTGCCAACCGCTCGTCCTCCTTCTCGCCGCCGTCGCGCAGTCGGGCGAGCACCCGGCTGGTGGCCACCGGGTCGAGCAGGGAGCGGCCGGCCGCCACGTCCCGGACGGCGGTGATCAGGTCGGTGCCGCGGATCGCCTTGAGGACGTAGCCCGAGGCGCCCGCCATGATCGAGTCGAACAGGGCCTCGTCGTCCGAGAAGGACGTCAGCATCAGGCACTTGATCCCGGGCATCCGTGACCGGATCTCGCGGCAGACCTCGACGCCGTTGCCGTCCGGAAGCCGCACGTCGAGGACCGCGACGTCGGGGTGGACGGCCGGGATCCGGGTGATCGCCTCGGCGGCCGTCCCGGCCTCGCCGACCACCTCGATGTCGCCTTCGACGGAGAGCAGATCGTGCACGCCCCGCCGGACCACCTCGTGGTCGTCGAGCAGGAATACCCTGATATGTCCGTTGTCAGTCACGCCCAAAGCCTCCCATATCACCGTACGACAGGTGCCCCTCCCGGTTCGTGGTGGCGTTGTGATCAAGCCATGACGGAACGAACCGATACCGAGAACCCCCTTACGCGCGGGCGTCTGCCCGGATAACGTGCGCTGGTGTCCTGAAGGCGCTCGAAATGAGAGCTGCGTCACGCCGACCGTCACCCCCACCCTTCCGACGGCTCGCCGAGCGCGGCACCCTCGGGGTTGTGGACCCTGAACAAGTAGGACGTCCTAGCGCAGACGCGCCAAGGGCGGACGCTGGGTAACGTTCTCTAGCGGGACGCCGTCGGAACAGGATCACCACCTGCCACGCAGTAGGTGCGCACACCCACGCGCGCCCCGCGAGGCGGTGACCGGACCGGTCACCGGCGACCCCGGGCGGCCGGACAGACCGAGGAGTGAACGTGACCGTCAAAAGCACGGCGAGGGCCCGCAAGAAGGCGGCCCCCGGCGTCCCTGACACCCTCCGCGCCACGGGTAAGGACGCCCAGCCGGAGCTCGTGCAGCTGCTCACGCCGGAAGGCGAGCGGGTCGAGCACCCGGATTACCCCCTCACCGTCACCCCCGACGAACTGCGCTCCCTCTACCGCGACCTGGTGCTGGTGCGCCGGTTCGACGGTGAGGCGACCGCGCTGCAGCGCCAGGGCGAGCTGGGCCTGTGGGCCTCGCTGCTCGGCCAGGAGGCGGCCCAGGTCGGCTCCGGGCGGGCCATGCGGACCGGCGACTACGCCTTCCCCACCTACCGTGAGCACGGCGTGGCCTGGTGCCGCGACGTCGACCCGCTGAACCTGCTCGGCATGTTCCGCGGCGTGAACCACGGCGGCTGGGACCCGAACGAGAAGAACTTCCACCTCTACACCATCGTGATCGGCGCGCAGGCCCTGCACGCCACCGGTTACGCGATGGGCATCACCAAGGACGGCGCCGACGACGCGGTGATCGCGTACTTCGGCGACGGCGCCTCCAGCCAGGGCGACGTCAACGAGGCGTTCACCTTCGCCTCCGTCTACAACGCGCCGGTCGTCTTCTTCTGCCAGAACAACCAGTGGGCGATCTCCGAGCCCACCACCACCCAGACCAAGATCCCGCTCTACCGCCGCGCCTCCGGCTTCGGCTTCCCGGGCGTGCGGGTGGACGGCAACGACGTGCTGGCCTGCCTCGCGGTGACCCGCTGGGCGCTCGACCACGCCCGCAACGGCAACGGCCCGGTGCTGATCGAAGCCTTCACCTACCGCATGGGCGCGCACACCACCTCCGACGACCCGACCCGCTACCGGCACGCGGAGGAGACCGAGGCCTGGAAGGCCAAGGACCCGATCCTGCGGCTGCGCACCCTCCTGGAGAAGGAGGGCCTGGCCGACGAGGAGTTCTTCGCGGCCGTCGACGCCGAGAGCGAGCAGCTGGGGCTGCGGGTGCGCGAGGGCGTGCGCAGCATGCCCGACCCGGACCCGACGCTGATCTTCGACCACGTCTACAGCGAGCCTCATGCGCTGGTCGACGAGGAACGGGTCGAGTACATCGAGTACGCGGCCTCCTTCGAGGCGGGGGAGAACCACTGATGGCCGGCCAGCTCAGCATCGCCAAGGCGCTCAACGACGCGCTGCGCAAGTCGTTGGAGAACGACCCGAAGACGCTCCTCATGGGCGAGGACATCGGCAAGCTCGGTGGCGTCTTCCGCATCACCGACGGCCTGCAGAAGGACTTCGGCGAGGGCCGGGTGATCGACACCCCGCTCGCCGAGTCCGGCATCATGGGCACCGCGATCGGCCTCGCGCTGCGCGGCTACCGCCCGGTCGTGGAGATCCAGTTCGACGGCTTCGTCTACCCGGCCTTCGACCAGATCGTCTCCCAGCTGGCGAAGATGCACGCCCGCGCGCTCGGGCACGTCAAGATGCCCGTCACCGTCCGCATCCCGTACGCGGGCGGCATCGGCGCGGTCGAGCACCACAGCGAGTCCCACGAGGCGTACTTCGCCCACACCGCGGGCCTGCGGGTGGTCACCCCGTCCAACGCCCACGACGCGCACTGGATGCTGCGCCAGGCCATCGAGTCGGACGACCCGGTGATCTTCCTGGAGCCCAAGCGGCGCTACTGGGACAAGGGCGAGGTCGGCGCGGCCCCGGACCTCGGGATGCACGACGCCCGGATCGTCCGGCCCGGCACCGACGTGACGCTGATCGCGTACGGCCCGATGGTGAAGGTCTGCCTGGAGGCCGCCGCGGCCGCCGAGGAGGACGGCCGCCGCCTGGAGGTCGTCGACATGCGCTCGCTCTCCCCGGTGGACTTCCGGACGCTCGAGGAGTCCGTGAAGCGCACCGGCCGGGCCGTCGTGGTGCACGAGGCGCCGGTCTTCCTGGGCATGGGCGCCGAGCTGGCCGCCCGGCTCACGGAGAAGTGCTTCTACCACCTGGAAGCGCCTGTCCTGAGGGTCGGCGGCTACCACGCGCCGTACCCGCCGTCCCGGGTCGAGGAGGCGTTCCTGCCCGACCTGGACCGCGTGCTCGACGCCGTCGACCGCGCGCTCGCGTACTGATACCGGGGAGCGAAGATGACCACCGAAGTTCGCGCGCTCCGCGAGTTCAAGATGCCCGACGTGGGCGAGGGACTCACCGAGGCCGAGATCCTCAGCTGGTACGTCAAGCCCGGTGACGTCGTCACCGACGGGCAGGTCGTGTGCGAGGTGGAGACCGCCAAGGCGGCCGTGGAGCTGCCGATCCCGTACAACGGGGTCGTCGAGCAGCTGCACTTCCCCGAGGGGGCGACTGTCGACGTCGGCACCGTGATCATCTCGATCGCGGTCGCCGGGGAAGCGGGGGCCGTTCCGGCCGCCGCGCCCGCACCCGCTGCCGCCGCACCGGCTGCGGCTCCGGAGGCCGAGGCGGAGCCCGAGCGCCGGGAGGTGCTGGTCGGCTACGGCCCGCGCACCGGCACCGCGCAGCGCCGGGCCCGTCGTACCACGGCCACCGCCGTGGCCGCTCCGGCGAAGCCCGCGCCCGTCGCGGCTCCGGCTCCCGTGGCCCCGGCAGCCCCCGTGGCTCCGGCGGTTCCGGTGGCCGAGGCCCCGGCCGGGGAGCGTCCGCTGGCGAAGCCGCCGGTGCGCAAGCTGGCCAAGGACCTCGGCGTCGACCTGCGGGCCGTCACCCCGACCGGTACGGGCGGCGTGATCACCCGCGAGGACCTGCACGCCTTCGCGGCGGCCCAGGCCGCGCCGGTGGCCGAGCCCGTCGTGGCGCAGGCGCCCGAGGCCGTCCAGGCCCCGGCGCCGGTCGTGCCGGCGGCGGGCGACGTCCGGGTGCCGATCAAGGGCGTGCGCAAGGCGACCGCGCAGGCGATGGTGGCCTCGGCCTTCACCGCCCCGCACGTCACCGAGTTCGTCCAGGTCGACGTGACCCGCACGATGAAGTTCGTCCGCAAGCTCAAGGAGACCGGCGAGCTGGGCCGCGACGTCCGCGTCAGCCCGCTGCTGCTGGTCGCCAAGGCGCTGCTCACGGCGATCAAGCGGCACCCCGAGATCAACGCCCAGTGGGACGAGGCGTCCCAGGAGATCGTGATCAAGGGCCAGGTGAACCTCGGCATCGCCGCGGCCACCCCGCGCGGCCTGATCGTCCCGAACATCAAGGACGCCGGGTCCAAGACCCTCGCGGGCCTCGCGACCTCGCTCGGCGAGCTGGTCGAGACCGCCCGCCAGGGCAAGACCTCGCCGGCCGACATGCAGGGCGGCACGGTCACCATCACCAACGTCGGCGTCTTCGGCGTCGACACCGGCACCCCGATCCTCAACCCGGGTGAGGCCGCGATCCTCGCCTTCGGCGCGGTCCGGGAGCTGCCGTGGGTGCACAAGGGCAAGGTCGTCCCGCGCCAGGTGACCACGCTGGCGCTCTCCTTCGACCACCGCCTGGTCGACGGTGAGCTGGGCTCCAGGGTGCTGGCCGACGTGGCCGGTCTGCTGGAGCAGCCCAAGCGCCTGATCACCTGGGGCTGATCGGCCGAGGACCCGTGAAGGGGCCCCGTTCCGCACGACGGTGCGGAGCGGGGCCCCTTCCGCTGTGCTCCAAGGATTGATTGGTATGGCTGGGACGATGCGGATCGTTCGGCCAGGTCGGTGACATTTGCGTGCGCCGGTAGGGGCGACACGCCGCGTCGGGTACGTCTCCGCTCCACCACCCGGGCGACGCGGGTGACCGGAGCACCGAGGACGCACCCGTATGCCGCCTGGCAACCCTGGCCGTCTCGTCCGGAGTCTGGCCGCGCTCGTGCTGGTGTCCACCGCCGTACTGCCGGCCGCGCTGGAGCTGGCGGGCCCCTCGCCCTTCGGCGTGATCGGGCCGGGCGCGCCACCGGCCGACCGGGCGGCGCCCCCGCACCACGCCGTACGGGCCGACCAGCGGGCCCCGGCCGCCGCCCCGACCTTCGACATACGCCGCACCGGGGACCCGGCCAACCGGATCACCCTCGTGCTCCTCGGGGACGGCTACACCGCCGACCAGCAGGAGCTGTTCCGGCAGCAGGCCGACAAGGCGTGGCACGCGCTGATGGACATCGAGCCCTTCCGCACCTACCAGGGGTTCTTCAACATACGGCGCGTCGAGGTCGTCTCCCCGGTCGCCGGGATAGCCGAGAGCGAGAGCCGGGGCCGCAACCCCGGCACCCCGCTCGGCATGCACTTCTGGTGCGAGGGCACCGCCCGGCTGCTGTGCGCCGACGAGTCCGCCACCGCCCGGTACGCGGGGGACGGCGCCGGGCCGCAGTACCTGATCGCGCTGGCCAACTCCGCCGAGTACGGCGGCGCCGGCGGCACCGGGGTGACCACCCTGGCCGGGGGCAGCCCGGACGCCGGGCGGATCATCCAGCACGAGATCGGCCACACCGTGGGGGACCTCGGGGACGAGTACGACAGCGCCCCGGAGGACGCGGACTACCCGAACCTCTCCACCCTCGGCGCCGACGACATGCGCCGGAAGCAGACGAAGTGGTGGCGCTGGCTGGGCGCCGAGTCCCCGGACGGCGCCGGGACCGTCGGGGCGTACCGCAGCGCCAACGGCCTCTACCGGCCGACCCAGGACTCGGTGATGCGCACCCTGGGCAGTGCCTACAACCTGCCCTCGCGCGAGGCGATCATCGAGGAGCTCTACCGCAAGGTCCGCCCCACCGACGCCCCCTCGCCGCCCCCGGGCGAGGTGACCGGGCGCCCCCGGCTGGACGTGCGGCCGCTGCCGCTGACCGGCGCCCGGCAGCTCGCGGTGGAGTGGAAGGTGGACGGCGTCCCGGTGAAGCCGCAGCCCTCGGACGGGCGGCTGGACACCGCGCGGCTGGACCTGGAGCCGGGCCGTACGGCCACCGTGACCGCGACGGTGCGCGACACCACCGACTGGGTGCGGGACGAGGGCTTCCGGGACAAGTACATGACCCGCTCGGTGTCCTGGACGGTGACGGGCTGAGCATGGCGGTTTGAAGGTGACGGGCCCGGTCCGGTTCGACCGGTTCTGCACCCCGGCTCCGGGCATCCAATCATGGGATGACTAATCTGGTCGCACTATGACCGTGGAGCCCGCCCGTTCAGCCGCGTCCCGATCCACCGCAGCGCCTTCGCCGTGGGCTCCTCCCGGTGGGCGTGCGGCCTGGCTGGCCTGGTCCATCGGCGTCAGCGTCTACGTCCTGGCCGTCATCCACCGCACCAGCCTCGGCGTGGCCGGCCTGGACGCCGCCGACCGCTTCGGCATCGGCGCCTCGGCGCTCTCCACCTTCTCGATCCTCCAGGTGCTGGTCTACGCGGCCATGCAGATACCCGTCGGCCTGCTCGTCGACCGCTTCGGCCCGCGCCGGGTCCTGCTGACGGGCGTGGTGCTGCTGAGCGTCGGGCAGCTGGCCTTCGCGTTCAGCTCCGCCTTCGGCCCCGCGCTGGTCTCCCGGGCGGTGCTCGGCTGCGGCGACGCCATGACCTTCATCAGCGTGCTGCGCATAGCCGCCCGCTGGTTCCCGGCGGCCCGCAACCCCTTCGTCGCCCAGCTGACGGGCCTGGTCGGGATGGGCGGCAACCTGATCACCACCGTGGTGCTCGCCCAGGTGCTGCACCAGGAGGGCTGGACGCCGACCTTCACGGCGATCGCGCTGCTCGGCGTCGCGGTGTTCGCCCTCGTCGCGCTCTTCCTGCGGGAGGCCCCGGCCGGGGTGGCCGAGGCGCAGCCCCAGGGCGGGGAGCGCCCGCCGATCGGGCGTCAGGTGCGCGACTGCTGGCGCGAGCCCGGCACCCGGCTCGGGCTCTGGGTGCACTTCACCACGCAGTTCCCCGGCAACGTCTTCGGCCTGCTCTGGGGCCTGCCCTACCTGGTGGAGGCCCAGGGGATGTCCCGGGCCGGGGCGGGCGGGATGCTGACCCTGCTGGTGCTCTCCAACATGACCGCGGGCTTCGTCTTCGGCCGGGTGCTCTCCCGCACCGCGCGGGCCCGGATGCCCATCGTGCTCACCGTCATCGGGGTCACGGCGTTCGGCTGGGCACTCGCCCTGGCCTGGCCCGGCGGACACCCGCCGATGTGGCTGCTGGTCGGCCTCGTCGTGGTGATGGGCAGCAACGGCCCCGCCTCACTCGTCGGCATGGACTACGCCCGCGCCCACAACCCCTCGGAGCGCCTCGGCACGGCCTCCGGCATCGTCAACATGGGCGGCTTCATCGGCACGATGATCAGCCTGCTCGGCATCGGCGTCCTGCTGGACGCGCTCACGCCGGAAGGCACCGACGGGTATCCGGTCGATGCCTTCCGCTGGGCGTTCTGCTGGCTGTACGTCCCGCTGGCCGTGGGGACCCTGATGATCCTCCGGCTGCGCCGGAAGGTCATTGCGTAGGGTTTCCGACCTGCGGAAACGCCCTATGCCTGACTTTAAGTTAGGCATTCGGCGTCATTGACCCTTGTTCGGAACAAGGGTTGCCAGGCCGATTCAGCGCATGGGCCCGCGCATCAGCTCGGCGATCTGTGAGGTTGTGCCGTACACGCGGCTGATCTGGCCCTGGTCGACGTCCGCATACATGAAGTCAGGGTCATGCGACGTGGACGCGGGGGCTGGCTGGGCCTCACGTAGACGGACCAGGTCCACCAGCTTCAGCTTCGGGCAGCCGGGGACGATCCGGCTGCCCCTGATGCCGACCCGGTCCTCGCCCTGGCAGGCGAAGTACGCGCCGAAGGGCGGACCGCTGTCCTCCTCCGGCGTCGGCTGATGGAGGGTCATCACCCCGTGCCGACAGTGCACCGTCCCGTCCGAGTGGAAGGTCAGGTCGGGCCAGTCCTCGTGATCGATCTCCGCAACGATCTGCACCTGCTGGCCGATCGCCTCGGTCAGGGTCTCCGCCATCCGCTGTTGCTGAGCGGAGACGTCGGTGTCCCCTCGCCGGATGGAGGGGAGCAACTCTTCGGTGACCCATGCCCGGAACGGCAGGGCGGACTTCTTGTCCGACCTCATGAGAAGGCTGTAAAGCCCTGCCTCGCTCACCACACCGAGCAGTGAATTTCCTCGGTAGGGTTTCTGACCTGCGGATTCGTGGTCACCCTCCATCCGATGGAGGGTGACCATCCGCAGGTCGATGGTTCGGTGCTGGTGGGGTTCCAGGCCGTATACGGCGGTGGTCGGGTTCCGTCGACCGATGACGCGGCACACATCCGCCGTGACGAACCACGGTTCCCCGTCGATCATCACCACGCGGATCGGCTGCCCCGTGACCGGGAAGCTCGACCGCACCAGCACCATCTGTTCCTGCTGTTCGTCGTCCATGGTGGACGCCCCTCCTTCTTCCGAGTGTCGGATGGACTGCCCGGAACAACGAGGCCGAACGGGTGAGGTGGCTGGTGTCGGGTTGACGTATGGGTGCACGAGTGGTGCCGACCCGGCGCGCATTGGTGCGTATGCGCCGGGTGGTGTGCGCCGGTGGGTCAGGGGGTGACGGAGAAGTTGGCGAGGACGCGGTCGGCGAGTTCCTTGTCGCCGTCGATGGTCACCGGGCCGGGGCGGCCGCGGCCGCAGGCGAGGCGGACGTAGGTCTCCCAGTCCATGGTGAGCTGGACGTCGGGGGCCAGGCTGATGGACTCGTCCACCGAGCCGCGGCCCGCGGCGTCGACGCGGACGGTGCGCAGGAACTCCACCGGGCCGGTGACGTCCAGGACGATGGTCGTCCCGGCGGGGGCGCCGGCGGCGTGGGCGACGGCCTTGGGCAGGCCGGACAGCAGGAGGTCACGGGCGATCAGGGCGGCGGGGGAGTCGAGGTTCCCGGGGGCGTCGAGGGTACGGCGGAGGTCCTGCTCGTGGGCCCAGACGTCGAGGACCCGGGTCTGCAGGAGGTAGTGGTACGGGACCTTGGGCGCGTCCTGACCGAGCGGCAGGGGCACCAGCTCGTCCGGGGTCTGCTTGGCGTTGCGCAGCGCCCGGGAGCGGCGGATGATCGTGTACTCCAGCTCGCCGACCATCTCCGGCGCGGTGTGGCAGCGGCGCTTGTCGACCGGCAGTTCGATGTAGCGGGCGAACTCGCTGGTGACGTGGCGCAGATCGCGGGGCAGGGAGTGGATCGGGCGGGGGTCGCCGAGCAGTTCGGACTCGACGGCGATGACGTGCGAGACGATGTCCCGGACGGACCAGCCGGGGCACTCGGTGGCCCGGTTCCAGGAGTTCTCGGGGAGGGGGGCGACCAGCTCCACTATGGACTCGATGCTCTGCGTCCACGCCTCGGTGCAAGCCTGCACGGTCTGATTGTCCGTCACGGGAATCTCCGGCCCTCCGTCAGCTCTCTCGCCGCCTGCGCCCCCGGCCCTCGGGGTTCGGCCGGGATGGTCCGGCTTCCGGGCACACACGCTAACCGCACGTTACGCTGCCCGGTGACAGCAGGGCAGCGCTTTCGGGTGACGATCGTAGGTCTCTTGTCGTGGACGGTGGTACTGTGCGCGCTTCATTGATCCAACTCGCGGTCTCCGATGCCGAGCCGCCGGCCGAACGGCGGGCCCGCGCGGTCGCGCTGGTGCGGGCGCAACAGGGCGCGGACCTGGTGGTCCTGCCCGAACTGTGGCCGCTCGGGGGCTTCGCCTACGACCTCTGGCCGGAGGGCGCGGAGACGCTCGACGGGCCCACCTCCGACGCGATGGCGTCGGCGGCCCGGGCGGCCGGGGTGTGGTTGCACGCCGGATCGATCGTCGAACGCGATCCGGACGGGCCGATCTACAACACCTCGCTGGTGTTCGCCCCGGACGGCGAGCTGGTGCACACCTACCGCAAGATCCACCGCTTCGGCTTCGACAGCGGTGAGGCGGTGGTGATGGGCGCCGGGCAGGAGATCGTCACCGCGCCCACCGACTTCGGCACGCTGGGCCTGGCCACCTGCTACGACCTGCGTTTTCCGGAGCTGTTCCGGGCGCTGCTGGACGCGGGCGCGCAGCTGATGGTGGTCCCGGCGGCCTGGCCGGCCCGGCGGCGCGAGCACTGGACGCTGCTGGCGCGGGCGCGGGCGGTGGAGGAGCAGGCGTTCGTGCTGGCCTGCAACACCGCGGGGACGCACGGCGGGGTCGAGCAGGCCGGGCACAGCCTGGTGGTGGACCCGTGGGGCCGGGTGCTGGCCGAGGCGGGGGCGGGGGAGCAGGTCCTGACGGTGGACTTCGACCCGGCCGAGGTGGGCAAGGCGCGGGAGGAGTTCCCGGTGCTGCGGGACCGCCTGCTGGGGATTCCGGCGCCGGTGCAGCGGTAGCGCCGGGGGGATCAGGGGGAGATCCGGGATGATTTAGGGGGGTTGGTTCGTACCAGCCTCCGGCGGGTTTGAGAAGATGAGCACTCGTCGTGTTCTCCGCCGTTCCCGGCCGGTCCGTCGCGGGCCGGTACGGGGGCGGCCCGCCCGCGAGGAGGTCGCGCGCATGTCGGTCAACGGCGCAGGCGACATCCGCCCCGTCATCCAGCGCAACAGCCTGCGCGAACAGATCGCCGGGGCGCTGCGCGAGGAGATGATGGCCGGCCGTCTCGCGGCCGGCCGCAACTTCACCGTCAAGGAGATCGCCGAGCTGTACGGCGTCTCCGCGACCCCGGCCCGGGAGGCGCTGGTCGACCTCGGCGCGCAGGGGCTGCTGCGGGCCGAGCACCACCGGGGCTACACCGTGCCCGAGCTGAGCTGGTCGGACTTCCTGGAGATCTTCGAGTCCCGGGTGCTGATCACCGACAGCTTCCACCGGCAGTTCGCCACCGGCCGGGCGATGCCCGACGTCTCCCGGCTCTCCTCGCTGCGCCGCCGGGCCGACGCGGCGCAGCGGGCCGCCCGCAGCGGCAACCTGGACGTGATGGTGGGCTGCGACCGCCGGTTCTGGCAGGAAGTGGCCTCCCTGCTCGGCAACCGGCGCATCGCCGACTACCTGGACTGGCTGCGGGTGCAGTCCTGGATGTTCGCCGCCCGCTACCTGCGGGAGATGCCCGTGCTGGGCGGGGTCTGCTGGGACCGTCAGGTGGAGCTGGTCGACGCGATCGGGGCCGGGGACCTGCCCGGCGCGCACCGGATCATCTGCGAGTACAACCTGTTCACCGTCCGGCTGCTGGCCGGGCTGGCGGGGGAGCCGCTGGAGTCGGTCACCGTCCTCGGGCTGCTCACCGAGTCGGCGGGCGGCGGGCAGGCCCCGGCCGCGCCGGTTCCCGCGCCCGCCCCTGCGGCTGCTCAGGCCCCCGCCGAGGAGCCCGAGGCCCGGCCGAAGAGGTCCGCCGGGGCCGACGACGACCTCGGCAAGGAGCTGGGCCGGGAGCTGGGCCTGGGCCTCGGCCTGGTGCCCCAGCCGCGGGCCGTCCCGCACGGGAAGTTCGGCCGCAGGCTGCGCTGATCCGGGAGGGGAGCCCAGGCCCGTGCCGGGCGCGGGGCCGGTAGGGTGGGCGGTCGTCGACCGGGCGCCGCGTGCGGCGGTCGTCCGCGTACCGACCCCGTCCCCTCGTCGCCCCGTCCGCGGGCGATCCCGTCGCCCGGAGAGGAACTGCCGGCCATGGCCTGCGACCTCTGGCTCGTCCCGCTGGTGGACGTGCTGAGCCACAGCCCCGACAACCCCTTCCGGGACGACCTCGCGCTCTACAACGCGGCGTTGTCCTCGTTCGGGCTGCCGGAGGTGCCGGTCTACCAGTACACGCCGGGGATCAGCGGGGCGGTCGAGCCCATAGCCGCCTTCGACTACGACTCGCTGCACTTCCTGCGCCGCGCCTACCTGTTGGGCCTGACGGGCCTGGACATCACCCCGGTCGACGCGCTCGGCGGTGACTACGAGCAGCTGCTGGAGATGTTCGAGAGCACCGCCGAACAGTCCCACCTGGTCTGGCACTTCGACCACGCCGGCGCGTACGTGCCGATCGAGTTCAACGCCCCGCTGGTGGACGACGCGCTGCTCGCCTCCGGTGGGCCGCTCGGCTCCAGCTTCGGGCTGCTGCGTGAACTCCAGGCCGTGGCCCCGGCGCTGGGCATCGACCCGCTCAACCCGCCGGACCCGACCCGGCCGCTCGGCCCGACCGGCCTGGAGCAGCCGTTCGGGCCGCCGATCGACGACGTGCACCCCTTCGCCAAGGAGCGGCACGCCTGGTCGGGCCTGTACGCGGCGGCCGCCCGCAGCGTCACCCAGGGTTCGATGATCGTCTTCGCCTGACGCCGCGCGGGGCCCACTGCGGGGCCTACTGCGGCAGGCCCTCGGCGCCTACCGCAGCGGGCCCTCCGGCGGCCGCTGGCGCGGCATGGTGGGCCTGGTGCCCGGCGGGGGGAGCACCCGCACCTGCGCGCCGCCCCCGGTCTCGCTGCGCCCGCCCCAGGTCCCCGGGGCCTGGGTGGGCAGCTGGGTCATGGAGGCCCGGAACTCCAGCATCCACTCCGAGGTCTCGGTGCGGACCATGTCCGAGACGTCCTCGCAGAAGCGCCGCAGCACGCCCAGGCAGCGCTCGGCGGCCTCGCCCGCGGTGCCCTCGGTCGGGCCGAGCACCTCGCGCACGCACTCCGAGGCCCAGTCGAACTGGAACGCCTCCAGGCGGCGTTGCAGCGCCTGTGCGGTGGAGACGTCCCGCATCCAGCCCGAGGTCAGGCCGAAGACCCGGTCGGTGCCGTAGCAGGCGGCGGCGAGCGCGAGGCCGACGTAGCCCCAGCCGGCGCCGTGGCCGATCGCGCCGGCCAGGTCGACCAGCGGGGCGGTGACCCCGCCCACCGCGAAGGAGGCCGTGCCGAAGCGCAGCAGCCGGGCCCAGCGGCGCTTCCAGACGCGGTCCCGGCGGTACCAGTCGATCGCCTCGACGGCCCGCTCCTCGGACCAGCGGTACAGCTCCTCCAGCCGTTCGGCGGGCTCGCCCCAGTCCCCGAGCGGGAACTGGCGGGCGCTCAGATCGGTGTGTCGGCGGGTGGAGGCCCGGCGGGCGACGGTGGCGGGGGCGGACTGGTCCTCCTCGCCGATCTCCTTGCCCCAGGCACTCTCCTCGGGCTGCATTTCCGGCTGGCTCACCTGTGGGGCTCCCTGTGCGGGCGGCTGGGTCTGGCGGCGCATCGGCTGACGTGGCGTCTGCCGGTGGTTGTCCAACAGCACTTCTTACCGCCAAATGGCTGACCGTGGGGACGCTTCCCGGATGATCGTTACCGGATTCGGCCACCGGAACCCGAGGTGAGCGGGTTGCGCGCCGCGGCGGGATTTCACCCGTCCGAGGGAGGCCCCGGTGACCCGCCGTCCTGACCCGGACACCCGCTGCTGATCACCCCGGGCCCGGCCTGGAGGTTCCTCCGGGCTCGTCGGCGTACTGACCTCTTCCGGCTGGACGATCGCACGGGCCCGGAAGGAGGCCGGAACCGGCCACCCACTACCCTTGGCCAGCGTGAAGGTCCTCGTCATCGGCGGCGGCGCCCGCGAACACGCCCTGTGCCGCTCCCTGTCCCAAGATCCCTCCGTGACCGAGTTGCACTGCGCCCCGGGCAACGCCGGGATCGCCCGGGTGGCGGCGCTCCACCCGGTCGACCAGCTGGACGGCGCCCAGGTCCTCGACCTGGCCGTGCGGCTCGGCGCCGACCTGGTCGTCGTCGGCCCGGAGGCCCCGCTCGTCGCGGGCGTCGCCGACCCGCTGCGCGCGGCCGGCATCCCGGTGTTCGGCCCGTCCGCCCCGGCCGCCCAGCTGGAGGGCTCCAAGGCGTTCTCCAAGGACGTGATGGCCGCCGCCGGCGTGCCCACCGCCCGCTCCTACGTCTGCACCACGCCCGAGGAGGCCGCCGAGGCCCTGGACGCCTTCGGCGCCCCGTACGTGGTCAAGGACGACGGCCTGGCGGCCGGCAAGGGCGTCGTGGTCACCTCCGACCGCGAGGCCGCGCTGGCCCACGCCGCCTCCTGCGAGCGCGTGGTCATCGAGGAGTACCTGGACGGCCCCGAGGTGTCGCTGTTCGCGATCACCGACGGCACCACCGTCGTGCCGCTGCAGCCCGCGCAGGACTTCAAGCGCGCGCTGGACGGCGACGAGGGCCCCAACACCGGCGGCATGGGCGCTTACTCCCCGCTGCCCTGGGCCCCGGCCGGGCTGGTCGAGGAGGTCCTGGAGAGCGTCCTGCAGCCGACCGTGGACGAGCTGCGCCGCCGTGGCACCCCGTTCTCCGGCCTGCTGTACGCGGGCCTGGCGCTGACCTCGCGCGGCACCCGCGTGATCGAGTTCAACGCCCGCTTCGGCGACCCGGAGACCCAGGTCGTGCTGGCCCGGCTGCGCACCCCGCTGGCCGGCGTCCTGCTGGCGGCCGGCAACGGCACCCTGGACCAGCTGGAGCCGCTGCGCTGGAGCGAGGACGCGGCCGTGACCGTCGTCGTCGCCTCCGAGGGCTACCCGGCGGCTCCGCGCACCGGGGACCCGATCGAGGGCCTGGACGAGGCCGAGGCGGACGGCACGGCGTACGTGCTGCACGCCGGCACCGCCTCCGACGAGGACGGCCGGGTGCTGAGCACCGGCGGCCGGGTGCTGTCCGTCACCGCGACCGGCACCGACCTCGCCCAGGCGCGCGAGCGCGCGTACGCCGGGGTCGGCCGGATCTCGCTCAAGGGCGGCCAGCACCGCACCGACATCGCGCTGAAGGCGGCCACCGCGTAGCCGGTTCCGGCTCTCCGTCCGAGGGCGCTGCGGACCGTGGGGGTTTCCACCCCATGGACGCAGCGCCCTCGGCGTTTCCCGCACGAGGGTGACGAAGGGCGCGGCGCACCGTTCGGCGGCCCGATTCCAGCCCATCGGGTGACAGCGTCCGCATCCGGCTGACGTAACCGGGTGCCCGGCCTTATGGTGCGCTGGATCGCAGTGCGCCGGGTCTGTGCGCCGGGGTCGCCGCCGGGTAGCGGGGTTTCCGCGGGGTGATGCTGGACGGCGTCCGGCCGGGCGGTCACGCGGGTGCTTCGCACCGGACCGGTCGTCGCCCCGAGGGTGACGGCGTCGGTGTTCGGGCGGTGTCACCGGGACGAGTGGAAACCGGGACGATCCGGAACGCCCACCCGGGACGCCGCGTCGAAAATGTTCAGTAGCACCATGCAGCTTGCACTGCCGGGATCGGGCGACTCCGCTTCCCGGTCGGAACTGATCGTTTCGAGTCGGCTCAGGGGCCCGTCACCGGGCGCACCAGAGCTCCGAAGGGGGTGCCGGTATGGCCGCAGTCGACACCGCGCGCGCTCACGCCCAGGCCGTCCTGCGGGTCCGGGGCCTCGCCCTGGCCGCCGCCGTTCTGCCCGCCGCCGTGGCGGTGGTCCTGCTCGCCGGGCGGTTCACGGGCCGCATCGGCGCGCCGGGATCCTCCGACGCCGTCGGCTGGGACGTGGCCCGCTGGGCGGTGTGCGCCGTCGCCGTCCTCACCCTCGCGGTGGCCGCCCTCACCGCCCGGGCGTACCGACGGGCCGTCCCACCGCGCACCCCGGCCGTCCCGCTGGCGCGCGCCGAGGCGCCCGAGCTGTACCGGCTCATCGACGAGCTGGCCGAGCGGCTGGAGGTGCCCGCGCCCTCGGCCGTCGCGCTGACGCCCGACTGCGACAGCTGGCTGGAGGACCTCCCGCCCGCCGGCCGCCACCGGGTGCCGCCCGCGCCCGTGCTGGTGATCGGCTCGCCGTTCCTGTGGTGGATGCGGGCCGGGGAGCTGCGCGCGCTGCTGGCCCCCGTGGTCGCCGGGACGGCCGCCTCCGCCGACCACGAGATCGCCGCCGCCCGCCGCTTCCTGCGCAGCCTGGACGCCAGCCTCGACTCCGGCGGCGCCTGGGCCCCCGGCTTCGGTGTGGCGACCCCGCCCGCCCCGCCCCGGCGCGGGCCCGCCGCGCTCGCCCACCGCCTCACCGGGGCGATCACCCGCCGGCTGCTCGGCGCCTGCCGCGGCCACGCCGCCGAGCTGGAGCGGTCGGTGGCCGGCTGGGCCTCCGAGCAGGCCCGCAGCGTGGACTACGGCCTGCGCATAGCCGCCCAGGAGCAGGTCGGCCTCGCCTACGCCGGCTGGGACCGCCTGCTTACCAGGGTCGCCCTGCCCGCCTGGCGGCTCGGCCGCCACCCCTCCCGCCTCAACGCCGGCGTCGCCTCCGCGCTCACCGAGCTGTCCCGCCGCGACCGGCTGGCCGAGGGCTACGGAACCCGGCTCGGCGACCGCCCCGCCTGTGACCTGCTGGAGGAGCCCGGCGCCGTCGACCGGGCCGTCTCCCTCCTCGCCGCCGAGCTCTTCTTCGGCCGCCCCCCGGCCGGGGTCTGGCACGAGCTGGAGTGGACCGACTACCCGGCCGAGGTCGTGGACGCCGGCTGGCGTTCCCGCGCCGCCGCCCTGCAGGGCGCCCTGGACCGGCTCGCCCCCCAGGCCCGCCCCGGCGCCCCCACCCTCACCCGGCTCCTCGGCCGGCTCGCCGAGGGCGACGGCGAACGCCTCGCCGCCCTGCTCGCCGCCGGCCCGGCCCGCACCGCCGCCCCCGCCCCGCTGCTCGAACCCGCCCGCTCCGGCCGCGACCTGCTCGTGGACCACGTCACCGCGATGGTCTGCTGCGCCGCCGTGGACACCGCGGGCGGCACCCCGGGCCTGGACTGGCTGGACGGCCCGGTGCTGCTGGTGCGCGGGGTCCGCCGCACCGACCTGGCGGGCCCGGTGGCCCAGGCCGTCGAGCAGGGCCAGGACGGGCCGCTGCGCGCCTGGCTGGACGCGGCGGACGTCCGGCTGGAGAAGCCCGTGCGCCTCTGACCCGCCGCGGGCCCGCCTCTGACCCGGCTCTGGCCCGGCTCGGGGGCGGCGCTCGGAGCATCCGTACGCGCCCCCGGGCGGCCGGGGCGCCGGCCGTCCTCGCAGGCCGGAGGCCCTGACTCCCCCGGCCGCAAAGTTTCCGTACACCAATTGCTACCGTGGGGTGACGCAGCGTCCGCGCGGTGTGGTGTATTAGACCGCACGCACATCCGGGGGGCACGTGCCATCCCCGGACGAAGGTGCCAGCTGGGAGGGTCGCGTGGGGACCGAACTCAATCGCCGCTGGGAGTCCGGAACGCACGCCTACAGCGTCTCCGACCCCTTCGGACAAGGCCCGCTGCCCTGGCTGCGCAGCCCCGACGAGTACCTCGACAACGGCGGCAGCGTGCCCTGGTACGTCTCGGTGGACGCCCCCGGCCAGCGCCCCCTCGCCGCCGGGGGCCGCCCCAGCCCGCCGGTCGGCACCCCGCGCAGCTCCAACGACGTGGACCAGCAGATCAAGGGCTTCGCCTCGGCCGGGTTCATCCGCCCCGGCGGCTCGGTGGACTTCCGGGTGACCGTCAACCCGCCCCGGGAGTTCTCCGTCGACGTCTACCGGATCGGCCACTACGGCGGCGACGGCGCCCGCCACATGACCACCAGTCCGCTGATCCCCGGACTCGTCCAGCCCGCCCCGCTGGTCGTCGAGCGCACCGTCTCCTGCCACCACTGGTGGCACTCCTGGCGGCTGCAGATCCCCACCCACTGGCAGCCCGGTGCGTACGTCGCCGTGCTGACCACCCGTGACATGCTGCACCGAAGCCACATCCCGTTCACCGTACGGGACTTCGACCATCAGGCGGCTGCCGCCGCCGAGCTGCTCCTGGTGCTCCCCGACGTCACCTGGCAGGCGTACAACCTGTTCCCCGAGGACGGCCGCAGCGGCGCCAGCCTCTACCACGCCTGGGACGACGCCGGCGGGCTGCTCGGCGAGGCCGAGGCCGCCGTCACCGTCTCCTTCGACCGCCCGCACGCCACCGCCGGACTGCCCCTGCACGTCGGCCACGCCTACGACTTCATCCGCTGGGCCGAGCGCTACGGCTACGACCTCTCCTACGCCACCGCCACCGACCTGCACGCGGGCCTGGTCGACCCGGCGCGGCACCGGGCGCTGGTCTTCCCCGGCCACGACGAGTACTGGTCCGAGCCGATGCGCCGGGCCGCCGAGAAGGCCCGCGACGGCGGCACCTCCCTGGTGTTCCTCTCCGCCAACACCATGTACTGGCGCGTCGAGCTGACCCCGGCCGCCTCCGGCGAGCCCAACCGGCTGCTCAACTGCCGCAAGCGGCAGAAGGCCGGGCCGGGGAGCCCCGCCGCCGGGGCGCCCGGCGCCTCCAGCGCGCTGTGGCGCGACGCGGGGGAGCCCGAGCAGCACCTGCTCGGCGTGCAGTACTCGGGCAGTGTCGCCGCGCCCGTCCCGCTGCTCGCCCGGCACACCGCGCACTGGCTCTGGGACGGCACCGGGCTGATGGAGGGCGAGGAGCTGCCCGGCCTCGTCGCGGGGGAGGCCGACCGGTACTACCCCAAGGTGGCGCTGCCCGAGCACACCGAGCGGGTGCTGCTGGCCCACTCGCCGTACCAGGACCTCGCCGGGCGCACCCGCTTCCAGGAGACCTCCCTGTACCGGGCGCCCAGCGGCGCGTACGTCTTCGCCGCCGGGACCTTCGCCTGGTCACCCGCCCTGGACCGGCCCGGCATGACCGACGAGCGCGTCCAGCGGGCCACCGCCAATCTGCTGGACCGGCTCTGCAAGAACGAGCCCACAGGCGTTCGTGAAAGACTGCGGGGGCAGTGACCTCCCCTTTCGCGGTGCCCCACGCCCGTGAACGACCCCTGAGGACTGAACACCTTGAGCGGATTTGTCACCAAGCCCGAGCCGGTCCAGGTGCCCGGCCTGGTCCACCTGCACACCGGCAAGGTGCGCGACCTCTACCGCACCGAGTCGGGCGAACTGGTGATGGTGGCCAGCGACCGGATGTCCGCCCACGACTGGGTGCTGCCGAACGAGATCCCGGACAAGGGCCGCGTCCTCACCCAGCTGTCCCTGTGGTGGTTCGAGCGGATCGCCGACATCGTGCCCAACCACGTGATCTCCACCGAGGTCCCGGCCGGCGCCCCCGCCGACTGGAAGGGCCGCACGCTGATCTGCAAGAGCCTGGACATGATCCCCGTCGAGGCCGTCGCCCGCGGCTACCTGGCCGGCTCCGGCCTCACCGAGTACCGGGAGACCCGTACCGTCTGCGGCATCGCGCTGCCCGAGGGCCTGGTCGACAGCTCCGAGCTGCCCGCCCCGATCTACACCCCGGCCCTCAAGGCCGAGGTCGGCGAGCACGACGAGAACGTCCCCTACGAGGAGACGGCCCGCCGCATCGGCGCCGAACGCGCCAACCAGGTCCGCCGCACCACCCTGGACGTCTACGCCCGCGCCCGGGACATCGCCCGCGAGCGCGGCATCATCCTGGCCGACACCAAGTTCGAGTTCGGCCTGCTGGACGGCGAGCTGATCATCGGCGACGAGGTGCTCACGCCGGACTCCTCGCGCTACTGGCCCGCCGACGAGTACGAGCCGGGCCGCTCGCAGTCCTCCTTCGACAAGCAGCTGATCCGCGACTGGCTGGTCTCCCCGGCCTCCGGCTGGGACCGCTACAGCGAGCAGCCCCCGCCGGAGCTGCCCGCCGAGCTGGTCGAGCGGACCAGGGCCAAGTACATCGAGGTGTACGAGCGGCTGACGGGCCTCAGCTGGGCCTGAAGGCCGTAGGGGCGCCCGCGAGCACTCAGATCCAGCCGTGCTCGCGGGCGATCCGCACCGCCGCGTGGCGGTTCTCGGCGCCGAGCTTGGTGGCCGCCGAGGAGAGGTAGTTGCGCACGGTGCCCTGGGAGAGCGAGGCGCGCCGTGCGATCTCGGCGATGGTGGTGCCGTCCGCGGCCAGCTCCAGGACGTCCGTCTCGCGCGGGGTCAGCGGGGTCTCCCCGGCGCTGATCGCGTCCGCCGCCAGCTCCGGGTCCACGTACCGGCCGCCGGAGCGCACGGTGCGGATGATGCCGGCCAGGTCGGCGGCCGAGACGGTCTTCGGCAGGAAGCCCCGTACGCCGACCTCCAGCGCCCGCTTGAGGTACCCGGGGCGGCCGTGGCCGGTGACGATCATGCAGCGGCACTCGGGCAGCACCCGGCGCAGCTCGGTGGCCACCTCGATGCCGTCGTGCCCCGGCATCTGGAGGTCCAGGACGGCGATGTCCGGCCGGTGCGCCTGGGCCGTCGCCAGCGCCTCGGGGCCGGAGCCGGCCTGGGCGACCACCTCGATGTCCTCCTCCAGCGAGAGCAGCGCGGCCAGCGCGCCCCGGATGAGGTGCTCGTCGTCGGCGAGCAGGACGCGGATGGGGGGCTCGGTCATCGGGCGGGCCTTCCTGGGTGCGGCAGCGGAACGGTGGCGAGCATCCGGAAGACGCCCTCCCCGGCGGTCGGGACGGTCAGCTCCCCGTCGTGTGCGGCGAGGCGCTCGCGCAGTCCGCGCAGTCCGGTGCCGCCGCCCTGGGAGGGGATCGGGACGGCGGGCACCCCGTCGTTCTCCAGCTCCAGCACCGCCCGTCCGTCCTCCAGCCGCAGCCGGATCAGGCAGTGCGCCGCCTCGCTGTGCCGCAGCACGTTGGTGGTGGCCTCGCGGATCACCCAGCCGAGCACGGACTGCACCGCGGGCGGCAGCAGCGCGGCGTCCTCGCCGAGGTCGATCTCGCAGGAGACGTCCGCCGAGCGCAGCACCGCGCGGGCGCCGTACGCCTCGGCGTGCAGGTCTGCGGTGCGGTAGCCGCGGATCACGTCCCGGACCTCGCGCTGCGACTCCTGGGCGATCCTCTGCACCTCGGCCATCTGCTCGGCGGCCTCGGGGCGCCCGCGGTGGGCGAGCTGGACGGCGAGCTCGCTCTTGAGCGCGATGGTGGTGAGGTTGCGGCCCATCACGTCGTGCAGGTCGCGGGAGAAGCGCAGCCGCTCCTCGGCGACGGCCAGCCGGGACTGCGCCTCGCGGGCGGTGTCCAGCTCCCAGACGATGGCGCAGAGCCAGGCGAAGCTGCGCTCGCTGACGCCGACGAACGGCAGGCCGAACAGGGCGCCGACCAGCATCGCGACGGTGTTCACCACGCCGGCGTCGGCGAGCAACATCGCGGGGGCCAGCAGCAGGGTGCCGCAGACGGCCGCGAGGACGACGTGGGGGACGGGCAGTCCGATGGAGGGCGGGCCGAAGGCGACGCAGAGCAGCAGGACGGCGATGGTGTCGGTGTACGAGACCCCGGTGGCGTGCTGCTCGGTGAGAGAGGGGCCGGTCAGCATGACGGCCCAGGCGCCGGCCACCGCGAAGGCGCCGTTGGCGGCCATCCAGCGCAGGTGGTCGACGGGCCGGCCGAGGTAGTGGTCGAGCGCGGCGCGGGAGGCCCGGATGCCGAGCAGGGCGGAGGCCAGGGCGACGAGCAGGGAGATCCGGGCGTTGGTGGGAGAGTGCCACCGGTTGGCGGCGGACCCGACGATGATCAGGGTGGTCGGCAGCAGGATCAGCGGGAGCAGGTAGATCGACCAGCGGATGTAGACCTCGGAGCGCTTGGCCTTGCCGAAGCCCCGCCAGGTCCGCAGCGGTGAGCGCATCCCCATGTCTTCCGCCCCCAGGTCGGTCACGATCGTGCTGTCCGCCTTCCTATCAGAGGTGGGACCGGGAGCGCTCCTTCGGGATCCGGCCTGGTCAGCGGCGGGGTTCCCAGCGGAAGTACCGGTGCGCGCCCCAGATCGCCAGGTACAGCCAGATGCCCCCGGTGATCAGGTGCGGGCCCGCGGCGCCCCAGCTGCCCGCGAAGCCGGTGGCGGCGGCCGAGCCGTCGGTGCCGAACCAGCCGATGCGGATCAGCTGGAAGGCCGGGGTGGTGGGCAGCAGGCGGCAGACGTCCGCGACGGTCTTGTTCATGACCTCCAGCGGGACGAACAGGCCCGAGCCGAACTGCATGACCAGCATCATCGGCAGGGTGGTGATGCCGGCGCTCTCCACCGTCCTGGTGAAGGCGCTGGACACGGCGGCCAGGGCGATCATGGTGGCCAGGATCATCGCGATTCCGGCCAGCATCAGCAGCGGGTTGACCGGCACGGTCAGGTGCAGGCCCAGGCTGCCGCCGACGCCGATCAGGGCGGCCATGAGCAGGCCGATGGTGAGCGAGGGGACGGCCGTGCCGAGCAGGATCTCCAGGTCCCGGGCCTCGCCGGTGCGCAGTCGCTTGAGGACCAGCTCGCCGCGGCGGGCGACGTACGCGCCGGTCAGGTTGTAGTAGACGACGAAGGACAGCATCATCCCGATCGAGCCGTAGACCAGCATCGAGTCGACGTCCAGCCCGGGGGTGGAGTCCGCCTGCTTCTTGAGGATGCCGCGCAGCGAGACGATCAGCACCAGCGGCATCAGCAGGGCGGTGAACAGCGCCGTGCGGTTGCGCACCAGCAGGGTGGCCTCGGCGCGGCCGAGGGCGAGCAGCCGGCGGACGGTGGTGCTCTGCGGGCCGGCGGCGGGCGCGGTGGCGGTGGCGGTGGTGGTCATCGGGCGGTTCCGATCAGGCGGCGGCGGGCGGGACGGGCGGCGGGGGCCTGTGGAGGGGCCGCGGGAGGGGCCTGGTGCGCGGCCTCGGAGGCGATGGCGAGGAAGGCTTCCTCCAGCGAGGCGCTGCGGGCGTCGAGGGCGCCGAGCGCGATCCCGTGGTGGCGGGCCCAGCCGAGCAGGTCGGTGAGGGTGTCCTGGAGGGCGGTGGTCCGGACGGTGACCTTGCGGCCGTCGAGCGTCACCTCGGCGCCGTCCAGGAGAGGCAGGGCCGTGCCGGTGAACTCGGGCAGGTCGAAGGCGATCCTGGAGGGCCGCCCGGCGATCACCTCGGCGACGGTGCCGGAGACGACGATCCGGCCGCCGTGCATGATGGCCAGCCGGTCGGCGAGCTCCTCGGCCTCCTCCAGGTAGTGCGTGGTGAGCAGCACGGTGGTGCCCTGGGCGCGCAGTTCGCGCACCAGGCGCCAGACGGCGGCACGGGCCTCCGGGTCCAGGCCCGTGCTGGGCTCGTCCAGGAACAGCACCTCGGGGCGGCCGAGCAGGGCCATCGCCAGGTCGAGCCGGCGCTTCTCGCCGCCGAACAGCTGCTTGACCCGGACACCGGCGCGGTGGCCGAGGCCCACCAGGTCGAGCACCTCGGAGACGGGGCGGGCGCCGCTGGTCATCCCGGCCCAGGCGCGGCCGGTCTCGGCGGCGGTGAGGTCGCCGGGGAAGCCGCCCTCCTGGAGCATGATGCCGATCCGGGGGCGGACGACGGCGCGTTCGGCGAAGGGGTCGTGGCCGAGCACCCGGACGCTGCCGCCGCCGGGGGCGGTCAGCCCTTCGATGACCTCCATGGTGGAGGTCTTGCCCGCCCCGTTGGTGCCGAGCAGGGCGAACAGTTCGCCGCGGCCGACCGTCAGGTCCACGCCGCGGACGGCGTGGTAGCCGGTGGTGCCGCTGCCGTAGTGGCGGTGCAGGCCCGTGACCTCGATCACGTGGTCCCCGGGGCGGGAGGGCTGGCTCTTTTCCATGCCTCAAGCCTTCCGCTGCCCCGGGCCCGCGGGCAGTGCGCGCCGTCATCGGACGGCGGTGGCGATCCACGGGTCGGCGATGACAAATGTCATCGGCCCGGTACAGGGATAAGAGAGAGGAAATGCTGAAGGGCCCCCTCGATCGAGGGAGCCCTTCACGCTGGAGCGGACGACGAGATTCGAACTCGCGACCCTCACCTTGGCAAGGTGATGCTCTACCAACTGAGCCACGTCCGCAGGATGGAACTATTGAGTTGTGCTGTGCTCGCGCACTGCGAGCGGACGACGAGATTCGAACTCGCGACCCTCACCTTGGCAAGGTGATGCTCTACCAACTGAGCCACGTCCGCATGGTGCCTGGCGGGGCACCCACCGCCTCTTCGGATCTCTCCGTTGCGGCGACGAGGAATACTCTACAGCATCGTTCGGGGTGGTCGCCCCACCCTTTCGGCCCAGGGCCGGGCGGGGCGACCGGGCCCGGACGGCCCGGACGGGTCAGTTCGCCTCGGCGAACTGCTCGTACACGTGCTTGGGAATCCGGCCGCGGGCCGGGAGCTCCATGCCGCGCGAGAGGGCCCAGGCGCGGACGGTGGCCGGGTCCGGGGTCAGTGCGGTGCGGCGGAAGGACTTTCCGGTGCGGCTCTGGCGACGGCCGGCCGCGACGAACGGAGCGAGGGCCTCCCGCAGCTTTTCGGCGTTGTCCACGGACAGGTCGATCTCGTACGACTTCCCGTCGACGCCGAAGTGGACGGTTTCCGCGGCGGCGCCGCCGTCCAGGTCGTCGGAGAGCGTGACAACTACACGCTGAGCCATGGGTGTCAATCCTCTCGGCAATTCGGCCCCGGTTCCCGGGGATGTGTCCGGGGGGCCTGATGTGCACCTCTCGCGCAAGCGGGTACGGTCCGGCCGGAGGTCGGCCGGATACGCGGCACTCGCCACGACAGGTGGGCCCTATTCTGCACCCGAAGGGGGTCGAAATCGAAGAGTCCGGCATTCTTTTCCGGATATTCACGAGTCTTCGCCGGAGTGCTGGATACCGGTGTGCGGGGACGGGAGGATCTGTCCCCAAGTGCCGTATTCGGGTGTTCTTCGGGCGTTCTCGCGAGGGGTCGGGAATCACCGGAAACCGGGGGGTGGCGGCGGGGGCCCCGGGGCCCGGAAGCCTTGGGACGTAAGGGTCCTGGGTCTACGCGCGTCACCCTCCCCGGCCAGCAATCCTGGTCCGAACGGCTTGTAGTCTGGAGTTCCCCCGCCTCACCGAAACACCACCGGGAGTGCCAGTGGCACGCGTCGTAGTCGACGTCATGCTCAAGCCGGAGATCCTCGACCCCCAGGGCCAGGCTGTGCAGCGCGCACTGCCCCGTCTCGGATTCACCGGGATCGCCGACGTCCGCCAGGGCAAGCGCTTCGAGCTGGAAGTGGAGGGCCCGGTCGACGAGGCCGCGCTCGCCCGTATCCGCGAAGCCGCAGAGACGTTCCTCGCCAACACCGTGATCGAGGACTTCACCGTCCGAGTCGAGGAGGCGGCGAAGTGACCACCCGCGTCGGCGTCGTCACTTTCCCCGGCTCCCTCGACGACCGTGACGCGCAGCGCGCGGTCCGCCTGGCCGGTGCCGAGCCGGTCGCGCTCTGGCACCGTGACAAGGATCTCCACCAGGTCGACGCCGTCGTCCTGCCCGGCGGATTCAGTTACGGCGACTATCTGCGTGCGGGCGCCATCTCCCGCTTCTCGCCGGTGATGGAGAGCATCATCGAGCAGGCGAAGCTCGGAATGCCCGTCCTCGGTATCTGCAACGGCTTCCAGGTGCTCACCGAGTCCCACCTGCTGCCCGGCGCGATGCTGCGCAACAACCACCTGCACTTCATCTGCCGCGAGCAGAAGCTGCGGGTGGAGAATGCCTCCACCGCCTGGACCCGTGATTACACGGCCGGGCAGGAGATTCAGATCCCGCTGAAGAACATGGACGGCCGCTACACCGCGGACGCTCGCACGATCGACGAGCTGGAGGCGGAGGGCCGGGTGGTTTTCCGCTACCTGGACGTCAACCCCAACGGGTCGATCAATGACATCGCCGGCATCACCAACGCCGCCGGCAACGTCGTCGGTCTGATGCCGCACCCGGAGCACGCGGTCGAGCCGCTGGTGGGTACCGGCGGCACGGACGGTCTGGGTTTCTTCACGTCCGTCCTCAAGCAGCTGGTGAACGCCTGATGAGCCTCGACACCGTCAAGAACGCCGAGCAGACTCCGGACGCGGCCCAGCCGTGGGCCGAACTCGGCCTCAAGGAGGACGAGTACGCGCGCATCCGGGAGATTCTCGGCCGCCGCCCCACCGGCGCGGAACTCGCGATGTACTCCGTCATGTGGTCGGAGCACTGTTCGTACAAGAGCAGCAAGGTCCACCTGAAGCAGTTCGGCGAGAAGAAGCCGGATTCGGACGCGATGCTCGTCGGCATCGGCGAGAACGCCGGCGTCGTGGACGTGGGCCAGGGTTACGCGGTGACCTTCAAGGTCGAGTCGCACAACCACCCCTCGTACATCGAGCCCTACCAGGGCGCGGCCACCGGCATCGGCGGCATCGTGCGCGACATCCTCGCGATGGGCGCCCGCCCGGTCGCGGTGATGGACCCGCTGCGCTTCGGCGCGGCCGACCACCCGGACACCCGGCGCGTGCTGCCCGGGATCGTCTCGGGCATCGGCGGCTACGGCAACTGCCTGGGCCTGCCGAACATCGGCGGCGAGGTCGTCTTCGACTCCTGCTACCAGGGCAACCCGCTGGTCAACGCGCTGTGCGTGGGCGTCATGAAGCACGAGGACATCCACCTCGCGCAGGCGTCCGGCGCCGGCAACAAGGTCATCCTGTACGGAGCCCGCACCGGCGGCGACGGCATCGGCGGCGTTTCGGTGCTGGCCTCCGAGACCTTCGACGACACCAAGCCGGCCAAGCGCCCGGCCGTCCAGGTCGGCGACCCGTTCCAGGAGAAGCTCCTCATCGAGTGCACCCTGGAGATCTTCGGCGAGAAGCTCGTCAAGGGCATCCAGGACCTCGGCGGCGCCGGTCTGTCCTGCGCCACCAGCGAGCTGGCCTCGGCCGGCTCCGGCGGCATGCGGGTCGACCTCGACACCGTGCACCTGCGCGACCACACGCTCTCGCCCGAGGAGATCCTCATGAGCGAGTCGCAGGAGCGCATGTGCGCCATCGTCGAGCCCGACAAGGTCGCCCGCTTCCTCGAGATCTGCGAGAAGTGGGACGTCATCGCCACCGTCATCGGTGAGGTGACCGACGGCGAGCGCCTGGAGATCTACTGGCACGGCGAGCTCGTCGTGGACGTGCCCCCGCGCACCGTCGCCCACGACGGCCCGGTCTACCAGCGCCCCTACGCCCGCCCGAGCTGGCAGGACGCGCTGCAGGCCGACGCCCCCACCGCCGAGCGGCTGGCCCGCCCGACCACCGGTGAGGGCCTCAAGGCCGACCTGCTGAAGGTCGCCTCGCACCCGAACCAGGCCTCCAAGTCCTGGATCACCGACCAGTACGACCGCTTCGTGCTCGGCAACACCGTGCTCTCGGTCGGCGAGGACTCGGGCATGATCCGGATCGACGAGGAGACCAACCTCGGCGTCTCGGTCGCCACCGACGGCAACGGCCGCTACGCCAAGCTGGACCCGTACACCGGCGCCCAGCTGGCCCTCGCCGAGTCGTACCGCAACGTCGCGGCCGGCGGTGCCAAGCCGCTCGCCGTCTCCGACTGCCTCAACTTCGGCTCCCCCGAGGACCCGGACGTGATGTGGCAGTTCGCCGAGGCCACCCGCGGCCTGGCCGACGCCTGCCTCGTGCTCGGCACCCCGGTCACCGGCGGCAACGTCTCGCTGTACAACCAGACCGGCGAGGTCGCCATTCACCCGACCCCCGTGGTCGCGGTGCTCGGCGTCATCGACGACGTCAACCGCCGCACCCCGGTCGCCTTCGCCGAGGAAGGGCAGCTGCTCTACCTGCTCGGCGACACGGCGGACGAGCTCGGCGGCTCGGCCTGGACCCAGGTCGTCCACGACCACCTCGGTGGCCTGCCGCCCAAGCTGGACCTGGAGCGCGAGCGGCTGCTCGGCGAGATCCTGATCGCCGCCTCGCGCGACGGCATGATCGACGCCGCGCACGACCTCTCCGACGGCGGCCTCGGCCAGGCGCTCGTGGAGAGCTGCCTCAAGGGCGGCAACGGCGCGCGGATCATCGTGCCCGAGGGCATGGACCCGTTCGTGTTCCTGTTCTCCGAGTCGGCCGGCCGCGCCGTCGTGGCGGTGCCGCGCAGCGAGGAGCTCCGCTTCAACGACATGTGCACCGCGCGCGGCCTCCCGGCCACCCGCATCGGTGTCGTGGACGGCGACTCCCTGGACGTCCAGGGGCAGTTCACCGTCTCGCTGGCCGAGCTGAAGGACGCCCACACCGGCGTCATCGAGGCCCTGCTGGGCTGAGTTCTACGCCGAGGGGCGGACGGGTTCGATCGAACCCGTCCGCCCCTCGGCGTATGTTGGGCCCCATGCCTCCCAAGTCCCGTACGTACCAGCCGCAGAAGGTCCGCGCCGCGCTGGCCGCCCAGATCGGGGCGCTGCGCGCCGTCGTGGGGGGTCTCGACGACGGGCGGCTGGACCTGCCGACCCGGCTGGGGGACTGGCGGGTGCGGGAGTTGCTCGCGCACCTGGCCGTCCAGCTCGACTTCCTGCCGGCGCACCTGGACGATCCGCTGGAGGGCCGGGCGGCGCTGGACCTGACGGGGTGGGTGGCGGCGGTCGGTGCGGTCGCGCCGGCGCTGGACGCCCAGACCCGGGAGCGGGCGGCCGCCGGGTTCGGCGGTGACGCGGCCTCCGTGGCGGAAGCCTTCGGACGGTCCGCGGACGCCCTGGAGCGGATGCTGGAGCGGCCCGAACTCGCGGACCCCGAGCGGCGGTTGGAGATCCGGCTGGGGTCGATGCTGCTCGCCGATCTGCTGGTGACCAGGCTGGTCGAGACGGTGGTGCACGCCGACGACCTGGCCGAGGCGCTGGGCCTGGACGCCTTCCCGCACGACCGCCAGGCCCTCGCCGCCGTCACCCGGCTGCTGGCGGACGCCTTCGCCGACCAGGCGCCCGGCGGGGCCGTCGAGCTGCGGATCCCGCCCTTCGCGGTGGTGCAGGCCGTCGAGGGGCCGAAGCACACCCGGGGCACCCCGCCGAACGTGGTCGAGACCGACGCCCTCACCTGGATCCGGCTGGCCACCGGGCGCCTGGCCTGGGCGGAGGCGGAGGAGAGCGCCTCCCTCTCCGCCTCCGGCGAGCGCAGCGACCTGCGGGCGTACCTGCCGGTGATGCGGTAGGCCCTGTCCGGGCCTAGCCGATCTGCCGGGCCAATGTCTCGGTGGCCTTGCGCAGGGGCTCGCCGGCCAGGGCGGGGTTCCGGTCGGCGTCGCTGGAACCCTGGGAGACGAGCATCACCAGGTCCCCCGCGCCGTTCAGCGCGATCCGGGCGACGGCGGCGGAGCCGGGGCCCGGGGTGAGCCTGGTCTCGCCGATGCCGGGCCGCCCGTTGTAGGCGGTGGTCAGGTCGTCCACGCTGAGCTGTCCGGCCTGCCTGAGCCTGGGCAGCATCAGATTGAACGCGACGTCGTTCTTCGAGACGGCCAGCAGCTGGACCTCGACGGTGGACGAGCCGACGGTGTAGGCGCAGGTGATCTCGGCGGAGGGCGGGACGGCCGGCTGCTCGGGCAGGGACGGCGGGTGGGTGACGCCGGAGGGCCAGGGCTGGGGCGCGACCCCGTCGCCGGCGTCGCCCGAGACGGCGTGGCCGCCGTGGGTGTCGGGGGCCACGGCGCCGGTGATTCCCGCGGTGCTCGCGGCCTTGGCGAAGTCGAGGCCGAGCGGGCAGGTGTCCGTGCCGTTCTTGATCGTGTCCAGGGCGACGGTCCGGACACGGTCGTAGCTGAGGGCCCGGCCGCCGGGGGCGAAGTCGTCGGCCGAGGAGCAGGCGGCGGCGCCGAGCGTGATCCCGGTGGCGACGAACGCGGTGGTGAGCCTTCGGCGTTGGGCAGTGGTCATGATCGCAGGGTAGGCCCGCGATCGTCCCGTGTCGTCGTCGAACGGGTCTCGATCGCGTTCCGTCGAGGCCGTGTCAGGGGACGGCGGGGCCGCTCAGGTACGTCCCGTCCGCCGAGTACGGCCAGGCGTTGGGCGGGCAGCCCTTGAGGCCGTAGATCTGCTGCATCATCGCGGGCGCGGGCTTGCCGGGGCCGGGGCAGGTCTCGTGGCCGTGGCCTATCCGGTGGCCGACCTCGTGATTGACGATCAGCGCCCGGTACTCCTCTATCGGGCCGCTGAACTGGGGTGAACCGGTGTTCCAGCGCTTGGAGTTGACGAGCACCTGGTTGCCGACGTTGCAGTTCACCTCGCCGTGGGTGTCCAGGCCGGAGGCGCCGCAGATCTTGTCGACCGTCGCCGGGGAGGCGATCTTCACCGCGAAGTCGTACGCACCGGAGGCGACCAGCTGGAAGCCGTTCTTGTGGTCGTTGGTCCAGCCGCGCTTGTCGCCGAGGATGGCGTGTATCTGCGCGGCGGCTGAGGGGGCGTCGATGTTGATGCCGTCCTCGACCTCCACCCGGTAGCGGCGGATGGTGCCGCGTCCGACGGCCTGGGCGTTGGCGGGGGCGACGCTGAAGGTGCCCGCGCCCTTGGTGGGGCCGGGGTCGGGCGCGGTGGGGGTGGGCTGCGTGGTCGGCGTCGGCGCGGCCGGGGGAGGGGTCGTCGGCGCGGGGGCGGCCGGGGTCTCCTCGGGCGGTGCGATCCGGGCCTGGGCGCTGGGGCCGGCGGCCGGGGCCTCGTCGGTTCCGTTCAGGGCGAACGCGGCGACGCCCAGGACCAGGACGGCGGCGACGAGTGCCGTGAGCATGCCAGGTCCGACCCGGCGCTGCCGTCGACTGCGTCGGCGGCCACCCTGGGCGCGACGGCGCGGGGCGGAACGGGCTGCGGGCACGGTCGACACCCTTCCATGGCAAACGGGTGAATGTCCACATACGCGGTATGCAGATATGCGCGGGCGGCGGATCGGCCGGCCGACAATCCCGGGGGACGGCCGACGGGCGGTTGACCCCTGGGCACCGGGTGGCAGACTGCACTGCATGGCGATTCACAGGAATCTTCTCGACGGCCCCGAACCGACCCTCCTGCCGGAGGACGAGCACCCCTACCGGATGCTCGCGGAGGAGTCGGCCTCACCGACGCAGGTGGCGGCCGAGTACCCGACCTTCTGCCTGGCCTGGGCGATGCTCGCCGACGACGCCAATGCGGCCGGCCGGTACGTCGAGTCGTACGCCTACGCCCGCACCGGCTACCACCGGGGCCTCGACGCGCTGCGCCGCAACGGCTGGAAGGGCCACGGCCCGGTGCCGTGGGAGCACCGCGGCAACCGCGGCTTCCTGCGCTGCCTCGCGGCGCTCGCCCGGGCGGCTGGCGCGATCAAGGAGACCGAGGAGGAGGCCCGCTGCTGGCAGTTCCTGAAGGACAGCAGCGCGGAGGCGTACGCGGAGCTCAAGCAGTAGTCATCGTTCGGACCAGCAAGAACAGCAAGAACAGCAGGAACAGCACGGTGCCCCCGGCGGATCCCTCCGCCGGGGGCACCGCCGCATCCGCTTACTTCAGGCGCTTGCCGGCCGAGCGCAGCTGCTCGGCGGCCTCGACCACGCGGGCCGCCATGCCGGCCTCGGCCAGCTTGCCCCAGGTGCGCGGGTCGTAGGTATTCTTCTTGCCGACCTCGCCGTCGACCTTCAGCACGCCGTCGTAGTTGGCGAACATGTGGCCGGCCACCGGGCGGGTGAAGGCGTACTGGGTGTCGGTGTCCAGGTTCATCTTCACGACGCCGTTCTCCAGCGCGGTGGCGATCTCCTCGGCCGAGGAGCCCGAGCCGCCGTGGAAGACGAAGTCGAACGGGTCGGTCTTGCCGTACTGCTTGCCGATCGCGTCCTGCAGCTCGCGCAGCAGCTCCGGCTTGAGGACCACGTTGCCCGGCTTGTACACGCCGTGCACGTTGCCGAAGGAGGCGGCCAGCAGGTAGCGGCCCTTCTCGCCCAGGCCCAGGGCCTCGGCGGTGCGCACGGCGTCGTTGACGGTGGTGTACAGCTCGTCGTTGATCTCGTGGGTGACGCCGTCCTCCTCGCCGCCGGTCGGGGTGATCTCGACCTCGAGGATGATCTTCGCGGCGGCGGCCTGGACCAGCAGCTCCTGGGCGATGGCCAGGTTGTCGGCCAGGGTCTCGGCCGAGCCGTCCCACATGTGCGACTGGAACAGCGGGTCCTGCCCCTTGGCCACGCGCTCGGCGGAGACCGCCAGCAGCGGGCGGACGTAGCCGTCCAGCTTGTCCTTCGGGCAGTGGTCGGTGTGCAGCGCGACGGTGACGTCGTACTTGGCGGCGACGATGTGCGCGAACTCGGCCAGGGCCACGGCGCCGGTCACCATGTCCTTGTTGTGCTGGCCGCCCAGGAACTCCGCGCCACCGGTCGAGATCTGGATGATGCCGTCGCTCTCGGCCTCGGCGAAACCGCGCAGGGCGGCGTGCAGGGTCTGCGAGGAGGTGACGTTGATGGCCGGGTAGGCGAACTTGCCCGCCTTGGCCCGGTCGAGCATCTCGTTGTAGACCTCGGGAGTTGCGATGGGCATGCGATCCGCTCCTGTCGGGTTGCGGCGTACGGACGGGTGCTGTCCGACGCTGGGTACGCCTTCGTGACGACTCCGTGCCGGCCCGCCGACGCGCGGCGCTGCGGTGTGGCTCTCCGGCACCAAGGTTCGAGGCGGCCACCGCGGTACGGCCATGAGGGTGGGGCCACCGCGGACCGGACGCCTCGGCCATCTTCCCAGACTCGTGCCCGCAGGTCAGCAGGAGCCCGCCTGTCGGGACGTCCGGCCGCGTGCCCGGTCCCGTGCCCGGCAGGGAGCCCGGTCACGTGCCCGGCGGGGAGCCGGCCGGGCGCCGTTCGTAAGGTGGGCCCGCTATCCTGCGCCCGTGGACTACAACCAGCTGGCCGTCAATCTTCTCGACGCCAAATCCCTGATCTCCTCGCTCGGCGCCATCGGGCTGATCGCGATCATCTTCGCGGAGACCGGCCTGCTGGTCGGCTTCTTCTTCCCGGGCGACTCACTGCTGATCCTCGCGGGCGTCGCCGCCTCCGACGCCGCCTCCTCGGTGCTCGGGGACGGGGCCAAGCTGCCGATCGCCGTCCTGCTGGTCGGCTGCCCGATCGCGGCGATCGCCGGGGCCCAGCTGGGGCACCTGATCGGGGTCAAGGTCGGGCCGAGGATGTTCGACAAGCCCGATTCGAAGATCTTCCGCCGCGAGTACGTGGTGAAGGCGGAGGAGTACTTCAACAAGTTCGGCTCGGGCAAGGCCGTGGTCCTGGCCCGCTTCATGCCGATCATCCGGACCTTCCTCAACCCGGTGGCCGGCACCCTGGAGATGCCCGCGCGGACCTTCTTCGTGTGGAACGTCATCGGCGGTGTGCTCTGGACCGAGTCCATGCTGCTGATCGGCTACTTCTTCGGTGACGCGCTCGCCCCGGTGATCGACAAGTACCTGATCCCGGCGGTGCTGCTGATCGTCCTGCTGTCGATCTCGCCGATCCTGGTCGAGGTCGTCCGGGAGCGCCGGAAGAAGAAGGCCGGCATCGTCGACGACGTCGACCAGGAGTCCGCGCACACCGCGGGCGGCCGGCACCGGCGCGGCTGAGGGTCCCGCTCACGACGGAGGGGCTGGTCGTTGTTCCACGTGGAACAACGACCAGCCCCTCCGCGCGTTCGTGCGTCCTACAGGCCGAGGTCGGCCGCGGTGTAGGCGGTGACGTACGGGAGGCCCTGCGCCTCGACGGCGTCCTGGCCGCCGCGCTCGACGATCACCGCGACGCCCACGACCTCGGCGCCCGCCTCACGCAGCGCCTCGACGGCCGTCAGCACCGAGCCGCCGGTGGTGGAGGTGTCCTCGACGGCCAGCACCCGGCGGCCCTTGACGTCCGGGCCCTCGATGCGGCGCTGGAGGCCGTGCGCCTTGCCCGCCTTGCGGACCACGAAGGCGTCCAGCTGCCGCCCGCGCGCGGCGGCGGCGTGCAGCATGGAGGCGGCCACCGGGTCGGCGCCCAGGGTCAGGCCGCCGACGGCGTCGTACTCGAGGTGGGAGGTCGCGTCCAGCATCACCCGGCCGACCAGCGGGGCGGCCACGCCGTCCAGCGTGATCCGGCGAAGGTCGACGTAGTAGTCCGCCTCCTTGCCGGAGGAGAGGGTGACCTTGCCGTGCACGACGGCCTTGTCCTTGATCTGTGCCAGCAGGGCGTCGCGGTCGTTGCTCATGAGCGTTCAGTCTAGTGCCGCTCCTCAGCGGCGGCGCAGCGCCCTGACCAGCACCACGGCCCCGCCCAGCAGGGCCACCGATCCGCCGATCACCCACGGCAGCGTGCTGCGGCCGTCCGAACCGGGAACCACGATGCCGCCCGCCTCGCCGCCCCAGCGGGACGCGGCCCGGGCCCGGGCGCTGCGGGCCGGCGGGGCCGGGGCGTAGCGGCCGCGCGGCGGAGCGTGGTCCACCTCCTCGGCGGAGCGGCCGACGATGCTGCGGCGCACCGGGGACTCCTCCTCGTAGGCGAACAGGGGTTCGGAGGTGAGTTCCTCGGCGACGGCGTCCTCGGTGTGCTCGGCGCCGCTCGCGTGACCGTCCTGGTCCTCGGCCTGGTCCACGTCGTCCACGTCGTCGTCCTCGGCGGAGCCGGTCGGGAGGCCGAAGCCCTCGGCATCGGCGTCGGAGAAGGCGATCAGGTCGGAGAGGTCGTCGTCGAGGTCCTCGCCGGGCTGGTCGAGGTAGACCACGCCGGCTTCCGTCCCGTCGTCTTCCGCGGTGCCGTCCTCCGCGGTGCCGTCCCCGGACTCGTCGGGTTCCTCGGCGGCCTCCCCGGGGCCGGTCAGGGCGGCGGAGAAACGGTCCAGCAGGCGGCGGCCGGCGGCGTCCAGGGTCTCGGCGTCGAACTCGGCCAGGCGGCCGGTGGCGCTGAGGTCCCCGGTGAAGCGGATCACCGCGGTGCCGGCCTCGGGGCCGTCGCCGACGCTGACCCGGACGGTCGCCGTCGCCTCACCGCCGCCCCGGGCCTCCAGGCCCTCGGCGAACACGGTCAGCACGCCTTCCCGGCCCTCGATCAGCGACAGCACGCCCTTGTACGTGATCGTGGAGCCGCCGATCCGCAGCTTGAGCCGCCCACCGATCTCCTCGGCGGGGCCGCTGCCCACCGCCGCCGGTTCGGTGCTCAGCCCCGGCACACTCCGCGCCAGCCGTGCGGGCTCCTGCATCGCCTGCCGCACCAACCCGGCCGGCATCGGGACGACAACCTCATGCTCCATGCCACGGAGCCTACCGACCCGTCCCCGCCCGGTCCCCACCCAGCACCGCCCGACTTCTTCACGCCGTCCACCACGCCGGTGGAACGGGCTCCGCGGCGGCCCGCCTCAGCGGGGGCTGAGGAGGGTCAGGGGCGGCGGGGTGCGGGGCGGGCGACGGCCTGCGAGGAGGGCGGTGGAGGCGCGGAGGGTGTCGGGGGTGAGGGTGCGCGGCGGCGGGGCGTCGGGGGCGAGGGCGAGCGGGGGCGGGTCTGCGGCGGCGAGGAGGAAGTCCTGCGTGGCGGCCGCGTCGCCCGGCCCGGGCCGGCAGGCGGCGGTGGCGCTGCCCGGGACGGCGTACGGGGTGGTGCGCAGGCCCGCGGCCCGCAGGCCGGACTCGATCCGCCAGAGCCCGTCCTCCTCCCCGCCGCCGCGGACGGCCAGGCGCCCGCCGGGGGCGAGGAGCCGGGCGGCGAGGCCGTAGAACTCCTGGGAGTGGAACTTGACCGGCCCGCCGTCCGCGGGGGCCGGCAGATCGGCGAGCACCACGTCGTACGGGCCGTCGGTGGTGCCGCGCAGCCAGGCCATCGGGTCGGCGGCGGTGGTCCGCACCCGGGGGTCGTCCATCGAGTGCCCGCCGAGGGCCGCGAGGCCCGGGTCGGTGCGGGCGAGGCGGGGCAGGGCCGGGTCGGCGTCGACGAGCTCGACGGAGCGGACGCCGCGGTGCCGCAGCACCTCCCGCAGGGTGAGGCCGTCGCCGCCGCCGAGGAGCAGCACCCGGGCGTCCGGCCCGGCGGCCATCGCGGGGTGGACCAGGGCCTCGCCGCCCCGGTACTCGTCGGGCCCGCAGACCGCGAGCCGCCCGTCCAGGTAGAGCCGCAGGGGGCCTTCGGCGGGGCCGGTGAGCACGATCTCCTGGAGGCGGCTGCGGGTGGCGTAGCGCACCTGGTCGCCGTAGAGCGCGTGCCGGGCGGCGCGTTCGATGCCGTCGGAGCCCGCGGCGGCGGCCGCGAGCAGCCCGAGGACGAGGGCGCAGCCGGCCCAGAGCAGCCGTCGTATCCGGGGGGCGGGTTCCTCGCGGAAGAGCCAGAGCACGACGGCGGCCCCGGCGACGGCGTTGACGGCGCCGGTCAGGAGCGCGCCGTCGCCGGGGCCGAGGGTGGGCAGGATCAGGAAGGGGAAGGCGAGGCCGCCGATGAGCGCGCCCACGTAGTCGGCGGCGAAGAGGTCGGCGACGGCGCGGCCGGCGTCCTCGCGCCGGATGCGCTGTATGAGGGTCATCAGCAGGGGGATCTCGGCGCCGATGAGGATCCCGATGAGGCAGGTCAGGCCGACCATCGCGGCCTGGTAGCGGCCGATCCAGGCCCAGCAGGAGTAGAGGGCGAGGACGGAGAGGCCGCCGGTGAGGGCGAGCGCGCACTCGACGAGGGCGAAGGCGGTGGCGGGCCGCCGGGTGAAGCGCTTGGCGAGGAGCGAGCCGAGGCCCATCGCGAACACCATGACGGAGAGCACCACGGAGGTCTGGGTGACGGTGTCCCCGAGCAGGTAGTCACCGAGTGCGACCAGTTCGAGCTCGTACACCAGCCCGCAGGCCGCGCAGACGAACGCGGCCAGCAGGACGGTCAGCCGGGCGAGCCGGGGGTGTGAGCGCAGCCGGGACCGACGGCGGGCGGGCAGGGGGACGAGCCCGCGCCCGGGCCGGGGAGGGGTGCCGTCGTCGAGGTCCACGCCCGCGTGGGCGGGGGGACCGGCCGGATGGTTGATCACGAACAAACGCTAGGGGACGTTCGGGACGGATAGCTGCGCCCATTCGACGGACAGTGCGGACCGCTCGGTTGACGAACCGTTCCTGCGTGCGAACCGGGGGCGATTGATGCGTGGGTTATGACCGGATCCGGGGTGCCGTTGCGGCTCTCGCGGGTCATGCCCCCGACACCACGAGCGAGGAGCGGGTGCAGACCAGCTGCCCCTCCTGGGGGTAGGCGTGCCAGGTGCGCCAGAGCAGCCGGTCGGTGCCGCCCTGGGTGACCAGTGCGGTGAAGGCGCTCGGGTCCCCCGGGAAGACCCCGGCGAGGCCCCGCGGGTGGCCCTCGACCAGGGCCAGGATCTCCTGGGCGCGGGCCGCGAAGTCGTGCGGCGGCATGACCTCGATCCTGGCCGCGAACTCGTACTCCCAGCCGCCGACCTGCTTGGCGACCCGGGCGGGCAGCGGGGTGCGGCGGCCGGGCAGGCAGGCGACGGTCTCCAGGCAGCTGCCGGGGCCGGCCTCGATCACCACCTGGTGCGAGGCGCCGAGCAGCCGCAGCTGCAGGGTGCCGGAGGCGCCGGGGCGCCCCTGGCCGTCGAGTCTCAGGTCGCGGACGGCGAGCGCGGGCAACGGGTCGCCGCCGAGGCACCAGGCCAGGTCACCGGCCCGGGTGTCCGTATAGGAGGTCTGCAGTGTGGTGAGCATGCTCGGCTCCGCGTTTCAGCTCCGTGCGCGCCCGCCGAGCAGCAGCGACTTGGCCTAGGCGATGGCGAGGCTGTTCGTGGCTGTGCGGCCCTGGGCGCGGCCGACCGTGGAAGGAAGGATTCCGGCTGGAGAGTCAGCAGCAGGGAAGCACGAATACACCGGGCCCGTCGGCGATTTACCCAACTTTGTCAAGCATTCACCGTTTCGAGCACATCCGGTTCCCCGCTCTGATCGACCCGGTGTGCGACTCTGCACCGCGCGCGCCCTTGCGACCGGTTCACGCGCCGTGCGCTCGGTGCGCGCGCCTCCCCCGCGCTCCACGCGCCACCCACCCCCACCGCCCGGCCACGAGCCCCCGGCGCCCGCGCCCCGGAGATCACCCCACCCGCCCCCGCAGCACCAAACCCGCAGGCGTCCCACGGTAGTTGAGCGGTCATCAGAACGGATGCCGGGCCAGAATTGCTCCCATTCGAGGGAGCGCGAAACCACCGGCGCACGCCGGTCACACACAACGCGCTACCAGACCAACCGTCCGCCTTGCAGCGACCCGGGCCCGGGTCTCCTGACCGCCGAGCGCCCCCGAATCGCCGTTCACCGATGCGGCGGGGGGGGGGGGGGGGGGGAGACACAGGTTCACACCACCCCGCCCCAGAAAGCACAAACCCCCCCCCCAGAAGCCCGGCGGGGGGTGGCCCCCCCCGCGGCGGGGGCCCCCCCCCCCGCCCCGCCCCCCCCACCCGCTTACCCCGCCGGGGGGGGGGTGTTTGCCCAAACCCCCCCCCTAAACCCCCCCCCGCCGCATCTCCCAACTAGCCGACGCCTCAGAGGCGCTGGAGGCGGGTCACCGCCTCGGTCAGGACCTCGTCCTTCTTGCAGAAGGTGAAGCGGACCAGGCTGCGGCCGGCGTCGGTGTCGTCGTAGAAGACGGCGTTGGGGATGGCGACGACGCCGCAGCGGTCGGGGAGGGAGCGGCAGAACTCGATGCCGTCCTTCTCGCCGAGGGGGGTGATGTCGGTGGTGATGAAGTAGGTGCCTTCGGGGGTGAAGGCGTGGAAGCCGGCGGTGGTGAGGCCGTCGAGGAGCAGGTCGCGCTTGCGCAGGAGGTCGGTGCGGAGCTGCTGGAAGTAGCTGTCGGGCAGCCTGAGGGCTTCGGCGACGGCGTACTGGAAGGGGCCGGCGCTGACGTAGGTGAGGTACTGCTTGGCGGTGCGGACGGCACCGACCAGGGCGGGGGCCGCCGTCACCCAGGCCACTCCATTTTCGTACACTCATTCGCGTGCGACGAACAAGCCCTGACCAGCGAACCTCTGCCGCCGGAGAGCCGGCGGCGATCTACTGCCGAATATCGCAGGCGGACGACGATGATCAGACCGGCGTGGACCGCCAGGAGCGGATCTGCCGGGAGATCGCCGAGCGGCGTGGCTTCATCATCAAACCCGAACATGTGTACGTGGACAACAGCCGCTCGGCTTGGAGCCGGAAGCGCAAGCGGCCGGGCTGGGACCAGCTGCTGGAGGAGGCCCGGGGCCGGAGCTTCCAGCACATCATCGCCTACCATCCCGACCGGCTGATGCGGCAGCCGCGAGACCTGGAGGAACTGCTCCAGGTCTCGGACGACCACGCGATCACTCTCCATGGCGAGGCGAACCGGCGTGACCTCTCCGACCCGGATGACCGGTTCATCCTGCGCATCGAGGTGGCCCACGCCTGCCGCTCGTCCGACGACACCTCCCGCCGATTGAAGTCGGCCATGAAGGACCGAGCCCAGGAAGGGAAGCCGCAGGGCGGTGTCCGCAGGTACGGCTACGAGCCGGGAGGCATGACGATCGTCGAGGCGGAAGCCGAGATCGTCCGCGAGGTGTTCGACCGCTACCTCAAGGGCGAGGGGCCGTCTCCGATCGCGCGAGACCTCCACCGGCGCGGGATCGAGACGGCCAACGGCAAGGCGTGGAACGCCGGGACCGTGCGCGCGCTGCTGGACTCCCGTCACGTCGCCGGCATCCGCATGCACCAAGGGGAGGAGATCGGCCGGGGCACCTGGCCCGCCATCATCAACCCCGGCACCTGGGAGGAGGCTCGGGCTCGGCGCGAGTACCGCGCGGCGGCACACCAAGAGAGCCGGAGCAAGCCCCCGCAGCGGTTCTACCTTCTGCGTGGCCTCGTGATGTGCTCGCGGTGCGGCACCTTGATGTCCGGCACGGTCATGCAGAACGGCCCCGCGTATCGGTGCAACCGGCGGAACCGGAACGGCGACCAGAAGTGCGTCCGCTCGATCAGGGCGGAGTCGTTGGAGGACTTCGTTCGGGACGCCGCGATCGACCTGCTCGGGAAGCTGCGGGTGGACGGCCGACTTGCTACCAGCAACTTGTCGGACGAAACCGCCGAGGCGCTCGAGGCGGACCAGCAGCAGCTCGCCGAGCTGAACGAGATGTGGACGGCCAAGGAGATCAGCACGGCGGAGTTCCGCAAGATGCGGAAGGAGATCCAGGCGCGCATCGCGAAGGCCCAACGCAAGGTCGTGGTACGGCCGATGGTCCTGCTGGATGGATTGACCGGCCCCGGAGCTCGTAAGGCGTGGTTCGCCGAGGAGATGACGGACGAGCGTCGGAACGCGGTGCTGCGGTTCCTCTTCTCCGGTGTGGTGATTGACGAGCCCAAGAAGTTGGGCAGGTACATGGACTGGGAGCGGATCGGCATCGAGCAGAACCCGCTCTGAGGATGGGGTCGACGCGCTACCACAAGATCGGCCGAACGTATCCGGCCGTAGGTGGGTGATCGTGGTCTCGGGGGCCCGGTGCGGGTCCGTCGTCCGAGGAGGTCGCCGTCGCCTTACCACAAGATCGGCTCGCTACAGCGAGCCGCGCGTGGGCGATTGTGGTCTCGCGGACCCGACACGGGGCCGAGTAGCGCCAGGAGAAGGAAAGGCGGGATTCGCATTTCGATGACGCGAGCCAACGCCCCGACCAGGGGCCTTCTGGAAGGGCGTCGTCGCAGGTCAGATGGACTGCGGAAAATCCGGTAACGATTTCACTGAAGTCCTTGCCCGGTGGATTTCGCCGAAGTCCTTGCACGGGAGATATGGCGGCTGCTTGAGTTATTGGCATCCCCGGTCATTCCGCCTGCGATCTCCCCTGCCCGTACGACCTCTCCCCGGCGCGGCCTGGCGCCCTCTATCACCGGTTTCCGGCCGCACCAAACCGGCACCTTCGTGGTCACCTGTGTGCGGCGACGGCCTTCGTGCCGCCGCCGGATGCCCCAGCCTGCCCGAAACGAGGAGCTTCTGACATGAGATAGCCGCCGAGGAGCGTGCCGAGCGCCTGCCAGCGTCCGGCCCGCCGCCCGGCCCGTGCCCGGTGTTGGAGCACCAGGTGTGTGGCCTCCGACTTCCTGACGACCGCCCACAACCCGCGCAACCCGGTGCAACCCAGGGGCCTGCCAGCCCCGCACCGGCCGCGAGGAGGCTCAGCTGACCATGCCCGCACACCCCCACCTCGCGCACTCTCCCGGCGTAGACGGGACGGTGATCGCCCTGCGCCGCCCCGGCACCGGTGCGACCGCCCCGACCGGGGGGCGTTCACTCTCGGGACAGCCGGCCGACGAGCGCGCACGAGCGCTGGAGAGGGTCTGCTCCGGTTTCCGGACGACGATCAGCCCGCGCAGCGCGGCCCGCCTGGCCGACCTGATGGGCACCGCCACGGCCGGTGCCGTGGCTCTCGCGGCCTGACCGCGCCCACCCCGGGGCCCGCGAACAGCGCGGATTTTCCGGGAAAAGGGGTCGGCCCCTGGTGTTGGAGCACCAAGGGCCGAGACGACTCCCTGACGACCGCCCACAAATAACGATCAGCATCGGTGCCTTCGGCCTGCCAGCCGCACGGCACCGCGCAAGGAGTTCCGTGTCCCAGCGTACGTTTCCCAGCTCCCGGACCGCATCCCCCTTCCCGGATGACGATCCCGTCTCGCCGGCCCTGGGTGGGCTGGGCGGGCTGCCGGTGCCGCCGCACGACCTTGACGCCGAGGCGATGGTGCTGGGCACCGGCATGTTCCAGGCGGAGGCCATCGACGTGATCCGCCCGATCCTTCAGCCGGGCGACTTCTACCGGCCCGCGCACGGCGACATCTGGCGCGCGCTGCTCGCGCTGCGCGACGAGGGCGCCCCGACCGACCCGACCGCCGTGGGCGCCCAGCTCGCCAAGGGCGGCAACCTCAACCGCGTCGGCGGCACGTCCTACCTGCACCGCCTGTTCACCGCCTCCGTCCCGGTGTCCGGCGCGGACTACCACGCGCAGATCGTGCGGGAGAAGGCCGAGCTTCGGCGCTGGCAGGCCACCGCCGTCCGCCTGCTCCAGCAGACCGACGCCGAGGGCGCCGACCCTGAGCGGATCCGGGCCGCACTCGATGCCGAGCTGACCTCGGCGGCCGACCGGGGCTTCGGAGTGCGCGGGCAGCGGCTGACCAGGTTCGCGGTGGACGGCTGGTCCTTCGTCCAGGACCTCGGCGACCAGGTCGCCCCGATCTGGGGCAGCCGCGAGCAGACCGCCTGGGCGGACGGCGAGTCCCTGATGCTGGTCGGCCCGCCCGGGGTGGGCAAGACCACGATCGCCCACCAGATCGTCCTGGCCCGCCTCGGCCTGCTCTCCGCCGTGCTGGACATGCCGGTCGCCGAGGGCGAACGCGTCCTCTACCTGGCGATGGACCGCCCGCCACAGATCGCCCGCGCCTTCGCCCGCCGCGTCACGCCCGCCGACCGCCGCCACCTCGCCGAGCGGCTGGTCTTCTGGACCGGCCCGCTCCCCGCGTCGCTGGACCGGGAGCCCAACCTGCTGGCCGAGATGGCCGAGGCCCACCGGGCGGACACCGTGGTCATCGACAGCCTCAAGGACGTCGTCGGCAAACTCACCGACGACGAGGCGGGCCTGGCCTACAACAACGCCCGCCAGCGGCTCCTGCGCTCGGGCACCCAGCTGCTGGAGCTGCACCACCAGCGCAAGTCGAGCGGCGACGCCAAGCGCGGCGAGCGACCGGTGCTGGACCGGGTGTACGGGTCGGCGTGGTTCACCGCCGGAGCCGGCAGCGTCCTGTTCCTCGCCGGTGCAGCCGGGGATCCGATCGTCAAGCTGCACCAGCTCAAGACCGTCACCGGCGACGTCGGCCCGCTCTCGGTGGTCCATGACCACACCCGGGGCACCTCCACCGTCGAGGCGGCCCTCGACCCGGCCGCCATCCTCGCCGCCGCCCCGCAGGGCATGACCGCCCGTGAGCTGGCCTGCCGCCTGGCCGGCGAGGCCGACCCCGACCGCTCCGACATCGAGAAGGCCCGCAGGCGCCTGGAAACCCTGGTCAAGGCCGGCAGGGCCACCCGCCAGGACGGCACCACCGGCGGGACCGGAGGCGGCCAGCAGACCCGCTACCGCTCCACCGTCCGCCACATCGCCGCCGTCTCCTGACCGGCCCACCGGCCACCTGTCGGCGCGGTCCACGCGACCGATCACGCCCCGCCAGCCCCACCGGTCACCACGCACCGCCCACACCGCGCACGCCGACCGCCGAAACCAGCGGTCCCACAGCGCACGTACCCCTGCATGCCGTTCACGCCGCCTCCGCTGCACGCGCGTTCCCCTCCTTAAGAGGGGAAACGCGTGCGCGCCCAGCAGGACCGGCACCCAACACCTCGACCACCAAAGGGAAGAACACCACCCCCATGCCCGCCACCCTGGACCGCACCGCCCCGACATCGAGCCGCGTGACCGGCTGGGACTTCACCGCGGTCGCCCTGCTCGCCATCGCCGGCTTCGCCCTCTCCTACGACGCCCTGCGCCAGACCGCCATCGCGATACACGTCCGAGGCCCGCTCACCTACGTCTTCCCGCTGATCATCGATGGCTTCATCGCCTACAGCGTCCGCGCGCTGCTGATCCTGCGCACCGCGCCGCTGACGGCCCGCGCCTACGTGTGGCTGCTGTTCGGGGCCTCCACCACCGCCAGCATCTGGGCGAACGTCCTGCACGCCGTCCGCCTCAACCAGCAGACCCTCGCGGTCAACGGCCAGCTGCACCTGAGCGACATGTCGGTCGGCCTCCTGTCCGCCGTCGCCCCGCTCGCCCTCGCCGGGTCCGTCCACCTCGGCATCATCACCGCCCGCCACACCCACCCCACCGCCGCACGGACCGGCAACGTGTCCCCGGCCGAGGACCTCTTGTGGACCGTTCCGGGCAGCCCGGAGCACGCCCGGACCGACGACACCGTCCCCGGCGAACCCGCAGGCCAGAGGCCGAGCGGAAATACGGCTCAGCCCCCAACCCCCAAGCCCGCAGGCCGTCCCCCGGGCGCTTCGCTCGACGAACTGGCCGCCATCGGCCAGCAGGCGTGGACCGACGCCCGGAAGCTCAGCCGATCCGTGGTCCGCGACGCCATCCGGGAACAGGGCCTCACGATCTCCGACCAGCGGCTCACCGAGGTCATGAAGATGCTCCGCCCCGACGACGAACCCCACCAGCAAGCCGCCGTCGACTGATCCGTGCACTTCCGGGCACCTCGCCGAGCCGAGACCAGCGAGGTGTCCGCCCCTGCCCCGCCCGGCCCAGCACCACGCCCACTCCCCGGCCGTGTGAAGCCCGGACCGCCGCCTTCTACGCCGCATCTCCGGCACCACCAACCGGCATCCGCCCGGACCATCACCCGCGACACCCCACCACCCATCGGCCTGTCCCGACAGAGAATCCGGAGACCCCGTGCCCGCCCCGCAGCACCCCCGCGATACCTCCCCCGCCGTTGCCGAGAAGGGCGCCAAGACCGGTAGGCTGATCGACCGTCTACTGCGCGCGTTCGGTAACTCTGCTCCTGGCGGAGCCAGTTGTACCCAGTCTCCGACACTTCGCGCCGGGCTGGGGTCCTCCGCCCCAGGGGTGGCTGAGGAGGCCCGGCGCGAGGGCGCGCCAGGCCAGGAGGCCCAGGCCGAGGGCGGCCCGGACCCGGAGAAGCTCGACGCGCTGCAGCGCGACATCCTCGCCCGCGTCCGCGCCGACCAGCCGAGCGCCAAGACGCCCGCCGTCGTCGACGACGAGAGCGTTCGCGCCGTTCGCGCCGCGTTCCTGCACGAGAACACCGCCGTCCTCGACGTCCCGAAACTGAACACTCCCGAAGGCGCCCAGCCGATGCCCAAGGGCAAGCACCGCAAGCACACCGGAACCCGCCGTACAGAGCGGGTCGGCCCGGTCGGCTTCACCGAAGCGGAACTCGTCGAGCTGAAGGACGCCGCCGAGCGCCACGGCTACAAGGACACGATCTCCGGATACCTCGGCGACATCGCGCTCGCGTTCATCCGGGGCGAGTTCACCGTCGACCTGCCCCTGCACACCGACCGACTCGCCCTGCAGGAGTTCCGCGCGGAAGTCCTCCGGGAGATCAACGCCATCGGCAACAACATCAACCAGATGGTCCACGTGCTCCACCGGGACGACCGCATCGAACCCGACACCGGTGAGCGCCTGGACCAGCTGTGGCACCTGCTCACCGCCGTCGCCGAGGCCCTGCTCATCCCCACCAGCCCGGCCCCGATCAGCCCCGAAGGAGGCGCAAGCGCATGATCCCCTCCATCAAGGCCCCCGGCGGCAACAGCCGCGGCCTGCTGGCCTACCTCTACGGGCCCGGCCGCCACGACGAGCACCTCGACCCGCACATCGTCGCCTCGTTCAGCCCGCTCGGCCTGCGCGACCCCGGCCGCGACCAGACCGCCACTCTCACCCAGCTCGCCCGGATCCTCGACGAGCCGGTGAACGTGTACAACAGCGGCTTCGGGCGGAAGGTCACCGACCACGTCTGGCACTGCCCCGTGCGCGCCGCCCCCGGCGACCGGTACCTCTCCGACGCCGAATGGGGCGAGATCGCGCGCCGCATCGTGCATGCCGCCGGCATCGCCCCCGACCGTGACCCGCACGGCTGCCGCTGGATCGCCGTCCGGCACGCCGACGACCACATTCACATCCTCGCCACCACCGTCCGCGAGGACGGCCGCCGCCCCAAGCTCCACAACAGCGGCAAGCGCGCTCAGGCCGAAGCCCGCAAGATCGAGAAGGAACTCGGGCTCCACCGGGTGAAGCCGGGTGACCGCACCGGCGAGCGCCGACCCACCCAGGCCGAGATGCACAAGGCCGACCGCCTCGGCTGGCAGCAGACCAGCCGCGCCTGGCTGCAGGACCGCCTCCGCGACGCCATCCCCCACGCCACCAGCGTCGAGGAACTCCTCGCCTACCTCCAGGCAGACGGCGTCGAGGTCAAGCTCCGCCGCATGCCTTCCGGCGACCTCCAGGGCTACGCGGTCGGCCGCCCCGGCGACACCAACGCCAAGGGCGAGCAGATCTACATCCCCGGCAGCAAGCTCGCCCCCGATCTGTCCCTGCCCAAGCTCCAGGCCCGCCTCACCGCCACCGCCCCGGAGGAGCACCCCACCGCCCGGCGCAACCGGCCCACCACCAGCTGGCACCGCGCCACCGACACTCTCGACCACGTCCACCGGCACCTCACCGAGGACACCACCGGCGGAACGGGCGGCGAGGACGGCGGCGCGCTCGCGCAGGCCCAGATCACCGCGCTGGGCGACATCATCAACGCCACCGCCCAGCAGGCTCCCGCAGAGCTGCGGGCCGAACTGCGAGCCGCCACACGGGCGTTCGCCCGCGCCCAGCGCTCCCAGGTCCGCGCCGACCACCAGGGCGCCGCCGACCTGCGCCGCGCCGCCCGCGACATCATCCACGCCGGCGACGGGCCGGACGGCAACGCCCTCACCGTCATGATCGCGGCCCTCGTCTGGGCAGCGATCCTCGCGGGCCGCTGGCACCAGGCCCGAGGCCACGCCCAGCAGGCCCAAGCCGCCCAGCAGGCCGTCCAGCACCTCCAGACCGCCTACGACCAGGCCGCCACCGACCACCTCGTCGCCCTCACCCACCGCCAGCCCAAGCCGGAGGTCACCAACACCCTCGCCGGCGACGTCCGCTCCGCCGTCCCCGACCACGCCACCCAGATCCTCGCCGACCCCAACTGGCCCGCCCTGGCCACCGTCCTCGCCGACGCCACCGCCCTCGGCCACCAGCCCCGACAGCTCCTCCAGGAGGCCGCCGCCCGGCGCGAACTCACCACCGCCCGCCTTCCCGCCAAGGTCCTCCTCGGCCGCATCCAGCACACCAGCCGCAACCCCAGCCACAACTCCGCCGCCGAAGCCGCCCGCGTACGCGCCGCCACCGCCCGCAGCGCCACACACGCCACCCCGACCGACCCGGTCAACCGGGCCACCCCGCCCAGCGCACCGGCCACCACCCCTCAGCGCCGAACCCGCTGAACCCACACCGACAAGAGTGCGCACGCGCCCGGCCGGCCCCGACGCCGGGGCACCGAACCGGTGCCCCGGCACCCCACCCAGTACGGAGCCCAATTCTGAAGATCCACCCGCTCGCAGCCAACTGCCCTGCTGAGATGTCGGTTTGATGTCGTCTGCGGCGGCCGGGAACCATCCCCGCCGCCGTGCGTCTTGTGTGCTTGCAACCGTCACCGACACGGAAGAGGGCACCACTTGACCGACTACGAACCCGCCTTCCACAACCCCCACCACGAGCCCCACCGGAGCGTCATCCGCGCCGTCCCCCACCCCGGTGAACTCGACGCCCGCGGAATCCCCATCACCTGCCCCGACTGCCGCGCCCGCCGCGACTGGCTCCTCCTCAACGTCCGCCACCAGGTCTTCGTCCGCTGCCGCTGCGCGGCCGAGTGGCACGAGCCCGACCTCACCCGCGCTTACTTCGACTTGCACTTCACCGCCCCCGAGCATGAGTGGGACGAGTGGGACAACTTCGAAGCCGCCATGCGGGCACTCGCGTTCGACGGCCTGCTCGCCGGAGCGACCTGGGATTGACCGGCCCAGCACTGCGGGCCGCCACTGCACAGTGGTGGCCCGCAGTGCTTTCACGCCCGTCAGTCGCTGACCGCCGGCGCGAAGTAGTCGCGGAGCATGATGGTGGTCCAGTCAGCCTGGCGCTGCTCTCCGCGCGGCCCCATCTCGGCGAACCACGGCTTCACGTCCAGGACCGGGGTGCCGTCCACAGCGTCGAGGTCTTCGACGTGGAGGTCCAGGCCGTCGACCTTGATCAGGCGGCAGCGGGATACCCCGAGCCAGTTCAGGCGCCGCATGTTGCGGTGCCCGAAGATCCCGACCTCCGGCCACGCCGGGTTGTCCCGGGGCCGGCGGGCACCGAGGTTCAGGTCGGTCGGGTCAGTGAGGTGGAACCGGAAGGCGACCTCCAGGTGTGAGAAGTCCTCAAGGCCCTTGGTTGCGTCGGGCGTGAAGAGGGATCCGTCCAGCCGGATGATCGCCCGGGTGCCGCCCCAGAAGTCGTCCGTGGGTTCGATCCGGCCGCCGACCACATGGCCGAGGGCCTCGACCTCGAACGTCTCACGGTCTGCCATCAGTGACTCCTCATCAGGCTGTTTCGGACAGGTAGGCGGCGGCACGTGCGTCGATCTCACTGACCGACGAAGTGCCGCGCCGCCGGTAGGGGGACAGCAGGGTGCGCATGTCGGCAGCGGCCTGGCGGGTGCGGCCGGACCGTACGCCGTCCATGGCGTCGAGGGCCTGCGCCCAGGTGGCGCAGGCTCGGTCGATGTTGTTCATCTGCGCGTACACGGAGCCGAGGTATCCCAGTGTCACCGCGTGGGTGCGGGTGAACTTCGTCGTCTTGCGGGTGCGGACGCTGTGGTGGAACTCGCGGACAGAGCCGTCGAGGTCTCCTATGTCGCGCAGGGCGCACGCGGTCTCGTGAGCCAGGCTGGCCTCGCCGAAGAAGAACACCCGGTCCGGCTCCGCGATGTCGTCGCTGGTGCCGGACAGGTCGTTCTCGGCTCGCAGCAGCGCCTTGGCTGCGGCGTTCTTGCGCCCGGCGGCGGCCAGGCTTCGGGCGTGGACAACGCCCAGGAGGGCCCGCTCACGTGGGGAGGCGAGTGCGTACCGGTCACCGTCGACGGACGCGGCGGCCAGATCCAGCGCTTGTTGGTGGTGACCGAGGTCGATCGCCTGGTGCGCCATCGCCCGCAGCACGTGGGCGGCCATCGGCGGGTCGCCGGCCTCTGCCGCGAGCTTCACAGCCTCGGTGAAGTACCGCTGCGCGGTCGCGTGCCGACCACTATCGAACGCCATCCAGCCTGCCAGGTAGGCGAGTTCGCTGGCTGAGGAGAAGAGATCTCGGCGAACACGCTCGTCCGTGAACTTCCCGCGCAGGTAAGCGGTGACGTCGGTCGTCAGGTACTGCACCACGGACGTCCAGGCGTGGGCACCGCCTCGCCGTTGGTCTACTTGGGAGAACAGGGTGGTCATGTCCCGGACGGCTGCGAGGTCTCCGGGGCCGGCCCGCCGCGTTGCGGCCGAGCTGCGCGCGCTGCCCCGTTCGGACATGCGACTCCACCAGTCCTCGCCGGGTAGCGAGAGGGCAGCCACCGAGTAGACCGCTATCCCCAGCGCCCGCCTGCGTTCCACGTCCACTTCGGTTCTCCCGAGTTCGGCCAGCGTGCTCAGCGTATCGGCGTCCCAGTCGGGAATTTGGGGCGAGGGGGCGGTCAGACCGATGTCCTCCAGCGTCACGACCCGGCCGCCCAACGCACGGCCTAACGCCTCGGCCAGGAACAGCCCGACGTTCCCGGACGGCTGGCCACCGTTCTTCCAGTGCGTGATGCTCGACTTGTTGGTCTCCGGAAACTCATCGTGCTCGGCCGCCACCCGCTTGACCAGGCGCGCGATGGCATCACCAGAGAGCTTCGTCTCGTCGACGACCGCCCGCAGCTTCTCATTCGGTTCCCTCGCCGACGCCAACGTCCACCTACCTGACTGGCCGTTAAACCGCTTAAACCGCATTGCGTGTCCAACACCGTACTCCTGGTAGCGATTGGGCGGTTCACTAACTGACATGCCGCTCCGCAGGGTGGAGCCGATACCGGCCCTGGGAGCCTGCGGAGCGGACGTCTTCAGCGGCTTCGCCGACGCGTCCCCAACGCCGACAGGACAGCCGCGCCAATTCGCGAACCCGGAGAGGCTGATGACGACTGCCGATCGCACACCGCACCCGTGGAGCCTCAACGGCGCCGCCACCCTGGTGGACCTCGACCCGTCGGCTCCGCGCCGGTCCGCGAGTTCGACGAAGGAGAGCATCGCGGCAACCAACAACCGCATGCTGCTCGACGAGCACCGCAGCGAGTACGGGCTGTGCGTACGGTGCGAGAGCCCGTGGCCCTGCCACGTGACCAGGAGCGTCAGGAACGGGGGCACGGCGTGAACGCCCTCGACCTCCATGTCCAGGCCGGCGCTCAGCCGGTCATCTTCGTCCCCAACCGGGACCGCGCCCGCAGACGAGCCCTGATCCTGCGCCAACTGGCCGCCGGTCGTCGTCGCCGCAAGCAGTACCGAGAGGCGGCGTGACGATCGTGACCTCCCCCGACTTCAAGCTGCCCGCAGAACGGCGCCAGGGCCTGTACATCCGGACCTTCACGGTCGCGGCCGACGGCACCCGCTACGACGACTCCGGAGTCATCACCGTCGACTCGGAGCCTGACGCGTTGGCCTACCACCCGTCCGCGACCTGGCCCATCTGCCAGTGCCCGCAGCATCGCAACGACTGATCAACCACCCAGCAGAGGAGCACCCTTGTCCCTCGAACAGCTTTCAGGCAAGACCGTGCTGGTCACCGGAGCAGGCGGCCTCATCGGCAGCCGCATCACCTCCCAGCTCCGCCAGCTCGGCGCCCGCCCCATCTCGGTGTGCAGGCTCGACGCCTACCCGCCCGGGGTCTACCGCGACCGGTTCGGCATCAACACCACCGCACCGGACTTCATCGTCGGCGACATCGCCGACCCGCAGCTGATGAGTGAGGCGATCTCCGGCTGCGACTACGTGATCCACGCCGCTGCCCTGGCCGACGTCGCCGCCTGCACCCGCCGCCCGCTGGACGCCATCGACACCAACATCATCGGCACCCAGCGCGTGCTCGACGCCGTGGCCGCCTCGAAGCAGGTGCAGAGGATGGTCTTCGTCTCCTCCGCCAGCGTCTACGGCAACGGTCCCTCGCCGGAACCTGTGCACGACCACGTGCCCGCGCAGTTCACCGAAGGCGCGGCCGTCTCCCCCGTCTCGGTGTACGGGAACAGCAAGGTCTGGGGCGAGTACCAGACCGCCGCCATGCTCGGCGGCGCCGACACCTCGTTCGCCATCGTGCGGTACTTCTCGGTCTACGGCGAGCCGCAGGTCGTCAAGGAGAACAGCCACTCGTGGGTGGTCGCGTGGTTCGCAATGCGGGCCGCGCTCGGCCTGCCGCTACACCTCAACGGCGGCGGCCACCAGATCCGCGACCTGGTCCACGTGGACGACATCGCCACCGGCACGCTGTACGCGCTGGTCGCGCCCCGCGCGCACAACGAGACCGTCAACATCGGCACCGGAACCGGCACCTCGATCCGCCAGGTTGCCGCGCTGGTCCGCGGCCACTACCCGGACATCCGGCTCGTTGAGACGCCCATGCCGCCCGGCGACCCCGAGGGCGGATACGCCTCCGTCCAGCGGATGAAGGACGTGCTCGGCTGGAGCCCGAGCATCACCGTCGAGGAGGGCGTCGCACGGTACGTGGCCTGGCTCAGGGCCACTCCCGACGCCATCCCGGAGTGGATGCACCAGGCGGCGGCAGCCTAGATAACCGGCGGTCGACCGAGGCGGGTCATGGTCCACACCGTGCGCCAGCGCATCGGCTTGCGACGGCCGCACGGTGTGCGCCAGCCCTCCGCGAAACCGGCGAACCACGCCTTCAGCCCGGCCATGTCCCGGGTCCGGGCGACGGTGAGCGCCACCCATACGCCGAGGTAGACCGGCACCAGCGGCGCCGGTAGGTGCCGACGAGCCAGGTAGACCCGGTTGCGGGCGTTCACCCGGTAGAAGAAGGAGTGCCGGGTCGGGCTGGTGCGCGGGTGCTGGAGCAACAGCTCCGGGACGTAAAGCACCCGCCAGCCGGCGTCCAGCGCCCGCCACGCCATGTCGGTCTCCTCGTGCGCGAAGAAGAAGGAGTCCGGCCAGTCGCCAACCTGCTCCAGCATCTTCGAGGACAGTGCGTGGCCGCCGCCGAGGAAGCTGGTCACCTCACCGCCGTGCATCGGGTCACCGGCCCGTAGCCGGGGGACGTGGCGCCGCTGGGTTAGGCCGGTCTCGTCTGCGATCCGGAAGCTCACGATGCCCAGGCGGGGCTCCGCCTCGTACAGGGCGGTGATCCGGGCCAGGACGTCGTCCGCAACAAGCAGGCCGTCGTCGTCCAGGTCGATCACGACGTCCACGTCCCGCAGGTGCTCCAAGGCGACGTTCCGGCCGCCAGTCACCCCGCGATTGTCTGCCAGCTCGACGCTCTCCACCCACGCCGGCAACTCCGGCAGCGCGCACCCGTTGCCGACGACCACCACCTTGGCGGCCTTGACGGTCTGCATCTCCACCGAAGCCAGAAGCGCAGCCAGTTCCTTCGGCCGCGTGCCCATGGTCAGCACCGCCACGCCCAACTTGACGCCCACCGCGCCACTTCCCTTCGAGGAACCAGAGATGACCTCACGAACGCCGAAGCCGAACGCCGCGTCGCTCAGAGAACTCGCCGAGAACCGGAGCCTCCCGGCCCATCAGCTCATGGACCAGGACACACTCGCCTGGATCGCCAGGAACCGACCCGAAGTCTCAGCCGCGGCGCCCACCCTGTCACATCCGGCCCTCATGCTGGTACCGGACGTCACCTGGTTCGCTGAACCGCAGCTCGTCGACTCCATCCACGGCATCCGGCACAACGCCCGCGTCTCGCTGCTGGCCTCGCTGCTCGCCCAGGAGTACGGACTCGACCGCGATCACACCGCGGCCCTGTGCGCCGCAGCAGCAGTCCACGACTGCCGGCGGCGCGACGACCGCGACGACCCCGGACACGGCCAGCGGGCAGCGGCCTGGTTCACCCGCAACCAGGCCGCCGTAGGCAGCATGCTCGGCCGGGAGCTGCCGCGGGACGTCTCGGCGCAGGCCGCCAGCGCCATCAGCCTCCACGACGTCCCGTACGCGGCCTTCACCACCGAGCAGAACCGCGACTACCAACAGGCACCGCACCTGACCGACCTGCTCAAGGCGGCCGACTGCCTGGACCGCTACCGCCTTCCTCTCATGCGCTGGTGGCCAGACCCGTCCCAGCTCCGTCTCCTCGTCCCCGCGTGGCTCCACCCTGTCGCCTTCGACCTCGTCGTCCGCAGCGAGCAGGCCCGGCTCGACGGCGCCACCAGCCACGGAGCGCTCATCCACGCTCGCCAGATCCTCATCCCAGGGAAGTAGGAGGTCGTACATGCACAGCGAGTGGGACAACGCCCACACCGACCACACCGACAGCGCCGCCCGGCCCGGCCCGTCCGGGCTCGCCGAGACCGAAGCCGACTGGCGCCGCCAGCTCGAGCACGAGACACCCAACGGCTGGCTACTGAGCGGCAACGCGATGACGGAGACCCTGGTCGCCGGACGTCGCATCCACCTGATGCACACCACCGTCGCCCTCGACGCGATCCGCTCCAGCGGCCACCTGTACGCATCCACCGGCTGCTTGGTCGCGGCCCTCTACTGTGCGCCCCTCACCCCCGAGCCCGCCGGACTGCGACCCCACAACCTCGGCACCTACCTGCTGGAGACCAAGAAGCACACCCGCACTCTGGTCTTCGAGATGACACCTGACGCCCCCGTGCCCCCCAAGGGCATCGACTACCTCCGCCTGGGCGCCATCCACCTGCGGACCTACCTCACCCACCGCAGCTTCCTCACCGACCGCGAGGACACCCAACTCCGTCGGGCAGTGCTGGACCGGCTGCAGGCGGCGGCCCCATTCCTCGGCACTCTCCTCGCCAACGCCGCCGGAACACCGACACCGGAGGCCGAGTTCATCGACCGACTCGCCGCCACCGTGCCGGCGTTTCCGTTCCTGGGCTACCTCTACTTCGAGGTACTGTCCGAGTACCTGATGCTCCACTCCACCGCCCCCGAGACCAAGGCATACGCAGAGCTCGGAGAGATGAACAACCACCTCTACAAGCGCCTGGCGTTCAGCGCCGTGCAGGGGATGGATAAGCTCTTCGACCTGTCCCGTTTCAACCCGGGACACGATCGCCTTCTCCAGCTCGTCGAGCGGATCGAGGCTGGCCTGGGTTCGGGTGTGGCCCGCTACACCAGGCGCCGCCTGTCACACCTGTTCGCCTGCGTGGCACTCGACCCCCGTCAGGATGCGGCGTCCTTCACCTTCCGAGGCGCGGATTTCGACATGCTCACCGCAACGGCGCCGCACCTGCTGGGGCAGCTCGTCTTCCGAGAGATGCGAATCATCGTCCGCTACCCGCAGCTCTACCTCGCCTTCGAACAGGCCAAGGCGCTCGAGGCGTGGAACTACTGGAACGCCGAAGGCATTCCGACACCGTTCAACGGCACGATCCCGAAGGGTGAGATCGGTATCAACCCGGCCTACCCGCGATCCCCCTGCACCGTTTGGACTGCAGAGACCTGTGAGCGCGGCTTGCTTCACCCGGTGGAACAGCTCGACCTCGCCTTCCTCCCCCGCCTCGCCGAGCTGGGCATGACCGCCATGCGGCGAGACGACACAGGAAAGGCTGCAGGACACCTCCGGCGGACCGCGTTGTCCTGACCTTGCGCTGGCCTCGGGCGCCGGCCAAGCACCACGGTAGATCTGGCACCACCTCTGCCTGCTCAGATGACCTCAGCGACCCCGTTGCCCTCAACTCTGCCTCATGGGGCAGCAGGGGAACGTGCCAGCTTCGAGGCGAGGCAGCCCGGCTACCCAGGGACCCTGCGGAACCTCCGCCGACCAGCGCACATGGCGTTGCCAGCGACAGAGGCTGAATGTGATCAAGGCCGCTGGCATCAACGCACCTTGTGTACCTGGTCGTTGTGGTACGTTCCGTGATCCAACCGAAAATAGGCGACCCCGGCGATGCGGCAAACATCCCGGGGTCCGGCAACAGGAGTGCGACCTCCCGATGCGTGTCCATCGTAGCGCCCACGCGCGCAACTTCACCGTGCTGCCCAACTGCATGCTGCAGTACCGGCAGCTGTCCTACACCGCCCGCGGACTGCTCGCGGACCTCCTCTCCCGCCCAGACGGCTGGCGCGAGGACGGCCGGCACATGGCCGACTCCAGCCCCCAGGGTCGCGGCGCGATCCGCAAGGCCCTGAAGGAGCTGACCGACGCCGGCTTCTACCGTGTCGAGAAGATCCGCATGCCGGACGGCACCATCATTACCGAGACCCACGTCTACGACACCCCGCAGCTCGCGCCGCTGCCGGGTGCCACCCGTCCGGTCTCCGGTGAAGCGACCACCGGCAGTGCTGACGCCCTTGTAAAGGACCGGTACCAAGAAACCTCCCTCCCCGCCGAGCAGCCCGACGAGCTCGAGGCCGCGCCTGCCGCCGAGCCGCAGGCGAAGGCGGGAGGGCGGGAGGAGAACCGCCAGCAGGACGCCGAGGAGCCTCCGGCGGTGCCGGACGAGCAGGTCCGCGAGGCGGTGGCCACGCTGTTCCGGGTGATCCGCCCCGAGCCGCGCCTGCGCCTCGGCGAGGCCGAAGCGACGGAGCTCGCGCCGCTGGTCGCCCAGTGGCTGGAGCGCGGCAGCACCCCCGCCGACCTCGCCCAGGCCCTACTGCCGGGCCTGCCCACCCCGGTGCACTCCTCGGCCGCGGTGCTCCGCCACCGCTTGGAGCGCAAGATGCCTCCCGCCCAGGCCCCTGTACGACCCGCAGCGGCCCGGTACACCGAGTGCGCCAAGTGCCACGACCCGGTGCCCCAGCCGGGCATCTGCAGGGCGTGTGCGGGCCTCGGCCCGCGCGAGGTCGCGGTCGGAGGCGGTGCCGAAGTGGCCATCGCCGGTGCCACCCGTGCCCGCACCGCACTCCGGGCTGCCAGGACCGGGCTGGGTATCGGTCGGCAGGCGGCTCCGGCGGCAGGGTAGGCGCGCTGGTGAGACCGCCCTTGGGCGGCCTCACCAGCACCCGTCAGAGCTGCTGGAGCCGGGCCACAGCTTCGGTGATCACATCATCGCGCTTGCAGAAAGTGAAGCGGACGAGGGATCGACCGGCCTCGGTGTTGTCGTAGAAGACGACGTTGGGGATGGCGACGACGCCGCAGCGCTCGGGGAGGGAACGGCAGAACTCCAGGCCGTCCTTCTCGCCGAGCGGGGTGATGTCGGTGGTGATGAAGTACGTGCCCTCCGGGTGGAAGACCTGGAAACCGGCTGACGCAAGGCCGCCTGCGAGCAGATCGCGCTTGCGGAGCAGGTCGGCGCGGAACGAGTCGAAGTAGCTGTCGGGGAGCCGGAGGGCCTCGGCGACGGCGTACTGGAACGGGCCCGCGCTGACGTAGGTGAGGTACTGCTTGGCCGTGCGGACCGCCGAAATCAGGGCTGAGCTGGCCGTTACCCATCCAACCTTCCAACCGGTGAACGAGAAGGTCTTACCAGCCGATGAGATGGAGACGGTGCGCTCGCGCATGCCCGGCAGGGCGGCGATCGGGTGGTGGCCGGTGGCGAACACGAGGTGCTCGTACACCTCATCGGTGACGACCAGCAGGTCGTGCTCGATGGCGAGCTCGGCGATGGTGGTGAGCTCACCGGGGGTGAGGACGAGGCCGGTGGGGTTGTGCGGCGAGTTGATCAGCAGCAGCCGGGTGCGCGGGGTGATCAGCGCCCGGAGCTCGTCCAGGTCGGGGCGGAAGGAGGGCGCGCGGAGGGTGAGCGGGACACGGGTGGCGCCGGCCATGGCGATGCAGGCGGCGTAGGAGTCATAGAACGGCTCGAACGCGATCACCTCGTCGCCGGGCTCCAGCAGGGCCAACAGGGCGGCGGCGATGGCCTCGGTGGCGCCGGCGGTGACCAGAACCTCGGTGTCCGGGTCGTAGCTCAGGCCATGGAAGCGCTGCTGGTGCTCGGCGATGGCCTGCCGCAGCTCGGGGATGCCAGGGCCGGGCGGGTACTGGTTGCCCTTACCGGTCAGCACGGCGTCGGCGGCGGCTTGGGCGATCTCGCGCGGCCCATCGGTGTCGGGGAACCCTTGGCCGAGGTTGATCGAGCCGGTGGCCGTCGCCAGGGCGGACATCTCGGCGAAGATCGTTGTGCCCAGCCCGGACAACCTGCGGTTCAACAGCGGCCTCGCGCCCATGCCAGCTCCTCGGAGATTGTGTCCGCTCATCTTCTGGCGCGGCAGGAACCGGAGACAAGTCCGCCACCCGGTAAGGGCGGTAGGGCCGGACGGGCTACGGCCGATGTTCGCCCTCAGCTCACCAACAAATAGGTAGGCGAACAGGGCTTGACCCAGCCGACCTTCCAGCCGGTGAAGGAGAAGGTCTTGCCGGCCGAGGAGATGGTGACGGTGCGTTTGCGCATACCCGGCAGGGCGGCGATGGGGTGGTGCGCGGCGGCGCCGAAGACCAAGTGCTCGTAGACCTCGTCGGTGACCACCAGGAGGTCGTGCTCGACGGCGAGTTCGGCGATGGCGGCGAGCTCGTCGGCGGTGAGGACGGTGCCGGTGGGGTTGTGCGGGGTGTTGATCAGCAGGAGGCGGGTGCGCGGGGTGATCAGGGCGCGCAGCTCGTCCAGGTCGGGCCGGAAGGCCGGGGCCCGGAGCGTGAGCGGGACGCGGGTGGCGCCGGCCATGGCGATGCAGGCGGCGTAGGAGTCGTAGAAGGGCTCGAAGGCGATCACCTCGTCGCCGGGCTCGAGTAGGGCGAGCAGGGTGGCGGCGATGGCCTCGGTGGCGCCGGCGGTGACCAGCACCTCGGTGTCGGGGTCGTAGGTCAGGCCGTGGAAGCGCTGCTGGTGCTCGGCGATGGCCTGCCGCAGCTCGGGGATGCCGGGGCCGGGCGGGTACTGATTGCCATGGCCCTCGCGCAGGGCCCGTACGGCCGCCTCGCGGACCTCCTCGGGCCCATCTGTGTCGGGGAAGCCCTGCCCGAGGTTGATCGAACCGGTCGCCGTGGCCAGCGCCGACATCTCGGCGAAGATCGTCGTGCCCATCCCGGCCAGTCGGCGGTTCAGCAGCGGCCTCGCGCTCATCACAGGCTCCTCACAGCTCGTCATGGGGGCTATCTTCTGGCGGGCGGCGGACAAGCATGCGCGCCCGCCGGCCCGGCCCGACTCGTGCGTCAGCTCGACCAGTATGGGTCGTCGAGCGTCGCGCATTGGGCGGCGTAGTTCAGCGGTCCATGGATGAACCCGCCGTTGCCGTTGGTATCGGTGGTGTCGGTGACATCGGTCAGGGTGGCTCGGATCTCGGCGCAACCGTTCATACCTACGGCGAACCAGAGGGTGAACCCCGAGCCCCTCACTTCCACCGCGCCCTTGTTGCGCTCGACCGAGTAGCCCTTTCCCGTCCAGAGCGCCTGGACGAGGTCGAGCGGCTCCTGACGGTGCTCGGGGGCGATCCGGACCCGGGCCGCCTGTTTGGCGATCATCTCCGTGCGACCCGTCTTCCTGCACCCGGACGTTCCGCAGAACCCGGTCAGGTCGGGGTTGCTCTCGAACTTCGTCTCGACCCACTGGAGCCCCGGGTGGAAGACCCCACCGACATCGGCGAGTTCGCCCTCGATCCGATGCTGTGCCTGCTCGACCGGCACGGTGGGTTCCTTCTCGGGCTCCGGCCAGACGAACCAGCCGACCAGGAGGGCCAGCAGCACCCCTGGCACGGTCATGCGCCGTACCGCGACCCTCACCGCGGGTCCTGCCGGGTGATCGTGTTCCCGTGGCCGCTCACGATCTTCCCGACGTTGGGGAGCGAGTCGCCGCCCGCGCCGTGCTTCCCGAAGTAGTTGTCGTGGGAGTCGGTGGTGGTCCCGTCCGCCACCGAGAAGCGCTGCCCGCCGAAGTCCCCGCTGGCCGGGTCCGTGCCGAACCAGCCCTGCTTGCCCGGGTGATTGATCTGCTCATAGATCAATTCGCCCAAGCCGCCGAGCATCCCGGGACTCGGCGCGTTGGCCACGGGGTCGTTCTTGGCGGCACCGACGTACACGTGATCAGCGCCGACCCCGAGTTGCGACGCCTTGTCCACCCCGGTACCAGGGCTGCCGACCAGGACGATGTCGTCAGCGGCCAACCCACCTGGGTGCTGCGTCGCCTGTCCGACCACCAAGGATCCGTAACTGTGCCCCTGAGCGGTCACATGCGCCGGCTCCCCCTCATGGGTGGTTCGGAGCCCGGCGAGGAACTTGTTGTAGTCAGCCCCACCCGCGACCGCCCGGTCCTCGGTGAGCACCGAGGGGCCGTCCAACTGCGGGGCGTCGTACCCCAGCCAGAACACGGACGCGACGCTCGGTGCGTCACCGTTCGTCGTCGCGCTGCTCACCGCGGAATCGTAGATGCGCTTCGCCGTCATGGCGTCGCCGCCTCCGACGCCCGCCATGGTGCTGTTCAGCCCGGGCACCAGGGACGAGACGTTGCGCGCCTTGTCCGGGTCACCCCAGGACACGATCGCACGGCCCTGCCCCTGATCACCGATCCCCAGCAACAGCAGCGGCGGGTCGGAGTTCGGCCCGCCCAGACCACCGTCCTTCTTCCCGTCGAGCCGGTCCTGAATGGACTGGAAGCCGTCGATCTTCTCCTGCAGGGCGTCGCGCTTCGCTTTCCACTTCTCGTGCTCGGGATTCGTGGCGGGCTCGCCCTTGATGGACCCCAGGTACAGATCCGGCTCGGGGCCGAGGTCGGCGATCTGGCGCTTACGGTCCTGGATCAGGTTCTTCAGGTTGGTCCGGTTGGCCTGGTCGCGGGCGGCGGCGGGGATGCCGTCGAGATTGCCGAGCTGGTCCGGGTGGTTGAGGATCAACCGCTGCTGCTGAGCATCGGTCAGGCTGTTCCACCAGTCCTTGACGTTCTTCGGGTCGGTGCCGGCGGCGGGGATCTGCTGGAGGGCGTTCGCGGCATCCGTGTCGGCCTTCGCGGTGGCGGAGTCCAGGGCGGTGCCGTCGCTCGCGTTGGTGGCCAGGTGGCCGAGCCGCGCGCTGATGGCCTTGTCCGCGTGGTCGGCCTCGTTGAGTGCGGCGGTGATCCGGGCCTGGATCAGCTTGGCCTGGTTCTCGGCGTCCGCGCCGGCGAAGTTCGCGGAGTTCGGGTCCTTGTCCCAGGTGATCCCGCCGTCTGCGGCCACGGTCAGTTTGTGGGTCTTGGCGTCGTCGAGGGCGCTGATCAGGTGTGACTGGGCGGCGGCGAAGCCGTCGTAGGCGTCCTGCAGGGCCTTGCTGACCAGTCCGATCTCCTGCTGGGCGGCCTGGAGCTCGTTCTCCAGGAGCTGGATCCGGGTCTGGGCGTGGCCGGCGGCGGTGCCCGTCCACTGGGAGCGGTTCAGCCTGTTGATGACCTCGCTCTGCCAGTTGTCCTTGTGCTGAACGAAAGCGGTGGCCAGGGTGTCGAAGGCGGTCTTCGCGGTGGTGATGCCGATGATGTCGGCGTCGTGAAGGGTCTTGATGTCCATCGGTTACTCGGCCGCCTTCGCGCTGGAGGGCTTCACGGGGCCCAGGACGACGGTCGTTCCGAAGGGGTCCGGCTCGTCCGGGATTGGGGCAGCCGGGTTCTTCATGCTCGTGTGGATGTCCTTCTCGACCCGGCGGTAGTAGGTGGCCGATGCGGCGAGCTTGGTACCGACGTCGCCCATGTCGCCGCCTAGTTTGTCCAGCAGCGTCTTCCAGTTCGTCCCGCAGTTCCGTATGGCGGTGGCGGTGAGCCAGCCCTTCAGACCGCCGGCGGCTTGGTTGCACGGCTCGGTGATCTTCGAGGTCTCGCCCGGTATGAGGCCACCGATGTGCTGGGCGCTCTGCCCGCAGCCGTCCAACTCGGCTGGTTTGACCTTGAGCTCCAACGACAGATCAGGATCCGGCATGTGTTCCCCCCCGCGGTCGGGGCGTCGCCCGTAGCCGCCGCCCCCCGGAAATGATTACTGTCGGATAGTAATCAGTTGCTCCTTGCTGCGATCGGTGGATCGGGCGCTGGCAACGACTTACAGGTAGGCGAGCAGGGCTTGACTCAGCCGACCTTCCAGGGGTGTTCGTAGACCTCGTCGGTGAGTGCATCGCCGACGGCGAACGGCCCGCCGCCGCGTCGATCGCGGTGGCGGGCCGTTGCGCGCGGGGGCGGGAGGCTCAGGACTCCTCGGTGCCCTCGGAGGAGCCGTCCTCGCCGTTCTCGCCCTCGATGTCCTTCTGCAGGCCGAGGCGCTCGACGATCCACTGCTCGAAGCCGACCGCGGCCTGGGTCCAGTTGGCGGTGGTGGTGACGAAGTAGTCGAGGTTGACGCCGGTGCCGACGATCATCTGGGCCTCACCGATCAGACGGACGACGCCGTCCTCGTGGGTGTGGGTGTAGATCTTCGGCCAGAGGGTCTCGCGGTTCCACTCGTCGATCAGGTCGAGGATCTCGCCCTTCTGCTCCAGCGGGTACGAGCGGTCGTAGAAGGAGCGGACCGCGAAGAGCTCCTTCTGGTCGCCGCGGAACATGTAGTAGACCCGGAAGCCGTCCCAGGGGGCGGTGAGGTCGCCCTCCTCGTCCACGACGTGCTTGAGCTGCATCTGGTCGAGGAGCTGGGTCACCAGGTTCTGGTCCGGGACGATGATCGGCGGCGGGCCGGCCGGCCCCCCACCCTGGCCACCGGGCTGGCCGCCGCCCTGGGGCAGGCCGAAGGACGGGATGGACGACGGGTCGATGCTCATGGGGGTCCTCTTCCTCAGTGCACGTGGTGGCCGGCAATGAGAGGCCGCCCTTTCCACCTCCCATCCTGCCTCATTCGGGGCCCTCCTCACAGGGGCCACCGGGCTCGCGTCGATCTTCGCGCGCGGGCCGGCGCGGGGGGTCTTCGGGGCGCCGTCGGGGTGCGATCAGGATGCGATCGGGGCGTGATCGGGGGCGCGTGGGCGGGGGCGTTCCGGGTGTTCGGGGCGGAATCGGTCACGCTGGGTGCCCATCGGGGTGCGCACCCCGGTGGGGGTGAGCCACGTCACGCTTCGGACCCGACGGTTCGCCTGCCGAGCGATTCGGATGCGGTTAGCGTGCGACGGAACTCGCTGTCGGTAACACCCGTTTCGCAAGGGCGAGTTGAGAAGCACCTACACAAGGGGGAAGTGACGTGGACAGGCCGGTGGTCGATGAGGGGGTATCGCTGGGGGCGCTGCTGCGGGGCATACGGCTGGACCGGGGCATGACGCAGGAACAGCTGGGGGAGGCTTCGGGGTTGAGCGTCCGCTCGATCCGCGACCTGGAGCGGGGGGTGTCCTGTCCCAGGGTCTCCACGCTGCGGCTGCTCACCCAGACCTGGAACCTGCCGGACTCCCAGGGCGCCGAGCTGCACCGCCTGGCCCGCAGCTGGCGGGACCGCACCCGCAGGCGCGAGCCCAGCGTGATGGCGGACTAGAGAAGGTCGCAGCGCGGCGCCGAGGCGGTGACAGCCGTACGGGCCGCCGCCCCTGCGTGGAGCAGGGGGCGACGGCCCGTACCGAGGGGTGCGACCCCGGCTACTTCTCGAGCGGCCCGCGGCTGCGGACGGTGAGGCGGTCGCCCGCCTCGTCCCGCTCGACCAGGACGGTGTCCCCGTCGTGCACCCGGCCGGAGAGGATCTCCCGGGCCAGCTGGTCGCCGATCGCGGACTGCACCAGCCGGCGCAGCGGCCGGGCCCCGTACGCCGGGTCGTACCCGGTGAGGGCCAGCCAGTCGCGGGCGGCCGCGGAGACGTCCAGGGTGAGGCGCCGCTCGCGCAGCCGCTCGCCGAGGCGGGCGATCTGGAGGTCGACGATGCGGCTCAGCTCGGCGGTGCCCAGCGGGTCGAAGACGACGATGTCGTCGAGCCGGTTGAGGAACTCCGGCTTGAACGCGGCCCGGACGGAGTCCATGACCAGGGCCTTCTTCTTCTCCTCCGGGTTGGCCGAGTCGACCAGGCTCGGTTCATTGAAAGCATGCGAACCCAGGTTGGAGGTGAGGATCAGGATCGTGTTGCGGAAGTCCACCGTCCGGCCCTGGCCGTCGGTGAGCCGGCCGTCGTCGAGCACCTGGAGCAGCACGTCGAAGACCTCGGGGTGGGCCTTCTCCACCTCGTCGAGCAGCACCACGCTGTACGGGCGGCGGCGGACGGCCTCGGTGAGCTGGCCGCCCTCCTCGTAGCCGATGTACCCGGGCGGGGCGCCGACGAGCCGGGAGACGGAGTGCTTCTCGCCGTACTCGCTCATGTCGATGCGGATCATCGCCCGCTCGTCGTCGAAGAGGAAGTCGGCGAGGGCCTTGGCGAGTTCGGTCTTGCCGACGCCGGTGGGGCCGAGGAACAGGAAGGAGCCGGTCGGGCGGTCGGGGTCGGCGATGCCGGACCGGGTGCGGCGCACCGCGTCCGAGACGGCCTGGACTGCCTCGCTCTGGCCGATCAGGCGCTGGCCCAACTCCTCCTCCATGCGCAGGAGTTTGGCGCTTTCGCCCTCCAGGAGACGGCCGGCCGGGATGCCCGTCCAGGAGGAGACCACGTCGGCCACGTCGTCCGGGCCGACCTCCTCCTTGACCATCGAGGCCGTCGCATCCTGGTCCGCGGCGCGCTCCTGGGCCTCGGTGAGCTCCTGCTCGGCGGCCGGGATCTCGGCGTACATCAGCTTGGACGCCCGCTCGAAGTCCCCGTCGCGCTGGGCGCGTTCGAGGGCGCCGTGCAGGTCGTCGAGGCGCTCCTTGAGCTCGCCGACGTGGTTGAGGCTCTTCTTCTCCTGCTCCCAGCGCGCCGTCAGCACGCTCAACTGCTCGTTCCGGTCGGCGAGATCGCGCCGCAGCCGGGCCAAGCGGTCGACGGAGGCCGGGTCGGACTCCTTCTCCAGGGCGAGCTCCTCCATGCGCAACCGGTCGACGGAGCGCTGGAGTTCGTCGATCTCGACGGGGGAGGAGTCGATCTCCATCCGCAGCCGGGAGGCCGCCTCGTCGACCAGGTCGATCGCCTTGTCGGGCAGGAAGCGGGAGGTGATGTAGCGGTTGGACAGGGTGGCGGCGGCGACCAGGGCGGCGTCCGCGATCTGCACCTTGTGGTGCGCCTCGTACCGGCCCTTGAGGCCGCGCAGGATGGCGATCGAGTCCTCGACGCTGGGCTCGCCGACCAGCACCTGCTGGAAGCGGCGCTCCAGGGCCGGGTCCTTCTCGATGCGCTCGCGGTACTCGTCGAGCGTGGTGGCGCCGACCATCCGCAGCTCGCCGCGGGCCAGCATCGGCTTGAGCATGTTGCCGGCGTCCATCGCGGAGTCCCCGCCGGCGCCCGCGCCGACCATGGTGTGCAGCTCGTCGATGAAGGTGACGACCTGGCCGTCGGAGGCCTTGATGTCGTTCAGGACGGCCTTGAGCCGCTCCTCGAACTCGCCGCGGTACTTGGCGCCCGCGACCATCGCGCCGAGGTCCAGCGCGACCAGCCGCTTGCCGCGCAGCGACTCCGGGACGTCCCCGGCGACGATGCGCTGGGCCAGGCCCTCGACGACGGCCGTCTTGCCGACGCCGGGCTCGCCGATCAGCACCGGGTTGTTCTTGGTGCGGCGGGAGAGCACCTGGATCACGCGGCGGATCTCGTGGTCGCGGCCGATCACGGGGTCGAGCTTGCCGTCCCGGGCGGCCTGGGTGAGGTCGGTGCCGAACTTCTCCAGGGCCTTGTAGGTGCCCTCGGGGTCGGGCGAGGTGACCTTGCCGCTGCCGCGCACGTCCTTGAAGGCGGCGAGCAGCGCCTTGGGCGTGGCGCCCTGCTGCACCAGCAGCTCGGCGGCCGCGCCGCCCTCGGCCGCCAGGCCGACCATCAGGTGCTCGGTGGAGACGTACTGGTCGTCCAGGTCGTCGGCGCGCTTTCCGGCCTCGGTGAGCACCGCGAGGGTGTCCCGGGCGAGCTGGGGCGCGGCGACGGTGGAGCCCATCGCGCTGGGCAGGGCCGTCAGCCGGCGGCGCGCCTCGGCGTCGATCCGGGAGACGTCCGCGCCGACCGCCTCCAGGAGGGGCCGGGCGATGCCCTCGGGCTGTTCCAGCAGGGCGATCAGGATGTGCACCGGCTTGACGTCCGGATTGCCGGCCGAGCCGGCCTGCCGGATCGCGGCGGACAGGGCGTCCTGCGTCTTGGTGGTGAACTTGCTGGCGTCCACTGCTGGGGGGCCTCCTCGTCGTCCTTCACTCACTTGCCACGTACAGCATGCACTACCTTGAGTCTATTCCGCTCAACTTTGGGCCGACGGGCTCCGCCGGCTGCCGCGGGTCAGCGACAGCAGCTCCCGGGCCGGCCCGCCCGGCCGCTGCCCCAGCGGCCACACCGCGCGCAGCGGGCGCCGCAGGTCCAGCCCGTCCGTCAGCGGCACGGCGACCAGCCGGCGGGTGGCCAGCTCCTCCGTCACCACCAGCTCGCTCAGGCAGACCGGCCCGGCGCCCGTCATCGCCGCCGCCTTGAGCGCCGTGGACGAGGCCAGCTCCATCCGGGGCGGCGCCGCGCCCCCGTACGGCGCCAGCGCCGCCTCCAGCACCTCCCGGGTGCCCGAGCCCGGCTCGCGCAGCACCAGCGGGGTGGCGGCCAGCTCCGGCCCGGTGAGCGGGGTGCGCCGCCGCGCCCACGGGTGGCCGGGGGCGACCACGACCACCAGGGAGTCGGCCGCCACCGCCGTCCCGGCCAGGCCCGCCGGGATGGCCGGGCTCTCGATGAAGCCGAGGTCGGCGTTCCCGGCCAGCACGTGCTCGGCGACCCTCGCCGAGTTGGCCGTCCGCAGCGTCACCGCCGTCCCCGGGCTGACCTCGGCCAGGGCGAGCAGCCAGCCGGGCATCAGGTACTCGGCGACGGTCAGGCTGGCGACGACCCGCAGCTTGGCGTCCCGCCGCTCCCGCAGCGCGTCGATCCCGGCGTCCAGCGCCTGCGCGGCCTCCACCACCTGCCGGGCCCACTCGACCACCAGCCGGCCCGCCTCCGTCGGCGTGGAGCCACGCGGGGAGCGGTCCAGCAGGGGGACGCCGATCTGGCGCTCCATGCCCTTGATCCGGGCGCTGGCGGTCGGCTGGCTCACCCCGAGCTCGGTGGCCGCCCGGCCGACGCTGCCCAGGCGGGCGACGGCGAGCAGGAGTTCCAGGGCGCCGAGTTCGGGGACGTGCGGGGAGAGGGACATAGAGCCAGGCTATGTCGTCATAGAGCCCCGGGCGCTACCGGCGCCGGGGCCCGGCGGCGAGGGTGGAGGCATGTCCACTTCGGCCGCGCACCCGCTCCGCCTGCCCCTCCGCCTCGCCGGCCGCGTCGGCCTGCGCGGTCGCTTCGACCTCGCCCAGCTCGGCCCCAACTGGTACGCCGCCGTCATGGGCACCGCGATCGTGGCCAACGGCGCCGCCGCCCTGCCCGTACGGGTGCCCGGGCTGATCGGCTTCGGCGAGGCGATGTGGGCGCTCGCCCTGGCGGCCCTGCTGGTGCTGGTCGCGGCCCGGACCGTCCACCTCACCCGGCACCGGGGGGAGGCCGCCGCCCAGCTGCTGGACCGCCCGGCCGTCGCCGTCTTCTACGGCTGCCCGCCGATGGCCCTGCTCTCGGTGGGCCTGGGCACGATGCTGGTCGGCTCCCGGGTCATCGGCACCGGCCCGGCGCTCGCCCTCGACGCGGTGCTCTGGAGCCTCGGCACCCTGTACGCGCTGGCGGTGGCCGCCGGCATCCCGTACCTGATGATCACCCGGCACCCGGTCTCCGCCCTGGAGGCCAACCCGACCTGGCTGCTGCCCGTGGTCGCCCCGCTGGTCGCCTCGGCCTGCGGCCCGGTGCTCGTCCCGAACCTGCCGGCCGGGTGGGCGCAGGAGGCCATGCTGTACGGCTGCTGGGGGCTGTTCGGGATCGGGCTGCTGGCCACGCTGGTGATGCTGCCGGTGGTGTTCACCGGGCTGTTCCACAGCAAACTGCCCGCCCTGGTGCTCACCCCCTCGCTGTTCCTGGTGCTCGGGCCGCTCGGCCAGTCCGTCACCGCCGTCCACCAGCTCTCCGACGCCGCCCGCCCGGTGCTGCCCGCGCTGGCGCCCGCCATGGCGGCCCTCGCCGAGCTGTACGGCGTCGCGGTGATCGCCGTCGCGATGCTCTGGCTGGCCGTCGCGGCCACCGCCAACCTACGCGCCCGCCGCGCCGGGATGCCCTTCGCGATGACCTGGTGGGCCTACACCTTCCCCGTCGGCACCTGCGTCACCGGCGCCTCCGCGCTCGCCCGGCACACCGGATTCGGCGGCTTCACCGCGCTCGCCACCGGGCTGTACGTGCTGCTCCTCGCCGCCTGGGTGGCGGCGGCCTCCGGTACGGTCTCCGGCCTCGCCCGCGGCCGGCTGCTGGCCCGCTGAGGGGTATGCCCCCGGGGCCTGTCGGGCGAGTCCGATTGCAGGAACCCGAAGCTGCATGAATGACCGTGAACGGCCAATCGGCTGCGCCGATGCGGAGCGTCAACATCCCTTCACCGGGCCCCTCTTCGCCCGAATCCAACCGGCCGACCGGACGGTTCCGGGCGCCTCCGCGTGCAGATAACTGCAATTGCGCGAACATGCACTCGAGGGGCACTTGTTCACCGGCCGTCACACTGTGAAAGTGGAGTCACGCCAAGCCGACCGGGCAACCGCAGCCCGACGGTGGCCGCTTGCTCTTCGGAACTGACCACCGGTGCATCGTCCCGTGCCGGTGGAACGGGGGGGAAGAGCGCCGGCCCGGGTCCATGTGTGGTGATGGACCCGGAGCCCGGAGCCATCGAGGTGTTGCTGCTCCACCTCGAAGGAAGCGCCTTGGCCTGGCGTGGTGATGGCGGCCCCCGGGGGTCCCGGTGTGCGACGGCACCCGGGCCCGGGGGTCCGCCCTCAGCCCGGTACCGTGATCACACCCGGCGGGCCGGGCCGCAGACGCACCTCGGTCTCGGACGCTCCCGCCGGCGGAAGACCATCGTCGACGGGCACCTCCCGTCGACGGCACCGCCGACCGAAACGAACGGGGGCGGCACCAGGGGAGAGGCGTCCGGCAGGGAGTGTGCGACGTGACGGCGGAACCGGCGGTCGCGCCGCACCACCAGGGGCCCGAGGGGGACGAGCCCGACGAGGCCGCCCGGCAGCTCTACTACGACGTGCTCGCCGAAGGCGGCCGCATCAGCGCCACCGCGGCCCAGGACGCCGACCAGACCGCGCTGCGCCAGCTCCTCGACCTCGGCCTGCTCAGCCCCAACGCCCTCGACGACGGCTACACCGCGGTCAGCCCACGCTCCGTCAGCGACCGGCTCGGCGCCGAACTGCGCAGCGAGGCCACCCGGTTGCTCGTCCGCGCCGAGAGCCTCCCGCACGCGCTCGACGGCCTCACCCGCGCCTACGACGAGATGGCCGAGCGGCCCGGCCGCCCCGGCGAGGCCGTCTACGTCGAGGGGCACGTCCACATCCGGCAGCGGATCGCCCAACTCGTCTCGGACTGCCGCACCGAGGTCCTCACCGCCCAGCCCGGCCGGCGGCCCAGCGAATCCCTGCGCGTGGCCCGCCTCCAGGACGTCCGGCTGCTCCAGCGCGGCTGCGAACTGCGCACCATCTACCAGCCCGTCGCGCTCACCGAACCCGCCGCCCTCGCCTACGCCGAGGAGGTCACCCGGCACGGCTCGCAGCTGCGCGTCCTGGACGAGCCCTTCCCCCGGCTGATCATCCTCGACCGCGCCGTCGCCGTCGTCCCGGTCGAGGACGACGACAACGTGGCCGCCTTCATCAGCGACCAGGCCGCCGTCTCCTTCTTCGTCGGCGCCTTCGAACGGGACTGGGTCCGCGCCGACCCCGCCGAAGCCGCCGCCGCCCTCGGCCACGGGCCCTCCCCGGCCGTCCCCGACCGGGTCGGCCGCCTCCTCGTCCGGGGCCTCACCCAGAAGGCCGTCGCCACCCGGCTGGGCCTGAGCGAGCGCACCGTCGCCGCGCACATCTCCCGGCTGCGCGACCGGTACGGCGCCCAGACCCTCTTCCAGCTCGGCTGGCTGATGAGAGGCTCGCGCGACTCCACGGACCCCGAGCGGGGAGGCCCGCGATGACCGACGGACCCGGCCCGGCCGAGAGCGCCCTCTACCTCGCCGCCGTCCGTCGCGGCGGACGCCTGCGCCCCGAGGACCTCGCCCCCGAGGACCGCCCCACCCTGGCCGCCCTCGTCGCCCGCGGCCTGCTCGCACCCACCACCAGCGGCTGGACCGCCGCCAGCCCGCGCGCCCTCGGCGACCGCCTCGGCGGCGAACTGCGCACCCGCGCCACCCGGCTCCTCCAGCGCGCCGAACACCTCCCCGACGGCCTCGCCCCGCTCGCCCTGGCCTACGACAGCGCCCAGCCCCCGGGCCCGGGGAACGCCGCCCCCGCCGTCCGCTCCGTCCACCTCGACGGCGACGACGCCGTCCGCGGCCGCATCGCGGGCCTCATCGCCGACTGCCGCGAGGAGTTCCTCTCCGCCCAGCCCGGACCGCGCCCCGTCGAGGCCATGCGCTCGCACCTGCCCCGGGACCTCGCCCTGCTGCGGCGGGGCTGCACCATGCGCACGCTGTACCAGCCCGTCGCCGCCACCGAACGCCCGGTGCTGGAGCAGATCTCCCTGCGCACGGGAGCGGGTGCCCAGATCCGCGTCCTCGCCGAACCGTACGCGCGGATGATGCTCTTCGACCGGTCGACCGCCGTCATCCCCGCCGGCGAGGGCAGCAACAGCGCCGTCGTCCTCACCGACCCCGCCACCATCTCCTTCCTGATCACCCGCTTCGAACGGGACTGGACCCGCGCCACCCCCGCCGAAGGCCACCTCGGCCCGCCGCACCCCACCACCGTCCGCGTCGGCCGCCTGCTCGCCCGGGGCCTCACCCAGCGCGTGGTCGCCGTCCGGCTGGGCCTGAGCGAACGCACCGTCGCCGCCCACATCTCCCGGCTGCGCGAGCGCTACGGCGCCCAGACCCTCTTCCACCTCGGCTGGCAGATGCGCGGGGCCGGCGATGCCTGAGTCCCCCTCGCTCGCCGCCGTCCTCCCGGACACCGCCGCGCGGGCGCTCTACCTGGCCGTCCTGCGTGAGGGCGGGCTGGTGCGCGCCGCCGAGGTCTCCGCCGCCGACGAGCCGGCCCTCCAACGGCTCGTCGAACTCGGCCTGCTCGTTCCCAGGTTGCAGGACGCCTCCTACAGTGCCGTCGACCCCCGGGCCACCACCGAGCGGATCGGCGCCGATCTGCGCGGCGAGGGCGTCCGGCTCCTCACAGAGGCCGACCGGCTCCCCGAACTGATGGGCGAACTCACCCGTGCCTACGACGCCACCCCCAAGCGGCGCCCCGGAACGGCCGGCGTGCGCTACATCACCGGTGTGGAGGAGATCCGGCACGAGATCTCGCAGCTGAGCGAGGAGTACCCCAAGGGCGGCCTCACCGCCCAGCCCGGCGGCCCCCGTCCCGCCGAACTCCTCCCCGACTCCCTCGACCGCGCCCGTCGCATCCACCAACGCGGCGGCACCCTACGCACGTTGTACGAACCCTCCGCCAGACTGGACCCGGCCACCGTCCGCTTCGCCGCCGAGGTCGCCGGCCTCGGCTGCACCACCCGCGTCCTGGCCGCGCCCTTTCAGCGCTTCCTGGTCTTCGACCTCACGGTGGCCGTCATCCCCGCCGCCCCCGACTACCGGAGCGCCGCCGTCGTGGACGACCCCTCGATGGTCGCCTTCGTGGTCTCCACCTTCGAGACCCACTGGCAGCAGGCCGAAGGCGTCAACTGGTCTGCCCTTGCCGCGGGTTCCGCGGACCCCACCGTCCACGACCAGACCGGCCGCCTCCTCGCCCAGGGCCTCACCCAGCGCGCCATCGCCACCCGCCTCGGCCTCAGCGAACGCACCGTCGCCGGCCACATCGCCCGCCTGCGGGAACAGCACGACGCCGAGACCCTGTTCCAACTCGGCTGGCAGATGCGAGGGGACCAGTCATGACCGACCGAGGCTTCACCCTGCCCGACGCCCCCGCCCGGGCCCTCTACCGGCGGATCCTGCACACCGGCGGCCGCATCCGGATCGCCGACATCCCGCCCGAGGACGCCGCGACCGTCCAGTCCCTGCTGGACCTCGGCCTGCTGAAGCCGTACGTCTCCGACGGCTCGCTCAGCGCCGTCAACCCGCGCTCCGTCACCGCCCGCATCGGCGCCGACCTACGCGCCGCCGGCACCCGGCTGCTGCGGCAGGCCGAGGAACTGCCCGACCTCCTCGGCGACCTCACCGCCGCCTACGACTCCGCGCCCCGCGACCACGCCTGCACCGGCTCCACCCACATCGTCGAGGGCTCCGAGAACATCCGCCACCGGATCTCCCAGCTCTCCGAGGAACTCCTCCACGAGGCCCTCTCCGTCCAACCCGGCGGCGCCCGCCCGCCCGGCGCGGCCGACGACATCCTCGACCACTCCCGCCGCTTCCTCGGCCTCGGCGGCTCCATCCGCACCCTCTACGAGTCCGGCGCCCGCCTCGACCCCGGCACCGTCCAGCTCGCCGCCCGCCTCACCGAACTCGGCTGCCACATCCGCGTCGCGCCGTTCGCCCTCCCCAAGATGATGGTCTTCGACCGCACCGTGGCCGTCATCCCCGCCGGAGCCGACGCCGCCGCCTTCGTCGAGGACCCGGCCACCGTCGCCTTCCTCACCGAGGTCTTCGAGAACTACTGGCGCCTCGCCGAAGGCGTCAACTGGTCCGCCCTCGCCGACACCCCCACCGACCCCGCCACCCCCGAACAGGTCGGCCCCCTCCTCGCCCAGGGCCTCACCCAACGCGCCATCGCCACCCGCCTCGGCCTGAGCGAACGCACCGTCGCCGCCCACATCGCCCGCCTCCGCGAGCTCTACGACGCCGAGACCCTCTTCCAGCTCGGCTGGCAGATGAAGGGGGCACGAGGTGCCTGACACCCTCCTCGACGACGCGGCCCGCGAGCTCTACCGCACTGTCCTCCGGGACGGCGGCCGCCTCCGCCTGACCGACATCCACCCGGTGGACGAGCCGGCGGTCGAACAGCTCGTGGAGCTTGGCCTGCTCGTCCCCCGGGCACTGGACGCCGCCTACACGGCGGTCAACCCCCGGGCGGTGAGTGAGCGGATCAGCGGCGAACTCCTGGAGGAGGGGGCCAGATTGGTCGCCCAGGCCGCGTTCGTCCCCACGTTGCTGGACGATCTGGTCAAAGCCTATGACGCCGCCCCACGGAGTCCCGTGAACGCCTCCTCGGGAGTGGAGTACGTGGCCGGGAAGTTCGAGATCCGGCACCGCATCGAGCAGATCGTGAACGACCACCCCAGCGAAAGTCTCCTGATGCAGCCCGGCGGCCCGCGCCCGCCCGATCAGCTGGCGCACGCCTCTGAGGCCAACCGGCGGTTCCTGGACCGCGGCGGCTCGCTGCGCACGATCTACGAGGCGTCCGCCCGGCTCGATCCGGCAACGGTCGCTTTCGTCGCCGACTGCACCGAACTCGGCGCGTCCTTCAGGGTGCTGCCCTTGACGTTCACCCGGCTGATGATCTTCGGTCGAGCGATTGCCGTCGTCCCCGCCGCCTGGGACCACAGCGTTGCGGCGTTCGTGGAGGAAGCGGCTGTGGTCGACTTCCTGGTCCGCGATTTCGAGCTGCACTGGCAGCGGGCCGAGGGGGTCAACTGGGCGGCACTGGCCGCCGGACCGACCGATTCGCTGATCCAGGACCAGGTTGGCGACCTCCTGGCCCAGGGCCTCGCCCAGAAGGGGATCGCCACCCGCCTGGGCGTGAGCGAGCGTACGGTCGCAGGCCATATCGCCCGATTGCGTGAACTGTACGACGCGGAGACGTTGTTCCAGCTCGGCTGGCAGATGAAGGGGGCCCGAGGTGCCTGACACCCTCCTCGACGACGCGGCTCGCGAGCTCTACCGCACGATCCTGGGCGAGGGCGGGCGCATTCACCTCGGCGAGATCGGCCCCGCCGAGGAACCGGTGGTCAAGCAGCTCGCCGACTTCGGCCTGCTGGTGTTCAGCGCCGCCGACGGTGCGTACAGCGCGGTGAACCCCCGGACGGTCAGCGAGCGCCTCGGCAACGAACTCCGCGAACGCGGTGCCGAGATGATCACCCGGGCGGCGCAGGTGCCCAGGATGCTGGACGGTCTCACTCAGGCGTACGACGAGGCCCCGCGCAGCCGTCCGAAGCCGTCCTCCGGAGTGGAGTACGTCACCGGGCTGCCGCAGATCCGGCACCGGATCGCCCAGATCTTCAACGACCATCCGGACGAGGCCCTGACGATGCAGCCCGGCGGCGCCCGTCCGCCCGAGTCCTTCGAGGACGCACTCGAGTTCAACCGGCGGCACCTCGAACACGGTGGCGCCATGCGGACGATCTACGAGGCGTCCGCCCGCCTGGACCAGGCGACGGTCTCCTTCGCGGCCCGCTGCACGGAACTCGGCGCCGTGTTCCGGGTGCTGCCCATCCCGTTCACCCGGCTGATGATCTTCGGGCGCGCCGTCGCCGTCATCCCCGCCGATCCGGACAACAGCAGCGCGGCCTTCGTGGAGGACCCAGCCGTGGTGGACTTCCTGGCCAGTGACTTCGAGCTGCACTGGCGCCAGGCGGAAGGCGTCAACTGGGCGGCCCTCGCGGCAGGTTCGACCGACTCGGCGACCCAGGACCAGGTCGGCCGCCTGCTGGCCCAGGGCCTCACCCAGAAGGTGGTCGCCACCCGGTTGGGCCTGAGCGAGCGCACGGTCGCGGGCTACATCGCCCGGCTGCGGGAGACGTACGACGCGGAGACTCTCTTCCAACTGGGCTGGCAGATGCGGAGCGTTCGCGATGCCTGAGCCGCTGATCGACGCCGTCGCCGCCGAGTTCTACCAGCGGCTCCTGCACGGGGGCGGTCGTCTCCGTGTGGACGAGATTCGCCTGGAGCAGGAGGGGGCGGTTGCTCGGCTCGTGGAGATCGGACTTCTCGTTCTGCGCACTGCGGACGGCACATACTCGGCCGTCAACCCGCGCATGGTCGGTGAGCGGATCGGTACGGAACTCCGGGAGGAGGGAGCACGGTTGATCAACCGGGCCGGCCGTGTGCCCAGGCTGCTGGACGACCTCACCCAGGCGTACGACGCGGCCCCGCGCCGTCATCCCAAACCCTTCTCCGGGGTGGAGTATGTCGCCGGGATGCCCCAGATCCAGCACCGGATCGAGCAGCTCCTGATCGACCACCCACACGAGGCTTTTTCGATGCAACCCGGATACCGCCCTCCCGCAAACATGGACGACGGCTTCTCCGCGAACCGGCGGTACCGCGAACGCGGAGGCACCATACGGACGATCTATGACGAATCGGCGCTACGCGATTCGGAGACGATTCTCTTCGCCTCCCGCTGCACCGAGTTGGGTGCCGTCTACCGGGTCCTGCCAGGACCTTTCACCCGGATGATGGTCTTCGGCCGCAAGGTCGCCGTCGTTCCCGCTTCCTCGGACAACACCACCGCAGCCTTCATCGACGATCCTGCGGTGGTCGCCTTCCTGTCCCGTGCCTTCGACCTGCACTGGCAGCAGGCCGAAGGCGTCAACTGGGCTGCACTCGCCGCCGGTTCGGTCGAGCCCGCGCATGAGCAGGTGTCCACGCTCCTCGCCCGGGGCCTCACCCACAAGGCGGTCGCCACCCGCCTCGGCCTCAGCGAACGCACCGTCGCCGGCCACATCGCCCGGCTGCGCGAACTGTACGACGCGGAGACACTGTTCCAGCTCGGCTGGCAGATGCAGAGGACCGAACGTGACGCAGCTTCCTGACGCCGCCGCCCGCGAGCTCTACCGGGCGATCCTCCATCAGGGCGGACGTGCCCGGCTCGGCGAGATCCGCCCGGAGGACGAACCGGCGGTCAAGCAGCTCTCGGACCTCGGCCTGCTGGTGCTGCGGATCGCGGACGGCTCGTACAGCGCGGTGAACCCCAGGGCGGTCGGTGAGCGGATCGGGTCGGAGCTGCGCGAGGAGAGCGCCCGGCTGCTCGCCCGGGCGGCGCTCGTCCCGGACCTCCTCGACGACCTGGCCCAGGCGTACGACACGGCCCCGCGCCGCACGGAATCGGCGGGGGGAATACAGCGGGTGTCGGGCAAGGGGGAGATCCGTCACCTGCTGTCGCAGATCGCCAAGGACTACCCGCACGAGTCGATGGCCGCCCAGCCGGGCGGGCCCCGGCCGCCCCACCACACCGCGGACACCCTGGTGTGGAGTCGCAGCTACATCGAGGCGGGCGGCGTGGAGAGAACCATCTTCGAACCGTCCGTCTGCGGGGACCCGCACACCGTCGAGCTCGCCCGGGAATCGACTCGGATGGGGTCCCCGATCAGGATTCTGGAGGGGCCGTTCACCAGGACGCTGATCTTCGACCGGGCGATCGCCCTGGTTTCGGCGGCTGCCGACAACTCGGTGGCCGCCGTGGTGGAGGATCCGGCGCTGGTCGGGTACCTGGTCGGCGTGTTCGAGCAGCAGTGGCAGCGGGCGCAGATCGTGGACTGGGAGGCGCTCGCCGCCGGCCCGACCACGCCGGCCGTGCACGAGCAGGTGGGCCGCCTCCTGGGGCAGGGGCTCACGCAGCGGGCGATCGCCACTCGACTGGGGCTGAGCGAACGGACGGTGGCCGCTCACATCGCCCGGCTGCGTGAGCTCTACGACGCGGAGACGCTGTTCCAGCTCGGTTGGCGGATGCGGGGAGCCCGGACGACGGGGGAGTCCGGGAGGTGACTCCGCTCAGCCGGTCGCGGCGCCGGTCGGCCAGTAGCCCTGCTGCTGCCGGGGGACGGCGAACTGCTCGCCGGGCGCGGTCCAGAAGCCCTCGCGGAGCGAGAGCGCCATCCCGGCCCAGTCCAGGGCGGTCTCGACGGTGTGGTTGAGCGCCTCCTGCGACCAGGTGTCGTCGAAGACGAGCGGCAGGACGGGGGCGACCTGCTCGATGGTGGCGATCAGCGGGTTGTGGGTGATGGCCTCGTCGACGAGGAGGACGATCGGCTTCCGCAGCGCCGACGCCCATCCCAGCTCCAGGCTCACCCCGGCCGACAGCGGTGCGCCGACGTACGCGAACACGAGGTCCGCGGACTGCAGCGCCCGGAAGTCGGACGGGACCCGGGGCTCCGGCGCACGGCCGGCGACGGTCCAGGCGTCACTGTGGTGCGCGCTGTACACGGCGGCACCGCTGCGAAGGAGAGTGGTGCGCAGCGTCGTCAGCCGCGTCCGGCTGGCGAGCGTGACCACACTGTCGGCGGGCCCGGTCAGCCGCATCAGCGGCGCGGCCAGGAACACACGTGCACGACGGCCCTCAGGGGCCTGGCTGTCGTGGTGACGCAGGTAGGGCTCGGTCATGTCGACTCCGGGGGACTGCCGACCGGGGGAGCGAGCGTCGGCGGGACGGGGATTCGGACTGCTCGGTTGTGTTCCCGTTGGTTGAACCGTCTAGCTAATTTGACGGTACATTGGCAGAGTGTGGCGCTCTGCTTTCACCATTGGGAGCGAACTGATCGTCCATCGGGGCGCCGTGCCCCGTCCAGCGTTGGCCCCTGTCATCCGGATGACTGGCAGAGAGATGACGCACTCCCCGTAGGCAGGAGTAGGTGGAACCCTCCCCCTCGCGTAACACCATGTGAGCCGTTATCCTGCTTGACGCTTCTAGCTGGTGATTCCCGAGGGAGAGAGTGGGGCGTGACTGACATGCGCCGATTTGCCCGCATATTCATACTGTCGCTGGCCGTCACCGCTGCGGTGCTTGGCGTCAACTCCCTTGCGAATGCTGCCAACCCGCATGGCACGACTGTCGTGCAGGCTGCTGTGAGCATTGCGGACGACACCTCCTGGCAGTGAAGCACGGCCATGTGGGCGTGTGACTCACTCGGCAGGCTCCTGCACTTTTCGCCCTATGACGTACCCGAGCTGGAAGAGCGAGTCGACCTTGTAGTCGTCTCGCATCTCGGCAATATGTCTTGCTAGCGTCCGTTCGCTGATGCCCAGGCGTCGCGCGATAACCCGGTGATTGGTGCCCTCGAGCATCTGCTCAATGATTGTTTGACGCAAGCGAGACACTACCTGCTGCGGAACTGTGCGATCTCCCTCAAATTCCAGTGCTCTGCTCCAGCATCGATCGAAAACCTCCTCCGCAAGATAGTCGACAACGGCCGGGTCATAGATGAAGGCCGCGAGGCTCATGTCTTCGACGATCGGAATTACGGCTACACGCCGGTCCATGACGATGAGACGCGTGTAAGGTTCGTCAAGCGTTCGATACTGTCCGCCTGCCCGGGCAAGTGTGGCCACGTAATCCCTGGTGGGTTGGTGGTATCGGGTGCTGGCGTGGTAGATCGTCCGAATCTTTGTGCCGCTGTGGAGCGTCTCTAGATCTTGCTCGATCATTCCGGCGAGGGTTTCTGGCTCGCGGGGTCCACCGGGTTGGAGTGCCAGGATCTCCTCCAGTCTGGAGCTCCTGAACTGCTGCACTCGCTGCCGAATGAGGGCCTTCCCTTGTACGTGCTCGATCGCGCCTCCGAGTTGCTTCGGAGTGTGGAATTCCCGGGCGATCTCCTCCATTTCAGCGGGAAGAGAAACGGCGCGTGACAGAAGCTCAAGCGCCTGACGTTGCCAGGAATGGCTGAGGCTTGTCGAGAGCTGAGCGGGATCGGTGGCAATGAATGTACTCGGATCATCGCTGTCGGCTACGAGAAGCCCAATACGCACCAGCTCATTCCGTGCTGAAGCGTTCCGGTCGACAAGGGAACCGAGAGGAAGCTTGCCGTCACCTCGGACGACGGCGAGATAAAGCTCCCGTGCTTCTGCTGAGAGGACGGTCGTGCCAGCGGCAAGGGGCTGCTCTCGTTCACTCATCCGCGACTCCTTGCCGTTGCTGCGATCCCTGTGCCTCATCAGCGCTCATGCTGAATCGAGTTTCAGCATGCCAGATCTGGTGAGCCCACCGGAGAGGAAATGCAACCGCACTCTCTCACCAAGACACCAGCCGCCGGCACCCCCCGAACAGGAGGGAACCGGCGGCTAGGGGGGCGCTCGGTCAGCGCTTGGGGCGCCAGACGACGAGGGCGCTGGATTGCGGGCTGGGCGGCTGGTAGGGGACCAGGTCGCGGCGGTAGGAGGCGTGGACGGCGGCCTCGCGTTGCTGGAGGGCGGTGGCCGCGCCTTCGAGGGAGTCGACGAGTTCGGTGACCCGGGCCTGGAGGGCGGTGACCTGGTTCTCCAGCTCGATGATCCGCTTGATGCCGGCCAGGTTGATGCCCTCGTCCTGGGAGAGGCGCTGGACCTCGCGCAGCTGCTCGATGTCGCGGGCGGAGTAGCGGCGGCCGCGTCCGGCGGTGCGGTCGGGGCTGACGAGGCCGAGGCGGTCGTACTGGCGCAGGGTCTGCGGGTGCAGGCCGGACAGTTCGGCGGCGACGGAGATGACGTACACCGGAGTCTCCTCCGTGAGCACGTACTGCGGCGCGGCCGGGGCGCGGCGGCGGCGCGTGCCGTCGCCGGGGAGGCCCTCGCCGAGGCCGGGGCCGATGGGGCCGCTGTCGGGGGTCATCGGATTCGGGGACATCTGGTCGTCACGCTCCCTTCGCCGCCCGGAAGAGGGCGGCTCGCGGGTCGTCGGAGGCGGTGGCCTCGCGGTACTGCTCCAGTGCGTTCAGGGCGTCTCCGGTGACGCTCTGCGGCACCACGACCTCGATGGTGACGAGGAGGTCGCCGCGGGTGCCGTCCTTGCGGGTGGCGCCCTTGCCGCGGGCGCGCATGGTGAGGCCGTTGGCGCTGCCCGGCGGGAGCTTGAGCTTGACGGCGGGGCCGCCGAGCGTGGGCACCTCGATGGTGGCGCCGAGGGTGGCCTCGGGGAAGGTGACCGGGACGGTGACGGTCAGGTTGTCGCCCTTGCGGCCGAAGACGGCGTGCGGGTCGACGTGCACGGTGACGTAGAGGTCGCCGGGCTGTCCGCCGCGTTCGCCCTGGGCGCCCTTGCCCTTGAGTCGGATGCGCTGGTCGGCCTGGACGCCGGCGGGGATGCGCACCTGCATGGTGCGGGCGGAGCTGGCGCGGCCGCTGCCGTGGCAGTCGGTGCAGGGGTCGTCGACGATCATGCCCCGGCCGCGGCAGTCCTTGCAGGGCTCGGAGAGCGCGAAGGCGCCCTGGCCGCGGCTGACGGTGCCGGCGCCGACGCAGGTGGGGCAGACCCGCGGGGTGGTGCCGGCCTTGGCGCCGGTGCCGTTGCAGGTCCGGCAGGGGGACTGGCTGGTCATCCGCAGGGGGACGGTCGCGCCGTCGACGGCCTCCTCGAAGGAGAGCGTCACCTCGGTCTCGACGTCCGCGCCCCGCCGGGGCTGGGCCTGCCGGGTGCCGGTGCGGTTGAACAGGCCGCCGAAGACGTCGCCGATCCCGCCGCTGCCGCCGCCGCCCTGGGTGCCGCTGAACAGGTCGCCGAAGTCGAAGCTGTAGTTGCCGGTGCCCGGGCCGCCGCCGGCCCGGAAGCCGCCGTTGGCGAAGAGGCTGCGGGCCTCGTCGTACTCCTTGCGGCGCTTCTCGTCGGAGAGGACGTCGTACGCCTCGGAGATGTCCTTGAACCGCTCCTCGGCCTTGGCGTCACCCTTGTTGGCGTCGGGGTGGAACTCGCGGGCCAGCTTGCGGTAGGTCTTCTTGATCTCGGTGGCGGTGGCGTCCTTGGGCACGCCGAGGACCTTGTAGTAGTCCTTCTCCACGTAGTCCTTACCGCTCACGGCTTGAGCCACCTCCCGAGTCCATCGTCACAGTGCTGTCAACAGCCGTGTGGAAAAGGGCTGTTGACAGCGCGCTGCGGAGCCGGCCGGGCTTACCGGCGTACGACTCCGCAGCGCACAGGTTGTCAGCTGTCACCGTTGGTCAGCTGTCCGAGTCACCGTCGGCCTTGTCCGCGTCGGCGGACTTCGCCTCGGCGTCCGGGGCGGAGGCCGTCTGGGTGCCCGGCTGGGGCTCCGCGACGGCGACCATGGCGGGGCGGATGATCCGCTCGCCGATGCGGTAACCGGGCTGGAGGATCTGCACGCAGGTGTCCTCGGTGACGTCCGAGGAGTAGCTGTGCATGAGCGCCTCGTGCATGGTCGGGTCGAAGGGCTCGCCCTCCTTGCCGAACTGCTGGAGGCCCAGCTTGGCGACGACCGTCTCCAGGGACTCGGCGACGGACTTGAAGCCGCCCGTCACCTCGCCGTGCTCGCGGGCACGGCCGATGTCGTCCAGGACCGGGATCAGCGACTCCAGGATGTTGGAGATCGCGATCTCGCGGACGGTCAGCCGGTCGCGCTCGACCCGCTTGCGGTAGTTCTGGTACTCGGCCTGGAGGCGCTGGAGGTCGGCGGTGCGCTCTCCGGCCTCGCGCTTGGCGGCAGCCAGCTCGTCGGTGCCGCCCTCCGAGCCGGCACCGGCCGCGGCGGCCTCCTCGGCGGCCTTGATGACGGCCTCTTCGGCGGCGGAGTCGTCGCCGGGCTTGCCGCCCTGCGGCTTGTCCGTCATGCCGACGCACCGCCCTTGGGCTTCTCGTCGTCCACGATCTCGGCGTCGACGACGTCGTCTTCCTTGGCCTGGGCCGAGTCGCCGGCCGCGGCCGCACCGGCGGGGGCGTCGGCGTTGGCGTAGAGCGCCTGGCCGAGCTTCTGCGCGGTGGTGGAGACCTTCTCCGAGGCTTCGCGGATCTTCGCGATGTCCTCGCCCTTGAGGGCTTCCTTGAGCTCGCCGATGGCGGTCTCGACCTCGGTCTTGACGTCGGCCGGGAGCTTCTCGGTGTTGTCGGCGATGAACTTCTCGGTCGAGTAGACGAGCTGCTCGGCGGAGTTGCGCGTCTCGACGGCCTCGCGGCGCTTGTGGTCGTCCTCGGCGTACTGCTCGGCCTCGCGGCGCATGCGGTCGACCTCGTCCTTCGGCAGCGAGGAGCCGCCGGTGACGGTCATCTTCTGCTCCTTGCCGGTGCCGAGGTCCTTGGCACCGACGTGCATGATGCCGTTGGCGTCGATGTCGAAGGTGACCTCGATCTGCGGCAGGCCGCGCGGCGCCGGCGGCAGGCCGGTGAGCTCGAACATCCCGAGCTTCTTGTTGTACGCGGCGATGTCGCGCTCGCCCTGGTAGACCTGGATCTGCACGGACGGCTGGTTGTCCTCGGCCGTGGTGAAGATCTCGGAGCGCTTGGTCGGGATCGTGGTGTTGCGCTCGATCAGCTTGGTCATGATGCCGCCCTTGGTCTCGATGCCGAGGGACAGCGGGGTGACGTCGAGCAGCAGGACGTCCTTGACCTCGCCCTTGAGGACACCGGCCTGGAGCGAGGCGCCGATGGCGACGACCTCGTCCGGGTTGACGCCCTTGTTGGCGTCCTTGCCGCCGGTCAGCTCCTTGACGAGCTCGGCGACGGCCGGCATGCGGGTCGAGCCGCCGACGAGGACGACGTGGTCGATCTCGGACAGCGCGATGCCGGCGTCCTTGATGACGTTGTTGAACGGCACCTTGCAGCGCTCGAGCAGGTCCGTGGTCAGCTGCTGGAACTGGGCGCGGGTCAGCTTCTCGTCCAGGTGCAGCGGACCCTCGGCGGAGGCCGTGATGTACGGCAGGTTGATCGAGGTCTCCATGGAGGAGGACAGCTCGATCTTGGCCTTCTCGGCGGCCTCGCGCAGACGCTGCAGGGCCATCTTGTCCTTGGACAGGTCGACGCCGTGGCCGGACTGGAAGACCTTGACCAGGTGGTCGACGACGCGCTGGTCCCAGTCGTCGCCACCGAGGTGGTTGTCACCGTTGGTGGCCTTCACCTCGACGACCCCGTCGCCGATCTCCAGGAGGGAGACGTCGAAGGTGCCGCCGCCGAGGTCGAAGACCAGGATGGTCTGGTCGTCCTTGTCGAGGCCGTACGCGAGGGCGGCCGCGGTCGGCTCGTTGACGATGCGCAGGACGTTCAGGCCCGCGATCTCGCCGGCCTCCTTGGTGGCCTGGCGCTCCGAGTCGTTGAAGTACGCCGGGACGGTGATGACGGCGTCGGTGACCGTCTCGCCCAGGTACGCCTCGGCGTCGCGCTTCAGCTTCTGCAGCACGAAGGCCGAGATCTGCTGCGGCGTGAAGTCCTTGCCGTCGAGGTTGATCTTCCAGTCGGTGCCCATGTGGCGCTTGACCGACCGGATGGTCCGGTCGACGTTGGTGACCGCCTGGCGCTTGGCCACCTCGCCGACCAGGACTTCGCCGTTCTTGGCGAAGGCGACGACGGACGGCGTGGTCCGCGCGCCCTCGGCGTTCGTGATGACGGTGGGCTCGCCACCCTCCAGAACGCTGACGACCGAGTTCGTCGTGCCGAGGTCGATGCCGACCGCGCGTGCCATCGTGGGTACCTCCAGGAAAGAGTTGAGCTTTACAGGCTCAAGGATGCACGACTCGACGAGCGGCGTCAACAGGTATGAGTGCCGGTCGCTCAACTTTACTGAGCCCTTATCTCCAGCCCCGGCCGTCGTCGTGGCGCGGGTGCACTCGCGTGACTGCCGCCATAGCTTGGGAATCTTCTGGAGAACTGTTGCCTACCGGTAATGTCCGGGCCGTCGGCCCGGCAAGTTACCGACCAGTACACTCAGTTCGGAAAGTTCGGGAACCGAGTTCGGACACCGAATACCCCGAGGGACCGTTGGCCCGGCCAACGGCCCCCCAAGCCGCAGGAGGACGGAGAGCCGATGCAGCTAGCAGCGATCGTCATCTCGCTGGTCACCTTCGTGATCGGCACCGCGCTCGCCCTTCGTGCGGCGTGGCACATCTTCAAGGTGGTGACGACCGGCGCCGCGGACTCCACCCGCTTCGGCAAGCCCGCCCAGCGCGTGAAGACCGTCGCCATCGAGTTCGTCGGCCACACCAGGATGAACCGCTGGGGGATCGTCGGCATCGCCCACTGGTTCGTCGCCGTCGGCTTCTTCAGCCTGGTGCTCACCATCGTCAACGCGATGGGCCAGCTGTTCGACGCCGAGTGGGCCCTGCCGATCATCGGCCACTGGATGATCTGGCAGCTCTTCGTCGAGCTGGTCGGCACCCTGACCACGCTGGGCATCCTGACCCTGATCGTGATCCGGCTGATGAGCCTGCCGTCCCGGTCGGGCCGCAAGTCCCGCTTCGCCGGCTCGATCGCCTGGCAGGCCTTCTACGTCGAGTACACGATCCTCGGCATCGGCCTCTGCATCATGATGCTGCGCGCCCTGGAGGGCGCCCTGGCCGGCGTCGACTCGTACGGCCCGGAGCACCTGGTCTCGTACCCGGTCGTCTCCGCGCTGAGCGGCCTGTCGCACGGCACGCTGGAGAACCTGGTCTACCTCTTCGCGATGCTGAAGATCTGCATCTCCTTCGCGTGGGCGATCACCATCGGCCTCAACCCCTCGATGGGCGTGGCCTGGCACCGCTTCCTGGGCTTCTTCAACATCTACTTCAAGCGCGACGAGAACGGCGGCACCGCCCTCGGCGAGCTGCGGCCGATGACCAGCAACGGTCAGCCGATCGACTTCGAGGACCCGGCCGACGACGCCGTCTTCGGCGTCTCCCAGGTCGAGCACTTCTCCTGGAAGGGCATCCTCGACTTCTCCACCTGCACCGAGTGCGGCCGCTGCCAGTCGCAGTGCCCCGCCTGGAACACCGGCAAGCCCCTCTCGCCGAAGCTGCTGATCATGAGCCTGCGCGAGCACGCGTACGGCAAGGCCCCGTACCTGCTCGCCGGTGGCGGCAAGGACATGGAGGGCAACGAGCAGGCCACCGCCGAGCAGCTCGCCGGCGTGCCGGCGGCCGCCCTGGCCGAGGCCGAGCGCCCGCTGATCGGCACCGCGGAAGAGAACGGCGTCATCGACCCGGACGTCCTGTGGTCCTGCACCACCTGCGGCGCCTGCGTCGAGCAGTGCCCGGTGGACATCGAGCACATCGACCACATCGTCGACATGCGCCGCTACCAGGTGATGATCGAGTCGTCGTTCCCGACCGAGGCCGGGACGATGCTCAAGAACCTGGAGAACAAGGGCAACCCGTGGGGCATGGCCACCAAGGCCCGCCTGGACTGGGTCAAGGAGCTCAAGAAGGAGACCGGCATCGAGGTGCCGGTCATCGGCCAGGACATCGAGCCGGCCGAGGTCGAGTACCTCTACTGGGTCGGCTGCGCCGGCGCCCTGGAGGACCGGGCCAAGAAGACCACCAAGGCGTTCGCCGAGCTGCTGCACACCGCGGGCGTGAAGTTCGCGATCCTCGGCAAGGAGGAGTCCTGCACCGGTGACTCCGCCCGCCGCCTGGGCAACGAGTTCCTCTTCCAGATGCTCGGCGCCCAGAACGTCGAGACGCTGAACGCCGCGCTCGAGGACGCTCCGGTCAAGCGGATCGTGGCCACCTGCCCGCACTGCTTCAACACCATCGCCAACGAGTACCCCCAGCTGGGCGGCCACTTCGAGGTGATCCACCACACCCAGCTGCTCCAGCACCTCATCGACGAGGGCAAGCTGATCCCGGTCAACCCCGTCGAGGGCCTGATCACGTACCACGACCCGTGCTACCTGGGCCGCCACAACAAGGTGTACAGCCCGCCGCGCGAGATCATGGGCAAGGTCCCGGGCCTGCGCCAGCAGGAGATGCACCGCCACAAGGAGCGCGGCTTCTGCTGCGGCGCCGGCGGCGCCCGGATGTGGATGGAGGAGCGCATCGGCAAGCGGATCAACACCGAGCGCGTGGACGAGGCGCTGTCCCTCAACCCGGACATCGTCTCCACCGCCTGCCCGTTCTGCCTGGTGATGCTCTCCGACTCCGTCAACGGCAAGAAGAACGAGGGCGCGGCCAAGGAGCACCTCAAGGTGGTCGACGTCGCCCAGCTGCTGCTCGACTCGGTGAAGGCGACCCCGCCCGCCGAGGCCGAGGAGCCTGTGACGGCGGACGCGTAGCCGCCCCTGTTCGACGGTTCTGCAACAACTGCCCGGCCCGGAGGACGCCGCCAACGCGCCCTCCGGGCCGGGCATTTCGGCGCCCCGGGGGGCCTGCGGCCGTACGGCGGGGGTACGGGGAGTGACGCTGATCGCACAACCGCCGGACGGGCATTCGGTTCGAAGGAAATACAGTAGGCGCCGGACCGGCCACAGGCCGGCCGACGCGTGCCGGGCCGAGTCCGGCCGGGAGCACACCACGACGGAGGTATCGGCCCACCCAGGGCCGGGCCGCGGAGAACCAAGGGGAACAGCGCAGACCATGACCGAGGCGATCATGCTGGTCGGTGGTAAGGGCACGCGACTGCGTCCGCTGACCACCCACACCCCCAAGCCCATGCTGCCGGTGGCCGGCGTCCCGTTCATCGCGCACCAGCTGGCCCGCGCGGCGGCCGCCGGCGTCACCAGGGTCGTGCTGGCCACCTCGTACCTGGCCGAGGTGTTCGAGGACCACTTCCAGGACGGCACCCCGTACGGCATCGAGCTGGTCTACCTGACCGAGCGCGAGCCGCTCGGCACCGGCGGCGCGATCCGCAACGCCGCCTCCGGCCTGACCTGCGGCCCGGACGAGCCGGTGCTGGTCTTCAACGGCGACATCCTCTCCGGCGTCGACATCGCCGCCCTGCGCGACGGCCACGTGGCCGCCGGGGCCGACGTCACCCTGCACCTCACCCGGGTCGAGGACCCGCGCGCCTTCGGCCTCGTCCCCACCGACGGGGACGGGCGGGTGCTGGAGTTCCTGGAGAAGCCGGAGACGCCGGAGCAGATCGTCACCGACCAGATCAACGCCGGCTGCTACGTCTTCACGCGTTCCGTGATCGACCGCATCCCCACCGGCCGCGAGGTCTCCGTCGAGCGCGAGACCTTCCCCGAGCTGCTCGCCACCGGCGCGCTGCTGCGCGGCGTCGTCGACACCTCGTACTGGCTGGACCTCGGCACCCCCGGCGCCTTCGTGCGCGGCTCGGCCGACCTCGTCCTCGGCAAGGTCGATTCCCCGGCCGTCCCCGGCTCCACCGGCGACGCCCTGCTGCTGCCCGGCGCCACCGTCCACCCGGGCGCGGTGCTCAGCGGCGGGACCGTGATCTCCGAGGACGCGGTGGTCGAGGCCGGCGCGATCGTCGAGGGCAGCGTCATCCTGCCGGGCGCCGTGATCGGCCCGGACACCCTGGTCAAGGACTCCATCGTCGGCGCCTACGCCACCGTCGGGGACCGCTCGGCACTGGACGGCGCGGTGATCGGCGACGGCGCGATCGTCGAGTCCGACAACGAGCTGCCCGCCGGCATCCGCATCGCCTGCGGCACCCTGCTCCCGGTCGGCGCCGTGCGCACCTCCGCCGGCCCCGGCGGCTGCCCGGCCGGCACCGCGGCCGCCGCGGCCGTACACGGACCGTCCGTGTCCGCCCAGCGGTAACAGCAGGTAACAGCGGTAACGGGGCAAATCCGGCCGCGTTCGTCTCAGGCTCGCTGCAAACCGGCCCCGGCTCCGTCCGGGGCCGGACGCGCGTCGGCCCCGGCGGGTACCTTCGGACCGTGGCTGGTAATCGATACGACAGCGGACAGGGCGCCGACCCGCGCGGCGGGTGGACGCCCCCTCCGCCGCCGCCGGCGCCCGGGGGGAACGTTCACGGGCGGGCGGACGGGCCGGAGTACTTCACGGCCCCGCACCCGAGCACCGGCCCGGCAGCCCACGGGGGGCCGGGGGGAACGGGCGGCGACGGGTACGGGCAGGGCGGGTACGGCCAGAACGGGTACGGGCAGGGCGGGTACGGAGCGCACGGCGGTTACGACGGGGGCGGCCACGAGGCCCACGACCCGTACGCGGCCGACCAGCCCGGCAGCACCCGCGCCTTCCCGGCCGGGGACCCGTACGGGCAGGAGCAGCCCTACTACGCCGAGGGCGGCTACGGGCAGGATCAGGAGCAGGAGCAGCCGTACGGCCCCGGACCCGGCCCCGGCGCCGGTCCCGGTCCCGGCCAGGACAACGTCGCCGTCTACCGCGCCGGCGGCCAGTCCTCCCCGCGCGCCACCGGCCCCCGCCCGCAGTGGCGCGAGCTGCTGTTCGGCGTCGTCCGCACCCCGACCGCGATCTTCGACCGCACCCGCGACCACCAGGTCTGGCTGCCCGCCCTCGTCGTCTCCCTCCTGTACGGCGCCCTCGCCGTGCTCGCCATCGGGCTCACCCGCGACGACATCGTGGACTCCACCTTCGGCGTGGCCCTCACCGGCATCGCCGTCGGCGCGGTCAGCTTCACGGTCGTCGGCGCGGTCTTCGGCGGCGTCACCTACGCCCTGGCCCGCCAGCTCGGCGGCGACGGCCCGTGGCGTTCGACGATCGGCCTCGCCGCGCTCATCGGCTGGCTGACCGACGCCCCCCGGCTGCTGCTCGACCTGGTGCTGCCCTCCGGCAGCGCCGTCGTCCAGGCCGTCGGCTGGGCCACCTGGGCGCTCTGCGCCTACCTGCTGACCCTCATGGTCCGCCGGGTGCACGACCTGCCCTGGGGCAAGGCGGCGGGCGCCGCGGGCGTGCAGCTGCTCGCCCTGCTGGTGCTGATCAAGCTGCCGACCCTGGGCTGAGCGGCTGCGGGCAGAATGGGGGCGGGCCCCGGTCACCGGCCGGGCCGCCCGCACCCTCCCGCAGCCCACACCCACCGGAGCCAGGCATGACCCTCCCCACCACCCACGTCAGCTTCCCTGCCGGGGCGGTGGGCGGTGAGTCCCCGGTGCTGGCGGTGCACCCGCTGGCGGACGGCCGGTACGCCGTCGTCACCGAGGCCACCCCGTTCCACCCGCTCGACCACACCTGGCCCGACCAGCCGGCCGACCACGGCACCCTCGCCGTCGACGGCACCGAGTGGGCCGTCGTCGACTGCCTCACCGGCGCGGTCGGCCCCGATGGCGGTGACCTCCTCGTCGGCGCCGACATCCCCGTCCGCCGCGGCGACGAGGAGTGGTCCTGGCTGGTCCTGCACGTCCTGGACGCCGACCCGGGCGCCGTCACCGGCCGCACCGCCGTCCTGGCCGTCGACGCCCAGCGCCGCGCCGCCCTCAGCGCCTCGCACAGCGGCTGCCACCTGCTCGCCCTCGCCCTCAACGCCGCCCTCGCCCCGCGCTGGCGCAAGGACCCGGGCCGCTCCGACGCCTTCGGCCACCCGGACTTCGACAGCCTCGCCATGGCGAGCTCGGTGATGGACACCGCGGCCAGCACCGACACCTACCGCCTCGGCAAGTCCCTCAAGAAGAAGGGCTTCACCGCCGACGCCACCGAGGAGCTCCCCGCCCTCGCCGACGCCCTGCCCGCCCTCACCGAGGCCGTCAACGAGCGCCTGGCCGCCTGGGTCGCCGCCGACGCCCCCGTCCGCATCGACGTCCCCGGCCCCGAGCTCACCGCCCGCCGCCAGTGGCACTGCGAGCTGCCCGAGGGCGCCGCGCAGATCTTCTGCGGCGGTACCCACCTGCACCACCTCGGCGAGCTCGCCGAGCTGCGCACCGAACTGCGGCTCTCCGAGGACGGCACCGAACTGATCGCCGTCACCAGCCCCAAGCGCGCCTGACCGCACACACGCCGAGGGCGGCCATCCCGATCGGGTGGCCGCCCTCCGTGCGTGCTCCGGCTGTCGTCAGACGTTCGAGCGGTGGAAGTTCAGGTACGAGCGGGACGGCGTCGGACCGCGCTGGCCCTGGTAGCGCGAGCCGTACCGCGCCGAGCCGTACGGGTGCTCCGAGGGCGAGGACAGCCGGAACAGGCACAGCTGCCCGATCTTCATCCCCGGGTACAGCTTGATCGGCAGCGTCGCCACGTTCGACAGCTCCAGCGTCACGTGCCCGCTGAACCCGGGGTCGATGAAGCCCGCCGTGGAGTGCGTGAGCAGGCCCAGCCGGCCCAGGCTCGACTTGCCCTCCAGCCGCGAGGCCACGTCCTCGGGCAGCGAGATGACCTCGTACGTCGAGGCCAGCACGAACTCGCCCGGGTGCAGGATGAACGCCTCGTCCCCGTCCGGCTCGACCAGCCGGGTCAGGTCCGGCTGCTCCTCGGAGGGGTCGATGTGCGGGTACTTGTGGTTCTCGAACACGCGGAAGAAGCGGTCGAGGCGCACGTCGATGCTCGACGGCTGGATCATCGTCGGGTCGAAGGGATCGATGACCACCCGACCCAGGTCGATTTCGGTCCGGATGTCCTTGTCAGAGAGCAGCACGCTTCGAGGTTACGTGCACGACGGGGCCCCGGACGAATCCGCCCGGGGCCCCGTCGCACTTCGTGTTCGTGTCAGGCCAGGAACTCGGCGGCCTCCAACCGCATCGCCCTCGCCAGCTGCGCCTTCGACAGCTCCCGCACGTCGGCCAGCACCGAACTCCGCATCCGTCCGCACTGCGGACACCTGATCAACCGCCCCGGCCCGAGCCGCCCGGGCCCGAGGTTCTGCATCGGAAACGTGGTGGTGCTGAACAGGTGCCCCTCGGCACAACGAACGACGGCGCGCTGATCCATCGATCCCCTTCCCATCCCTAACCCAGTACTCACCCGTACTCACGCGCCCCGGCGGACCAGGCCCCGGGACAGCGTCACATTAGGGGATGTTCCGGACATTCCACACCATGGCTCGCCGCCCCGCCCCCACCCGCCGGAGCACCTTCACGCGGCCCAAACAGTACGCCCCGACCCGCCCCCCACCCCGCTCTGCCACGACCCCCGGCCACCTGTGCAACCACAGTCTCGGATGGGGTACAGTGACACTGGAATGAGCGGTCCCTGACGGCTCATCAGGCGGGCGTAGTTTAATGGTAGAACATGAGCTTCCCAAGCTTAGAGCGCGAGTTCGATTCTCGTCGCCCGCTCCATACCGAAAGCCGCAGGTCATCTGACCTGCGGCTTCTGTGTTTTCAGGGGCGGGTGGGGCCGGCGCGGCCGGTCGGGGCGGGGCCGAGGTGGTCAGCCCGTGTGGACGCGGGTGCGGAAGTGGGGGCCCAGGGTGGTGGCGACGAGGGCGCCGGTGAGGCCCAGGGTGAGGGCGGTGCACCAGAGGGTGGTGGGGCCGAGGAGGGCGTAGGCGGTGGAGCCGAGGAGGAGGGCGCCGAAGCGGGCGAGGCCTCGGGCCCAGCCGGCGGCGCCCTGGTAGCGGCCGGTGGCGTTCTCGGGGGCGAGGTCGGCGATCATGGAGGAGTAGAGGCCGCTGACGACGATCTCGCCGAGGCTCCACACCGCCACGGTGAGGACGAAGCCCCAGGTGCCGGAGGCCAGGCCGGTCAGGGCGACTCCGGTGGTGACCAGGGCGCTTCCGGCGGCCCAGAGGCGGCTGCGGTCGAAGCGGGTCAGGTAGACGGCGGCGATCGGCTGCAGGGTGACGACCAGGACGGCGTTGACGACGGCGGCGAGGCCGAAGACGGTCGGGGGCAGGCCGTGGTCGCGGATCGCCAGGGGCAGGGTGAACTCGGTGAGGGCGTAGACGGCTTCGCCGATGACCACGGGCACCAGCATGGCCAGCAGCAGGCGGTCGCGCAGGACGACGCCGTAACCGCCCTTGTGCTGCGAGGACTTCGGCGAGGACTGCCGAGCGGACTCGGGCCGGGCGGCGCCGGTCGTACGGGGGAGGCGCAGGGCCACCAGGGTGCCGTAGCCGAGGCAGGTGGCCATGTCGAGGGCGAACAGCAGGCCGTAGCCGTGCTCGGCGAGGAAGCCGCCGAGCGCTCCGGCCAGGGCCGTGCCGACGTTGACCGACCAGTGGAGCAGCCCGAAGGCGACCCGGCGCCGCTTGCCCTGGGCCGCGCCGGCCATCACCGCGGCGGCGCCGGGGACGTGCAGGGAGCCGCCGGCGCCGAGGGCGAGGACGGCCAGGGTCAGGGTGGCCAGGTTGGGGGCGATGTAGAGGAGGCCCTGGCTGGCGGCGGTGGCGATCATGCCGGCGACCATGGAGAGCCGGGCGCCGCAGCGGTCGGTGAGCAGTCCGCCCAGGACGGGGCCGATCAGCCCGCCCACGCCGAGGGCGCCGAGGACGAGCGGGATCCGGTCGGTGGTGACGTTCCGGGAGGCCAGGTAGAAGACCAGGAACGGCAGGACCATGTTGCCGAGCCGGTTCAGCATGGTGCCGCCGATCACCACCCAGAACGGGCCGCCGAAGCCGGTGAACCGCGTCCGTAGGGAGTGGGGGGCGAGGGCCGGAGCGCAGGTGGTGGAGGTCATGGTGGGAATCGTCGGGCCGCCGGTAGCGTTGCTCCATTCATTCAGGCTCAGCCGAATCCATCGGCATTCATCGGCATCCATCGGCCGCCGCCACGGGGGGAACCGTGCTGGAACTCGCCTTCTCGACCCGGGACGTGGCCAAGACCAGGCTCGCCTACTCCCCGCTGTGGGAGGTGGTGACGAGCCACCGGCTGCTGAACCGGGGCACCGTCGGCCCGCTGTACCGCCGTTGGGCCGAGCGGACCAAGCCCGAGCTGGCAGCCGCCGGGCTCGGTACGGGCCTGCTCGCCGACCTGATCACGCCGCGCGGTTACCTTCCCGACTTCCTCAACCCGGCGCCCGGGCCCGTCCCGCCGAGCGCGAGTGCCGAGGCGGCCCTGGAGGGCGAACTCGCGGTGCTGGCCCGGACGGAGCCGGAGCGGATCCGGGCCGATCTGGAGCGGCTGGTGCGCTGGACGCCCGGGGTGGCCGCGTTCCACCGGGATCCGGAGGCGGTGCTGCCGCAGCTGCTGGACGAGCTGCGCGGCTACTGGGCGGCGGCGCTCGCCCCGCACTGGTCCCGGCTGCGGGCGGTGCTGGAGAGCGATGTGCTGCACCGGTCACGGGAGTTCGCCGCCGGAGGCTCGGCGGGCGTGCTGCGCGGGCTGCACCCGAGCGTGGAGTGGAGCTCCGACCGGCTGACGCTGCCGCTGGCGCTCTGCGGCACCTCGGGCCGCCTCGCCGGGCGGGGCCTGCTGCTGGTGCCGTCCGCCTTCGTCGACCCCGGGGGCACCATGATGGTGAACCAGCCCGGCAGGGTGGTGCAGCTCTGCTACCCGAGCCGGGGCATCGGCGTCCTCTGGGAGCAGGTGCCCGCGCAGGTGCCGGAGGCGGTGGCGGCCGTGCTGGGCCGTTCCCGCGCCCTGCTCCTGGCGGAGTTGGCGGCCCCGGCCTCCACCACCGAGCTCTCCCACCGTACGGGCATGTCGGCCGGCGGTGTCTCCCAGCACCTGACGGCCCTGCGGGCGGCGGGCATCGTCGCCTCCCACCGCTCGGGGCGCTCCGTCCTGTACCAGCGCACCGACCTCGCCGACTCCCTGCTGGCGGCGGCGAGTTGACCTGAGAGTGGGTTGACCTGAGAGCGGGTTGACCTGGAGCGGGTTGAGCTGAGAGCGGGGTGACCCGAGAGCGGGTGAACCCGAGCACGAGGGGGCCGCGGGCGTTCCGCGGCCCCCTCGGTGCGGGTCAGGCCCGGCCGGCGAGGGCCTCGAAGGTCGGGACGAACGAGGCCGGGGTGGGGAGGGCGAGGTTGTCGGCCTGGACGGACTTCGCGGTGGCCCGGAGCTCGGGGTCGGTGAGGAGCCGCTCGAGGGTGGCGACGTCGACGGTGTCGGAGGTGGAGCGCAGGGCGATGCCGACCTCGGTGAGGGCGTCGGCGACGATGAAGTTGTCGGCGCCCTGGGGGAGGACGAGCTGGGGCAGGCCCTCGTTGAGGGTGGTCAGGGTGGTGCCGGCGCCTCCGTGGTGGACGACGGCGTCGGTGTGCCGGACGAGCTCGACCAGCGGGATCCACGGCATCGGGCGGACGTTGGCGGGAAGCGTGCCGAGCGGCGAGATGTCGGCGTCGCCGACGGCGAGCAGGAACTCGGCGTCCACCTCGGCGGCGGCCTCGATCAGCCGGGTGACCCCGCCGACGCCCTCGACCTTGGCGACCACCGAGCCCAGGGTGACCAGGACGCGCCGCCGCTCGGACGGGCGCAGCACGTCGATGGGCACCACGCCGGTGCCGTTGTACGGGAGGTAGCGGGCCCGCAGCCCGTCCGGGTCGCCGCCGAACGGGCCGACGTTGATCGCCGTGGATTCGGCGGGGCCGGCCACGCCGTACTGCTCGTAGAGGTCGGCCTGGTGGCGGGTGAAGCGCTCGACCATCCCGCGGCCGGACGGGATGCCGTAGTTCTGCATCACCAGCGGGATCTTGAGCTTGGCGGCCACCAGCGGGGCGGCGGTCTGGAAGGTGGCGTGCACCAGCAGGTCGGCGCCCCAGCCGGAGGCGGTGGCGAGCAGGTCGTCCACGGTGGTGCGGCCGGCGTACACGAAGCCTCCGGCGGCCAGGTCCATCAGCTCCTCGGGGGAGAGGCTGGCGTCGCCGTAGGTCATCGGGCCCTGGCGCCACGCGATGAACAGCTCCTCCAGGGTGCGGCCGTCGCCGATCTCGACGACGGGGAAGCCGGAGGTGTTAATCGGGTCCAGCGGGCGCTGCCCGGCGAACAGGACCTCGTGCCCGGCGGCGCGCAGTGCCTGGGCGAAGGGCACCATCGGGAAGACGTGGCCGGCGGAGGCCGGGCCGGTGAAGAGTATGCGCATGGTCGTCTCCTCCCGCGCCGGGTCGGGGCGCGGCGTCTGGGGTGTCTGTATCTGATGCGTGCATCGAATGGGTAACAAGGCAGTCTCACCCTGCTAAATGACGTTCCGTCAATTCGTAATCGATCACGAGGGTCGTTAATCGGCCGTTCTGCGGCGGGACTTGTCATTCGGGCGCGGGTGTGCTCAAAAGGGGTGGGTGGTGGCGGTGGAACTGCCCGTCCGTGGCCGCCGTCCAAGCAGTGACGGAAATCCCTGCCCGGCTCGAGCGCCGGGAGGAGTGCGGAGGGACCAGTGCAGTCAGGCGGTGCCGAGCTCAACCTCGGCTTCCAGGGCGGTCGTTGTGGAGGTACGTCCTACGGGGGAGCGCCGGGCCGCCCCGGCCGGCCCCCGATCGGGAGGCTCGGCGCCGCGGAGCGCTGCGAGGCGCTGCTCCAGGAGACGCTGGACGCCGTCGAGCCGCCGCTCGCCTGGCGGGCGGGGGCGCCCACGGCGGGGGTGCGGCTGCCGCGGCCGGGGCGGGAGTCGGAGCCCTGCTGGTACGTGGGCCGGGGGCGGGACGTGCTGACGGTGGTGTCGCTGCCGCGGCGGGCGGAGTTGGCGGGGGCGGTGGAGCGGCACTGGCGCCGGCGCGGCTGGACGATCACCGGGCTGGGCGACGGGCCCGCCCGTCCGGGGGTCGCCGCGGCGACCGGGGACGGGTACCGACTGGCGCTCCGCTTCGGCGAGTTGGGCGAGGTGCGGCTGCTGGCCGGATCCTCGGACGCGGCCTGTTCCGGGCACGGGCCCGTGGCGCTGCCCGAGGTGTGCTGCCCGTACTGGAGCGCGCCGGGATGGTGACCCCCGGGCACTGAGGCCGGGGGACCTGCGGACCGGGGGAGGCGCGGGACGAGTCCCCCCGGACCCGTCCCGCGCCGCCACGTCGCGCGGCTTCGGCGCTGCCGCTCCCCCCGACTCCCCGGCAGCTCCCGCCGGCCCCCCTGACCGCGCCCTCCGGCGAGAGCGACCGCAGGCCCCGGCGAGCCCCTACCCCCCGAGGCGTCGTTGGACTCACGGTAACAAACCGCTTGGTTGGTTTGTCAATAGGGATATCCACGAAACTTCCACAATCGCCCGGGTGGCACCGGGGGCCTCAAAGGGCTCTGGACCAGCCGACAAACCCGCGGCACGGCCGTACGGCGCCGGTCGGGCCGGATCGACCGGCCGAGTGCGGCGCGTACGGAATCCGACACTCCGAGCATCATGTCAGCACGCACCGACACCGCGCGAGCACGGATGGGAGCTAAGGGAACAAGGGGAGGGGAGGAGAGGGGAGCGGAGGGGCGGAGGGCGTCAGCGCAGCAGCCGGCGTTCCTTGGCCACCGCCACGGCCCCCGCCCGGGTGTCCACGCCCAACTTGTCGTAGATCCGGCCCAGATGCGTCTTCACCGTCGCCTCGCTGATGAACAGCGCCCGCGCGATCTCCCGGTTGCCGAGCCCCTGCGCGAGCTGTTCGAGGATGTCCTGCTCCCGCTCGGTGAGCTGCGGAGCGGGCGCCCGCATCTGCGCCATCACCCGGGAGGCGACCGGTGGCGAGAGGACCGTACGGCCCTGCGCGGCGGCGTGGACGGCGGCGAACAGCTCCTCCGGCCGCTCCGCCTTGAGCAGGTAGCCGGTGGCGCCGGCGGCGATCGCCCGGCTGATGTCGGCGTCGGTGTCGTACGTGGTGAGCACCAGCACGTGCGGCCCGCCCGGGGTGGCGGTGATCCGCCGGGTGGCCTCGACGCCGTCGATGCCCTCGCCGAGCTGGAGGTCCATCAGCACCACCTGCGGCTTCAGCTTGGTGGCCAGCGCGACGGCCTCCTCCCCTGTGCTGGCCTCGCCGACCACCGTGATGTCGCCCGCGCTGGCGAGCAGGGCGAGTAGCCCGGCGCGGACCACCGCGTGGTCGTCGCAGACCAACAGCCGTACGGGGGAAGGGACGCCGTTCATCGGTGCTCCGATCGTTGCTCGGTGCGCTGCTCGGTGCGCTGCTCAGTGCGTTGCTCGGTGCGCTGCCCCAGCGGGACAACGGCGGAGACGACGGTGCCTTCGCCGGGGGTGCTCTCCACCGTCAGCGTGCCACCGAGCTGCCGCAGCCGGGCGCGCATCGCCGGGAGCCCGTACCCGCGGACGCCGCGGACGCCGCCGGCGCCGCCGGAGCCACCCGCCGCCGCATCGAAGCCCCGCCCGTCGTCGGCGACGTCCAGCACGGCCTGGTCGCCGAGGAAGGACAGCGTGATCGCGGCGGCCGAGGCCCCGGCGTGCTCCCGGACGTTGGCCAGCGCGCCCTGGGCGATCCGCAGCAGCGCCGCCTGCGCGGCCGTCGGCAGCGGGACGGGCGCGCCGTCCAGGTGGAACCGGACGGGCAGGCCGCTCTCGGCCGACTCCCGCCCGGCCAGCGCCCGCAGTGCCTCCTCCAGCCCCCGGCCCTGCGCCAGTTCGGCCGGGGCGAGGTCGTGGACGAAGCGGCGCGCCTCGGCGAGGTTGCGGGCGGCCACCTCGGCGGCGGTGCGGACATGGGTACGGGCGGTCGCCGGATCGGTGTCCCAGGTGCGCTCGGCGGCCTGCAGCAGCATCTGCTGGCTGGAGAGGCCCTGCGCCAGGGTGTCGTGGATCTCCATCGCCAGGCGCCCGCGCTCGGCCAGGGTGCCCTCCCGCCGCTCGGTGGCGGCGAGTTCGCGCCGGGTGCGGACCAGGTCGGCGATCAGCGCCCGCTGCCGCGCGGCCTGCCGGGCCATGAACAGGAAGACGCCGGTGGCGAGCGCGGCCACGGCGGGCGGCAGCAGGACGAGCGTGGCGTCCGCGCCGCCGGGCAGCCGGATCTGGGCGACCACCACCAGCACCGTCAGGGCGGCGACCAGCGGGATCGCCGCCTTCCCGGGGAGAGCGCGCAACGCGCTGTAGATCAGCGGGACGGCGCACCACGCGAAGCTCGGCGCGAGCAGGACCAGCACCACCCAGAGCGCCACCACCACCGCCAGCGGCCAGAGGCGGCGGTGGCCCGGCGCGGGCGGGTGGCGGTGGGCGAGCCAGGAGCCGGTGGGCTGGACGACGGCCAGGGCGGCGCTCAGCCCGATCACCCAGGGGATGAGGGGGCTGTCGGCGTGGTGGGTGAGGTAGCGGTTGAGCGCGGCGGCGAGCAGGAGGAGGAAGGCGGAGTCCAGCAGCACCGCCAGCCGCCCGGCGTCCGGGTCCCCGAGCGCGCGGGGCCCGGTGGCGTCTCCTCCGGCAGCGTTTCCTTCGGAGGTGCGCTCGGCGGGCTCGGGCTGCGGCACGGGTGGCTCCAGGCGTACGGCGGCGCACTGACCAGCGCCGATCCCTCGATGGTGGCCCGAACGGCCCGGGCGCGCATCAGCCGATCGGTTGACGGGTCCGTCGACCGTCCCGCCCGGACGGTCGCGCCGGACCGTCGATGCCCGGGGCCCGTACCCGGCCGGAGGATCGAAGCAGAGCCGGGCGGTCCCCCCGCCGCCCGGCCACAGCCCGCCACCCGTCGACCGTCGGCCGCGCAGATCCGCTGAGGAGCACCCCGTGAAGAACACCCTGAAGAACACCTCCGTCCGCACCCGTGTGCTGACCGGCACCGTCGTCGCCGCCGCGCTCGCCGCCGCCACCGTGGGCGCCGTCTCGGCCAGCGCCGAGACCTCGGAGACCCCGGCCGCGCCGGCCGCCGTCAAGGTCGACGTCCAGAACAAGAACCTGGCCCAGTCCACCGGCCTGAACATCGACGCCGCCACCCGCGCCGCCCAGGCGAGCCTGGACGCCGCGACCAAGGCCGGCCAGCACGTGTCCGTGGCCGTCGTCGACCGGGACGGCGTCGTCCGCGTCCTGCTGAAGGGCGACGGCGCGGGCCCGCAGGCCACCGAGTCGGCCCAGCGCAAGGCGTTCACCGCCGTCTCCTGGAACGCCCCGACCTCGGAGCTGGCCAAGCGCCTGGCCCAGGCCCCGAACCTGAAGGACATCCCGGGCACCCTGTTCCTGGCCGGCGGCGCCCCGGTGCAGTCGAAGGGCGCCCCGGTCGCGGGCATCGGCGTCGCGGGCGCCCCGAGCGGCGACCTGGACGAGCAGTTCGCCCAGGCCGGTGTCGCGGCGCTCGGCAAGTAGGCGCTCCAAGCACGTGCTCCACCCCCCGAGGCCCGTTCCACACAGCGGAACGGGCCTCCGCACCGCCCCTCCACTCGTTCGGGTGAACGCCGGGAGGGTCGCCGCAGAACAGCGGGTGACCCTTCGAAAAGCCGGTGTCGTTGTCAGTGCCGCGTGGCAGGCTTCCCGGTATGACGGCGTGGACCCTCAACGACATCGAACGCGCGATCCGCTCCTCCTGGGACGTCGACACCTGTGCGCCCGAGGATCTGGCCCACTGGCGTCCCGACAACCCCGCCCGCGGCCAGTGCGGGGTGACGGCGATGGTGCTGCACGACCTGCTCGGCGGCGAGCTGATGATGGGCGAGGTGCACGTCGGCGGGGTCCGCACCGACCTCCACTGGTGGAACCGCTTCGCGACCGGCGTCGAGATCGACCTCACCCGCGAGCAGTTCGGGCCGGACGAGCACGTCAGCCCGGGCCGCCCGGTCGCCCGCCCGGCCCGCCCCGGCCGGCTCCAGGCCCAGTACGAGCTGCTGCGCCACCGCGTCGTCACCCAGCTGGAGCACGGCGCCGCCGCCTCGGACCGCACCTGGTCGCCCGCCCGCGCCGTCGCCTGACACCCGGCCCGCCCCGGTAGGCCCCGGCCCGCCCGTCTGACGTACAGTCGGCCGCGGACCATCCGTGGGCGAAGGGGTGTGCGATGACCAGGCAGCTGATCGGCTTCGTGGGGCTGGGCGCGATGGGCCGGGGCATGGCCGGCAGTCTGTTGCGGGCCGGTCACGCCGTACGGGTGTGGAACCGCTCGCCCGAACCGGTGGCCGCGCTGGTGGCCGAGGGCGCCGAGGCGGCCTCCACGCTCGCCGAGGTGTTCGCCGCCGACACCGTCGTCTCGATGCTCGCCGACGACCCGGCCTTCGAACGCCTGCTGCTCGACCCCGGGCTGCTGGCCGGCGCCGGGGCCACCCTGCACGTCAACATGGCCACCGTCTCGCTGGCCCTCGCCGAGCGCGCCGAGGCCCTGCACGCCGAGCACGGCGTCGGCTACGTCGCCGCGCCCGTCCTCGGACGGCCCCCGGTCGCCGCCGCCGGGCAGCTCAACATCCTGGCCGCCGGCGAACCCGCCCTGCTGGAGCGCGCCGAGCCGCTGTTCGCCGCGATGGGGCAGCGCACCTGGCACTTCGGGGACCGGCCGAGCCAGGCCAACACCACCAAGATCAGCGTCAACTTCCTGCTGGCCTGCGCGATCGAGTCCATGGCCGAGGCGTGCGCCCTCGCCGAGGCCAACGGGGTGCGGCCCGCCGACCTGGTCGAGCTGCTCACCGGCACCCTCTTCCCCGGGCCGGTCTACGGCGGCTACGGCGCGATGGTCGCCGAACGCCGCTACGAGCCGGCCGGGTTCCGGCTGCCGCTCGGGCTCAAGGACGTGGGCCTCGCCCTCGACGCCGGCGCCGCCTCGACCGTCCCGCTCCCCTTCGGCAGCGTCCTGCGCGACGCCTTCCTGGACGCCCTCGCGCACGGCGACGGGGACAAGGACTGGGCGGCCGTCGCCGAGGTCGCCCGCCGCCGCGCGGGGCTGCCCGCCTGACACGGGCCGACACACGCAGGAAACAGCCGGAAACAGCCGGAATAAGCGGCGCGCGGCGGCTGCTCGCACCTCCGACCGTCCGATGAGCACCGTTCCACGAGAACGTCCCGTGACGGCCGTCCGACGAGAACCGTCCCATCACGACGGTTCCACGAGACCGGGGGAGTACCGATGACCGACCAGCCGTCCGCCGACGCCGCCCGTCCGCCGCGCCGCTTCCTGTTCCTCGACGCGAGCACCCGCGAGGAGGGCAACACCGTGCGCCTGGCCCGGCACGCCGCCGAGGCGAGCCTGCCCGCCGGGGCCGAGCAGCGCTGGCTGCGACTGGACGAGCACCCGCTGCCGCCCTTCGAGGACCGGCGGCACGACGGGGACGGCGTCTACGCCGAGCCCACCGGCCACGCCCGGACGCTGCTGGACGCCACGCTGGCCGCCACCGACCTGGTCTTCGTCGCGCCCGTCTACTGGTACGCGCTGCCCACCAGCGCCAAGCTCTACCTCGACCACTGGTCGGGCTGGATGCGGGTGCCCGGGGTGGACTTCAAGCCGCGGATGGGCGGGCGCACCCTGTGGGGCGTCACCGTCCTGGCCGGTACGCCGGACAAGGCCGAGCCGCTGGTCGGCACGCTCCGGCTGTCGGCCGAGTACATGGGCATGCGTTTCGGCGGCGTGCTGATCGGCAACGGCAGCCGGCCGGGGGACGTGCTGGGCGACGAGCGGGCGCTGGTCGAGGCCAAATCCTTCTTCGCCCGCTGACCCGGCCGACCGACCACCAGGAGCGCGGCCGGAACCGATCGGCGCACCACCGGTCGGCGCGCCACCGGTCAGCGCACCACCGATCGTTTTCGGCCATCCGGCCGCCTGCGATACCGTCCTGCGGACGTGTACCCGTCACTTCGTGGCCATCTCAAGGGCAGGGCAAAAGCCCTGTCGCCGGACGGAGTTGGACGTATCGGGCGCCCTTGCCCAGTCCACGGGCCGTGAAACGCAACCCGCCTTCCTCAGTGGCCGGATCGTTCGGTACTCTCCTCGAACTTCAAGCTTCGCGGGGGGCGTAGCGCCAGTCGGGCCACCCTTCCGCGCCCGGGCCTCGCCCGGACACTTCCGTGAGGTCTTCCTTGTCCATACGTCGCAGTCTCGCCCTCGTCGGCGCCGCCGCGCTCACCTCCTCGCTCGTCCTGGCCGGCGCTCAGGGCGCCATGGCCGTGGGTGTCTCCCCCAGCCCGTCCGCCTCGGCTCCGCAGGCCGACAAGGCCGCCGACGCGAAGCTGGACGTCTCGCTGGACGGCGTCCCCGGCTCGTTCGTCGCCGGTGGCAAGAGCCGCATGTTCACCTACGTGGTGGAGAACAAGACCAAGCACGACTTCGTGCTCTTCCCGCTGCTCAAGTTCAAGAGCCGCGCGGGCGAGCTCCAGCCGACCGACCTCAAGGTCGAGTACCAGCTGCCCGGCGAGGACTGGCGGACGGCCGTGGTCGCCCCCGACTCGAGCGGCGCCAAGAAGGACTCCGTCCTCTTCCTGCTCGGCGGGCTCGACGGCGACGGCAACCCGCAGGCCGACGCCCTGCTGGGCCTGAACCGCGGCAAGACCCTGAAGATCGACATCCGGACGTCCTTCACCGAGGACGCCCCGCTCGGCAAGGCCGGCGTCGTCGCCGCCGACTTCTCGGCGCAGCTCGACGACGAGAGCCACCTGCCCGTCGGCAACGGCAAGATGAGCCTCGACAGCGGCGCCCGGTTCGTGATCAAGGCCCAGGGCGACGGCGACGGCGGCGGCGGCAAGCCGTCCCCGACCCCGACCCGCACCGGCAAGCCCACGCCGACCCCGTCGCACACCGGGACGCCGACCCCCTCCGGGACGACCACCCCGTCGCAGACGGCGACCCCGACGCCGTCCCAGAGCGCCACCCAGACGCCCTCCGCCCCGGCGACCACCCCGGCCCCGGCGGCGAGCACCACCGGCGACGCCGGCGGCCCGATCGACTTCCCGGTCGAGCCCCCGGTCATCACCCCGCCGAAGCTGCCCGCCGACGCGGTCACCAAGGCCAAGTCCAAGGCCGACGCCAGCGACAAGGCCCTGGCCCAGACCGGTGGCGGCGACAACACCACCGCGATCGCCGCGACCGGTGCCGCCGTCCTGGCCGCCGGTGCCGGCACCCTCGTGTTCCTGCGCCGCCGCAAGGCTTCCGGCCAGCAGGGCTGATCCAGCCGTTCCCGTCCGGGAGCACAGCTCTCCTGAAGCTGGGCTCCCGGACGGCACGGACCGTTCTCCGCGGTCACATAGGATGTCCGGCCGGAGGGGGCGGATCGGCGGGGAGAGGTATCGGTGCGGGGAGCACGCACAGCACGGACCACCACCGACTACGAGGCGGCGACCGGGCGGATCGCGGGGTTGCCGCTGCGCAGACACCACGTCCTGCTGGTCGCCTGGACGGTCCTGTGGTTCTTCCTGGTCGAGCCCAGCGGCGGCTTCTCCTGGCACTACCTGCGCCAGGGCGAGCAGCTCCTCTTCTCGGGCCAGCCCGACGGCGGACTCTCGCTCTACGCCCACCACCCCGAGCTGCAGATCGGCCCGGTCAGCCTGGCCGCCGCCCGGCTCACCGCCCCGTTCTCCCCGCACACCGGCGAACTGCTCGCCGAGGCGGTCAGCGCCGGGCTCGGCCTGGTGATGCTGGTCCTGATCGGCCGCACCGCCGCCTTCCACTACCTCGGCACCGGCACCAACCACCGCCGGCTCCAGCAGCGCCTGCTGATCGCCGGGCTGGCGTTCATCCCGATGTGGGTCGAGGTCTCCGTCCGCTTCGCGCACCTGGACGACGTCCTCGCGCTCTTCTTCACCACCCTCGCCGCGCACGCGCTCGCCCGCGGCAAGCCCGTCCAGGTCGCGCTGTTCCTCGCCCTGGCGGTGGACTCCAAGCCCTGGGCGATCGCCTTCGCCCCGCTGATCCTCGCCCTGCCCCGGCGCACCTGGCTGCGCGCCGCGCTCTGGTTCTGCGCCCTGGTGGCCGTCGCCTGGCTGCCGTTCTACCTGGGCAACCTGGACACCCTGGCGGCCGCCAAGTTCACCATCCCCAACCAGCCCGCCTCCGCGCTGCGCTGGTTCGGGGTGACGGACCCCTCGACCCCCTGGTGGGACCGCCCGGCCCAGTTCGCGCTCGGCATCGGCCTCGGCTGCTTCGCCGTGTGGCGCGGCCGCTGGCCGGCCGTGGTGCTGCTCGGCGCCGACGCCCGCATCCTGCTCGACCCGAGCGTCTACACGTACTACACGGCCTCCATCCTGCTCGGCACCCTGCTCTGGGACGCGATCGGGCAGAAGCGGCTCGTCCCCTGGTGGAGCTGGATCGCGCTGGCCGCGCTGTACGGGGGCACACTGCTCCTGCCGACGGACTCGGCCCGGGGCCTCGTCCGGCTCGCCTTCGTGGTGGTCTCGGCGCTGTACGTGCTGTTCTGGCCCACCCAGCGCACCCGCCGCCCGCGCCCGCCGGCGGAGGGCGCGGGGACGCGCCGGGGCGCCCGGCGGCGCGAGCGCGTGCTCGTCGACGCCTGAGCCCCCTGCGGAAAGGCGGCTTGACCCTCACGCGACGTGAGGCGCGAGGGTGGAGCCAGCGACGAAGGGAGGAACCCCGTGAGCGACGAGGGCCACTCGGTCGGCGCCGTGGCGAAGATCGCCAAGGTGACCGTCCGCACCCTGCACCACTACGACGAGATCGGACTGCTGTCCCCCGCGGGCCGCACCCACGCCGGCTACCGCCGGTACGTGGACACCGACCTCGACCGGCTGCAGCAGATCCTCTTCTACCGCGAACTCGGGTTCCCCCTGGAGGAGATCGCGGCGATCCTGGACGACGGCTCGGTCAGCCCGACCGAGCACCTCCGGCGCCAGCACCAGCTGCTGACCGACCGGATCAGTCACCTCCAGGAGCTCGCCACAGCCGTCGAACACGCCATGGAGGCACGCAGAATGGGCATTCAGTTGACCCCGGAGGAGAAGTTCGAGATCTTCGGCGAGGGCTACCAGGAGAGCTGGGAGCAGGAAGCCGAACAGCGCTGGGGGAACACCGAGGCGTGGGCCGAGTCCCAGCGCCGCACCGGCGGCTACGGCAAGGCCGACTGGCAGCGGATCCAGGCCGAGATGACGGAGCTCAACACCCGTCTGGCCGCCGCCGTCACCGCGGGCGAGCCGGCCGACGGCACGCTCGCCGTCGACCTCGCCGAGGAGCACCGGCAGCACATCAGCCGTAACTTCTACGACTGCACGTTCACCATCCACCGCGGACTGGCGAGCCTGTACGTGTCGGACCCCCGGTGGACGAAGACGTACGAGGACCTCGCCCCGGGCCTGGCGCAGTGGCTGCACGACGCCGTCCTCGCCAACGCGGACCGGCGCGAGCAGGCGTGAACCCGCGCGAGCAGGCGTGAACCGGGGGCCTCTCAGGCCACCCCGCGCCCGAAGGAGCGCCGGTAGGCGGTCGGGGAGGTGCGCATCACCCGGCCGAAGTGGTGGCGGAACGTCGCGGCGCTCTCGAAGCCGACCGCCGCGGAGACCTCCTCCACCGTCCCCTCCGGGGCCTCCAGCAGCGGCAGGCTGGCCGCGATGCGCTGGGTGACGACCCAGCGCATCGGGCTGGTGCCGTTGCGGGCGGTGAAGTGCCGCAGGTACGAACGGTCCGACATACGGGCGGCCGAGGCCAGCTGCGAGATGGTCAGCGGGGACGCCAGGTGGTCCAGAGCCCACTGCATGCTGCGGACGATCCCGTCGTCCTCCGGCTCCACGGCGGGCACGGCCGCCTCGATGAACTGGGCCTGCCCGCCGTCCCGGTGCGGCGGCACCACGAACCGCCGGGCCACGCTGTTGGCCACCTTGGCGCCGTGGTCCCGCCGCACCAGGTGCAGGCACAGGTCGATCCCGGCGGCGCTGCCCGCGCTGGTCAGCACGTCGCCGCCGTCCACGTACAGCACGTCCGGGTTGACCCGCACGGACGGGTGGCGCTGCTGCAGCAGCTCGGCGTACCGCCAGTGGGTGGTCGCCTCCTTGCCGTCCAGCAGGCCGGCGGCGGCCAGCGCGAAGGCGCCCGAACAGATCGACACGATCCGGGCGCCGCGCTCGTGCGCCGTGCGCAGCGCCTCCACCAGCTCGGGTGACACCTCCCCGCTGAACGCGTTGCGCACCCCCGGCACCACCACCGTGTCGGCCGCCGCCAGTTCGTCCAGCCCGTGCCGGGCCGTCAGGGCGAAGCCGCCCACCGCGTCCAGGGCCGTGCCGGGCCGGTCGGCGCACACCTTCAGGCCGTACCAGGGCGCCGCCAGCAGCCCGCCCAGCTCGGGCCGCGCCAGGCCGAACACCTCCACCACCACGCCCAGTTCGAACGGCGCCATGCCCTCGAAGGCGTACACCGCGACGTCGTGCACCGGCTCGGGACGCCGCCCGATGGTGACGGCCACCGGACGGGGACGGGTCCTGCTCTGCTCGGCCGTCTCGACCATGCGGAAACCCCCTGCTCACGGGTGGCGGAATCCCGGTGAGTGTAGCCCTCGCGGCCACCCCGGAAATCTTCTTCGAACCCGCCCGCAACCTCGACGGCCGCCACACGTCCATCCATTGGGGGCGAAGGAAACCGGGCCGGAAGCGGCTGCGAGGATCTCGCCGATCACGTTCGCGATCAAGGGGTCCGACGGTCCGGCGCACGACGCCGTCACCGTCCCGGGGGAAAGCAGAACCGAAGATGTCCATGGCCATGGGGCCGATCTCCGCGCCGGGGTGGGCGCGCGGCTTCTCCGTGCGCGGGATGGTCGCCGCGCTGTTCGGCGCACAGGAGGCCGGCGAACCGGTCGCCCTCGCGACCACCGACCAGCAGGCGGCGCAGCGCCGCTCCGGGTTCCGGCTGCTGCGCGGCGGCCGCAAGCCCACCGAGGAGCGGCCCACCCTGACCGACCTCTACCACGCCCACCGCCTGGGCCTGGTCCGGATGGCCGTCCTCCTCGTCGACCACCAGGACCTCGCCGAGGACGTGGTGCAGGAGGCGTTCACCCAGCTCTACCAGCGCCACGGCGAGCAGCTCGACGATCTCGACAACGCCCTCGGCTACCTGCGCACCTCGGTGGTCAACGGCGCCCGCTCGATGCTGCGCCGTCGAAAGACCGCCCGGGAGTACGTGCCCCCGCACGAGGCCGACGCCCCCTCCGCCGAGGACCACGCCGTCCTCAACGACGAGCACCGCCGCGTCCTCGTCGCCCTGCAGGAACTGACCTCCCGCCAGCGCGAGGTGCTGGTGCTGCGCTACTGGTCCGACATGTCGGAGGCGCAGATCGCCGAGACCCTGGGACTCTCCCGGGGCACAGTGAAGTCCACCGCCAGCCGGGCGCTGGACGCCTTGGAAAAGCACCTGGAGAACGTTCGATGACCGACAAATCCGTTCCCCCGAACGGCGATGACGGCGGTTCGGCCGAGACTCCGACCGAACGGCTGCTCCGCGAGGCGATGAACGCCCGGACGTCCCTGATCACCGCCCACGACCTGCGCCCCGCCACGCCCCCCAGCACCCGCATCCGGCGGCTGCGCCCGGTGTACCTGGTCACCGTGCCCCTGCTCGGCCTCGCCGCCGCCGCCGCGATCGGCGTGGTCACCCTCAAGGGCAGCCCCGTCGCCGACCACCGGACCCCACCCCCGGCCGCCACCACATCGGCCTCACCGACCCCGGTCCCGAGTCCGACGATGACCCCCACCCCGACGCCGACCCAGACGGCCACGGAGACCCCGGCCGGCAGCCCCGAGACGGACGCCCCGGAGACCACCGACCCCACCCCGACGGGCACGCCGTACACCCACCGCGGCGTGAAGCTGACCATCCCGGCCGGCTGGCGGGCGGTTTCCGTGAACCCGGAGGCATACGACCTGTGCCTGCTGAGCCCGGGGGCGCCGAAGGGCGCCACGGCGCGGGACTGCCAGCCGTACGGGGTGATTCTGTCGGTCTTCGACGAGGATTCGTACATCTGGCCGACGACCGGGGACCTCGACGTGGTCGGCGGCTGGGGTCATCAGCCGTACTGCCCCGTCTGGGGGAATCCGCACGTGCCGGTCGAGGGTGAGGTGGACTTCGGCTCCGCGCCGGTGAAGAGCACGCCCACCGTCTCCGGCCGTGCCGCGCGCAAGTCCCAGTGGCAGGCGAGTTGTGGTGGCGTGACCTTCAAGTCGCAGGTGTGGGCACTGCCCAAGGACCAGGTGTTCGTCTCGGCGGTCGGCCTCAAGGCCGACTACCAGGAGGACCTGCAAGCGATCGTCGACAGCCTCGACGTCAGCGGTCACTCGGCTGTGTACTCGGACGCCGTCAGTGTGGCGTTGACCGGCCTCAAGCCGGGTCAGAAGGTGGTGAACGACGGGACTCCGGTGGAGTTCGCGGCCACCTTCAAGAACACCGGCACCAAGAAGGTCACCGGTGCCAAGGCCGTGGTCTTCAGCAACGGCTACCCGGGGGTGCCGACCGGGACCCCGATGCCGGGCACCCTGGAGCGGAAGGACGGCGCGGACTGGAAGTCCCTCGACCTCAAGGGACTCCAGGCGTACACGTCCCTGGACACCGGCGTTCCGGTCGATCTGGACCCGGGCCAGAGCATCACGGTGAACTACCGGCTCAAGCTGACCCCGCAGAACGGTCCGGGGACCTTCCCGTTGACCGCGCGCCTGGCCATTCCCTTCCAGGGCAGCTTCACCGTTCCCGGTGACACCGTGGTCAGCTTCCAGGTGGTCGCCAAGTAGCGCCCGCCTGAAGGGCCCGGCCCCGTCCGTACGGGGCCGGGTCCTCCTGTGCAGGTCAGGCCAGGGAGGCCATCCAGGACTCGACGTCCTCGACGCGGCGGGGCAGGCCCGCGGAGAGGTTCTCGTTGCCGTCCTCGGTGACCAGGATGTCGTCCTCGATGCGGACGCCGATGCCGCGGTACTCCTCGGGCACGGTCAGGTCGTCCTGCTGGAAGTACAGGCCGGGCTCGACGGTGAGCACCATGCCGGGCACCAGCAGCGCGTCGACGTGCTCCTCGCGGCGGGAGTGGGCGCAGTCGTGGACGTCCAGGCCGAGCATGTGGCCGGTGCCGTGGAGGGTCCAGCGGCGCTGGAGGCCCAGCTCCAGGACCTTCTCGACGTCGTACACCGAGGCGTCCAGCAGGCCCCAGGCGAGCAGGCGCTCGGCGAGGACGCGCTGCGAAGCCTCGTGGAAGTCGCGGAAGCGGGCGCCCGGCTTCACGGCCGCGATGCCGGCCTCCTGGGCGTCGTACACGGCCTCGTAGATCTTGCGCTGCAGGCCGTCGAAGCGGCCGTTGATCGGCAGGGTGCGGGTGACGTCGGCGGTGTAGAGGGTGTGGGTCTCCACGCCGGCGTCGAGCAGCAGCAGTTCGCCGGGGCGCACGTCGCCGTCGTTGCGGACCCAGTGCAGGGTGGTGGCGTGCGGGCCGGCGGCGGCGATGGTGCCGTAGCCGACGTCGTTGCCGTCGACGCGGGCGCGGCGCCAGAAGGTGCCCTCGATCCAGCGCTCGGAGGTGGCGACGGCCTGGCCCAGCTCGCGGACGACGTCGGTGAAGCCCTTGACGGTGGCGTCGCAGGCGGCGCGCAGCTCGCCGATCTCCCACGCGTCCTTGACCAGGCGCAGGCCGCTCAGGAACTCCTTGAGCTCGGCGTCCTTCTCCTCGTCGGTCGCGTCGGCGAGCGCGGCCTCCAGGCCGGCGTCGTAGCCGCGCACGATGCGGGTGGGCACGGCGGTGTCGGCGGCGAGGGCGGTCAGCTCCTCGGACGCCTTGCGGACGTCGCGGGCGGGCAGGCCGAGCAGCTGCTCCTGCTCGTCGAGGCTGTGCCGGCGGCCGACCCAGAGCTCGCCGTGGCCGTCGAGCCAGAACTCGCCGTTCTCGCGGTTGGAGCGGGGCAGCAGGTAGAGGGCGAACTCGTGGCCGCTGTCACCGGTGGGCTCGGCGACGAGCACCGCGTCCTCGGTCTGGTCGCCGGTGAGGTGCACGTACTCGCTGGCGGCGCGGAAGGCGAAGTCGCAGTCGTTGGAGCGGACCCGAAGGTTGCCGGCCGGGACGACCAGGCGCTCGCCGGGGAACGCGGCGGAGAGCTTGGCGCGGCGCTCGGCGGCGTACGGGGCCTGGGCGACCGGGGCGAGGCCGTGCAGCTCGGTGTCGGCCCAGCCGGACTGCATCGAGGCGGACAGCTCGTCGGAGATCTCGCCGTAGAGCCCGTTCTTGCGGCCCTTGAACGTCTTCGGCTCCTCGCCGCCCTCGGCCTCGGGGTTCTCGGCCAGCGCAGGGGTGCGGTCCTCGGTCACGTACAACGCCTCCTTGGGGGTGGTACCGCCGCCCTCGGGGGAGGTGTCGGGTCGCGACACGCGCGGGCGGCCGTGCGTTCCATGGTACGGACGCACGACCGCCCTTTCGTTCCGGGATCGAACCTTCAGTCGAAGCGGGCCGCCAGCAGCATCAGGTCGTCGGTGGCGGGCTCGGTGTCCGGGGCGGGGCAGACGGCCAGCAGGTGGGCGCAGAGCCGGGCCGGGTCGATCCGGACGTCGCGCGGGGCGTCGGCGGCGGCCCGGCGCAGGTTGGCCTGTCCGGCGTGCAGGGTCGGGCCGCAGCGGCGGGCCAGGCCCTCGGTGTAGAGCAGCAGGGTGTCGCCGCGCTCGGCGGTGAACTCGACGCCGGGCGCCTCCCAGCAGGCCAGCATGCCGAGCGGGGCGGAGAGCGAGGTCTCGACGAACTCGGCGCCCGCCCGGCCGACCAGGATCGGCGGGCAGTGTCCGGCCCCGGCGAGGGTGACCCGCCGCTCGGCGGGCTCGATCCAGGCGTAGACGGCGGTGGCGGTGCGGGTGGGCTCGGTGGTCTTGAGCAGCAGCTCCAGGTCCCCGAGGACGGAGACCGGGTCCTCGCCCTCCAGCACCGCGTACGCCCGCAGCGCCGCCCGGACGCGGCCCATCGCGGCGGCGGCGCCGGGCGCGGAGCAGGGGCCCGCGCCGGGGCCGTCGCCGGAGACGGAGCCGACGGTGAGGCCGACCGTGCCGTCCGGCAGCGGGATGGCGTCGTACCAGTCGCTGCCGCTGGAGCGCTCCAGGCCGGCGGGGACGAGCCTGGCGGCCAGGCGCAGCCCGGGAGCCTGCGGGAGGTGGTCGGGCAGCAGGCCCCGGCGCAGCGCTTCGGTGGTGCGCAGGGTGCGGTCGGCCTCCAGTTGCTTGGCCAGCAGCGGGGCGGCGAACTCGCAGTAGAGCCGGGCCATCTCGCGCCGGCACTCGCTCGGGTCGGCGGGGCCGTCCCAGAACCAGACGGCGGCGGCGAGCGGGCCCTCCTCCTCGGTGGCGAGCGGCAGGCCGTAGCAGCCGCCGAGGCCGAGGTGGACGGCGAGTTCGCGCAGCCGGTCGCCGGTGGTCGGGTCCTCGGTGAGGTCGGGGGAGTACAGCCGGTCGGGCCGGTCGCGTTCGCGCAGCAGCCGGGCGAGGAGGCTCTGTTCGGTCGGGACGGTCTCCAGCGCGCCGAGGCTGGCGCGGTCGAGGCCGAGGCCGACGGGCTGGCCGGGGCCGCCGCCGGACATGCGGGTGACGAGGACGCCGCGGCGGGCGCCGAGCAGCGCGGCGACGGAGGCGAGGACGGCGTCGAGCGTGGCGGTGAGGCCGCGGGCGCGGGCGAGCCGTTCGGCGTGCTCGTGCAGGCTGGTGATATCGGACAGGCGTCCGGCCAAACGGTCCTGCACGGCCGTGGACCGGTCCGTGCGGTCGTCCGCCGCGCCTTCCGGGTCCTCCGGGGTGTCGGCGGGGCCGGGGAAGCCCGGCGGCGGGTCGAGGACGGTGAGCCCGCCCGCGCCGGCGGGCTCGACCGGCTCGGGGGGTGTCGACGGGTGGGACTCGGTCATGCCGCCACTCCTGACGCGGTGCTACGTGCCATGCGAAACCCCCAGATAAGGCCAATGTGGAGCGAGCACGGCCTTAGGGCGCGTTTCGCCTCGATTCGCTACTACTCGTCATTGATCGACAGCAATGCCACCACTTCTACACAGGCCATTCGGGGCATGTCCAGATCCAGGACGAGGCGGATGGCCGGTTCCACGGGTTCGCGACCCGGACGGGGGGCGCGCACGGTTCGTGTGCGCGCCGGGCGGGCCGTGAGGCATGGAGCGGGCCGGTGACGGGCAGAACCGCAGGGACGGTCCGGGCGGCCGTCCGGATCGTATGTCCGTGCCGCCCGACCGCCGGGCTGGCCGGAAGTCTCTCACTCGTACGGTGGAACCAAGCGCGCCCGGGCGGCGTCCATCCGGGCGCATACGGGATTCTCGTTCCAAGGGCTGTTCCAGTGCGCGGCCCCTCTCAAGTCGTGCTCCGCCCCTGCCCCACGTCGTAGCCGCGCCGCCCGCCGTGCCGACCCTCCCCGCCGTACCGATTCCGGGGCTGCCACGGGCCGAGCGACGAGTTCCGAGGGGTACCGGCGGGGCGAACCGAGCGGTCAGGGAAAGGACGAGCGCCATGCGTGAGAACCCGGAGGACCGGTCCGAGGAGAGTTCCGCCCGGCTGGCCGCGGCCCTGACGGCGGCAGTCGACCACCGTTGGCCCGTGGTCCCGGGCACGGTCCTGCGCGGGCGGCGATGTTCCTGCGGCGACGCGGACTGCGTCGTCCCCGGCGCGCACCCGCACGACCCGTCGCTGCTGGCGGCCACCACGGACGCCCGGATGGTGCGCTGGTGGTGGCGGGAGCAGAGCCCGGACGCGCCGGTGCTGGCCGCCACCGGCTCCGCGGTCTCGGCGGTCAGCCTGCCGGCGGTGGCCGGCGCGCGGGCGCTGGTCTTCCTGGGCGCGCTGCGGCTGCCGCTCGGCCCGGTGCTGGCGATGCCCGGCCGCTACGCGCTGCTCGTGGCGCCGTACTCGCTGGACGCGCTCGGCGAGATGCTCGCCCAACTGCCGTGGGTGCCTTCGTCGTTGCGCTACCACGGGACGGGCGGCTTCCTGCCGCTGCCGCCCGGGGGGGCCGCCGGCGGGGTGCGCTGGGTGCTCGCGCCGAGGCCCGCGCCGGGGGGCGGGGTGTGGCTTCCGCAGGTGGGGCCGCTGCTGGGGGAGTTGGTGGAGGCGACGGCCAGGATGGACAGCGGGCGCTCGGCGTACTGAACACGCGGCGGCACCGGTCGGGCCGTTCCGGAAAAACAAAAGATCCGGCCGCTGGCGACGGGGGATGCACCAGCGGCCGGACTCTTTAGACAGTAACAAGGATCGGCGCCCGCGCCAATTTCCAAGACGCCCTCCACGCCCGGAAATTGCGCTTCCCACGCGACAATGTGACGCGTATCACCCCGATCCCGCGCGCTTTAGTTCAGGGTGACCTGACGGTTCACCAGGTTCGCCCGGGCGCGCCGCTCCTCGGCGCTCAGCGGGGCCGGGGCGGCGAGCGCGGCGGCGAGGCGCTCGGCGAACTCGGCGGCCGGCTTCTCGCAGTCGGCGGCGGTCATCTCCAGCGGGAGGTCCCACACCGGGACGGTCAGGCCGTGCGCGCGGAACGAGCCGACGAGGCGGGTGTCCGCGCCGAGCGAGGCGTCGCCGGCGGCGTTCAGCCGGGCCAGCGCGTCGAGCAGCTGCTCCTCGGGGACGGTCATCACCCAGCGCAGGTGGTTCTTGTCCGGGGTGCCGCACCAGTAGGCGGAGTCGACGCTGCCCAGCTTCTCGGTCGGGATGGCCGAGGCGTTGGCGCGCTCCAGGGAGGCGGCGACCTCGCCGGTGGCGGTCTCGGCGTCCTCCAGCCAGAACTCGAAGCCGGTGTGGACGACGGGCGCGAAGGCGGCGGAGGCGTCCAGCAGGTCCTGCAGGCGGCGGCCGCCCGGGACGGTCCGGCGGGCGGGGACGGGGGAGCCGGGCTCGGTGGCCAGGGCCAGCTCCAGGGCGTCCGCCAGGTCGCGGCTGAGGTCGCCGGAGGAGGACTGGGTCTGCAGGCCGAGCAGGATCGAGCCGTCCTGGCGGCGCAGGGCGGGCCAGGCCAGCGGCAGGACGGTCGCCAGGGTCACCGACGGGACGTCACCGGTGGCGCCCTCGGCCACGCCCGCGGCCAGGGTCAGCGGCACCGTGGCGGCGGGCACCAGCTCGCGCAGCGCGACCCAGTCGGCCTCGCCCGGCAGGCCCTCGAACGGACGGTGCACCAGCTCCTGGACGGCGTGCGAGGCCTCCCGGCCGTGGCACGCCTTGTACCGGCGGCCCGAGCCGCAGGGGCAGGCTTCGCGGGCCCCCACCACGGGGACCTCGCCCGTGACGGCGGTGGTGGACTGACGCTGCGGCGCCTTCTTGGCGGCCTTCTTGCCCATGGTGCGGCTCTCCCGGGGACGGTGGTTCTGATCCCGGAGAGCCTACTGACGTATTCCGTGCGCACGGGAACGCGCCCGCGCGGGCCCGGTACGCAAGGGGGCGCGCGCCCGGCGGCACGCGCCCTTTCCACCCTCGGCTCACGCGCTGCGCGCGTCGCCCTCGGGGGTGCGCCGGGCGTGCCGGGCACGGGCGGGCAGCGCCGCCCAGACCGTCACCTCGCCCGGCGCGTCACGCACGCCCCAGTCGCTGGCCAGCTGGTCGACGATGCTCAGGCCGCGGCCGCCGCGCGAGGTCAGCGAGGGGTTGGCCGGAAGCGGCCGGGTGGCCGCGCCGCCGTCGGTGACCTCCAGGGTGAGCACGCCGTCGGCGTGCATCTGCCAGCGCACCAGCACGCCGCCGTCCGGCTCGTCCCGGTGCTCGGCCGCGCTCTCCGCCTCGTCCCGCCCGGGCCGCGTCCTCGTGGGGACGCCGACGAGCACCTGGTCGACCACCTCGGCCCGGGCGCCCCGGCCCAGGGCCGGGAGCGGGCCGAGCGGACGGGCGTACCGACACGCATTGCTCAACAGTTCGGAAAGGATCAGAACGGCATCATCGATGACCGGTTCAGGTATCTGCCGGTCGCCCAGATCTCGACGCAGCCGGCGCCGTGCGACCCCGACACTCGCTGGGCCGTGCGGCACCGCCATGGTCGATGAAGTCGGCACTTCGCGCGCCACCATCAACGCCACCCCCGGACCTCCTTCAGCGTTTGCCGAGGGAGAGATGCCCCTTGGTAATGCGTCGGAAACAGCCCCTCGGCGATCCCGCGAGTCCATTTCGAGTACTGCGACGAACGGTGAACCGGAGGTCATTCACCGCTCACCCTCCGTCGCCCGCGCGCAAGAATTCCGGCAATAACGGGCCCGGAAGGTTTGATTGCCGAACAGAACGCTCAGGAACCACGGGACGCTCGGGAACCGGTGGGGCCGGTGGAGCCGGTGAGGCGGCGGAACCGGTGGGGCCGGTGGGGCCGGCGCGGGTGTCAGCGGCCGAGGTGGGCCAGAACCTCCGCCGGGCGGTTGGTGATGATCGCCGACACGCCCAGTTCCAGGCACAGGTCGACGTCGGCGAGCTCGTCCACCGTCCAGACGTGCACCTCGTGCCCCAGCTCGCGCAGCCGCGGCACCAGGTCCGGCTTGGCCTTGATCAGGTCGATGCCCGGGCCGGCGATCCGCGCCCCGCCCGGCAGCGGCTGACCTTCGCGCAGCCGGCCGATCAGCGGCAGCATCCGCTCGATCAGGAAGACCCGGCGGTAGTCCGGCGCGGCGGCGGCCACCCGGTTCAGCGCGATCGAGGAGAAGCTCATGATCCGGGCGGACGGGCGGTCGTTCTCCTGGACGGCGCCGATCTTGAACCGCTCCAGCATCCGCAGCAGCTCGGCCTCGACGCGGCCGCGGAAGCGCACCGGGTGCTTGGTCTCGATCGCCAGGTCCACCGGGCGGCCGCTGTCCACGACCAGCTCCAGCAGGCGCTCCAGGCGCAGCACGCCGCGCACCTCGGGGTCGATGCTGGGGCGGCCGGTCTTCCAGGCGCCGAAGTCGTACGCCTCCAGCTCGGCGAGGGTCATCGCGGAGACGGTGCCGCGGCCGTTGGAGACGCGGCTGATCCGGCGGTCGTGCACGCACACCAGTTCGCCGTCGGCGGTGACCCGGACGTCGCACTCGACCGCGTCGGCGCCTTCGTCGAGCGCGCGCCGGTAGGCCGCGAGGGTGTGCTCGGGCAGGGCGTGGGAGGAACCGCGGTGGGCGATCACCTGGACGGGCTGCGCGGAGCGCGCGGCCGCCGAGGGCAGGTCTTGGCTGGTCACGGCCATAACGATAGGCGGCCGAAGTGACGCGGAGGCGAAGACGGTCCCAATCCGGGGGGCCGTCTTCGCCTCCGCGTCGCTCCCGTACGGCTCGGCGGGCGGATCAGCGCGCGGTGCGGCGGGTGAGCGGGGTGAGCGCCCAGGTGACCAGGGCCGGCACCAGGAAGGCGGCCAGCGAGGCGGAGGTCCACTCCTGCGGGGTGAAGTGCAGGGTCTCCCGGGCCGAGGTCCAGAAGTCCGTCCACCAGTCGGCGACCTGGGTCGGCGCGATGAACTGGTAGACGGCGAAGCCCAGCAGCCACGGCAGCAGCATCAGCCAGCGCGAGGGCGCGTCGGCGGAGAGGTTCCAGCCGTGGCGGCCGGCGCCGAGGAAGTAGTCCACGGCCAGGACCGCCAGCAGCGGCACGAACACCGAGCCGATCAGGCCCAGGAAGTTGCTGTAGGTGTCGGTGAAGCGGTCGATCCGCAGCGCCAGCACGGTGATCAGCACGCCGATGCCGCCGCTGAGCACCCGGCGGTCCACCTTCGGCAGCAGGTTCTGCACCGACATCGCCGTCGAGTACACGTTGGCGAAGGACTGGTCGGTCTCGCGCAGCACCAGCACCAGCAGGAACAGCCAGCCCGCCCAGACGCCGAGGAAGGAGTCGAAGATGCGGTTCGGGTCGCCGTCCGACTGCAGCAGCGCCATCAGGCCGAGCACGTAGCACCAGACCTGGGCGATCGTGTAGCCGGAGAAGCTGCCCCAGAACGCCGAGCGCGGGGTGCGCGAGTGCCGGGTGTAGTCGGCGGCCAGCGGGACGAAGGAGATCGACACCGCGATCATCGCGTCCGTGGCGCCGAGGAAGCCGTGCCAGTTGCCGGCGCCCGGGTCCGGCACGCCCTGACGGCCCAGCTGGACGGTCAGGTACACCATCGCCACCGCCACGGCCCCGGCCACGAAGCGGCGCAGCACCGCGATCGAGCCCAGCGGCCAGATCGTCAGCGCGGTGGTCAGCGCGCCCGCGAGCAGGACGAACAGCCAGCGGTAGCCGTCGGTGTGCGCGACGGTCTGCGCGCCCGCCGCGATGGTCAGCAGCTCGAACACGCCCCAGCCGAGGCACTGGACGATGTTCAGCACCGTCGGCAGGTACGACAGCCGGGTGCCGAACAGGCCGCGCAGGCCCGCCATCGCGGGCGCGCCGGTGCGGGCGCCGATCAGCGCGGCCACGCCGAGCATCGCGGTGCCGACGGCCGTACCGACGAGGATCGCGGTCACCGCGGCGGCCAGGGACAGCTCGCTGCCCTTGGCGCCGAGCACGGTGGCGGCGGTGGAGAAGCCGATCAGGCTGACGCCCAGGTTCATCCAGAGCGCGAAGTGGTCCCGGAAACGCAGCGTGCGCGGCGGCTCGGTGTCCAGGACGAGCGGGGCCTCGACGTGCTCGGGGCGTTCCAGGACCGCCGTCGCGGCGGGGGATTCGGGGAGATCCCCGGACGAGGGCGCGTCGGGGGAAGAGGATGACGAAGCAGGCGGCATGGCCGATACTCCCTACGCCGGCATTACCCGGACAGGTTCCGGCGGTCAGCGCCCCCTCGACGGTTCGCCGACGGTGCTGTGGCGTACGGTCGACATGCGCACTCTCAGCCTGGTGGGTCCAAGCTCCCGCGTGTCAGTTCGTGGAGCGACAGGCTAACCGGCAGAGGGGTGAACGCCAAGGCCAGGGGGTGCGCGGTCCGCATCACGGACGGTTCCGGCGGGGGTGGGGGGAACCTCCGGCCGCCGGTCCTCCGTCCCTGCAGGTCGGTGGCGGTTAAGGATTCTTATGCGTTCTTCAGCGGGGTCCTTACGGCGATCGAATCGCCGGTGCGAAAAACTATGGTCCTTGGTTCTGTCAGCTATGGAGGTCGTCCGTGAGCACCGAGCGCGAGGTTGGGCCCACCGGGCCGCAGGGGGAGCAGCCCTCGGGCGGCCCGGGAGCGGACGGTCGCAATTCCGACGCCCCTGCGCAGGGCGAGCACAAGCCGACCATGGCGTTCAGCCGCGTCCCGGACCCGGCGGCGGCCGATGCCGCCGCTGAGGCCGTGGCCGAGCCCGTGGCCGAGGGCGTCGAGCCCGCCGAGGACGGTGGGCACAAGGCGACCATGGTGTTCAGCCGGGTCCCGGACCCGGCGGCGGCCGATGCCGCCGCCGCCGCTGAGGCCGCCGACGTCGCCGACGTCGCTCCGGCCGACGGCGGGCACAAGCCCACCGTGGCCTTCACCAAGGTCTCCGCGCCGGAGGCGCCCGCTGCGGCCGCCGCTGCCGAGCCCGGCGTCGACCCGGCCACCGGCTACCTCGACGCGCCCCCGCCCGTCCTGCCGCCCGCCGCCCCTGCGGCGCCCGCCGCCCCCGCCCAGGCCGCGCCGGTGCTGCCGCCGGTCGGCAACCCGTACGCCACCCCGACCCACGGCGTCCCGGCCGCCGGCGCGCAGGAGCCGTACGGCACCGCGCCCGTGGCCCCCGTAGCCCCCGGCGCGCCCGCCGCGCACGCCCACCACCCCTTCGGCTCCGGCCAGCCGCTCGGCGGCTGGGGCGCCGGCCCCGACGCCACCGTCGGCGGTCCGGGCCACCCCGGCGGCCCGCAGGGCCCGCTCGGCTACCCGGCCGAGTACCCCGGCGGCCCGCAGGGCCCGAAGGCCCCGGGCAGGAAGCGCGGCGGACTGGTGGCCCTGATCGCCGCCGTCGCCCTGGTCGCCGGTGTGGCCGGCGGCGCCGTCGGCGTGACCGTCGCCCGGCACGACGACAGCACGAGCAGCAGCGCGAACGACCACCGCAGCACCACCATCCAGGCCGGCAACACCCAGAAGAACGAGCCCGCCGCCGGCTCGATCGCCGGGATCGCGCAGAAGGCGCTGCCCAGCGTCGTCACCATCAAGGCCGTGGGCAACGGCGAGTCCGGCACCGGCACGGGCTTCGTCTTCGACACCGAGGGCCACATCCTCACCAACAACCACGTGGTCGCGCCGACCCTCCAGGGCTCCGGCGGCAAACTGACCGTCAAGTTCGCGGACGGCACTTCCTACAGCGCCTCGGTGCTGGGCAACGCCTCCGGCTACGACGTCGCCGTCATCAAGATCGACAACCCGCCCAAGGGCAAGCTGACGCCGCTCCCGCTGGCCGACTCCGACAAGGTCAACGTCGGCGACACCACCATCGCCATCGGTGCGCCGTACGGCCTGGAGTCCACCGTCACCAGCGGCATCGTCAGCGCCAAGGACCGCCCGGTCGCCTCCGGCGACGAGACCGGCTCGCAGGCCTCCTACATGAACGCCCTGCAGACCGACGCCTCGATCAACCCCGGCAACTCCGGCGGCCCGCTGCTCGACGCGAGCGGCGCGGTGATGGGCATCAACTCGGCGATCCAGTCCAACGCCTCCGCCAACGGCCGGGCCGGCAGCATCGGCCTCGGCTTCGCCATCCCGATCAACCAGGCCAAGTGGGTCGCCGAGACCCTGATCAAGACCGGCAAGCCCGTCTACGCCAAGCTCGACGTGCTGCGCAACGACGACTACAAGGGCGACGGCGCGCAGATCCAGACCCGCGACATCCAGGGCCAGTCCGCCGTCACCCCCGGCGGCGCCGCCGACAAGGCCGGCCTCAAGCCCGGCGACGTCATCACCAAGCTCGGCGGCGCACCGATCGAGAACGGCCCCGCCCTGGTCAGCCGCATCTGGACCCACAAGCCCGGCGAGACCGTCGACGTCGAGTACACCCGCAACGGCCAGCCCTTCAACACCAAGGTCACCCTCGGCTCCCGCGAGGGCGACGCCTGAGCCCCCCGGTGACCACCGGTGAAACCGTGTGCACCGAACCCCGCCGGACCCGTTAGGCTGACCTCCGCCTGTGGAGAGCTGCCCGAGCGGCCTAAGGGAACAGTCTTGAAAACTGTCGTGGCGTGACCCGTCACCGTGGGTTCGAATCCCACGCTCTCCGCTGACGGGGAACACCCGGCCCAGGGCGGGTGCCGAGACCACTCGGCACCCGCCCTCGGCGTTTTCCGGGGGGTTCCGGCCGGCCGGTGTTGACCCTGACACCGTGGGAGGCGGTGGAGTGGAGACATCATGTTGAACATCGGAGACTTCGCCAGCCACGGCCGGGTGTCGGTGCGGATGCTGCGCCACTACGACGCGATCGGCCTGTTGCGGCCCGCCCGGGTCGACCCCGTCAGCGGGTACCGCTCCTACGAGGCCGCCCAACTCGCCCGGCTGAACCGGGTGATCGCGCTCAAGGAGCTCGGCTTCACGCTGCAGCAGGTGCGCGCGGTGCTCGACCAGCAGGTGGACACCGCCGAGCTGCGCGGGATGCTGCGGCTGCGCAGGGCCGAACTCGCCGCCGCCATCGCGGTGGACGAGCAGCGGCTGGCCCGGGTGGAGGCGAGACTCCGGACGATCGAGAGCGAGGGGAACATGTCCGAGCACGATGTGGTCGTGAAGCCGGTTCCGTCGGTGCGGGTGGCCCAACTGACCGGGGTGGCGGCGAGTTACGAGCCCGAGGACATCACGCCGGTGATCGGTCCGCTGTTCGAGGAGCTGTGCCGCCTGGCCGCCGAGGCCGGGATCGAGCCGGCCGGCCCGTCCGTCGCCTGCTACGAGGACTCGGCGGAGGAGGACGGCTCGGTGCTGATCCGGGTCTGCCTCCAGGTCGAGCCCTCGGTGAAGCCGGGGCCGTACGGGTTCGAGGTGCGCACCCTCCCGGCGATCGAGGAGGCGGCGACGATCGTCCACCACGGCTCGATGGACGCGGCCGTGGGAAGTTTCCAGGCGCTGGCCCGCGCCATCGAGGCCGGCGGCTACCGCTCGGCCGGGTACGCGCGCGAGCGGTACCTGGAGACGCCGGACGACATGTCCAAGTGGGTCGTCGAGCTGCAGGAGCCCGTGGTCCGCGCCTGACGGCCCGGCGCCGGGCGGCGCTTGCCCTCGACCAGGTCGAGGGCCCTAGCGTCGCCCGGCGTGACCATCACCGCCGCCGCCCCTTCTCTGCCCCGGCCGTACCTGTTCTGGCTCTCCGGGGTCCAGGCCGGGCTGCTGGGCGACGCCGCGCTGTACTTCGCCCTCGGCTGGGCCGCCTCCGCGTACGGGGGAGGGGCGGCCGGGCTGGTGCTGACGGCGATCACCGTGCCGCGCACGCTCCTCGTCCTGCTCGGCGGGGCGGTGGCCGACCGGTACGGCGCCCGACGGGTGCTGCTCGCCGGGGACGCGGTGATGCTGGCCGCCGTGCTGCTCCTCGCCGCCGCCGTGGGCCGCCTCGGCACTCCGCTGTGGCTGCTGGTCGCGGCGGGGGCCGTGATCGGCACGGTGGACGCGTTCTACCTCCCGGCGAGCGGCTCGATGCCGCGACGCCTCGTACCGGCCGAACTCCTGCCCAGGGCGCTGGCGTTGAGGCAGGCCGGCGGGCAGATCGCGGTCCTGCTCGGGGCGCCGTTCGGCGGGCTGCTGGTCGCCTCCGGCGGGCTCTGCGGCGCGGCCCTGGCGGACGCGGCGAGCTTCGGGGCCGTCCTGCTGGCCGTGCTGTACGTGCGCCCGGCGGGTGCGGACGGGCCCGCCGGCGGTGCCTCGCCCGGGCTGCTGCGGGAGGCGGCCGGAGCCGTCCGCCTCGCCCTGCGCGATCCGCTGCTGCGGGCCGCGCTCCTGCTCACAGGCGCGGCCGCCGGGGGCCTGCTGCCGGTGGTGTCCCTGCTCGGGCCGCTGCTGGCCCGCTCCCACGGGTGGGGCGCGGGCGCCGCGGGCCTCCTCGGGGGCGGGCAGGCGGCCGGGGTGCTGGCGGTGGCGGGCCTGGTGGCCTGGCGCGGCGCGCTGTCCCGCCCGGGGGTGGGTGCCTCGGCGGGCCTCGCCGTGGCCTCGGCCGGTACCGCCGTCCTGGGCCTCGCCACCGATCGGGCGACGGCGTCCGTCGCCGCCGTCGTGATCGGCCTCGGGTCCGGGCTCTTCGCCTCCCACCTCGGCCCGCTCGTCCTCGGCGCGGCCCCGGCTTCGCATCTCTCGCGCGTGCAGGCGTTGTTGACGCTGGTGCAGAGCACGGCGCTGATCCTCGCAAACCCCCTCCTGGGCCGCCTCGCGGACACCACTGGCGCCCAACTCCCCACGCTGCTCTGCGCCTTCCTCACCCTGGCCGCCGCCGCCAGCGCGGCGCACTTGCCCGGCTCCGGACCCCGGGGCAGAGTGCCGGTGTAAGCGGCGGGCGGCGGTGGAGCGGAGGCGGCGATGGGTGAGCTGGTGGAGCGGCTGGAGCTCGGCCTGCCGGACGGGTCCGTGGTGGTGGACCCGGACGTGACGGCCGCGTACCGCCGGGACATGGCCGGGTTCTGCGAGGCCGGCGAGCCCGCCGTGGTGGTGTTCCCGGAGACGGTCGAGCAGGTGCAGCACGTGCTGCGCACCGCCACCGAGCTGCGGGTGCCGGTGGTGCCGCAGGGCGCCCGCACCGGGCTGTCGGGGGCGGCGAACGCCGTCGACGGCTGCGTCGTGCTGTCGATGGTGAGGATGAACCGGATCCTGGAGCTGGACCCGGTGAACCGGATCGCCGTGGTCGAGCCCGGCGTGGTGAACGCCGAACTGTCCCGCGCCGCCGCCGAGTCGGGCCTGGCCTACCCGCCGGACCCGTCGAGCTGGGAGTCCTGCACGATCGGCGGCAACATCGGTACGGGCGCGGGCGGGCTCTGCTGCGTGAAGTACGGCGTCACCGCCGAGTACGTGCTCGGCCTGGACGTGGTGCTGGCGGACGGGCGGCTGCTCTCCACCGGGCGCCGCACGGCCAAGGGCGTGGCCGGGTACGACCTGACCAGGCTGCTGGTCGGCTCGGAGGGCACGCTCGGCGTGGTCGTCCGGGCGGTGCTGGCGCTGCGGCCCGCGCCGGCCCCGCAGCTGGCGCTGGCGGCGGAGTTCCCGAGTGCGGACACGGCGGGGGCGGCCGTGTGCGAGGTGATGGCGCAGGGCCTGACGCCGTCGCTGATGGAGCTGATGGACGCGACCACCGTGCGGGCCGTCAACGAGCTGGGGCGGATGGGCCTGCCGGAGTCGACCCGGGCGCTGCTGCTGGTGGCCTTCGACGGGCCGGACCAGGTGGCGGAGCTGGAGCGGACGGCCGGGATCTGCCGGGCGGCGGGGGCGACGGAGGTGGTGCCGGCCGAGGACCGGGCGGAGTCGGAGCTGCTGCTGGAGGCCCGCCGGCTGGCGCTGCCCGCGCTGGACCGGCTCGGGACCACGATGATCGACGACGTGGCGGTGCCCCGCTCCCGGCTGGCCGTGATGCTGAACGGGGTCGAGGCGATCGCCGAGCGGCACGGGCTGACCATCGGGGTGGTCAGCCACGCCGGGGACGGCAACACCCACCCGATCGTGATCTTCGACGCCTCGGACGAGGACCAGGCGGCGCGGGCCCAGCGGTCCTTCGACGAGATCATGGCGCTCGGCCTGGAGCTGGGCGGGACGATCACCGGGGAGCACGGGGTGGGGCTGCTCAAGCGGGACTGGCTGGCGCGCGAGCTGGGTCCGGTGGGGCTGGAGCTCCAGCGGCAGCTGAAGGCGGTCTTCGACCCGCTGGGAATTCTGAACCCGGGCAAGATGGTCTGATTTTCCTTCCGCCCAATTTTCTGATCTTCTCTCGCCTTCCTTTTCCGCCTTTTTGACAGTGACTGAAAAGTCGACACGGAAGGGTGGCCGAACTTTTCTGGGGCGCATTCGCGGGCGGGACGCGCCCCCGTGGTGCGCCGAGCGGTTCGTACGGTCTCCAAGCGCCCTCGCCAGGGCGTCGCGCCGGGGCTCACCGGAGGCCACCGTCCGGGCGAAACCCCAGTTCGCCGACGGTGTGTCGCCGCGCTGTCCGGTTTCGCCGCCGTTATGCGCCGCCTGGGTGGATATCACGCGAACGGGCGAAATCCGCCGTCGCGGCTAGTGCTTTGTCGATTTGTTGCGGAAGTCTGTCCCTCGGCGTCGCAGCCGCAGGTGTTCGTCTGGCCGGCGAACTCCCGCACATCGCGCTCGGAATCGGGCGAGATAAGAGAGATAAGCACGATAAGCAGCTTCTTGGAGGCTTCTGATGGCTCGTATCCACACCCGTCGGGTGACCGGGTTCCTGCTCGCCGCCCCGCTCGCGGCGGGCCTGCTGCTGGCGGGCGCCGGTGTCGCCGCCGCCGACAACGGCGCGGCCGCCGGGGCCGGTTCCAACGCCGGCGTGGTGTCCAACGTCGGCACCGGCAACGTCTTCGGCGGTCTCGACGGCAACTACGTCTCGACCCAGCAGACGGCCACCGGCTCCGGAGCGTCGAACCAGAGCAACACCCTCGCGGTGAAGGACAACGCGGGCAACGTCCTGGCCGGCCAGGGCAACAAGAACATCAACGTCATCTTCGCGCCGGTCTTCCACTGACCACCCCTCGCACCACCGACGGCGGGGGCGCCGGAGGTGGATGACCGCGGGCGAGCTGAGCATCCGCGGAGGGGCTCGACAACAGTCTCCGGGCGGCACGACCGCCCGGGCTCGGGTCATGTCGGAATGACGACGACGAGCGCATGACCGGCCAGCGGAAAGGGTCGCCGCGAAACCGGCCTCGTGGGCGGTGCCGCCATCGGCACCGCCCACGAGTGCGTCCGGAGCCGGGAGGGACGTGCCCCGCACCGCCGGAACCAGCGCCGGAACCACCGCCGGAATCCACCGGAACCCGCCGGAACGCCACCGAAACGTCACCGGAAACCGCCGCCCACCAGCGGGGACCCGGCCACCGAGGGCCCGCGCCCGGTGGCGTCGGCCCACGGCGGTACGGTTGCGCTCCGACAGCGCACCACGAGCCCGGGCCGGCAGTCGGCCCGGGCGGGTGGAGCGACCGCGGCAACCGGAGGGAAGGACGCCCCATGGCGGCGGAAGAGGAGAGCCTGACCGGCCCCGGCGGGGCCGTGTCCGAGCCGGACGCGCGACCCCGGCAGCCCGAGTGCCCCACCGGCCCGGGCACCGTCCCCGAGCTGCTGCTCGGCCGCCCGCCGATGGCCCGCCCGCTGCCGTCCTTCGACACCGGGGCCCTTCCCGACGAGCCCGGCCCGCTGTTCGTGGAGTGGCTCGCCACCGCGCTGGACGCCGGGGTGCTGGACCCGCAGGCGTTCACCCTCTCCACCGTCGACGAGGACGGCATGCCGGACGCCCGGGTGCTGGTGCTACGCGACGTGGACGCGGCCGGCACCGGCTGGAACTTCTCCATCACCGCCGACAGCCCCAAGGGCCGTCAGCTCTCCGCCCACCCGGCCGCCGCGCTGTCCGTCTACTGGCCGCAGCTGGGCCGCCAGGTGCGGGTGCGCGGCAGCGTCGAGCGCGCGGCCGACGTGGTCGCCGCCGCCGAGTTCGCCACCCGCTCGCCCGCCGCCCGGGCCGCCTCGCTCGTCGGGCGGCAGAGCGAGCGGATGACGGCCCTCGACGAGTACGACGACGCGCTCGCCGCCGCCCACCGCCAGCTGGAGGCCACCCCGGACGTGGTCGCGCCCGGCCACGCCGTCTACACCCTGTGGGCGCACGAGGTGGAGTTCTGGCAGGGCGAGGCCCGCCGCCGCCACGTCCGGGTGCGCTACACCCGCACCGGCCCGGTCCTCACCCCGGAGTGGACGCGCATGCTGCTCTGGCCCTAGACGGGGCCCTACCGCCGCCCGGTCAGCGTGGCCCCCACGCTGGCCGCGACCACGCACGCGATCCCCGCCAGCTGCGGCACCCCGAGCAGCTGCCCGAGCACCACCAGCCCGACCAGCGCGCTGACCGCCGGCTCCAGGCTGACGAGCACGCTGAACACCCGCTGCGGCATCCGCCGCAGCGCCGTCATCTCCAGCGCGTACGGGATCACCGGCAGCAGCAGCGACACCCCGGCGACCGCGGCGAGCAGCATCAGCGGCGAGGCGCCGGGGGCGGTCAGCCCGTCCCGGGCTTCGCCGAACCCGAAGGGAGCGAGCGTCAGCGCACCGGCGGTCATCGACACCGCGAGCCCCTGGAAGCCCTCGAAGACGGCGCCGACCTTGTCGGTGAACAGGATGTACGCCGCGTAGCAGGCCGCCGCGCCGAAGGCGTAGAGCAGGCCGACCGGGTCGAGCCCGCCGCCGCCCTCGCCCTCGCCGAGCAGGGTCAGCAGCGCGACCCCGCCGGCGGCGAGCAGCGCCCAGAGCAGATGGCTGGCGCGCCGGGCGAAGACCAGGGCGACGGCGAGCGGGCCGAGGAACTCGATGGTCGCGGCGGTGCCCATCGGCAGCCGGTCGATCGCGCCGGCGAACAGGAAGGTCATCCCGGCGGAGGCCATCCCGAGCACGGTGGCCGCGGCGAGGTCGCGCGGGCGCTTGCCGCGCAGCTTCGGCCTGGTGACGGCGAGCAGGATGACGGCGGCGAAGCCGAGCCGCAGGAAGGTCGTGCCGCTGACGCCGAGCGGGCCGAACAGCGGCTTGGACAGGGCGATGCCGGTCTGCACCAGGAACATCGCGGTCAGACAGAGAAGCGGCGCCGGGATCCTCTCCGGGCGCCGCAGGGTCCTGCCGAGTCTCCGGCCGGTGGGCCGGCCGGGGAGCGCTTCCGGGGGAGCGGCTGCCGGCATCGGTGCGAGGGTTTCGCTGGGGCTGGAGCTGGGCATAGTGACGAGTTTGCCGTAAGGAGTGACAAACGGGCAAGCTCGTTACCGGAATCGGGACGGATGCGGACGGGTGCGTCCGAAAGGGTGGACTCCCGAGGGGTCCGCGGCGTGGCTGCGGGATTCGTCCGATGGTCCGTCAGTATCAATGGCCGGTGCGCTATCTCCGCCCCGCGGCCCTGCTCGCCGCCTCCCTCGTGCTCCTGCTGGCCACCGACGGGACGGGCGAGAGCGCCGAAGCCTCCGCCCCGGCCGCCGTCGCCCTCCCCCGCATCCGCGCCGTGAAGCTGCCCGACCGGGCCGGCCCGCCCAAGCGCCGCGACACCTGGACCGGCCCCGCCTTCGACGCCTGCACCGCCCCCACCCTCGACACCCTCCGCGCCTGGCGCGGCGCCTCCCCGTACGGGGCGCTCGGCATCTACGTCAGCGGCTCCCAGCGCGGCTGCGCCCAGCCCCGGCTCACCGCCGACTGGGTCCGCCAGGCCCGCGCCATGGGCTGGCGCTTCCTCCCCGTCCACGTCGGCCTCCAGGCCCCCTGCGCCGACCCCACCCACAAACCCAAGCGGATCGACCCCGCGAACGCGGCCCGCCAGGGCCGCGACGAGGCCGGCGAGGCCGCCCGCGCCCTGCGCTCCCTCGGCTTCGCCCAGGGCAGCCCCGTCTACCTCGACATCGAGTCCTACCCCATGCGCGACCCCGCCTGCGGCCAGGCCGTCGTCGAGTTCACCCTCGGCTGGACCCAGGCCCTCCACTCCGCCGGCTACCGCTCGGGCTTCTACTCCAGCCTCGACTCCGGCATCGCCGACCTCGCCGCCGCCGCCCGCGCCGACAGCTCCCCCCTCCCCGACGCCCTCTGGTACGCCCGCTGGGACGACCACCCCGACACCAACGGCTCCGGCCGCCTCGACCCCGACCTCTGGCCCCTCCACCAACGCATCCACCAATACCGCGGCAACACCGAGGAAACCTACGCCGGCGCCACCCTCACCATCGACCGCAACCAGGCCGACGCCCCCACCGCCGACTGAGCGCAGGCCGGTTTCCGGTGACGGCGGGACCAAACCGGGACGAATGCGTGAGCGGTTCCACGGGGGTGGAGGGCTGACAGGGGGCGGGTGGGGCGGCACAATCGGGCACGTCCGCGTGCATTACCGATCGGTAGGGGTGCTCGCGGGAGCTGTCGTCAGTGCCGCCAGGTCAAGGAGGACCCTTGTTCAGCACGATGCAGGATGTCCCGCTCACCGTCGCCCGGATCCTGGAGCACGGGTCCACGATCCACGCCCGTTCGACCGTCACCACCTGGGACGGGACCGGTCCGGTCGTCCGGACGTACGCCGAGGTGGGGGCCCGGGCCGCGCGGTTGGCGTACGCGCTGCGCGACGAGCTCGGGGTCGTCGACGACGACCGGGTGGCCACCCTGATGTGGAACAACGCCGAGCACCTGGAGGCGTACCTGGCCGTCCCCTCGATGGGGGCCGTGCTGCACACGCTGAACCTGCGGCTGCCCTCGCAGCAGCTGTCCTTCATCGTCAACCACGCCGCGGACCGCGTGATCATCGTCGACGGCAGCGTCCTGCCGCTGCTCGCCGCCGTCCTGGGGGACCTGGCGCCGACGCTGAAGCACATCGTGGTCAACGGCCCCGGCGACCGCTCGCTGCTGGCCGGGTTCCCCGGCGCCGTGCACGACTACGAGGAACTGCTCGCCGGCCGCCCGGTCACGTACCCCTGGCGCACCGAGATCGACGAGCGGCAGGCCGCCGCCCTCTGCTACACCTCCGGCACCACCGGCGAGCCGAAGGGCGTGCTGTACAGCCACCGCTCGGTCTACCTGCACTGCCTGCAGGTCAACACCGGTGACAACTTCGCCTTCACCCCGCGCGACACCGCGCTGCCGGTGGTCCCGATGTTCCACGTGAACGCCTGGGGCATCCCGCACGCCGCCTTCATGTCCGGCGCCAACCTGCTCATGCCGGATCGTTTCCTCCAGCCCAAGCCGATGGCCGAGATGATCGCCGCCGTCCGCCCGACCGTCAGCGCGGCCGTCCCCACCATCTGGAGCGGCCTGCTGGACGAGCTGGACGCGGGCGACTATGACACCTCAAGCCTGCGCATGGTGGTCATCGGCGGCAGCGCCTGCCCGCCCTCGCTGATGAAGGGCTTCGAGGAGCGCCACGGCATCCGGGTGCTGCACGCCTGGGGCATGACCGAGACCTCCCCGCTGGGCTGCTTCGCCCAGCCCCCGGGCGGCCTCACCCCCGAGCAGGAGTGGCCGTACCGGGTCACCCAGGGCGTCTTCCCGGCCTCCGTCGAGGCCCGGCTGATCGGCCCGAACGGCGAGCGGATGCCCCACGACGGCGTCGCGGCCGGGGAGCTGGAGGTGCGCGGCCCCTGGATCGCCGCGGCGTACTACGGCGGCGCCGGGCAGGACCCGGTCCGCCCGGAGGACAAGTTCTCCGAGGACGGCTGGCTGCGCACCGGCGACGTCGGCACCATCACGGCGGACGGCTACCTGACCCTCACCGACCGGGCCAAGGACGTCATCAAGTCGGGCGGCGAGTGGATCTCCTCCGTCGAACTGGAGAACGCCCTGATGGCCCACCCCGAGGTGGCCGAGGCCGCCGTGGTCGCCGTGCCGGACGAGAAGTGGGGCGAGCGCCCGCTGGCCACCGTGGTGCTGCGCCCGGGCGCGACGGTCGGGCTCAGGGAGCTGCGGGCCTTCCTCGCGAAGCGGATCGCCTCCTGGCAGCTGCCGGAGCGCTGGTCGATCGTCGAGTCGGTGCCGAAGACCTCGGTGGGCAAGTTCGACAAGAAGGTGATCCGCGCGAGCTACGCGGCGGAGGAGCTGGACGTGACGGTGCTCGGCAAGGAGTAGCCCCGACAGGCAGGGAAGGGGGCCGGTTCCACGTGGAACCGGCCCCCTTCGTCGCTGGTCAGCCCGCTGCGGCGACGCCCGCCTCGCCCATCGCGCCGATCCGCCCGAGCAGGTCGACGATCCGGGACTGCACGTCCTCCCCGGTCGAGCGCTCGGCGAGGAACAGCACCGTCTCGCCGGTGCGCAGTCGGGGCAGTTCGCGCGGGTCGAGGTCCACCGAGGTGTAGACCACCAGCGGGGTGCGGTGCAGCCGGTCGTTGGCGCGCAGCCAGTCGAGCAGGCCGACCCTGCGGCGGCGGATCTGCAGCAGGTCCATCACCACCAGGTTGGGCTGCACGCTGCTGGCGCGGGCCACCGCGTCGCTCTCGTCCGTCGCGTGCTCGACGTGCATGCCGCGCCGCTCCAGACTGGCGATCATGGCGGCGGCGATGTCCGGGTCGCTCTCGACCAGCAGCACCCGGGGCGCGTGGTGCTCGCCGTCGCGCGGGGCGAGGGCGCGCAGCAGCACGGCCGGGTCGGCGCCGTACGCGGCGTCGCGGGTGGCCTGGCCGAGGCCCGCGGTGACCAGCACCGGGATGCGCCGGTTGAGCGCCGCGGTGCGCAGCGACTGCAGCGCGGTGCGGGTGATCGGGCCGGTCAGCGGGTCGACGAAGAGCGCGGCGGGGTCGGCGCCGACCTGGGCGTCCACCTCCTCGCGGGAGCGGACGATCACCGGCCGGTAGCCGCGCGACTGCAGCGCCTGGCGGGTGTTCGGGTCGGGCTCGGGCCAGACCAGCAGCCGCCGCTCGCCGTTCGACCCCTCCTGCGACCCCTCCTGCGACCCCTCCTGCGGCGCCTCCGCGCGCTCGGGGGCCGCGGGCAGCTCGGCCACCGCGCGCGGCGCCGTCCGGGTCTCGACCGGTACGGGCGGCTGCGCGGGCACGGCGGGCAGCGGCGGCGGGCCGATCGGGCGCGGCGGGGCCAGCTCGGCCAGGCCCGTGCCGACGGGCCGGGGCGCGGCGGGCTCCTCGGCGGCGGGCAGCGCGGGCCGGGCGGGCTCCAGCGCGGTGCCGGGGGTGCCGGGGGTGCCGGGGGTGCCGTTCGGCAGGGCGGGGGCCTCCTGGCCGGGGCCGGGCGGCACGGCGAGGCGGCGCCGACGGCCGGTGGGCGCGACGGCGGGCTCCGGCGGCGCGGGCGCGGGGCCCGCGGGCAGGGCGTGCTCCAGGCCGGGGTAGACCGGGAGCACCTCGGGCAGCCCCGGCAGGGCTCCCGGCGCGGCACCGGGCATGGCACCGGTCATCGCGCCTGGCATGGCGTCCGGCAGGGCGTCCGGTAGGGCGAAAGCGCCGGAGGAGTCCTCGGTGGAGGGCAGTCCGCGGCGCCGTCTGGGCTTGGCGGCCTCGCCCTCGCCGGACGGGTCGGCCGACGACACGGGGGCCTCGGCCACGGCCGTGCCGGGGCCGAGCGCGAGCGGCTCGCGACCGCCCGTACGGGCCTGGGCGGGGCGGCCCCCCTCGACGGGCACGGCGTAGGCGGGGCCGGAGCGGCCGTCGTCCTTGCCCCAGGGGTCGGTCCGGGTGCCGTCGGGGCCGGTCAGGCCCTGGCGCCCGTACGCGGGGCCGGCGTTGCTGACCCACTGCCCGGTGGCGTCCCGCTCGGCGGGAGCAAGGGGTGCGGCCGGGGCCCCGGGGCCGACCGGTTCGGTCTCGGCGGCGGGGCGGCCACGGCGGCCGCGTCGCTCGGCGGGGGGCTCCTCGGCGCCCGCGCGCTCCGGCTCGGGGGTCTCGCGCGCCGGGCGCTCGCCCCCGGCCGGCGACTCCGCGGGCTCGGCCGCCTCCTCGCTGCTGGGCAGCTGCGGGATGCCGGGCAGCTCGGGCAGGACGGCGCTGTCGGTCTCCTTGGGCCGGTCCGAGCGGCCCTCGGCGGCCGCGCGCTCGGCGGCGGCCTTCGCGGCGGCCGGGTCCAGCGGCAGCTCGACGACGTACGTGGTGCCGGCCTTGCCGGGCAGCTCGTGCGGCTGGAGGACGCCGCCGTGGCGCTCGACCACCGCGCGGGCTATCGGCAGGTGGACGGCGCTGCCGCCGCGGCCGGGGCCGCGGATCTCGACCCGGGCGACGTCGCCGCGCTGGGCGGCGGCCAGGACGACGGTCGGCGGTTCGGGGACAGGCCGCGGCGCGGGCACGCCGGTCAGCCCGGGCACGGCGAGGCCGGGGGAGGCGGCGAGGGGGGCGTCCAGCGCGTGGCCGACGCCGCTGACGTCGGCGACCAGGTGCGCCAGCGCCTGGGCGAGCCGCTGCTCGTCGGCGATCACCTCGACGGCGGCGGCGTGCACCGAGAACCGCACCCGGCCCGGGCCGGTCAGCTCCCCGGCCTCCTGGACGGCCCGCCGGACCACCGTGTCCAGGCCGACGGGGACGTGCTCCTGGGCGGGCTGGCGGCCACCCTTTCCGTCCCCGCTTTCCTTACCGTCCCTACCGTCCCTACCGTCCTTGCCGTCCTTGCCCTCGGCCGGGGCGCCCGCTCCGGCCTCGGCGCGCTGGTGGGCCAGCACGTCGTCGATGAGCTTCCCGTAGCGGCGGCACTCGTCGGCGAGGCGACGCAGCGTCCAGTTGGCCTCGGGCCACAGCTGCCCGGCCGGGTCGGCGGCGAGGGTCTCCAGCCGCTGGTTCAACGCGCCGAGCGCGCCGCCGAGTTCGTTCTCCAGGACGGCGGTGAGGTGCTCGTTGCGGGCGATGAGGGCGAGTTCGCGGCTGCGGTCGGTGAAGGTCATCACCGCGCCGACCAGCTGGTCCCCGTCCCGGACGGGGGCGGTGGTGAGGTCGACGGTGACGGGCCGGCCGTCCTTGCGCCACAGCACGGTGCCGCGCACCCGGTGCTTGCGCCCGGAGGTCAGCGTGTCCAGCAGCGCGGACTCCTCCAGCGCCAGCGGGGTGCCGTCCGGCCGGGAGTGCTGGATCAGCGGGTGCAGCTCGCGCCCGCCCAGCTCGCTGGCCCGGTACTCCAGGATGTGCGCGGCGGCCGGGTTGACCAGGACGCAGCGCCCCTCGAGGTCCACGCCGAGCACGCCCTCGGCGGCGGCCCGCAGGATCATCTCGGTCTGCTTGTGCTGGCGGCGCAGCTCGGCCTCGACGCCGACGCGGCCGGAGAGGTCGCGGACCAGCAGCAGGAGCAGGTCGGAGGAGGGGGAGCGGTTGCCCTCGCGGTAGGGGTCGTACGGGACGAGCGGCGAGAGCGCGTAGCCGCGGCCGTCGGTGTCGCCGTCGGCGAAGTCGTTGCCGGACACCTCGACGGGGAAGGTGGTGCCGTCGGTGCGGTGGGCGGTCATCCGGACCGGACGGTCCAGGGGGTCGTCCTCGCGGGTGGCCGGGCGCATCGAACCGGGGATGCGGCTCGGGTCGAACTCGGGCAGCAGGCCCAGCACGCCCATGCCGACCAGTGAGGTGCCCGGGGCCTGCAGCGACTGGACGGCGGCGCTGTTGGCGTCCACGACGGTGCCGTTGCTGTTCACCAGCAGCAACGCGTCGGGCAGGGCGTCGAGTATGGCGTCGAGGCGAGCAGCGCCTCGGATCGGCCTGCTGCTCACGTCGACAGGTCTCCTCGGCTCGGGGCAGCTCCTCCGGAGACGGCAGTATCTCATTCTTCTTTGCGGCGGGGACGACCCGCCTAGTAACGTGGGCGGTGGTTGGTGCCGGGCCCCACGGTTATGGCATCATCACTGACACACGGAACGGGTCCGCGCGAGCGGGCGTGCTCCTTGTGGGGAGGCTTCGCCTAGTCCGGTCTATGGCGCCGCACTGCTAATGCGGTTTGGGTCTTAAAGCCCATCGAGGGTTCAAATCCCTCAGCCTCCGCAGCACGGGAGCCCCGTCGACGGTCACGTCGGCGGGGCTCTTCGCATGCCGGGGCATGTCGGGAGCCGGTCGCCGGACGACCCTCCGACCGCCCCGTCCCGGGGCCGGAGCAATCGATTTCGTCCCACGTCGCAGGTCATGTAATGTTGTCCTCGCACCGCCCCGGGGGCAACGTTCACCGGGGCGAGCGCTCATAGCTCAACGGATAGAGCACTTGACTACGGATCAAGAGGTTGCAGGTTCGAATCCTGCTGAGCGCACCACAACTCCGCAAGATCGGGTTCGCCCGTTCCTTGCGCTCATAGCTCAACGGATAGAGCACTTGACTACGGATCAAGAGGTTGCAGGTTCGAATCCTGCTGAGCGCACCACCGAGAAGCCCCCGGCCACAGGCCGGGGGCTTCTCGCGTTCCACGGCCGCCCCGGAGGATCGAACGGGCATTCCCGGTCGATGGGTTGACACCGAACACCGGGCTCCGGCGGATTGTTCTGAATTCCCCTTTCCCGTACGGCATTTCCGTGCGCCGCGAGCAGGATCGATTGCCGCCTAATGGATGAAATGCATCCGTTTCGGGTACATCCCGTCCTGCCGCCCGGATGCCTGCCAAACGGGTGGGACCCGGCCAAAACAGCAGGTGTCGCGGTATGACCGGCTCAGGATCGTGATTCCGTTTTGTCCGATCTTGTGTCCAGACTGCCCGCCGTCCCGGCAGCCGACCGTGAAGGAGAGCCGGATGAGCCGACAGTTCCCCCGCACAGCTGCCGCCCTGGCCGTCCTCACGGCAGGGCTGCTGACCGGCTGGAACGCCCCGCTCTCGGTGGCCGAACAGTCCCCCGACACCTGGTCCGGGGAGCACCGCGCGGTGCTGCCCTCGGGCCTTTCCGTCCAGCTGGAATTCGCCGCCTCCCCGGGCGTCGGCATCACCGCCACGGCCGGGGAATTGGCCGACCGGGCCGGCGGGCGTTCGGCCACGCCGTACGCGGACGGAATGAACCCCGGAGATCCGGCGCAGGTATTCGCGGTCGCCGACGGCGAAGCGCGGCCGGACGGTTCCTGGCACCAGGTCGGAACGCTGCGGCTGACATTCTCCCGGCCCGTCCGCAATCCCCGGCTCCACCTCAGCGGGCTCGCCGCCCTCGCCACCGGGAAGTCCGGCACCACCTCCACCGCGGCCCGCCTCACCCTCACCGGCGGCGCGCCCGCCGCCCCCGCCCTGACCGGCCGCACCGACTGGGCGGGCTGGAGGGTCGACGCCGCGACCCTGGCCCCGGCCGGCGCGGACGGCTCCACCGACGGCGCGGCCGGCTCCGCCGCCGAGGGCACCGTCGAACTCACCGGGACGATCCGCGGCGCGGAGTTCCGCGTCGAGCAGCGCAGCACCGCCCGGGCCGGGAGCACCACCCCCGCGCCCGCGCTGAGCCACGCCTACACCGTCAGCGTCGACGAGGACCTCGGCACCGCCCCGCAGGACTACGGCAACGCCTCCCACGTCGTCTCCGACCTCTTCCTCGGCCGCGACGCCACCGGCTCCGGCCGCAGCGCCCGTCCGTCGGCCTCCGGGGGCTCCGGTGCCTCCGGTTCCTCCGGCCGGGGCGACGAGCCGATGGTCCAGCTCGACCACGGCGCCGCCCGGCGCAGCCCGTTCGACCGGCCCGCCGCCAGCCCGCCGCCGCCCAGGCTCCAGCCCGGCCGCGGTGAGTACCAGGGCGCCGACCCCTCGATCAGCTTCCCCGCGGAGGCTTCCGTCGGCCGCTATTACCGGGTCACCGTGCCCGTCGCCGTGGGGGACCAGGCCGCGACCCTGGCCGGCTGGATCGACTTCGACCACAACGGCCACTTCGACCCGACCGAGCGGGTGCAGGTCGAGATCCCCGCCGGCGCCGACACCGCGACCCTGGAGTGGACCGTCCCGCCCGCCGCCGCCGGCGACACCTGGGCCCGGCTGCGGCTCGCCCGGGACACCGGCCAGCTCATCGGCTCCGGCGGCTTCGCCGACTCCGGGCAGGTCTCCGACCAGAGGATCAAGCTGACGGTCGGCGCCGCGCGGCCCGAGATCGCCGACCCCGTCGACGGCGACGTGCTCGCCGACACCCGCCCGCAGATCCGCGGCGAGGCGGCCATCCCGGGTGCCACCGTCGAGGTCCGGGACGGGGACACCGCGCTCTGCCGCGCCAAGGCCGGGCGCGGCGGCGACTGGACCTGCCGGCCCGACACCGCGCTGGCCGGAGGTGTGCACAGCCTCACCCCGGTCGAGACCACCGCCGGCGGCGTGGTGCTGCGCGGCGAGGCCGTCCGGGTCAGCGTCAAGACGGCGCCGCCGAGCACGCCCGTGCTCACCGTGCCGGAGTTCACCGACGATCCGGCGCTGCTGCTCACCGGCACCGGCGAACCCGGCAGCGCCGTCTCGGTCTCGGACCGCCGCTCCGACAGCGAACTGTGCACCACCGCCGTGCGGGCGGACGGCCAGTGGTCCTGCATCCCCGTCGAGAACCTGGCGGACGGGCAGCACCTGCTCACGCCCGTCGCCGTCGACGCGGCCGGGAACCGGACCACCGGCAAGCCGGTCACGCTGACCGTCGACACCGTGCCGCCGGACAAGCCCGTCCTCGCCTCGCCGGCCTCCGGGGAGACCGTCCGCAGCAGCCGTCCGAAGCTCACCGGGCGCGCCGAACCCGGGGTGAACGTGCAGGTCACGGCCCGGACGGGTGGCGCGGACGCGGTGGAGCGGACGGTGTTGTGCGGGGCCACGGCGGCCCTCGACGGCAGCTGGAGCTGCACCGCCAACCGGGACCTGGCGGACGGGGCGCAGTGGCTCGTCGTCACGGCCACGGACCGGGCGGGGAACGCGACTTCGGGGGACCCGGTGGCGATCCGGGTCACGGCGGGGGCGGGTACGGCCGGCGCCTCGCCGAGTCCGTCCGCGGCGGCCACGGCGACGGCGACGGCATCGGCCGGTGGCACGGCTTCGCCGAGCGCACCTGCTTCGGTGCCTGCTTCGGTGCCCGCTTCGGTTCCGGCGAGTGCCTCGGCTTCGAGCCCGGTGGCGGGGACGGGTTCGGCCTCGCCGAGTGCGAACCCGAGCCCGACTGCATCGGTCTCGGTCTCGGTCTCGGCCTCGACGTCGTCGTCGGCGGCGGTTTCGCCGAAGCCGAGCCCGAGTGCTCCGGCCTCCGTGATGCCGGAGGTGCCGGAGGTGCCGGTGACGGTACCGCTGCCGCCGGGTGTGCTGCCGATTCCCGTACCGGCGGTCCCCGTGCCGGCCCCGGTTCCGGGGGTGCCGAGCCCGAGTGCGGTCGCCTCGGCACCGGTGGCCTCGCCGTCGGCGGTGCCGACGGTGTCGGGCGCGCCGACTGCGTCGGTGTCGCCTTCGGTGGCGGCGTCGGCTCTGCGGCCGGTCGAGCCCGGGGTGTTGCCGGTCTACGTCCCGCCGGTCCCTGCTCCGGTTCCGCCGGTCGCGGCCCCGAAACCGAGCGCTTCCCCCGCCTCACCGAAGCCGAGCGCGAGCCCGAGTACGAGTATGAGCGCGAGTACGAGCGCGAGCCCGAGCCCGAGTCAGAGCCCCAGCGCCTCCGCGCAGGTCACGGCTTCGCCATCCGCTTCGCCGTCCGCCGCTTCGTCCGCTTCATCCGCCTCGGCCGGTTCGAGGGCCGTGCTCACACCCACCGACCCGCCGCCCTCGTCGGCAGCGGCTGCGGAGGAGGAGCAGCCCGAGAGCGGAGTGGCGCGGCCGCAGGCGGCGCCGCCCTCCGCGGGGCATGTGGCGGCCGCGCCGCGCGGGGAGTCCGCCCGGCGGGGCCTGCTCGCCGGAGTCCTGCTGGTGCTCGCCGGGATCGCGCTCATCACCCGCCGGGTGATCGCGCGGGGGCCCGGCTCCAGACGGCGCTGACCTGCACCGACCCGCATCGACCTTCCTTCGACCGTCCCCGAACCGTCACGACCATCCGTTCATGTGCCTGCGCGTCAGGTCGGCTTTGGACGATTCGTCAGCAAATGTCGACACACCTCGGCTCAAATGTCGCATTTGATGACGTATGAACTTAGCCTGACTCTGGCACTGCCCGTCAGATCCGGGCCGCCCGTTGCGCGACACACCGACCCTGAGGACCCGTGCATGGACGTCACCCGCGATTCGTCGCAGCGACCCGACCACCTGCCCAAGCCGCTCCCCCCGGCACTGCCGGAACGTTCCGCCTCGGGTTCCAGCCCGCTGGCCAAGGCCCCGACCGTGCAGATGACCAAGACCGCCAAGCCGGCCGGCCCGGTCGGCCCGGTCAGCCCGGTCGATGCGGCCGACGCGGGTCCGGCGACCACCCCGCTGGCCCTGGTGCCCAGCCCCTTCCAGGGCGGCCCCTCCGACCTGCGCGATCCCCTGGAGGCGGCCGCGCCGGAGACGGTCGAACTGCCCGGAGCCGGTGTGCCGGGCGCCGCCACCTCCCGCCGCCCCCCGCGCGCCGACCAGGCGCTGCGGGAGCACGGCGCCAGGGCCGTGCCCGGCTGGATCGCCGTGTTCGTCGTGCTGCTCGGCCTGGCCGGAGTGCTGTACCCGCTGCTGCGCACCGGCGTCGTCCCGCACTGGGACGTGCTGCCCGACCTGCGCGGCGCCGCCGCGAAGGAGGGCGGCCGGGCCGAGGTGGACCTCGTCTCGATCGCCGAGGTGGCCGGGGCGGGCCTGGTCGCGGTGTTCGCGCTGGCCGGCCTGCTGGCCAACGCCGGCGGCGAGACCCGGGTGCTGACCCGCTGGGGCCGCTACCGGGGGACGGTGCGCCGCACCGGCCTGATGTGGGTCAACCCGCTGCTGCGCCGCCGCCGGGTGGACGTGCGGCTGCGGCACTGGCGCAGCGAGCCGGTCAAGGTGGTCGACCGCACCGGCACCCCGATCGTGGTCCGGCTGCTGATCGTCTGGCGGGTCAAGGACACCGCGCGGGCGCTGCTGGCGATCGAGGACCACGAGGGCTACCTGCGCGAGCAGGTCCAGGCCGTGCTGACCCGGACGGCCTCCATCCTGCCCTGCGACAGCAACGCGGCCCCCGGCCCGGCCCTGCGCGACGGGCAGTGGTTCGCCGACGAGCTGACCCGGGCCCTGGCCGCCGAGGCGGCCCCGGCCGGGCTGGAGGTGTACTCGGTGCAGCCGTTGGCGCTGGACTACGCGCCCGAGGTCGCCGAGTCGATGCGCCGCCGCCGGCTGGCCGACCTGGACGCCGGTCTGCGCACGGTGCTGGTCGACGACGCGGTGGAGGCGGCGGCCCTGGCCGTGCGCCGGCTGGAGCGGGCCACCGCCCACGAACTGGACGAGGCCGCCCGCAGCGCGCTGATGGAACAGCTGCTGGTCGCCTTCGTCGCACCGGCCGGAGTGGCCGCTTCGGTACCGCCTCCGGCCGTCCGGGCCGGGAGGAAGGAAGGACGACCCGCATGAGGATAGCCACCGGCGCGTACGCCGAACCCGACGTCGAGCAGGCGGTGGACGCCGGACTGATCGGCTTCGAGGAGAGCCTCGGCAGCATCCCCGCGATCGCCGGCTGCGGCTGCCCGAACTGCGCGGCCCGGCCGCGTACCGCCGACTCCGACTCCTCGGCCGGTGGCAGCCGAATACACCGCGCCGTGCGGGGGACCTGCCTGGCGACCACCGTCCTGGCGGGCGCCGGAGTGGTCGGCCTGACGGCCGGTGCCGGGGCCGCGCACGCCGCGCCGGGCACCCAGGGCTGGGACGGGTCGAAGTACTGGTTCAAGAACGGTGCGGGCGAGTGGCGTTGGACGAGCCACTACACCGTGTACTCCGACCGCACCGGCGGGTCGGGCTCCTCCGGCGGCCAGGCGGTGTCCAACGGCTCGGCCTCCTCCTGGGGGATGCAGCAGGGCTGGGACGGGTCGAAGTACTGGTTCAAGAACGGCGCCGGCGAGTGGCGTTGGACGAGCCACTACGACGTCTACCTGAACCGCACCGGCCAGTCCGGCGGCGGCTCGGCGCCGCAGACCTCCTCCCAGCCGTCCGGGAGCAGCGCGCCGAGCTCGGGCAACACCGAGGCGGCGATCGGCTACGCGCTCGCCCAGCTGGGCAAGCCGTACGTCTGGGGCGGTGACGGCCCGACCGGCTACGACTGCTCGGGGCTGGTCCAGCAGGCGTACCGGCGCAGCGGGATCAGCCTGCCGCGGGTGGCCGACGACCAGTACGCGGCCACCACGCCGATCAGCGCGGGGCAGCTGCGCCGGGGTGACCTGGTGTTCTGGTCGGACAGCGGCCGGGCCTCGGGGATCCACCACGTGGGGATCTACCTGGGCGGCGGCAAGTTCGTCGAGGCGCCGAGGCCGGGCAAGACCGTCCGGATATCGACGCTCAACTCGGGCTACTACCCGACCCACTTCGGTCGGCCGTAAGCCCTTCGTGGCATGCCTCGGCCCCGGCGGGAACACACCCGCCGGGGCCGAGGCGTGCGGTCAGGCGGAGGCTTCGTCCAGCAGGGCGGTCTGCGCCGGGGTGAGCTCCAGGGCGGCGGCGGCCAGCAGCGGGGGCAGCTGCTCGACGGTGCGGGCGCTGGCGATCGGGGCGGCGACGGTCGGGCGGGCGGTGAGCCAGGCGAGGGCGACGGTGGCGAGTTCGACGCCGTGCTCGGCGGCGACGGCGTCCAGGGCCTCCAGCACCTTGGGGCCGCGCGGCTCGGCCAGGTAGCGGGCGGCGCCCTCGGCGCGGGCGCTGGTGACGTCCGGGCCGCCCGGGCGGTACTTGCCGGTCAGGAAGCCGGAGGCCAGCGCGTAGTAGGGGACGGTGGCCAGGCCGTGCCGGGCGACGACCTCGGCCAGCGGGCCCTCGAAGGTGGCGCGGGAGACCAGGTTGTAGTGCGGCTGGACGGCGACGTACGCGGCCAGGCCCTCGCGCTCGGAGAAGGCCAGCGCCTCGGCGAGCCGCTCGGCGGAGATGTTGGAGGCGGCGACGGCGCGGACCTTGCCCTCGCGGACCAGCTCGTCCAGCGCGGTGACGAACTCCTCGACCGGGGTCTCGTCGTCGCGGTGGGTGTAGTACAGGTCGATGTGCTCGACGCCGAGGCGGCGCAGCGAACCCTCGGCGGACGCCTTGATGTTGGCCGCGCTCAGGCCGCTCGCCTCGGGGTGCATGCCGACCTTGGTGGCGATCACCACGTCGTCCCGGCGGCCGCGGCTGCGCAGCCAGTCGCCTATGACGGTCTCGGACTCGCCGCCGGCGTTGCCCGGCGCCCAGGCCGAGTAGACGTCGGCGGTGTCGACGAAGTTGCCGCCGACGGCCGTGTAGGCGTCCAGGACGGCGAAGGACTGCTGCTGGTCGGCCGTCCACCCGAAGACGTTGCCGCCCAGGGAGAGCGGGGAGACGGACAGGTCGGAGGTGCCGAGGCTCACCCGGCTGAAGGCTGCGGTCATGATCGCAGTCAACCGGACGGGCGGGCGGCGCATTCCGTGCGTCGCACGGACTTCACGCGCTCGTCGTCCCGCCGTCGCAGAACGCGGTGCGTGCGGGCAGGTGAGGCGGGGTCCGGGGTGTGCCTGAGGTGGGCGGATTCGTTAGAGTCCGTGCCATGGCTGACAACGACTACGACCCCGCCGGCAGCACTCAGATGTTCCGGGCGTTCGTCGACGAGACTCCGGCGGCCCCCCAGGCTCCGGGTTCCGTCTCCACCTACGGCAGCACCGGCGGCGGCAGGCGCACCGGCGTGATCGCGCTGATCGCCGTCGTGGCCCTGGTGGTTCTGGGCACCGTCGTCTGGCTGGCGGTCAAGTAGAACCCTCGGGCGACCCCCGCGCGGGTGACCCTCGTCCGGGTCACCCGCGCGGCGGGCGCGTGAGGTTCAGCAGGGCTTGCGCCAGGCGTTCAGGTCGAGCTGCTTCTGCATCGAACTGAAGCCCAGGGACTTGGCCTTGGCGCAGAACTGGTTGGTGTCGAGCTTGTACTCGACGTGGAAGACCGCCTTGTTGGCCTTGATGAACGGCGCGACGCGGTCGCACTCGTCGAACTGCGAGCACTCCTCGTTGACCGCGAAGTCGAAGTCCGGCAGCAGCGCGGGGATCTGGTCGAGGTCGTTCTTGAGGCCGATGGCCAGGCCGCGCTCGTGCGCGAGCTTGGCGAGCATGCGGTTGTACGCGAGCTGGTCCTCGGGGGTCAGCGGGAAGCCGCTGTGCTGGTTGTACGCCTCGATGGTGTCGGGCTCGATGGCGTCGAAGCCCTTGCTCTTGCACATGTCGAAGCGCGCGGCCATCAGCGGCTTCAGCTGGTCCAGCTTGCGGATGTCGAACCACTTCTCGCCCGTCCAGCCCGTGTCCGAGCCCTGGAGGGCCTTGGAGAAGGCTTTGGAGTCGGGGCGGAAGTCCTCCCAGGAACCGGCGTTGATGTAGCAGATCACCTTGCGGCCCTTGGCGTGCAGGGCGGAGACCACCGAGGCGTCGTTCTCGAAGCCGTCGATGTCGTAGACCGGTACGTCCACCGACTGGTCCACCGGGCCGCTGCCGAGCTGCCACTGCCAGGCCAGGCCCGGGGTGGGCTGCCAGTGGCCTCCGGCGGCCGGCGGCGGGACGGGGGCGCCCGGGGTGCTGGGGGCGGTCGTCGTGGCGCCCGGGGTGGTGGGCGTCGTGCCGGGCGGGGTGGCCGGGGTGGTGGTGCCGGGGGCCCCGGGGGTGCTCGGGGCGGTGGCCGCGGGCGGGTTGCTCGGGGAGGCGTCGGCCGAGTCCTGGTCGTCGTCCGAGCCCGAGCTGCTGCACGAGGTGGCGAGCAGCGCGGTGGCGGTGGCGAGGGCTACGGCGGCGGGCGTCAGCCGGAGGCGGCGGTTCACGGGTGTCGAACTCCGAGTCGGGTCAGGTGAGTTCGGCGGCGGCCAGGCCGTACGGCAGGGTGCACCAGGGGTTGTCCCCGGCGCCCGGTACGGCGCAGCCGACGCCGGCGCGGCGGGCGGCGATCAGTGCGGTGGCGTCCTTGGCGTCGTCGGCCGGGACGCCGTAGACCAGGTGGCAGAAGCGGGAGGCCGCGTGACGGCCCGTCCACAGCGGCTGGGTCATCGAACGGTACGCCGTCCAGTCGCCCTCGAAGGTGACCAGCAGGTCGGCCAGGCCGACGTCGGCGTAGCCCGGGTCGGGGTGGTCGCCGTGGCCGAACACCACGGTGTGGCAGCCGGCCGCCCTGGCCGCCGTCGCGAGACGGCGGTAGTGCGCCAACGCGCCGGGGTGGGAGGCGACTTGGTCGAGGTAGGCGCCGTTGACGCCATGGCGCTGACGATACGTGAGGATGTCCGCGACCACCGCCGCGTGGGGCCTGCGGCCGTAGTCGGTGTCCGTGTACCCGATCAACGGCAGCCCGGCGGCGCGGAGTCGCTCGACGGCTTCGGAGAAGACGCCGTCCGGGGTCTCGCCCGGGCCGTCCGCGAGGTTGAGCACCACGGCGGCGATCCGGGAGGGGTCGGCGGCGGCGACCGCCTGCCAGGCCGCCGGGTCCACCGCGGGGTGGACGTACAGCGGCACCAGCAGGCGGCCGTCCGGTATGGGCCCGGTCGTCATGCCACCACCGGGGTGGTGGCGGGCGCGGCGCTGTCGAGCCACAGGTCGCGCAGGGTGTCGGCGAGGTTCGTGGTCGGGTGCCAGCCGAGCGCCCCGGCCGCGGCCGAGACGTCGGCCTGCTGCCAGGAGACGCCGGCGGAGCGCTCGGAACCCGCGCCGCTCTCGTCGATCCGGCCGGTGAAGCCGGAGGCGGCGACCAGCCCGTCCGCGATCGCCCGGACCTGTTGGGCCCGGCCGGAGGCGAGGTTGAGTATCCGGGGCAGCGGGCCCTCGGCGGCGACGGCCAGGCCGACCGCCCCGGCGACGTCCCGGGCGTCGACGAAGTCGCGGTAGGCGGAGAGGTCCCCGACCTTCACGACTCCCTCGGCGCCCTCGGGGGCGGCCCGGCGCAGCTCGGCGGCCAGCCGGCCGGGCAGCGAGCCCGCCGGAGCCCCCGGGCCGACCGGGTTGAACACCCGCAGCACCACCGCGTCGAGCGGCGAGCCGGCCACCGCGAGGGAGCCGGCCAGCTTGGTGGCGCCGTAGACGCCCACCGGGCGGGCGTCGGCCTCCTCGGACAGCGAGTCGCCCTCGGCGCAGACGCCGTACTCGCCGGCCGAACCGATGTGGACCAGACGGGTCTTCGGGGCGCACAGGGAGAGCGCCTCGCAGAGCACCGCCGGGCCGCGGGCGTTGACCTCGGCGAGCTTGACCGCGCTGCCGGCCACCGCGCCGGCGAAGTTGACCACCGCGTCGGGTGCCAGCGCGGCGATCTCCTCGCCGAGCGGGCCGGCCTGGGCGGTGGCCAGGTCGAGCCGGAGGTCGTGGGCGGGCCGCCGCCCCGCGGTGAGCACGGTGGCCCCGGGAAGGGCCCGCAGGACGGCGGCGGCGTGACGGCCCAGGAAGCCGTCACCGCCGAGCAGCAGGATTCTCACGCGGCCCGTCCGTCGCTGTCGGAGCCGACGGAGCCGACGGCACCGGCGGTGCCGGTGGTCGCGGCCGGGGCGTCCGGCTGGGCGCTGTCGTCCGGGGCGGTGCGGGCCGCCGGGATCGGCAGCTCCGTGACGGCCGGGGCGACGGCCGGGGCGACGGCCGGGGCGTCGGCCGACTCGAAGGGCATCAGGACCGGGCGGATGCTGGAGAACTCGGCGTTGGCCCGGTCGTAGTCGTCCGGGCGGCCGATGTCCAGCCAGTAGCCGTCGAAGTCGTAGGAGGACGGCGGGGTGTCGGCGGCCAGCAGGTCGAGCACCAGCTCGTCGAAGCCCAGCGGCAGGCCGGGGGTGTACGAGGCCAGCGCGGCGCGCGAGACGCCGTACACGCCCATCGAGACGCGGTAGTCGATGCTCGGCTTCTCCTGGAAGCCGGTGATGCTGCCGGCCTCGGTGGTCAGCACGCCGAAGTCGATCCGGACCTGGCGGGCGTAGGTGGCGATGGTCAGCGGGGCGCCGGACGCCTCGTGGTGGCGGAGCACCGCGGCGAAGTCCAGGTCGGTGAGGATGTCGCCGTTCATCACCAGGAAGTGCTCGGGCAGGCGGTCCTGCATGGTGAGCAGCGGGCCCATGGTGCCGAGCGGGCTGTCCTCGACGGCGTAGCCGACCCGCAGGCCCCACTGGGAGCCGTTGCCGACGTAGGCGCGGATGATGTGGCCGAGGTGGCCGATCGCCAGGGTGACGGTCTTGAAGCCCGAGGCGGCGAGCTGGCGCATCACGATCTCGAGGATCGCGTGCTGGTCGCCGATCGGGACGAGGGGCTTGGGAAGGGCGGTGGTGTACGGGCGCAGACGGACGCCCTTGCCACCGGCCAGGATCACTGCGTGCATGGTGTTTCCCCCACGGAAAGGATGTGCTGGACGCGAGCCTCGGATACCAGGACGGTCATGATCGCGACGGTGCGTCAGACGTTGTAGATGTCCGTCTTGTAGCGGGCGAGGTTGGCCGGGTCGCGGAAGAACTCGATGGTCTCCTCCAGGCCCTCCTCCAGGCTGAAGCGCGGAGCCCAGCCGGTGGCCTCGCGCAGCCGGGTCGCGTCCGCGACGAGCCGCATGACCTCGGAGTTGGTCGGGCGGATGCGCTGCTCGTCCTCCTTGACGACCAGGTCCACGCCCATGAGCTTGCCGACCAGGGTGACCAGGTCGCCGACCGAGATCTCGCCGCCGGTGCCGGCGTTGAAGGTGCGGCCGACCACCGACTCGGCGGGCGCGGTGCCCACCGTGCGGAAGGCGTTGGCGGTGTCCTTGACGAACGTGAAGTCGCGGGTCGGGCGCAGGTCGCCGAGGGTGATCTCGGTCTGGCCGGCCGCGACCTGGGCGATCACGGTGGGGATGACGGCGCGCATCGACTGGCGCGGGCCGAAGGTGTTGAACGGGCGCAGGGTGACGACCGGGGTCTCGAAGCTGGCGTGGTAGCTGTCGGCCAGCCGGTCCCCGCCGGCCTTGGAGGCGGCGTACGGGGACTGGGTGTTGATCGGGTGGTCCTCGGTGATCGGCACGGTCTGCGCGGTGCCGTAGGTCTCGCTGGTGGAGGTGTGCACCAGGCGCGGGATCTCCAGGTGGCGCACGGCCTCCAGCACGTTCAGGGTGCCGGTCACGTTGGTGTCCACGTAGGAGTGCGGCGCGCGGTAGGAGTAGGGGATCGCGATCAGGGCGGCCAGGTGGTAGACCGCCTCGGTGCCCTTGACCAGGCCGTTGACGGAGCCCGGGTCGCGGACGTCGCCGAGGACGATCTCGACGGAGTCCAGGACCTCGGAGGAGAGGGTCTCCAGCCAGCCGAAGGAGGAGAAGGAGTTGTACTGCACCATCGCGCGGACGTGGTGACCGTCGGCGACCAGGGTCTCGACGAGGTGGGAGCCGATGAAGCCCTCGGCTCCGGTGACCGCGACGCTGCTGCTCATGCGGAATTCGCTTTCTCGATGTGCGGGACGGTCCGACGCCCTGTGGCGGTCGGCCGCGGTTGTCGATCGGTTGTCGATCAGCGGTGCTGGGTGGTGCGGCCGAGCGCGGGCCCGGCGATGGCGGTGAGGAGGAGTGCGGCCGCCCCGCAGCCGATGAGCTGCAGGGCGATCGGCTCCGCACCGGTCAGCAGCCCGACGCTCTCGGCGACGGCGGCTGCCAGACAGATGAGGGCGGTGCTCCAGCTGAACCCGAAGGCGTTCAGCAGCAGCGCCAGCCAGAGCGAGCCGCCCAGGAGCAGCATCGCGCCGAGCTGCGGGACGCCGAGCGCGGGAGCGCCGGGCCACAGCACGGTCGCGGCGGCGTCCAGCGCGGCCACGGTGGTGAGGTAGATGAACAGGCAGCCGAGCAGGATGCCGCCGGTGCGGCGGCCGAACTGCGCGCTGGTGTGGCTGGTGCGCAGCGCCGCCACGGCCATCGCCCGGTAGCGGAACAGCAGCCACTCGGCCAGGCCCAGGCTGAGCGTCAGCGCGATCATGGCCGGGCCGGTGAGGGCGGCCTTCGCCTGCTCCGCGGCCTGGTGGGCCGCGGGGTGCGCACCCGCGTGGGCGGCGGCGTGGGTGACGGTGCCGTGGACGGCGTGGACGGTGTGCCCGCTCGCCTGCACCGCCTGGTGGATGGTCTCGCCGAGGCCCGCGATCAGCGTCAGCGCGCCGCAGGCCAGGCCGAACAGCAGGTGCGGCAGCTCCTGGTACAGCGGCAGCCTGAGCGCGGGCGCGTCCTTGTCGTCGGCGCGCACGCAGCGCAGCAACTCCCGGGCGGCCAGCCCGATCGCCAGCGCCACCGAGGCGAGCAGCACCACCGTCCGTACGGCCTGCGGCACGTCGGCGGCGAGCACCACGCCCGCGCCGACCGAGGCCGGTGCCAGTGCGACCAGCAGGAACTTCTCCCGGCCCAGCACCAGCAGCACGGTGGCCGCGCCCAGGTACGCCGACTGCCCGGCGGCGAAGCAGAGCGAGCCCAGCGGGCCGCCGACCGCGTACGCGGCGGCGGCCGCGACCAGCGCGCCCATCGGCGCGCCCACGGCCAGGCAGACGGCGGCGTCCCGGCGGCGCACCCGGCTCAGCCAGCGGTAGGCGCGGTGCGCCAGCGCCTGGTTGAAGCCCCAGCTGACCAGCGTCGCCACGGAGAGCGCGAGCATGCCCGAGGGCAGGCCGAAGCGCATCCGGGCGGTCGCGAACAGGTTGGCGCCGAGCAGGTAGCCGAGCCCGGGGAGGGCGAACACCAGGCCGCGCACCACGCAGCGCCAGGGGTCGGCCCGCCAGGGGTTGGCGAACTCGGAGCTCGGGCCGGGGTAGCGGCGCTGGACCTTCTCGAACAGCTCCTCGGCGACGGTGAAGGCGTCGGGGCGGCCGTAGAGCAGGGCGGCCTGCTCGTCCGAGAGGCCGTCCGACTCGAGGATGGCCGCGATCTCGTAGGGGTGGACGGCGTCGGCGCAGATGTCGTTCAGGCGCTCGGCGAGCTCGTCCAGGGGGTCGGCGGAGAGGCCGAGTTCGTCCTCCGGCTCGGGCTGCACCGGGGCGGGGGCATGGCGGCGGAGCTTGAGCGGCAGCGTGCGCAGCTGCATCGTCGGCTCGGCGCCGCCCTCGTCCTGCACCAGGCGAAGCGGCCCACTCATGCGCCCACCTCGCTCGGTGCGGGGACGGCGGCGAGCGGGCGGTCCCAGTCCGGGCTGGGGGCCTGGTCGGTGACGGGGACGACGCCGCCGGGCATCCAGCGGGCGGTGCCCAGGAGTTCGGTGTAGATGCCGCGGAAGCCGTCGATGTTCTGGCGCAGCGTGAACTGCTCGATGACCCGCAGCCGGGCGCCCTCGCCGAGGCGGGCGCGGCGTTCCGGGTCGCGCAGCAGCTCGATCGCGGCGGCGGCCATCGGCTCGGGCTCGCGCGGCGGGACGACCAGACCGGTGTCGCCGACGGCCTCCCGCACGCCGCCGACGTCGGTGGAGACGGTCGCGCGGCCGCAGGACATGGCCTCGATCAGGGTGAACGGGAAGCCCTCGCTGATGCTGGAGAGCATGACCACGTTGCCGGCCGCGTAGGCGTCGGTGATGTCGGCGACGCGGCCCTCGAAGACCACCGAGTCGGCTATGCCGAGTTCGGCGGCCAGGGCTATGCAGCCGTCCCGGTACGCCTCGCCGCCCTTGGGCGTGCCCCCGAAGAGCCGCAGCCGCGCCTCGGGGATCTCGCGCCGGACGATGGCGAAGGCCCGGATCAGCGTCTCCAGGTCCTTGATCGGGTCGACCCGCCCGGCCCAGCTGAGGGTCGGCGTCTCGGGCTCGGGCCCGGCCGGCGGGAAGGCCGCCGGGTCGACCCCGTTGTAGACGGTGCGGATGTGCGTGGACGGCGTGCCGCCGCGCTCCTCCCAGCGCCGGTTGTACCGGTTGCCGGGGGTGACCAGCGCGGCCTGGCGGTAGCTCTCCTCGGCGAGCATCCGGTAGAAGCCCAGCAGCAGCGCCTTGACCGGCCAGCGGTACGGGCCGGTGCGGTAGCCGAGGTAGCGCTCGCGCAGGTAGATGCCGTGCTCGGTGAGCAGAAACGGTACGCCGTACTGCTGGGCGGCGATCAGCCCGGGCAGGGTGGCGAGGCCGCCGCTGGCGGCGTGGGCGACGCCGTCGGTGGGCGGTTCGACCGCGAGCGGCCGCAGGGCGTGCTCGAGCAGGTCGGTGGCGTTCAGGGCGTCGTGCAGGGTGGGCCGGGAGGCGGCGGTCGGCAGGTAGTCGCGGGTCCAGACCTGCTGCAGGGTGCGCAGGGCGCGCTCGCTGCGCAGCGCCGGGCTGAGCAGCCCGCGCCGGGCGAGGTCGGCGAAGCCGTACAGCTCGGTGCCGAAGTGGGTGGTGTAGACCGGGTCGAGGACGGAGTGCAGGAAGCGCTCGTACGCGTTGAGGAAGAGCCGCATCTCCTTGCCGCGCGGTGCTCTGGCGTCGGAGGCCGGGCCCCACAGCGGCGCGGTGGTCACGGACCGTACGTTGGCGGGCAGTTCCCACGCGAGCGGTTCCTGGCCGGTGCCGGTGACGGCGATGATGTCGAAGTCGACGTCGGGCATGCCCTGGACGAGCTGGTCGCACCAGACGCTGACCCCGCCGTGCTGGTGCGGGTACGTCCCCTCGGTGAGCAGGGTGACGCGCATGGCCTGTCCCCCCTCCTGTTCTTGCCTGTTCGTGCGTCGGTTGTCCGGCCTGGATGGCCGGAACGGGAGCCGTGGCGGGGCCGGGCCGGTCGCCCGGTCCGGCCCCGTCATCGGGTGTGTCGGTTACCGGTTGCCGGAGCGGCCGGTGGTGGTGCCGCGCGAGGCCGTCCCCCCGGAAGCCTTGCCGCGCGTGTCACGGGAGTCGGCGCCCTTGGCGACGACGCCCTTGCCGGGAACGGGGGTTCCGCTGCCGGGCACCAGGGACGGAGTGGCGCCGCGAGCGGTGTCGCTCGGGCCCACCGGGACGGGAGTGGCCACGCCCTGCGGGACGACCTTCTTGTCGGCCGGGGCAGGGGCCGGGACGGACTTGGCGGCGACGCTCGGGGCGACGGCGGCCGGAGCGGCGGGAGCGGCACCCGAGGGGAGCTGCAGCATGACGCTGGTCTGCATGGGTCCGGGAGCCACCCAGCCCGAGAGGCTACCGGCGTAGGCCGAACCGAAGGCGGTCGTTCCGATGACCAGCTTCTGAGCAGTTCCGGTCGGCATGGTGGCCTGGACCTGAACACCGGTCGGCGCGTTGACCGTGACGGTGTTCCCGATCCGGTAGCCGGTGACCTGGCCGGCGGCCACGGCCGCGTTCCAGGCGCCGCGCTTCTGGAACTCCTGGCCGATCTCGCGCTCGCCGAGGTTCACGATCGGGGTGTTGTCGGCGTGCAGCGAGCGGTAGTCGCCGAGGATCTTCTCCAGCACCGGGTACAGGATGCGGTCCTCGGACAGGTTCGACTGGTGCACGAAGTGCGGGCGCGGGTCGTTGTTCAGCACGTGGCCGAGGTCGATCCGGGCCTCCAGCGGCACGATGTACGACTGGTAGCCGGTGGTGGTGTTCAGCGGCTGGGGCAGGCAGGTGGAGTTGGCGTTGTTCTCGCAGACGCCGCTTCCGCCGTTGGCCTTGCTGGTGTAGATCCAGTTGTACTCGTCGGTCTCCTCCACCGCCGAGCCGGCGTTGTAGAAGACGTTCATCGGGTACCGCGGCACGGTCAGCGTGGACGAGCCGACGGACCGCTGGGCGGGCTCGCGGGAGGCGTCGCTGCCGGTGAACTTGATGCCGTTGGCGGCCAGCGCCGGCGCCAGGTTCGGGTTGTCGCTGGTCTCCTGCGGAGCGGTCAGCAGACCGGAGTGCTCGCCGGTCACGAGAGCCTGCGGGTCGACGTGGAGCCCGTTGCGGGTCGCCCAGTCGAAGTTGTTCTTGATCTGGGTGTTGATGGTGTTGTAGTCGACCCAGACGGTGTTGCCCACGGCGTCCTTGGTGCACCGCCACGGCACCACGGTGACGTCCTGGAGGCAGCCCAGGTACGGGTGGGTGTAGGTGTGGTTGACCCACCGGTAGCTGGTCTGGTCGGCGATCATCTGGTTCGCGGTCGGGTCGACCGTGGCCTGGTGGTCGGTCTTCCAGTCCTCGCTGCCACCGCCGTTGAACACCATGTCCAGCGTGAAGTTGTTGGTGGTCTGCCACTGCTTGAGGAACTGGGCGTCGGCCTGCGTCATCCGGATCGGGTTGGCCGTGTCCGGGGTGCCGGGCGGGCAGGTGACGTCGCCGGGGGTGCACTTGAGCGTGGTGCTCCAGCGGTCGTCGGCCAGGAAGACGTCGTCGACGTGGGTCGCGAAGTAGTTCCGGTCGTAGCCGAGGTGGACGCCCTGGGTGATCCAGTCGACCATGCCGCGGGCCAGCAGCCGGTACTGCTGCTGGTACTGGTTGTAGACGAAGGTGACGACCAGTTCCTTGCGGCCGTCGTGGGTGTACTCGCCGACCAGCGAACCGCGGCTGGTCGTGCTGGGTATCGGTGCGTCGACCAGCGGGGTGAACGAGGCGCCGGCCGGCAGGGAGGCGAGCGGGGTGGCCAGGTAGCCGTAGCTCTCGCTGACGTTCGGGTCGTTGTCCTCGAACGGGACGCTGCCCTTCAGGTACCCGAAGGGGCCGGAGGTGCCGGCGGTCGTGGTGGCGGCCTGGAATCCGTCGAGGGTGCCGACGTATCCGGGATTCGCCGCGTAGTTCAGCCCCACCGCCGGGCTGGCCCACGTGTACGCGTCGATCTGACGGACATTGAAAGCGGCCTCGTAGGTCGCGATCGCGGTCATCTCGGCGGCGCTGTTGGGGAAGGGGTTCTCATTGGGCATGACAATGCCCTGGAACTTGCCCCGGGGCAGACCGTTCACGGTGTCGCTCAGGAAGGCCGAGTTGATCACCGGCCGGCCGGCATCGCTGAGGGTGACGACCTTGTACGGGGTGCCCTGGCTCTTGAGTTCGGCGGTGATGGCCGCGACCGCCGGACCGCCGTCGTCGATGACGAGGACGGTGAGGTCGATCCTGGGCGGTGTGGTGTCCGCGTGGGCCAGGGTGGTCTGAAGCCCTCCGGCCAGCAGAACTGCCGCCGCACACGCGGCGACTCTTCGGGTCGCTCGACCCATGTTGTGCCTCCCCTTGGGGTCGGACGCCGGGCTGCAACCGCAGCCGTCCGCCCCCTTGTCGCTGTTCGCGGGCAGCAGGCTGCCCGGCGCCCATCCTGGTGGAGGCCCGGGTGTGGGAGTGACCATTTGGGCGAGAGTGCAGCGAACCTGTTACCAACGTTCATGGCAAAGCCATGAAGGCGCTGATTGTGACTGGAAGAGGACCGGGGATGCAAATAATGAATTGAAAATGAAAAACCGGAGCCCCGGGCATCCCGTGTCATGTCACAGCCTGAATTCACAATGCGACGGAGACGACAACATCACGCCCGGGGACGGCATGATCAACCCTCGTTGATCAATCCCTCGCGGAGCTGGGTCAGGGTGCGGGTGAGGAGCCGCGATACGTGCATCTGGGAGATGCCGATCTCCTCGCCGATCTGCGACTGGGTCAGGTTGCCGAAGAACCGCAGCATGATGATCCGGCGCTCGCGCGGCGGCAGCTTCGCCAGCAGCGGCTTGAGCGACTCGCGGTACTCGACGCCCTCCAGCGCGAGGTCCTCGTACCCGAGCCGGTCGGCCAGCGGTCCGTCGCCGTCCTCCTCACCGGGGCTGGAGTCGAGCGAGCTGGCGGTGTAGGCGTTGCCCACCGCGAGGCCCTCGACCACGTCCTCCTCGCTGACCCCCAGGCAGGCCGCCAGCTCGGCGACGGTGGGGGAGCGGTCCAGCCGCTGGGACAGCTCGTCCCCGGCCTTGGTGAGCGCCAGCCGCAGCTCCTGGAGCCGGCGCGGCACCCGCACCGACCATGCGGTGTCCCGGAAGAAGCGCTTGATCTCGCCGACCACCGTCGGCATCGCGAAGGTGGGGAACTCCACCCCGCGCTCCGGGTCGAACCGGTCGATCGCCTTGATCAGCCCGATGGTGCCGACCTGGACGATGTCCTCCATCGGTTCGTGCCGGCTGCGGAAGCGCGCCGAGGCGTACCGGACCAGCGGCAGGTTGAGCTCGATCAGCGTGTCGCGGACGTACGTGTGCTCGGCGCTGCCTGGTTCCAGGGCGGCCAGCCGCAGGAACAGCGAGCGGGAGAGCGTACGGGTGTCCAGCGCGGCGCCTGGCGGGGCCGCCTCCGTCGGCCCGCGTTGCGCCGGGAGGCCGCCCTCGGCGACCGTGGTGACCTCGGCCTGACCAGCGTGGATCTCCGCAGTGCCCAGCTCTCCGGACATGCGCCCACCCCCTCGTGACTGACGGTTGAACGGGGGCCGACGGCCGGAGGTTCCCGGTGGGGGCCCAATCCCCTCCTTACCGGATCACCGCGCACGGCAAACCCGAACGTCGCGAATCGTCACGCCCGGGTAACGCGCTGCAATCTCACTCTTCCCATGAGTTTCCGGTCCGAAGCCTCGTCAGAATCCGCGACAGCAGCCGGGAAACGTGCATCTGCGACATTCCCAGCTCGGTGCTGATCTGGGACTGGGTGAGGTTGGCGAAGAACCGCAGCATCACGATCCGCCGCTCCCGTTCCGGGAGTTGGACCAGCAGGTGGCGCACCATGTCGCGGTGCTCGACGTCGGCGAGCGCGGAGTCCTCGTAGCCGAGCCGGTCGAGCAGGGCCAGCCCGCCCTCGTGCTCCTGGGCCGCCTCCAGGGAGGCGGCGTTGTAGGCCCGCCCGGCGTCCAGGCAGGCCCGGACGTCCTCCTCGGGGATGCGCAGGCTGGCGGCGATCTCGGGCACCTTGGGCACCCGGCCGTTCAGCACCGTCAACTCCTCCATGGCGCCGCTGACCTGGACCCAGAGCTCCTGGAGCCGGCGGGGGACGTGCATGGTGCGGACGTTGTCGCGGAAGTAGCGCTTGATCTCGCCGAGGATGGTCGGCAGCGCGTAGGTGGGGAACTGCACGCCGCGGGTGGGGTCGAAGCGGTCGATGGCGTTGATCAGGCCGATCGTGCCGACCTGGACGACGTCCTCCATCGGCTCGCTGCGGCTGCGGAAGCGGGTGGCCGCGTAGCGCACCAGCGGGATGTTCACCTCGATCAGCGCCGCCCGGACCCGCTCCCGCTCGGGGGCGCCGGGGGGCAGTTCGGCGAGCCGCTCGAACAGCACCCGGGTCAGCGTCCGGACGTCCACGGCGGGCCGGCCATTGGGGCCGCGCAGACCGTCCGGGCGGAGTTCGCCGGCCGGGCTGATGATCGCAGCCAGCACTTCGTCCACGGACACGTCACCCCTCCCAAAGTCGTCTACGGCGGGCCCTGCGGATCGGGTGTCGCGGCTGGTTCTCCACCTCGCCATGTCCGGCAAAACCGGTCATAGCATCACAAGGCGGGCACAGGTCGGGCAAGTACCCGGCGGAGGTGTGTTGATGGGGCGGACGGCCGTAGCGGGGCCCGGGGGCGGGGCGCGGCACGGGTCGTTCCGGGGCGTAGCAAGGCGCCCCGCCCGGTGACCGGGCGGGGCGCTGGGGTCCGTCCGGGGGACAGGCGGGGGCGCGCTTCGGGAGCGAGGGGGCCTTTCGGGGCTCAGACCTCGATGTCGGCGATCACCCAGGTGGCGAATTCGCGCCACCGGCCCGCCGCGGCCTGGTGGGCCGGGTGGGTCAGGTACGCCTGCAGGGCCTCGCGGTCCTCGACCAGGCTGTTGATCGCGTAGTCGTACGCGATGTCCCGCTCGGTGGCGTTCCAGCCGCACTCCCACTCGCGGAGCTCGGGGATCAGCGAACCGAGCTCGGCGAACGCCTTCGCACCGGCGAGCGCGCGCTCGTCGTCCTTGGTGACGCCTTCATCGAGCTTGAACAGGACCAGGTGCCGGATCACGACGGGCACTCCTCGCGGACGGGGGGAACAGAGGGTCCCGCCCACCGTAACGGGTGCGCCGGGGCCGCTCGCGGGCCGTCCCGCTACTTGATCAACCCGGTCATGAAGGTGCCGACCGCCTTGGCCGCGTTCGAGATGCCCTCGAAGCCCAGCTGGACGAGCTCGGCCGAGCGCGACGGTGAGGTGATGATCGAGTAGAGGACGAAGACGAGCAGGAGCACCATGCCGATCTTCTTCGCCTGCGCCATCGGGGGTCCCTTCCTCCCAGCTGTGGGCCGCCGTCACCCTGCTCCCCGAGCGGCCCTGCACTGGGCAGCTTATCCACCGGACGGGCTATCAAGTGTGCGACGCGTTCGCCCGACGGGACGAAGGTCCCCGCGAGTGGGGCCTTTCTCCGGATGCCCGGGCCCGGCCGCGGCGGCAGGATGGACGGTGTACCGCGGATCTGGCAGGAATCCCCGGTACGTGGACCGGAGCTCCCCGCTGTGGGACCGGGCGCCGCGACTTCCCCCCGACGCGGCACCGGTTGTGGGACTCCGCCAGGGGGAGCGGTGAGTCCCCCCGAGCCGCTCCCCCTCCAGGCTCCGTACGGACCGGGTGCCGGTGGTCATCGGCCCGGCGTACGGAGCCTTTTCCGTGCCCCGGCAACCGAGACCAGAGCCGAGACCACAACCGAGACCACAACGACGAAGGCCCCGACTGTCTCCAGTCGGGGCCTTCGTTCTTCCTGCTCATGGCGGTAGCGGTGGGATTCGAACCCACGGTGGAGTTGCCCCCACACACGCTTTCGAGGCGTGCTCCTTTGGCCGCTCGGACACGCTACCGAGGGGAACTCTACCGGACGGGTGGCACGGTCACGAAATCCGTTTCGGGACGAGCCGGCCGGAGGGGGTGGCCGGAGGGGGTGTCAGCGGCGCCCGGTCAACGGTGGCCGTCGAAGAAGGCGCGCAGCTGGGCGGCGCACTCCTCGGCGAGGACGCCGGGGACGACTTCGGGGCGGTGGTTGAGCCGGCGGTCGCGCATCACGTCGAAGAGGGAGCCGGCCGCGCCGGCCTTCTCGTCGAGGGCGCCGTAGACCACGCGGTCGATCCGGGAGAGGACGATGGCGCCGGCGCACATGGTGCAGGGCTCCAGGGTGACGACGAGGGTGCAGCCGCCGAGGCGCCACTCGCCCTCCCGTCGCCCATCACCACCCTTGTTCGGCGCGCTACGCGCGACACCCCTCAACTTCTCGGCCGCCTGCCGGATGGCGACCACCTCGGCGTGGGCGGTCGGGTCGCCGATCGCCTCGCGCTCGTTGTGGCCGCGGCCGATCACCTCGCCGTCCGGGCCCAGGACGAGCGCCCCGACCGGGACGTCACCGGTGGCCGGCGCCAGGGAGGCCTCGGCGATGGCGAGGCGCATCGGCGCCGCCCAGCGGTCGCGTACCGGGTCGGGGCGGACGGGGGCGGGCAGCGGGGGGACGTGCGGGACGGTCGGGACGGTAGGCGGGGTGGCGGCGGGCTGCATGGCATCCAGTGTCGGCCATCCGGCCCGGGGGCCGGGGCGGGGCACCGGCCGTTACCGGACCGCCTCCAGGACCTCGCCGCAGCCGAGGGCCTCGGCGATCTCCTCCAGGGCGTCGCCCGGCACCGCGCCCTCGCCGCTGAGGGCGAGCAGGCCGTCGGAGGCCAGGCCGAACTCGGTGAGCAGGTGGGAGTCGCCGAGCGGGCCGACCGGGACGCCGTCGCGGGCTTCCGCGTCCTCGTCGTCCTGCTCCTCGGCCTCCTCGGCCTCGTCCAGGAGGTGGTCCAGGTCGCCGAACTCGCTCTCGCCGGCCTGGTCGACCAGTTCGTCGGTGAGGACGGAGCCGTAGGAGCTGCGGGCGGCGGCGGCGCCGTCCGACACGAAGATCCGCGGGTCCTCCTCGCCGTCCACCCGGACGATGGCGAACCAGGAGTCCTCCTGTTCGATGAAGATCAGGACGCTGTCGTCGTCCTGGGCACTGCCGCGGGCCAGGTCGGCCAGATCGGCCAGGGTTTCGACGTTGTCGAGTTCCGCCTCGCTCACGTCCCACCCGTCCTCGGTGCGAGCAAGCACTGCAGCGAAGTACGCCACCAGGACACTCCCAAGATGATCGGTCTCGGCTGTCGGCGCGCACGGGCGGCGCGAAATCCTGGCCGCCCCCGCGCCAGAGGCGGCCCGCTTGTTCGGACCGTCCCATCGGAATCGTGACAGAAAGCCCGCCCTTGCGGGGGGTGTTCGGCAGCGCGTCTTCGCAGGTCGTGTCGGAAGGCCCGGTCGGTGTCCGGCCCCGCGGCGCCGCAGGCTCCGAAGGCGGTCGAACTTCGCCCGGTGCGTCCGAAATGGCCGCGTCGGATCCGGGCCGCGCTGGATCCGGGCCGCGTCAGATCCGGAATGTGCGCATCCGCATGGCCTCGCGCATCCGCCGCTCCTTGGTCCTCCGGGGCTGGACGCGCTCGCGCAGCTCGCGTGCCTCCGCGAGTTCGCGCAGGAAGAGGGCCCGCCGCCTGCGGCGCTCCGTCTCGGTCTCCGGAGGGTCCTGGGGAGGGCCGGAGCGGAGGCCCGCCCCGATGACGGGTTCGTCCGCCGAGCCGTCCCCGGGTTTCGGGTTGCTCGTCATGGGTCGAGACATTCCCCGTTCCGCCCGGTTGATACCACAGCGGGCCGTTCCGTCCGGACATCCGTCCGGTGTCACGGCGTGTCACCGGACGGTGACGTGTCCAGGCGGAAGCCCTGGCACGGCGTGTCGTACGGGCGTCCGGGAGCGGGCTAACCTCGGTACATGCGTCTCCACGTCGTCGACCACCCCCTGGTGGCCCACAAGCTCTCCACCCTGCGCGACGAGCGCACCGACTCGCCGACCTTCCGTCGCCTGACCGACGAGCTGGTGACCCTCCTCGCGTACGAGGCCACCCGGGACGTCCGCACCGAGGAGGCGGAGATCACCACGCCCGTGGCGGTCACCCTCGGCACCAAGCTCAGCTACCCGCGCCCGCTGGTGGTGCCGATCCTGCGGGCCGGCCTCGGCATGCTCGACGGCATGACCCGGCTGCTGCCCACCGCCGAGGTCGGCTTCCTCGGCATGGTGCGCAACGAGGAGACCCTGGAGGCCTCCACCTACGCCACCCGGATGCCGGACGACCTCTCCGGCCGCCAGGTCTACGTGCTCGACCCGATGCTGGCCACCGGCGGCACCCTGGTCGCGGCGATCCGGATGCTGATCGAGCGCGGCGCCACCGACGTCACCGCCGTGGTGCTGCTGGCCGCGCCGGAGGGCGTGGCGGTGCTGGAGCGGGACCTCGCGGGCCTGCCGGTCACCGTGGTCACCGCCGCGCTGGACGAGCGGCTCAACGAGAACGGCTACATCGTGCCGGGCCTCGGCGACGCCGGCGACCGGCTGTACGGCACCGCGGGCTGAGCCCGTACCGGACCTGAAGGAAGGAGCCCCCGGCCATCGTGGCCGGGGGCTCCTTCCTTTCGAGGTCCCGGGGCTCAGCAGCTGCCGGTGGCGGTCGGGGTGGGGGAGGGCTTGACGGCCAGGGCCAGGGCGGCGGCCGCCTGGGTCTCGTCCAGCAGGGCGCTGTAGCCGTCGCCGATCACGAAGTCCACGGAGGCGTCGGTGCGGGCGTCGGGGGTGGTGACGGCCCCGGCGATCTGCGAGCCGATCAGGGTGGCGGCGCCGGCGCCGGTCGGGCCGGCGATCACCTGGGCGGTGCCGGGCACCTTCTTGTCCAGCTCGGCCGGGGCGTTGCCGACCTTGCCGATGACGAAGCCGCGCTTCTTCAACTCCTCGGCGGTGCGGCCGGCGAGGCCGCCCTTGGCGGTGGCGTTGTAGACGTTCACCGTCACGGTGGAGGGCTGCGGGATCGCGTGCGGGTCGCCGGCGGCGGGCGTGGTCGGGCCGGGGGCCGGGGCGGCCAGCGCCTTGCCGGAGGGGGTGGCGCACGCCTGGGCGGAGGCGTTCTTGTTCCTGCCGGTGAAGATGTCGTACAGCTGGACGCCGCCGAGCCCGATCAGGGCCAGGGCGAGCAGGCCCGCGAGGGCCGCGATCACCTTGCGGCTCTTCTTCGGGGGCCGGCCCAGCCGTGGATAGCTGTTGCCGGTGACGCGGTACTGCTTCCCCTTGAGGCCTTGGGGGGTCAACATGCTCACGGAATGTCTCCCCCTCGTGCCGGGGCGGGGTCGGGATGACGGGACGGCCGGTGCGGGCGTCCGCCGGGTGCGGCGGCCTATCTGTTCGTGACTGCCTGGTCGTGACGGACTGCCTGGTCGCGGCCGTAGTCAGCAGCCTAGTGCCGTCCGGCGGCGAAGGTACTAAACGATCATCATCTGGAGTACCCCGGCACCCGAAAGGGGTACCGGGGTACGGATGGGGCTTGGTCCCGGAGGTCCGTCACTCCATTTCGAGGACACGGGCGTGCAGCACCTGGCGCTGCTGCAGCGCGGCCCGTACGGCCCGGTGCAGCCCGTCCTCCAGGTAGAGGTCGCCGTGCCACTTCACCACGTGGGCGAAGAGGTCCCCGTAGAAGGTCGAGTCCTCGGCCAGCAGGGTTTCCAGGTCGAGTTGGCCCTTGGTGGTCACCAGCTGGTCGAGCCGCACCGGACGCGGGGCGACGTCAGCCCACTGGCGGGTGCTCGTCCGGCCGTGATCCGGGTATGGCCGCCCATTGCCGATGCGCTTGAAGATCACACGGAAAGCCTACCGTTCGGACGGCGGATGGCCCAGCAGCGGCGGCGCCGCCACGCGCGCGGGTGCGAGCTGCGGGTGGGCGAATGCGGTTGTTTGATGGGAAATGTCGCGAACATCGCCTCGTCACGGTGTCGTTCAGGCACGCCGTTCAGTCGCCGTTCACGTTCAGTCGCCGTTCAGGAGTGTGCACCCATGTCCTCCGCCCCCACCCCGCAGTCCGTCCGGGAGATTGCCGACGGGTACGCGTTCACCGGGCCCGCGCTCGACCTGGGCGCGGTGCTGCTGGACGGCACCGCGTACGCCGACGCGCAGGTGCGCATCCCGCTCGCCGTGCTCAACCGGCACGGGCTGGTCGCCGGGGCCACCGGCACCGGCAAGACCAAGACGCTCCAGCTGATCGCCGAACAGCTCTCCGCGCAGGGCGTCCCGGTCTTCCTCGCCGACGTCAAGGGCGACGTCTCCGGCATCTCCGCGCCGGGCGCGCCCGGTGGCCGGACCGCGACCAGGGCCGCCGAGGTCGGGCAGAGCTGGGCGGCGCAGGGCTGCCCCGCGGAGTTCTACGCGCTCGGCGGCATGGGCGCGGGCATCCCCGTCCGGGCCACCGTCACCGACTTCGGGCCGCTGCTGCTCTCCAAGGTGCTGGACCTGAACGAGACCCAGGAGTCCTCGCTCAGCCTGGTGTTCCACTACGCCGACCGGCGCGGACTGGAGCTGTTCGACCTCAAGGACCTCACCGCCGTGATCGCCCACCTCACCTCGCCCGAGGGCAAGGAGGAGCTGAAGGGCATCGGAGGCCTCTCCCCGGCCACCGCCGGGGTCATCCTGCGGGCGCTCACCGTGCTGGAGAACGAGGGCGCCGGCGCGTTCTTCGGCGAGCCCGCCTTCGACACCGCCGACCTGCTGCGGACGGCCCCGGACGGGCGCGGTGTGGTCTCGGTGCTGGAGCTGCCCGCCGTGCAGGACCGGCCGCGGCTGTTCTCCACCTTCCTGATGTGGCTGCTCGCCGACCTCTACCAGGGGCTGCCCGAGGTGGGGGACCTCGACAAGCCCAAGCTGGTGTTCTTCTTCGACGAGGCGCACCTGCTGTTCAAGGGGGCCTCCAAGGCGTTCCTGGAGGCGATCACCCAGACCGTGCGGCTGATCCGCTCCAAGGGCGTCGGCATCTTCCTGGTCACCCAGACCCCGAAGGACGTACCGGCCGACGTGCTGGCCCAGTTGGGCAACCGGGTGCAGCACGCGCTGCGCGCGTTCACCCCGGACGACGCCAAGGCGCTCAAGGCCACCGTCTCGACGTTCCCGCGCTCCTCCTACGACCTCGGCGCGGTGCTCACCTCGCTGGGCACCGGGGAGGCCGTGGTGACCGTGCTGTCGGAGAAGGGCGCGCCGACGCCCGTCGCGGCGACCAGGCTGCGGGCGCCGCAGTCGCTGATGGGGCCGATCGAGCCGGCCGCGCTGCAGGCGGCGGTGGACGCCTCGCCGCTGACGGCCCGCTACCGGGACGCGATCGACCGGGAGTCGGCGTACGAGAAGCTGGCGGCGCGGGCCGCCGTTCCGGAGGAGCCGGTGCCCGCGCCGGAGCCCGAGCCGGCGCCTCGGGAGGAGAAGAACGGGGAGAAGAGGGAGGAGCGGGAGGCGGCGGGCGGGCTGCTCGGCTCCCTGCTGAACAACCCGACGGTGAAGTCCTTCGCCCGCTCGGCGGGGCGGCAGCTCGGGCAGGAGATCTCGCGCAGCCTGTTCGGGACGTCCAAGCGGCGGCGCTGACCCTCTCCGTCGGGTCAGCCCGCGAGCGCGGCGGTCGGGTCAGCCCGCGAGCGCGGCGCCGATCCGGTCGAGGGAGGTCAGGCGCATCAGGCCGTAGTTGTAGAACTCGACCTCGGGAACGCCGAGTTCGCGCAGGGTGGCGATCTTGGCGGCGAGGTTCTCGGGGCCGTCGCAGTCCGAGGCCATCGGGCGCAGGATCACCGCCATGTCCTGGGGGCGGACGCCGTGCAGGGCGAAGGCGGCGATCTTTTCGCGGACGGCCTCCGGGGTCTTGGCGTAGCCGAGGGTCTCGATCTGGTCGGCGGCCTTCGCCAGGGCGGGCAGGTCGATGCCGGACAGCCAGCCCTTGCCGGGGCCGCCGCCGTCCATGAAGCTCAGCCGCAGGCCGTGGCGGCGGGCCTGCTCGGTGAGGTCGGCGGTGAGGGCTGTGACGGTGGCGGAGGAGGCGTCCACGTACGCGGCGAAGGCGCCGTCGGCGAGGGTGCTCAGGTCGGCCGGTTCGGCGGCGGCGTGCTCGTCGGCGAGGCGGCGGCGCAGTTCCGTCCGTACGGCTTCGGCGACCTCGTCGGCCGGGACGCCGGCGCGGGTGGCGGCGGTGCGGCAGTGGGGGCAGAAGCAGACGCCGAGCAGGGCTTCGGCGGTGGGGCCGAGCCACTCGAAGTAGCGCTCGTGGTGGTGGCCGTGGCGCAGGCCGTGGAAGTGCAGGGACTCGGCGCGGATCGCGTCCACGCCGTAGCGGGCGAGTTCGGCGACCAGGGTGAGCGCGTACTCGCGGACCTCCGGGTTGGCCGGGCAGAGCTCGGTGAGGTGGCGGTCGCCGAAGGCGTTGGCCGGGGCGCAGTCGGGGTGGGCGAAACCGAGGCGGTCGTTGTGGCAGAAGACCGTCCAGGCGTGCAGCTTCAGTCCGCGGCGGCGGGCCTCCTCGGAGGCCTCGGCGAAGGGGTCGCGCTCGCCGATCGCGGTGGAGGGCGCGGGGGCCAGGCGGCGGCCCTGCCAGGCGGCCGGGTCGGGGCGGAAGTAGGCGGCGCCCGGTTCCAGGTAGCGGATCACCCGGCGGGGGTTGTGCGGGAAGACGTCGCGGGCCTCGTGGTAGACGGAGGCGAGGGTGACGCCGCCGACGCCTGCGCGGTCGGTGAGGTTGCCGAAGAAGGTGTCGGCGCCCTCGTCGAGCAGGTCGGTGGCGAAGGCGAGGACGGACGACTCCACGGCGCGGCTCCGGAGCTGGGGGCTGGTGCGCCGACCACGCTAGCCGCCGGGGTGGGAATGGTCTATACCGCCGCGCTAGAGCCCCAGGTCGTCGAGCTGCTTGAGCAGGTCGGCGTTGGGGCTGTTGGGGTTGGTGGCGGACTGCGGGGCCTTGGCGTCGGTCTTGGTGGGCTTCGCGGCCTTGGCCGGCTTTGGAGCTTTGGGGGCCTTGGGCGTCGCTGCCGGGCGCGGGCCGCGGTTGCGGAAGATCCAGGCGCCGGCCAGGCCGCCGACCAGCCCGCCGAGGTGCGCGGCCCAGCTGATGCCGTGCGGGGCGACGCCGGGGACGGCGCCGCTGACCATGTAGGCGAAGGAGGCGCCGAGGACGACGCCGATCAGGGTGTCGACCAGGTTGCGGTCGATGATCCCGCGCAGCACCACGTAGCCGAAGTAGCCGAAGACCACGCCGCTGGCGCCCGCGCCGATGCTGTTCGGCGGGTCGAAGGCCCAGGCGGTCAGCTCGCTGGTCAGGACGACCAGCAGGGTGAGGCCGAGGAACTTCTTCACGCCGCGGTAGGCCGCGAGGAAGCCGAAGACGAACAGCGGGCCGGAGTTGGCCTCCAGGTGGGCCCAGTTCCAGTGCAGGAAGGGCGCGGTGACGATGTTCGGCAGACTGCCCAGCTCCTGCGACTTGACGCCGAACTGCCGGCCGAGGTCGTAGTCGTCCATCCAGTTCACCAGCTGGATCAGCCAGACCGCGGCCAGTACTCCGACCATGGTGAACAGCGCCCGGCGGGCGTCGGCGATCATCTGGGCGGGGTCGAGCGTGCTTGCGGTGGTGCTGCGGTCGTCCGAGGCCATGGCTTCGACTCTAGGGGCGTCGGGAAGGGACGTGCACCCGATTACAGTGACTCGTGTCGATTCCCGATTCCCGATTCCCGAGTCGATCCCCGATTCGCTTCCCGATCGTGAGAGGTGGCCCCCGATGGGCGTTCGTCCGCCGCTGCCGTACGAGTTCCTCCCGCAGGTGCCGTCCTTCGAGCTGACCAGCCGGGACATCACCGAAGGCGGCACGCTGGCCCAGGAGTTCGTGTACGCGGCCGGCAACCTCTCGCCGCAGCTGGCCTGGTCGGGCCTGCCGGAGGGCACCCGGAGCATCGCCGTCACCTGCTACGACCCGGACGCGCCGACCGGCTCCGGCTGGTGGCACTGGCTGGCGCTGAACCTGCCCGCCGACACCGTCGAACTGCCGCGCGGCGCGGGTTCCTCGGACGGGAGCCTGCCCGGCGAGGCGTCCTTCCACGGCCGCAACGACTTCCCCGGCAACCGCTACGACGGCGCGGCCCCGCCGCCCGGCGCGCCGCACCGCTACGTCTTCGCGGTGCACGCGCTGGACGTGGAGAAGCTGGACGTCTCCGCCGACGCCCCGCCGGCGCAGGTCGGGTTCAACCTGACCTTCCACACGCTGGGCCGGGCGCTGCTGACGGCGGAGTACGGGGTCTGACGGTGATACCCGGCAAGGACCTGGCCGAGGTCTGGCGGCTGCCCGAGGAGGAGCGGCGGGCCGGCCGCCGGGCCGTGGCCTGGACGGTCGGCCCCGCGGGGGAGCTGGCCGTCCTGCTGGTGCCGCAGGAGTTCGTGGCGCCGGCCGGGTCCTGGCCGTCGGTGAAACCGCCGTTCGACGGCGAGGTGGTGGTGCTCGGTGAGCGGGGTGAGCGGCGGGTGCCGCTCACCGGGGTCGGGGTGGTCCCGCACCACCTGGCGCTGCTGCCGGGCCGGCGGGTGCTGCTGGCCGAGTACCGGGCCGAGGAGTCGGTCGGCGGCTGGAAGCCCAACGGCGTCGTGTACGGCCCGGACGGCGCGCCCGTAAGGGAGTTGAGCCTCGGCGACGACATCCCGGCGCTGGTGACCGACCGCGGTGGCCGGATCTGGATGGCGTACGGGGACGAGGGCATCTACGGCGACCACCCGCTGGCCGCCGCCGGGCTCCGGGGCGTCGACGCCGAGGGCGAGGTGGTCTGGAGCCCGGACCACGAGCGGCTGCCCGGCTACCCGCTGGAGGGGCTGGCCGGGGCGACCGAGGGCCGGCACACCTGGCTGGCCTGGTACCCGGGCTCCACGGAGAGCCACCTCACGCGGATCGATCCCGAGGACGGGTCCTCCTCCACGGTGCCCAGCCCGGTCCGGGAGCCGGCCGGGTTCGCGGTGCGTGGCCCCGAGGGCGTGTTCCTGTCCAGGGGCGGGGAGTTGACCCGGCACCTGCTGGTCGGCAAGAAGAAGTGGAAGCAGACCGGGAAGCGGAAGGTCGAGGGCGGGGTCGACCACCGTGCCCACGGCCGGGACGGCGTGCTGTGGTTCCGCTCCGGGGACGTCTGGTACCGGGTGGCCGCCTAGCCCGCTGCTCTGTTGGCCTGGTCGGCGAGGGAGCGGAGGAAGACGCGCATCTCCTCGGGGGCGCTCACCTCGAAGGGGTGGCCCAGTCTCAGCAGCCGCATCGCCGTCCACTCCACGGAGTCGGTGGTGCGCAGCAGGCAGCTGTGCTCGTCGACCGGCTCGATCGTGCCGTCGCAGCGGCCGAAGCGGCGGCGCAGCTCCTCGGCGGAGGTGTGGACGGTGGCGACGATGGTCGTCAGGGCCGGGCGGCGCAGCTTGCCGGCGACGAACGCGGCGGCGTCCTCGGCGGGCAGGGCGCGCGGGGTGAAGCGGGCGCCGGTGGCGTGGGGTTCGCCGAGGCGGTCGACGCGGAAGAGCCGCCAGTCGTCGCGGTCGAGGTCGTAGCCGACCAGGTACCAGCGCTGCCCGGCCGAGACGAGGCGCTCGGGTTCCACGTTGCGCCTGCTGGCGGTGCCGTCGTACGTCCGGTAGGCGAAGCGCAGCCGTTCCCGGTTGGTGACGGCGCCGGCGATCACCGTCAGGTCGTCCGGGTCGACGGTCGTGCCGTCGCCGGGCAGCAGCGCGACGGTCGCGGCGTTGAGGGCGCCGACGCGGTGGCGCAGCCGGCCGGGCAGCACCTGGAGCAGTTTGCCGAGGGCCCGTACGGAGGCTTCCTCGAGGCCGGCGACGGCGTGGCCGGCCGCGGCGCGCAGGCCCACGGCGATGGCCACCGCCTCCTCGTCGTCCAGCAGCAGCGGGGGCATGGCGGTGCCGGCGATCAGGCGGTAGCCGCCGATGGCGCCCATGCTGGCCTGCACCGGGTAGCCGAGGTCGCGCAGCCGGTCGATGTCGCGGCGGATGGTGCGCGGGCTGACGCCGAGGCGTTCGGCGAGTTCGGTGCCGGGCCATTCGCGCGGGGTCTGGAGGAGGGAGAGCAGGTTCAGCAGCCGGGCGGGGGTGTCGGACATGCCGTCCATGATGCCGGAGGAACTAGGACAGGATCTGGCCTACTTCCCTCGTATCGTCGGGGACGTGCCGACGAGCGAGGAGTACGGAATGAGCAGCGCGGACGTGGACCGGCGGAGGTGGATCGCACTGGCGATCGTGATGGTCGCCTCCTTCATGGACCTGGTGGACGTGACCATCGTCAACATCGCCATCCCGAGCATCCAGGCGGACACCGGCGCCTCCTTCAGCGCCGTCCAGTGGGTGACCGGCGGGTACTCGCTGGCCTTCGCGGTCGGGCTGATCACCGGCGGGCGGCTCGGTGACATCCACGGGCGGCGGCGGGTGTTCCTGGTCGGGATCGGCGGCTTCACCCTGGCGTCCGCGCTGTGCGGTTTCGCCTCGGGCCCGGAGATGCTGGTCGCGATGCGGGTGCTGCAGGGCGGGACGGCGGCGCTGATGGTGCCGCAGGTGCTGTCGATCATCCACGCGACCTTCCCGGCGGAGGAGCGCGGCAAGGTGTTCGGGATGTTCGGCGCGGTGGTCGGGCTGGGCGCGGTGTCCGGTCCGATGATCGGTGCGCTGTTGACCGAGTGGGACCTGTTCGGCCTGGCCTGGCGCCCGATCTTCCTGATCAACCTGCCGGTCGGCATCGCCGGACTGCTGCTCGGACGCCGCTTCATCGACGAGTCCAGGGCCGAGAAGGCGCTCAAGCTGGACCTCGTGGGCATGGTGCTGGCCAGCCTCGGCCTGCTGATGCTGATCTACCCGCTCACCCACGGGCGCGAGGCCGGCTGGCCGCTCTGGGGGTACCTGTCGATGGGCGGCAGCGCGGTCGTGTTCGCGCTGTTCGTGGCGTACGAGAAGGCCAAGACGCGGCGGGACGGCTCGCCGCTGGTGGAGCTGTCGCTGTTCCGGGTGAAGTCCTTCGCGGCCGGCATCGCCGTGCAGACCGCCTTCGGCATCGGGCTCGGCATCTTCTTCCTGGTCTGGACGCTGTACATGCAGATCGGCCTGGGCTGGAGCCCGCTCAAGGCCGGCACCACCGGCATCCCGTTCTCGATCGCCGTCTCCACCGCCGCCGGGCTGTCCGTGCAGAAGCTGGTGCCGCGGTTCGGGCGGAAGGTGCTGCAGGCGGGGGCGCTGGTGATGGTGGCCGGCGTGCTGGTCTACATCGCGGAGGCGAACCGGTACGGGACGGACATCGCGCCCTGGCAGATGGCGCTGCCGCTGGTCGTGATGGGCCTCGGGATGGGGCTGGTGGTCGCGCCGATCACGGACGCGGTGCTGGCGGAGGTGCCGCGCGAGCACGCCGGGTCGGCCTCGGGGCTGATCAACACCGTGCAGCAGGTGGGCAACGCGCTCGGGCTCGGGCTGGTGTCCGTCGCCTTCTTCGGGCAGGTGGACGACGTGGTCGCGCCGCAGGCGGTCGGGGCGGCCTTCAACGGGGCCTTCGTGCACGCGATGTGGTGGGTCGCGGCGGTGCTGGCCGGGGTGTTCCTGCTGATGTTCGCGCTGCCGCGGCGTAAGGCGGTCGTCGCGGGGGAGACGGAGACCTCTGTCGTGGAGCAGCGGGAGAGCGCTCTGGTGTGACGGTCGAGTGAGGGGCCCCGGTCGCGGACAGCGGCCGGGGCCTTCGCCGTTGGGGGGCTCAGGGGTTCATCGGACGGCGGGCATGCTCGCGATCGAGGCCCGGGTGACGGTGCGGGGCTTGGCGGCGGCCTTCGCCTCCTTCGCGGCGCGCTTCAGCTCCTGCTTGAACTCCCGTACCAGGATCAGGGATTCGGGCCCGGTGATGTCCGCGACCGACCGGTGGGCGCCCTCCTCGCCGTACGCTCCGGCGGCCTCGCGCCAGCCCTCCGGCCGGACGCCGTACTGCTTGCCGAGCAGGGCCAGGAAGATCTGCGACTTCTGCTTCCCGAAGCCCGGAAGGGCGTTGAGGCGGCTGAGCAGTTCCTTGCCGGTGCGCACGTCCTTCCACAGCGCGGAGGCCTCGCCGTCGTACTGCGCGACCAGGAACTGGCAGAGCTGTTGCACCCGCTTGGCCATCGCGGCCGGGTAGCGGTGGACGGCCGGCTTCGCGGAGAGCAGGGCGACGAACTCCTCGGGGCCGTAGGTGGCGATCTCGTGCGCGTCCAGGTCGTCACGGCCGAGGCGCTGGGCGATGGTCAGCGGGCCGGTGAACGCCCATTCCATCGGGACCTGCTGGTCCAGCAGCATGCCGACGAGGACGGCGAGCGCGCTGCGTCCGAGCAGTTCGTCGGCCTCGGATTGCTGGGCGAGCCGGACGGTGACGTTCATGGGCGTCCCTACCTCGGAGTTGGCGTCGGGTCGGCGCCCAGTCTGGTCGACGGGCTGGGGGCGCGCGTGGTCAACACGCCCGTTTGGTGGGGAGTTTTGGTGTGTACCACCCTTGGGGGGTCTGCATGGTTCGTCAGCGGAGCGGTTGTTGAGGATGCGACGGAATATTTTTTGCCCGTGATCTCGTCCGAGCTGTCACATCGGCGGCGCGCCCTGGGTCAGAGGGGTGTCGAGCCGCCGCGGAACGGACCGGGGCGGCGCCAGCCAAGGGGAGAACCACCATGTCCGTCGCCTACGTCGTCGTCACCGTCTTCGCCGCCCTGAACACCGGCTTCTCCGCCTACTCGGTCTTCGCGAAGGCTTCGTACGTGGTGGAGCCCCTGACCCAGTACGGCGTCCCGCGCTCCTGGTGGATCTGGCTCGGCATCGCCAAGGCGGCCGGAGCGGTCGGTCTCCTCGCGGGCCTCGCCGTCCCGGCCCTCGGCTACGCGGCGGCGATCGGCCTGATCCTCTACTTCCTGGGCGCGGTCCTGACCGTGCTCCGGGCCCGGGTGTACAAGAACGTGGTGTTCCCGCTGATCTACATGGCCCCGTCGGCGGCCTCGCTGGTGCTGGCGCTCGCCAGTTGAGCGGGTGTTCGGTCGGGCGTCCGGTCGGGCGTTCGGTCGGGAGTCCGGGCGAGGTTTCGAGCGGATGAGTCATTTCATATGACTGTTCCCGTTGTGCTGCTCATCGGGCCTGACGGGAGGTCATCCTTGGTCCAATTGGAGTGTCCAGTCGAAGCGTCCAGAAAGGCTCGCCCGCCGTGACCCAGCCGTTCGAACTCCCGTCCTTCTACGTGCCGCACCCGGCACGGCTCAATCCCCATCTGGACGAGGCCAGAGCCCACTCCACCGTCTGGGCACGGGAGATGGGCATGCTGGAAGGTTCCGGCATCTGGGACCAGGCCGATCTGGACGCCCATGACTACGGACTGCTCTGCGCCTACACCCACCCCGACTGCTCCTCCGAGGCGCTGTCGCTGGTCACCGACTGGTACGTGTGGGTGTTCTTCTTCGACGACCACTTCCTGGACATGTACAAGCGCACCAACGACCGGGAGGGCGGCAAGGCGCACCTGGACCGGCTGCCGCTGTTCATGCCGGCCGATCCGGACGCGCCGATGCCGGAGCCGGAGAACCCCGTCGAGGCGGGGCTGGCCGACCTGTGGCGGCGAACCGTTCCGGCGATGGGCGAGGACTGGCGGGTGCGGTTCGCGGAGAGCACCCGGAACCTGCTGAACGAGTCGCTGTGGGAGCTCTCCAACATCGACGCCGGGCGGATCGCCAACCCGGTGGAGTACATCGAGATGCGCCGCAAGGTCGGCGGGGCGCCCTGGTCGGCGCAGCTGGTCGAGTACGCGGCCGGGGCCGAGGTGCCGAAGGAGGTGTCGGGGTCGCGGGCGCTGCGGGTGCTGATGGACGCCTTCTCCGACGGCGTGCACCTGCGCAACGACATCTTCTCGTACCAGCGGGAGGTCGAGGACGAGGGCGAACTCAGCAACGGCATCCTGGTGTTGGAGACCTTCCTGGACTGCTCCACCCAGGAGGCGGCCGAGGCCGTCAACGACCTGATCACCTCGCGGCTCCAGCAGTTCGAGAACACCGTCTTCACCGAACTGCCGGTGCTGTTCGCCGAGACCGGGCTCGGACCCGAGGGCCGGGCGCGGGTGTTGGCGTACGTCAAGGGCCTGCAGGACTGGCAGGCGGGCGGCCACGAGTGGCACATGCGCTCCAGCCGGTACATGAACGGCGGTGGTGCGGCGGCCGGTTCGCAGGGTGAGGTGACTCCGGGCGCGGGCGGCGCGCTGCCGGGGGCCTCGCTGCCGGGGGCTTCGCTGCCGGGGGCTTCGGGCAACTGGTGGGACGCGTACGCGATCGGCGGGATCGGGACCTCGGCGCTGGACATCCTGCGCAGCGGGGCCACCGTCCTCCAGGGGGACAGCTCGGCGGGGCGGTCGGGTGGCCTGGCGCCTGCGGTGCGGCGGGCGCGCTCGCACAGCCACGCGCCGTACCGGCCGGTCGGGCCCGGCCAACTGCCGGAGTTCAGGCTGCCGTTCGATCTCCGGCTGAGCCCGCACCTGGACGGCGCGCGGGAGCGGGTGATCGAGTGGGCCGAGCGGATGGGCCTGCTGGCGGAGGAGCCCGGCGTCTTCGGCTCCGGCATCTGGGACGCCGAATCGATGCGTGACTACGACCTCCCGCTGTGCGCCGCCGGCATCCACCCGGAGGCCAGTGCGGAGGAACTCGACATCTCCTCGGCCTGGTTGGCGTGGGGCACCTGGGCCGACGACTACTACCCGGCCGCCTTCGGCCGCACCCGCGACCTCGCCGGCGCCAAGCGCGCCAACGAGCGGCTGTCGCTGTTCATGCCGGTGGACGGCACCCCCGCGCCCGAGCCGGCGAACGCGCTGGAGCGCAGCCTCGCCGACCTCTGGGAGCGCACCGCGGGCCCGATGGCCGTCGAGGCCCGGGGCCGGCTGCGCGAATGGGTCGAGTCGATGACGGCCAGCTGGATCTGGGAGCTCGCCAACCACATCCAGAACCGGATCCCGGACCCGGTTGACTACCTGGAGATGCGCCGCGCCACCTTCGGCTCCGACCTCACCACCGGACTGTCCCGGCTCGGCCACGGCAGGACCGTGCCGCCGGAGGTCTACCAGCACGGCGCGATGCGGGCGCTGGAGAACTCCGCGATGGACTACGGGTGCATGGTCAACGACGTGTTCTCGTACCGGAAGGAGATCGAGTACGAGGGCGAGCTGCACAACACCGTCCTGGTGGTGCAGAACTTCTTCAACTGCGACTACCCGGCGGCGGCGCGGATCGTCGACGACCTGATGCACTCGCGGCTCGACCAGTTCCAGCACGTCGCGAAGAACGAACTCCCGGTGATGTACGACGACTTCGGGCTGGACGCCGAGGCCCGGGCGATGCTCGACGGGTACGTGCGGGAGCTGGAGGACTGGCTGGCCGGGGTGCTGAACTGGCACGAGGGGTGCCGGCGGTACCGGGAGGAGGACCTGGAGCGGCACTTCGGGCCGGAGCGGGTGCTCGCGGCTCGGGGGGCGGGGGCCGGTGCCGGTGCGGGTGTCGGTGCGGGTGCCGGTGGGACTTCGGTGGAGGCTGAGGCGCCTCGGACGCTCGGGGTGGTGCCGACGGGGCCGACCGGGCTGGGCACGGCCTCGCTGCGTCTGTCGGCGCCGACGGGCGGGGTTTCAGGGGTGCACTGACCTCACGGCTGAGCGGCGCCCCCGCGCGGGGGCGCCGCGTCGTGGTTAGGCTGGCGAACCGGGGAGGCGCGTACGCCCGCCGGTGTGCGTGTACCGCCGCACGCGAGGGCAGAAGAGATGGCTGCGCTACCTGAGGGCACACCCTGCTGGGCCGACGCGATGTTCACCGACCTGGAGGGCGCCAAAGCCTTCTACGGGGACGTCCTGGGCTGGACGTTCGGCGAGAGCTCGTCCGAGTTCGGCAACTACACGCAGGCGTACTCGGACGGCAAGGCCGTCGCCGCGATCGTGCCGCCGATGCCCGGCGCGGAGGCCCAGTCCGCCTGGTGCCTGTACCTCGCCTCGCCGGACGCCGCCGCCACCGCGGAGCGGATCCGTGCGGCGGGCGGCGAGGTGGTGATGGGGCCGATGGCGGTCGGTGACTTCGGCACCATGGTCATCGCCCGGGACCCGGGCGGCGTGACGTTCGGCGTCTGGCAGGCCGGTGTGCACGTGGGCTTCGAGAAGCAGGACGCGCCCGGCTCGTACGCCTGGGCCGAGGTCATCACCCGCGAGCCCGGCAAGGCCGACGCCTTCTTCCCCGCCGTCTTCCCGTACAACGTGCGGAAGATGGCGGGCGGGGACTTCGACTACCGGATGTTCCTGGTGGGCGACCGGCCCGTGCTGGGCCGGATGGGCGCGGAGGGCGACTTCCTGCCGCCCGGGGCCCCCTCGTACGTCAGCGTGTACTTCGCGGTGGACGACACCGACGCCGCGATCGGACGGCTGACGGCGCGCGGCGGCAAGGTCTACTTCGGGCCGATGGACAGCCCGTTCGGCCGGTTCGCGGCGGTCGGCGACCCGCAGGGCGCGGCCTTCGGGCTGATCGACCTCGGGCGGACCGTGGGTGAGCGGCCCGCGACCGAATCCGTCTGATGGGAGAGCGGGAGGAGCTCGTCGGAAGCCTGGACCGGCGCCGCATGCTGCTGCTGCGCACCGTCCGGGACCTCACCGACGAGCAGGCGGCCCGGCGCACGACGGTCAGCGAGCTGACGCTGGGCGGGCTGATCAAGCACTGCGCGTTCGTGGAGGCGCGGTGGGCGCGGTTCGTCACCGGCGGCGCGGAGGCGATGCGCGGCGGGGACGAGGACTGGGCCGGGCAGTTCCGGATGGCGGACGGCGAGACCCTGGCCGGGCTGCTCGACGGGTACCGGCGCGTGGCCCTGGAGACGGACGGCATGCTGCGGGACCTGCCCGACCTGGACCTCTCCCATCCGCTGCCGCCGGCGCCCTGGTTCGAGCCGGGCGCGCGGTGGTCGGCGCGGCAGGTGGTGCTGCACCTGATCGCGGAGACGGCGCAGCACGCCGGGCACGCGGACATCATCCGGGAGTCGCTCGACGGGGCGAAGTCGATGGGGTGAGGGTGGTGTGGTGACGGCGGTGTGGTGACGGCGGTGTGGTGACGGCGGTGTGGTGAGGGCGGTGTCGTGACGGCCGGCCGGGGGCGTTCCCCCGGCCCGACCGCCCTCGGTCAGTGCTTCCAGCCCTCCCCGAGGGAGGCCTCCAGCCCGTCCAGCACCAGGCGGACGCCCTTCGTGAAGCCGCTGTCGCGGCCGGCGTCGAGCTCCTCCGGCATGTGGTTGGTGTACAGCCGGTGCAGCCGCGGGAAGTCCTTGGTGGCCTCGACGACGGTCGGCATCACCTCGGAGGCCCACTGCTGCTCGTCCCGGCCGCTCTTGGCGAGCGCGCTGAGCCAGGCGGCCTCCACGGTGGCCGTCCCGATGACGAAGCCGAACAGGACGCTCATCGCGTCGTTGGCGTCGTGGGCCTCGAAGCCGGCCGTCTCCATCAGGGCCAGCCCGGCCTCGCCGAGCCGCATCCAGCTGGGGCCGAAGTAGATCATCCCGACGTCGCCCATCACCGAGACCATCCACGGGTGGCGCAGGATGCAGGCCCGCAGGCTCTCGGCCACCTCCTCCAGGGCCTTGCGCCACACCGTCGGGTCCTCGGCCCCGGCCGGGTCCGGCAGCGGGAGTTCGCCGAAGACCGCGTCGACGACCAGGGCGAGCAGCTCGTCCTTGTTGGCGACGTGGGTGTAGAGGGAGGTCGCGCCGGCGTTGAGGCGGGCGCCGAGCTTGCGCATGCTCAGCGCCTCGATGCCGTCGGAGTCCAGCAGGGCCAGCGCCTCCTGGACGATCTGCTCGCGGCTGAGCAACGGCTGGTCGCGCCGGGCGCGCTGCGGGCGGGCCCACGGGTTGGTGATCGCCGGGGCCGCGCTCCTGCGGGCCTTCGGGGATTCCTTCGGTGCTGCTTCCTGCGGCGCTGCTTCCTGCGGTGCTGCTGCCTGCGCTGCTTCCTGCGGCGCTGCTTCCTCAGAGTCGGCCTTCATCGGGCCCTCCTTCGGTCCTGTTCCGTCCGCTCCCTGCCGGGGCGGTTCACGAGCCCAGCATAGGCCCGATCCCGAACGGTGTGCGGAGTCGCGCACGATGTTCGGTCCATGCGAACGCCGTGCGTCGATACGAACGACGTACGGCCTTGCGTACGCCGTTCGGTGTCCGTACAGTGTTCGGCGTGGCGCACACCGTACTCCGGGGGAAACGGAACGGAGGGCGGTGTGGCCGAGACGACTTCCGAGCGCCGTGACGGACGGTGCCGACTTCGAAGGGGGTGCGCGCGGTGGCACGTCATCCGCAGCGCTGGCTCATCCTGATCGTGCTCTGCCTCAGCAGCCTGGTGCTGGTGGTCGACAACATGGTCCTCACGGTGTCGATCCCGCCGATCGCGGCGGACATCAACGCCGGGGCGCAGGACATCCAGTGGATCATCGACTCCTACATCCTGGTCTTCGCGGGCCTGCTGCTCACCTCCGGAAGCCTCTCCGACCGCTTCGGCCGCCGAAAGGTGATGATCATCGGACTGGCCTTGTTCGGCGCGGCCTCCCTGGTCGCCGCCGAAGCCGCCAGCCCCGGCCAGCTCATCGCCGGACGCGTCCTCATGGGCGTCGGCGGCGCGCTCGTCATGCCGAGCACCCTCTCCATCCTCATCACCGTCTTCGACGACGAGGAGCGCCCGAAGGCGATCGCCGTCTGGAGCGCGGTGGCCATGATCGGCCTGGTCGGCGGCCCGGTGCTCGGCGGCGCGCTGATCGCGCACTTCTGGTGGGGCGCGGTCTTCCTGCTCAACGTGCCGATCGCCGTGGTCGCGATCATCGCGGCCCTCGTCCTGATGCCCGAGTCCAAGGGCCCGTGGCGCAAGCCCGACCTGCCCGGCATGGTGCTCTCCATGGTCGGCATGACCGCCCTGGTCTGGTCGATCGTCGTCCTGCCCCGCGACGGCATCACCAGCGCCGCCACCCTCGTCCCGTTCGCCGCCGCCGTGGCCGCGCTCGTCGGCTTCGCCGTCCGTCAGGTCCGCACCGACGCCCCGATGGTCCCGCTCCACCTGTTCCGCAACCGGGTCTTCACCGGCGCCAGCTTCTCGCTCGTCCTGCTCACCTTCGCCACCGGCGGCCTGATGCTGGTGCTCACCCAGTACCTGCAGTTCGTCCTGGAGTTCACCCCCACCGACACCGGTCTCGCCTTCATCCCCCTCGCCGTCGCCTCGCTCCTCTTCAACGGCATCGGCGCGGCCCTCGGCAAGAAGGTCTCCGCCCGGGTGCTCACCGCGATCGGCATGCTGATCATCGCCGGCGGCTTCGGCCTGCTCGCCACCCTCTCGGTCGGCGACGGCTTCGTGAAGGTCGCCCTCGGCATGCTGGTCCTCGGCATCGGCTCCGGCCTCGGCATGCCGGCCGCCGCCAACGCCCTCCTCGGCGCCATCCCCGGCGAACACGCCGGCGTCGGCTCGGCCCTCAACGACACCATCCAGCAGTCCGGCGCAGCCCTGGGCGTCGCGATCCTCGGCACCGTCCTCTCCAGCACCTACACCGACGGCATGCCCACCGACACCCCCTCGGCCGCCCGCCACTCCATCACCGACGCCCTCGCCCTGGCCTCCACCAACGCCGACCACGGCCTGGTCACCGCCGCCCGCGACGCCTTCAACACCGCGACCTCCACCACCTTCACCGCCGGCGGCATCGCGGTCCTCGCGGCGGCGGCACTGACCCTGGTCCTGATGAAGGGCGGCCCGAAGGCCCCGGAGGCGGAGGCAGCGGATGCCGATGCGGCCGCCGAGCCCGAGGCCCAGCCGGTGGGCTGACCCCGCAGCGCCGTTGAAGGCCCCGGCCCGCTGAACGCGGCCGGGGCCTTCGGCTGCCCGGTGGGAAGCACGGGGTCACTACGGACGTAGTGCCACTACTTGCGTAGTGCCGGGGGCTCGCAGGCCCGGCAGGATCCGCCGGACACGGCTTAGCCTTCGGGTATGCCTGCGATGTCCGCCGCCTACGCGGAGCGCCCGTCCCGGCTGCCGGGGGCGGTCGTGTGGACGAAGCCTGCCGCCGTCTGTGGGGACTCGGGCGCCGCAGGGCTCGTGCTGCCGGACGGGTGCATGGACCTGATCTGGACGGGCGGCCGGCTGCTGGTGGCGGGCCCCGACACCTGCGCCTTCCGGCCCGGGCCCGGTCAGGGCGGCCCGTGGGCGGGCGTACGGCTTCGGCCGGGTGCGATGCCGGCGCTGCTCGGCGTTCCGGCGTGCGAGCTGCGCGACCAGCGGGTCGACCTGGCCGCGCTACGGCCCGCCGCCGAGGTGAGTCGGCTCATCGGCCGGATCGACACCGCGCCCGATCCGGCCGCCGCGCTGGAGGACCTGGCCCTGCACCTGGCGGCCGAGGCGCCGCCGGAGGACGGGCTGGTCCGGGCGGTGGCCTCCGCCCTCGCGGCCGGGCGCGGCGTCGCGGCCACGGCCGAGACCGTCGGCCTCGGCGCCCGGCAGCTGCACCGGCGCTCGCTGGCGGCCTTCGGCTACGGCCCCAAGACGCTCGCCCGCATCCTGCGGCTGCAACGCGCTCTCGCGCTCGCCCGCTCGGGCGTGCCGCTCGCCGAGACGGCGGCCCGCGCGGGCTACGCGGACCAGGCGCACTTGGCGCGGGACGTCCGGGAGTTGGCGGGCACGCCGGTGACGTCCCTCCTGCGCGCCTGACGTTCCGGGTGCACCCCGGTGGCGCCCCTCCTGCGCCTGGTCGCCATGAGCCTCCGCTCAGCCCTCCGCGAGCGGGGCGAGCAGGTCCACCTCGTTGCCGTCCGGGTCGCGTACGACCGCGTACCGCTGCCCCCAGAACGCGTCCCAGGGCTTGAGCTCCCCGTGGTGCCCCGCGTCGACCAGCTGCGCGTACAGGGCGTCCACCTGCGCGGGGTCGGCGCAGCGGAACGCCAGGGCCGTGCGGCCGCCGCCGGTCGGGGGCTGCCAGTCGGGGTGGAAGGAGCGGATGGTGGATTCCGGGTCGAGGACCAGCAGGGGGCCGCCGGGCAGTTGGGCTTCGACGTGCGGTTCGTTCTCGGCGCCCGCGGCGAACTCGATGCCGAGGAGGCGGTAGAAGGCGATGGAGGCGGCGAGGTCGGACACGGCGAGGCCGACGAAGGCGAACCGGGGTGCGGTGGCGTCGTTCATGACCGCCACGCTAGGCGCGGCCCGGGGCGCCGGTCTTGAAGGAATCGGACGTGGTGGTCGTGTCCGGCGACGGTACTCTCCGGGCATGCTCGACGAACCGATTCACCTGACCCCTTACGATCCCGCCTGGGCCGATCAGGGCCGCGCGCTGGCGGCGCTGTTCCGCGCGGACCTTCCGGTGCCGGCCGAGGTCGAGCACATCGGCTCGACCGCCGTGCCCGGGTTGGACGCCAAGCCGGTGCTGGACGTCCAGATCGGGTGCGCGGGGGTGGACACGGCGGCGGTGGTCGAGGTCGTGTGCCGGCACGGGTTCGAGCACCTGGGCGAGTCGGGAGTGCCCGGGCGGCAGTACCTGCGGCGGCGGTCGGGGGTGTCCGCGAACGTCCATGTCGTGGAGCTGGGCGGCGCGTTGTGGACGGACAACCTGCTCCTGCGCGCGTACCTGCGGGCCCGTCCGGAGGCGGTCGCCCGCTATGCCCGCGCCAAGCGGGAGGCTGCCCGGGCCGACGCCCGTCTGCTCGCCTACTCCGCCCACAAGGCTTCCACCGTCGCCGAGTTGGTCGCCGAAGCCCGCGCGTTCGGCGGTCGGCCCGCCTGAAACCGGGCTGACCGGGCGGGCTCCTGCGGGTAACGTCCCTGCGGATACAGGTGATTCGTATGAGGAGGCAGTGGCGGATGGGCTACCACAACGACCCGGAGACCCCCGACGTCTTCCGGACCCCGATCGGGCAGGTCTTCGTCCGCACGCACCTCGGTGAGGCGCCTGCGATCGAGGCCGCCGACTGGACGCTCACCGTCGACGGTCTGGTCGAACGCCCCCTGGAAATCGGCCTGTCCGCTCTGCTGGAGCTGCCGCAGACCCGCGTCACGTCCGTCCACGAGTGCCTCGGCAACCCGTTGAACCCGGACGTCCCGACCCGCGCCGTCGCCAACCTGGAGTGGACGGGCGTCGCGCTCTCCGCGGTGCTTGCCCTGGCCGGTCCGTCCGCCGGGGCCCGGCACCTCTGGCTGGAGGGCGCCGACACGGGCAGCTTCGCGGGGGAGAGCGGCCTGACGTACCTCAAGGATCTTCCGCTGGAGGAGGGCGGGGCCGCTGTGCTGCTCGCCCACCGGGTGAACGGTGAGCCCTTGCCGCGTCAGCACGGCTTTCCCGTAAGGGCGGTGGTGCCGGGGATGTTCGGCACCAACTCGGTGAAGTGGCTGCGCCGGATCACCCTGGCGGCCGAGCGCCCGGAGCACCTCTTCACCACCCGCCTCTACACGCGGGCGGTCCCGGGGAGCGAGGAGCGCGTCCCGGCCCGCGAGATCGACGTCAGCAGCAAGCTGCTCACCCCGCGCGACGGCGCCCGGGTGCCCGCCGGGGTGTGCGAACTCGCGGGCCGGGCCTGGAGTTCGACCGAGGTGACCTCCGTCGAGGTCTCCGTGGACGACGGCCCCTGGCGGCCCGCCGTCCTGGAGCCGCGCGGCGCGCAGCCCGCCTGGCAGCGCTTCGCGCTCGACCACGACCTCGCCCCTGGCCCGCACCGCGTCCGGGCCAGGGCGACCGACGCCGTCGGCCGGGTGCAGCCGCTCGCCGGTACCAGGAACCACGTCCACGAGATCCGGCTGACCGCCGGAACCGAGCACGAGCACGAATAGGGGATCGCGCGAATGAAGCACCGTGCACTGGGAGTCGGCGGCCCGGAGGCGAGCGCGTTGTGCCTGGGCGCGATGACCTTCGGCACCACCGTGGACGAGGGGACGGCGACGGCGATCCTGGACCGCTTCACCGAGGCGGGCGGGACGTTCGTCGACACCTCGAACAACTACGCCTTCTGGGTGCCCGGCGCGACCGGCTTCGAGAGCGAGGAACTGCTCGGCCGCTGGATCAGGAGCCGCGGCAACCGCGAATCGCTGGTGCTCGCCTCGAAGTCCGGCGCCCGCCCGGTGCCGGGCCTGCCGTTCCCCGAGCACATCGAGGGCCTCGCCGGGCCCGTGCTGCGCGCCGCCGTCGAGGGCAGCCTGCGCCGCCTCGGCACGGACCGCCTGGACGTCCACTACGCGCACGTGGCCGACCCGAACACCCCGGTCGAGGAGACCCTCGGCGCCTACGCGGGCCTGGTCGGGGACGGCAAGGTGGGCCTCCTCGGCTGCAGCAACCACACCGCCGCCCAGCTGTTCGAGGCCAACGCGCTGGCCGCGCGCCGGGGTTGGCCCGGCTATCGGTGCGTCCAGCAGCGCCACAGCTATCTGATGCCCCGCCCCGACGCGGACTTCGGCGTCCAGGCGCACGCCGACGTCGCTCTGCTCGACCACCTCGCGGACCACCCCGGGACCGTCCTGCTCGCCTACTCCCCGCTCCTCGGCGGCGCCTACGGCCGCCCGGACCGGTCGCCGGGCGAGCAGTACGACTGGCCTGGGGCGAAGGCCCGCCTCGCCGTCCTGGCGGAGGTGACGGCCGAGACCGGTGCGACCGTCAACCAGGTGGTGCTGGCCTGGCTGTTGGCGCATCCCGTTCCCACGGTCCCCGTCCTGGGCGTGAGTTCGGTCGCGCAGCTCGACGAGGCGCTCGGGGCGCTCGAACTGAGGCTCGACGAGGACCAGTTGAGGCGGCTCTCGGAGGCCGGCTGACGGAGGGTCGAGGGGCGGGGGTCGAGGGGCGGGTGCGGGGGGCCGGGGGGCGGATCGGGTGCGGTCGACCGGGAATTCGGAATTTCGATGGCGATGGGAATTCGGAATCGCGGGAAAGGGATCCCGGATAAAGCGGGACGGCCCGCCGGCGGTGCGCCGGCGGGCCGTCGGGCAGGAGCGGGTCAGCGCGGCTTCTTGAAGCCGAGGGTCGTCGCGTCCTTCTTGGTGTAGATGGTGCCGTCGGTGTCCTTGGTGAAGTCGCCGACCTTGGCGGCCGCCGGCGGGGTGTAGCGCTCGGGCAGCTTCTGGTTCTCGGTCACGGTGCTCTCCCATGCGTCCGTATCGAGGCCCGGGTGGCCTCCGCTTCATTGAGACCGGTGTCCCCCGATGGTGTCCATGCGGACGGCCGGGCTTCGGCCATTGCCCGTCGACTTCTCGTGCGCGGGGCTGGCTCGTAAGCGAAGCATCACCCGGTCGACTTCGTTGTGGAAGTGGGCATGACAGATTCTGGGTCGGTCAAAAGTGATCAGAAGCGGTCGTGATGATCTCTCGATCTGAATATTATCGATCCGGAAATGGCCATATTTCGCCACCGAACAATTGGCGCGATCCCCGGGAATGCGGCGATATTCGGTTGTGATGCCCCCTTTTTGTGGTGCACGGTTCTGGGGCGAAGCACCGATGGTGCCGATGCCGTCGTGATACCCGTGATGACCGTGATACCTGGGGGTGGGAACGTGAAGTCGCTCGACGATTACCTCGTGGTTTTTCCGGATTCCCAGGGTGGCGCCGAGGCCCACCGGAACACCGGCCGTCGGATCGGCCCCGGAACCGCGCGGACGGTCGCGCACGCCTCCGGACGGCCCTGGCTGGCAGGCTCGTGGGCGCCGGAGGACCTGGTCGTCTCCACCGCCGGGCCGGTACGGGTGGCGGTGTTCGGGCCGAGCCCGGTCGCCGCCGGCCGGCTCGACGCCCTGGTCTCGCGCGTCCGCGGCCTCCCGGACCTCGACGCGCTCGCCCGGGGCCTCCCCGGCAACACCCACGTGGTGGCCTCCGTCCACGGGCAGGTGCGCTTCCAGGGCACCGTCAGCGGGACGCGCTGCGCGTTCACCGCCCGGCTCGGCGGTGTGCCCATCGCCGGCGACCGGGCCGACGTGCTGGCCGAGTTGACCGGCGCCGAGCCCGACGAGGGCCTGGTCGCGGCGAGCGTGACGTACGGGATGCTCTTCGCGCCGCTGAGCGAGCGCAGCTGGTGGCACGGCGTGCACCAGGTGCCCTCCGACTCCTGCCTGGTGCTCCCCGCCGACGGCCCCGCCCGGTCCGTGCAGTGGTGGCGGCCGCCGGAGCCGGAACTCACCCTGGCGCAGGGCGCGCCGGCCGTGCGCGAGCGCCTGCGGGAGGCGGTGGCCCAGCGGCGGCCGGAACAGGGCCGGCTCTCCGCCGACCTCTCCGGCGGCATGGACTCCACCTCGCTGTGCTTCCTCGCCGCCGAACAGCGCCCCGACCTGCTGACCTTCTGCTGGACGGGCGGCAGCGCGATCAACGACGATCCGCTGTACGCCGCCCAGGCCGCCCGCCTGCTCCCGCACGCCGAGCACCTGACCGTGCCGGACACCGACGCGCCCGCGGTGTTCGCCCCGCCCTACTGGGCGACGGACGCGGAGGCCCCGCGCGCCACCACCCGCGGCATGAACGCCGTCCGCTTCGGTGCCCGGCAGCTGGTCGAGCACGGCGCCACCCGGCACCTCGCGGGGCACGGCGCCGACGAGCTGTTCACCGGCGGCGCCTCCTACCTGCACACCCTGCTGCGCCGCCGCCCCGTCACCGCCTGGCGGCACCTGCGTGCCCACCGGGCCCTGAACGACTGGCCGCTGCTGCCCAGCCTGGCCGGACTGCTGGGCGGGGGAGACCTCGCCGGGTGGTGGCGGCAGTGCGCCGGCGACCTCGCCCGCAGCGCGCCGCCTCCCCGGACGCCCTCCCTCGGCTGGGGCGAACGGATTCCGGCCACGCCCTGGGCCACCGGCGACGCGGTACGGACCACCCGGACGCTCTTCCACGAGGTGGCCGAGCAGGCCGCGCCCTTCGCACCGGACCGGGGGCAGCACGAGACCCTCGCCGCCCTGCGCAGCGCCGGGCCGGTGCTCCGGCTCGTCTGCCGCGACTACGCCGCCGAAGGCCTGCCCCTCGAACTGCCGTACCTGGACGACCGGGTGATCGAGGCCGTACTGGCCGTCCTTCCCCACGAGCGCTACAGCCCCTGGCGCTACAAACCGGCGCTGGCCGCGGCGATGCGGGGCCTCGTGCCCGACGTGATCCTCGACCGCACCACCAAGGGCGACTGCGAGGAGCCCGTCGACCGCTCCCTCCAGCAGCACGTGCCGGACCTGCTGGACCTCTTCGCGGACTCGGAGCTGGCGCGGCGCGGCCTGATCGACGTACGCGGGCTGCGCACCACGCTGATCACCCCGCCGCGCAGCGGGGACGTCTGGTCCGCGCAGCTGGAGGCGACGATCGGCGCCGAACTGTGGCTGCGCGAGATCACCGCCCGCTCCGCCGCTCACCTGCCCGAAGCCCAGCCGGTCCTCACCCTCGAGGAGACGCCGTGACCAGTCCGCCCTGCGCGCTCCAGCCGCGTACCCGGCTGCCCCTGCACCGGCGCCTGCTCCCGCTGGCCGCCGTGGCGCTCGCCCGTCCGCTGGCCAGGCTCTCGCCCGGGCGCCTGCAATCCGTCCTCGCGGCCCTGAGTACCGGAGCCCGGCCGGGCACCGCCGCGCAGGCGTCCGCCGCCCGTACGGCGGTGGTCGCGGTCAGCCTGCGCTGCGCCGTCCACAACTGCCTCCAGCGCTCGATCGCCACGGCCGTCCTGTGCCGGTTCAAGGGCGTCTGGCCCACCTGGCAGGCGGGCGTGCGCACGACGCCGTTCGGCGCCCACGCCTGGGTGGAGGCGGAGGGGCGGGTGATCGACGAGCCGTACCCGGACGGCTACTTCCGGCCGATGGTCACCGTCGCGCCCAAGCGGCCGGCTCGGCCCGCCAGTTCCGCCCGTTCCGCCCGTTCCGGCTGACCTGCCTGACCTGCCCGTTTCGCCCGTCCCGCTGGTTCCGCCTCATCCCCCGTCCGGAGGACCGCATGACGCTCCGCCTGACCGCCCACACCGTGTCCACCGACACGGACGACGGCGCCGTGCTGCTGAGCCGGCGCACCGGCGCCTACTGGCAGCTCAACCAGACCGGCGCGTACGCCCTGCGGCGCCTGCTCGACGGCCACACCGTCGGCCAGGTCGCCGAGGAGTTCTCCGCCCACTTCGGCATCGCCGAGGCCGAGGCGCGGCAGGACCTCACGGCGATGACCGACCGGCTGTGCACCTCCGGCCTGGTGGAAGCCGGCTGAACACATCCTGGGAGCCGAGGACACGATGCTTCGCCAGCTGTGGACCCTGACCCGTGGGCAGCGCCGCGCCCTGGCCGTCGCCCTGCTCCTCACCCTGGCGGCCGCCGCCGTGGGCATCGCCCAGCCCCTGGCGGCCAAGGGGGTGGTGGACGCCGTCACCGCCCACCGGCCGCTCCTGCTCCCCGCCGGTCTCCTCGTCCTGCTGCTCCTGCTCCAGGCCCTCATCGGCGCCGGCGCCGTCTACCTGCTGGAGCGCACCGGCGAACGGTTCGTCCTGGCCACGCGGACCAGGCTGATCGGGCACCTGCTGCGGGTGCGCATACCCGCCTTCGACCGTCTGCGCGTCGGCGACCTGATGGCGCGCGCCTCGACGGACGTGGTCGTTCTTCGCGAGGCGCTGACGCACGTCTCCGTCCAGATCGCCACCAACCTGTGCGTCGCGCTCGGCAGCGTCGCCGCGATGTTCGTGCTGGATCCGGTCCTGATGCTGATCATCCTCGGCGTGCTCCTCGCCAGCGGCCTCGTGATCAACAGGCTTTCGGCGGCGATCGGCCGCTCCTCCTCCGACCTGCAGGCCGCCGTGGGCGCGGTCTCGGCCGGGCTGGAGCGGGCCCTGTCGGCCCTGCGGACCGTACGGGCCAACCGCGCCGAACGGCGGGAGGCCGACCACCTCGGCACACTCGCCCTCGACGCGTACGACGCCGCGATGCGCGGCGCCCGTCTCACGGCGCTGATCGCCCCGACGGCCCAACTGGCCATCAACGCCGCCTTCGTGCTGGTCCTGCTGCTCGGCGCGACCCGGGTCGACCAGGGCGTCCTCTCGCTCGGCGCCCTGGTGGCGATGCTGCTGTACGCCACCCAACTGACGGGCCCGGTCACCGAGTTGATGGAGGGACTCGCCTCGGTGAACCGGGCCAAGGGCTCCACCGAGCGCATCCGGGAGGTGTACGCGCTCCCCGTGGAGGCCGCCCCCCGAGTGTTTCGTCAGCCCTCGGAGTGGTCAACCACCGCCCCCGCACTGGAGATCCGCGACCTGTACTTCGGCTACAGCTCCGACGCGCCGATCCTCCAAGGCCTCTCCCTCACCGTCCCCCGCCACGCCCTGGTGGCCCTGGTCGGCCCGTCCGGCGCCGGCAAGTCGACCACCTTCGCGCTGGTCAACCGCTTCTACGAACCGTGGAGCGGCAGCATCCGCCTCGGCGGGCACCCCGCCGAGGGCCTCGGCCTGGACGAGTGGCGCTCCGGGATCGGCTGGGTCGAGCAGGACTGCCCGATGCTGCACGGCACCCTACGGGAGAACCTCTGCTACGCGGCCCCGGACGCCACCGACGACCGCCTCCGGGAAGTCCTCGACCTGGTCAACCTCACCGAGAAGGTGCACCGCCTGCCGGCCGGGCTCGACACCGAGGTCGGCGAGCGGGGCCTGCGCCTCTCCAGCGGCGAGCGCCAGCGCGTCGCCATCGCCCGCGCCGTCCTCGCCCGCCCCCGGCTGCTGCTCCTGGACGAGCCCACCGCGCACCTGGACCCGGCCAACGAGGCCGCGCTGACCATCAACCTGCACGACCTGCGGAAGGAGTGCGCCCTGCTGGTCATCGCCCACCGCATGTCCACCGTCGAGGCCGCGGACAGCGTGGTGATGCTCTCCGACGGTACGGCCTCCGCCACCGCCCCTTACGCCGAACTCCTGCGCGACCACGCCCCGTTCCAGCGCCTCTCCGGGCGCTGATCACGTGCTGATCACGTGCTGATCAGTGCTGAACGGGCCCTGATTCGGATGCTCACCGGCCGCCGTCCGGGCGCAGGGCCCGCAGGCCTCAGGCGCCCTTGGCGTCCACGGCCAGGCCCCGGTCCTTCAACTGGGCCAGCGAGTCGACGTACTTGAGCATCAGGCGGGCGAACTCCAGGCGGTCGTGCTCGTTCCAGTCGGCGGTGATGTAGTCGAACGCGTCGCGCTGGTGGCGCCGGAACCGGGCCATGAGCTCGGCGCCCTCGGGGCTGAGCAGGAGTACGGTGCGGCGCCCGTCCTGCTGGGAGGCGGCGCGGATCAGGTAGCCGGCCTTGATGTTGTCGCTGACCATCCGGCTGGCGACCGAGGGGTCGACGCCGAGGATCTCGGCGACCGCGCCGACGGTGATCTCCTTGTCGGAGTCCCGGGTGTGCCCCAGGACGATGTTCAGGACCAGGGTGCGGCTCAGGTCCTTGGCCGAGATGGGGTTCTCGACCTCTAGCAGCGAGGTGCGGCGCAGCTTGGAGAACGCGGGGCCCACGGCGTTCAGCAGTTCCTCCGCCGTCTGCGGCGCGTTCCCGTTCGTCGTCATGGGTCCATCGTAGAGCCCATGAGCGACGGCAGGCATGTGTTGACCTGAAATTACATGCATGCAAGCATGCATATGTCGAAGCGCAGAGCTTCGGTCGTGCTGTGAACCAGGGGGTCCCCTTCTCATGTCCATCCTCATCACCGGCGCCCGCGGTCAGGTCGGCCAGGCCGTCATCCACCGCCTCCACACCGTCGGACGGCCCGTCCGCGCGGCCAGTGCCAAGCCCGCCGACCTGACCGTCCCGGCCGGCGTGGAGGTCGCCGAACTCGACCTCGGCCGGCCCGAGACCTTCCCGGCCGCGCTCGACAGTGTGCGCCAGGTCTTCCTCTACCCGGAGCCCTCGGGCATCGACGCCTTCGTCGCGGCGGCCAGGGCCGCCGGGGTCGAGCACGTCGTCCTGCTGTCCTCCGCCTCGGTCCTGGCGCCCGACGCCGAGACCGACCCGCTCGCCTCGCACAGCTTCCTCGTCGAGCGCGCCCTGGCCGCCTCCGGCCTGCCGCACACCTTTCTGCGGCCGGACGCCTTCGCCAGCAACGCCCTCGGCTGGTCCTACGGCATCGGCCAGGGCCTGCCGATCCAACTCGCCTACCCGGAGGCGCAGATCGCGCCCATCCATCCCGAGGACATCGCCGACGTCGCCGTCGAGGCGCTCACCGGTACGGCCCTGCGCGGCCGCGCCCTCACCCTCACCGGCGGCCGGTCCCTCACCTTCCGCGAGCAGATCGCCGTCCTGGCCGAGGTGCTCGGCCGCGACCTGCGCGTCGAGACCATCACCCGCGCCGAGGCGGAGCAGCAGATGAACCGCTTCCTGCCCGCCGGCTTCGCCGACTCGCTGCTCACCCTGTGGGCCGCCGCCACCGCCGGTCCCGCGCCCATCGCCGACACCACCCGCTCCCTGCTGGGAAGGCCGGAGCGCACGTTCCACCAGTGGGCCGTCGAGAACGCCACAGCGTTCACCCCGCGCTGAGAAACGCTGCCGGACAAGGAAAGGCCGCCACCATGAAGCCGATCGGCTACTGGCTCAACCGCACCGACCAGGCCATCACCCACCACATGAACGGCGTCCTCGCCGAGTACGGCCTCACCCGCACCACCTGGCAGGTCCTCAACGTCCTCCGCGACACCCCCGAGGCCACCGGCGCCGCTGTCGTCCCCGACGCCGCCGTCGTCACCGCCCCCGCCCCCAACGCCGACCTCCCCACCCTGACCGCCGCCGTCGAGACCACCCTCGCCCACGGCTGGACGACCCGCCCCGCCCCCGGCCACCTCACCCTGACCCCGAGCGGCCGTGACCACCTCTCCACCGTCGCCACCCGGGTCGCCGCCTTCCGCGACCTCTCCCTGGCCGGCATCACCCCCGAGGAGTACCGCGCCGCCGTCACCGTCCTCGAACGCATGACCCAGAACCTCGAAACGAGTTAACCCTCGGGGCCCTCCACCTTCCGGGCGATCGCCTCGAGCGCGGCGAGATCCTCAGGGGTGAGCCGGTCGACGAAGTGGCGGCGCACGGAGGCGACATGGGCCGGGGCGGCGGCGGCGAGGGTGTCGAAGCCGTGCTCGGTGAGGACGAGGAGGCAGCCCCTGCCGTCGGTCGGGTCCGGCTCGCGGCGCAGGAGGCCGCGCTCCTCCATCCGGGTGGCGTGCCGGGAGAGGCGGCTGCGGGACCAGTCCATCTTGGCGGCCTGCTCGTGCAGGGAACTGGTGCGCCCGGGGCGTTCCGAGAGCGTGCTCAGGACTTCGTAGTCGGGTTCGGAGAGGCCGGCCGCGCCCAGGTCCCGCACCGTTCCGGCCTGGACGGCGGCCACCATGCGGCGGAAGGCCCGCCAGGCGCGCTCCTCGTCGGCGGTCAGCCAGGGGGCGGTCTCGTCCGATGATTTCGTTGACATGTAACCAATCTACTCGCTAGCTTCGTTTCCATGTCAACGAAAAGCCTGCGCGTCCTCGTCCTCCTGTCCAGCAACCGCCCCGGCGCCCTCGGCCCGGCGGTGGGGGAGTGGCTCGTCGACGCGCTCGCGCCCCGCGCCGCGGAACTGGGCGTCGAGCTGGTGCCCCTCGCCCTCGGCGACCTCGGCCTGCCGTTCCTCGACGAGGAGGCGCATCCGTCGGAGGGCGCTTACCGGCACGAGCACACCCGGCGCTGGAGCGCGATCGCGGACGCCGCGGACGGCTTCATCGTCGTGACCCCTGAGTACAACCACGGCATGCCGGCGACGCTGAAGAACGCCCTCGACTACCTCTACCGGGAGTGGGCCTGGAAGCCGGTCGGCTTCGTCAGCTACGGCAACAGCTCGGCCGGCACCCGGGCCGTCCAGCACGCCAAGCAGATCGTGGCCACGCTGCGCATGGTCCCGCTCGGCGCCACCGTCGCGATACGCCTCGGCGACTCCGTGGAGGACGGCCGGGTCCGCCCCACCCCGGCCCTCGCCTCGGCGGCCCACGGAGTCCTCGACGAGCTGACCAGGGTGGCCCACGCCCTGCGCCCCCTGCGCGAGGCCGGGCGGCCGGAAGCGCTGCCCGGCCCGCCGACCGGCTCGTACACCAGGCGCCTGACCCCCGAGGACGCGCCCGAGGTCACCGTGCTGCAGCGGTGCTGCTGGGTGGACGAGGCCCTCGCCAACGACACCCTCGACATCCCGGCCCTGCACGAGTCCCCGCAGCAGGTCCGCGACTGGATCGCCACCTGGAACACCACGGGCCTCTGGCGCGACGGCCGCCTCCTCGGCATGGTCCGGGCCCGCCGCACCGGCACCGACTGGCACATCGGCCGCCTCTGCGTCGCCCCCGACCTCCGCGGCCAGGGCCTCGGCCGCTGGCTCCTCCGCACCGCCGAATCCGCCGCCGACCCGGCCTGCTCCCGCGCCGTCCTCTTCACCGGCACCCGCAGCACGGGCAACATCGCCCTCTACGAGAGCGAGGGCTACCGGCCCGCCCCCCACGACGAGCCCGAGGGCACGGTTCGCCTCGCCAAGCCCCTGCGGCCCTGAATCCGACCGGTTCGATCCGGGCGCGGCGGTCAGCCGTCCTCGCCCTTCTCCTTCTCCTTCTGCTTCCCCTTCACCTGATCCCTTTCCCGCGCCCTTTCCCGCTCCACGATTTCGACGACGATCTCGATGCCGAGCGCGTAGGCCGGGGCGCCCGAGGTGATGAGCGCGGTCTCGGCGACGCCGATGAGGTCGGCGATGCCGGCGCCCGCGTGGAGGGCGCCGCGGGCGTGGATGCGGGCCGGTTCCGCCCGGCCGAGGGACAGCAACTGGCCGAAGTGGACCAGCTGTTGTACGCGGCCACCGAGCGGGCTGTCGGCGAGCACGAGGTGGCGCAGGGCCGTGAACACCTCCTCGGTGGGGAGCCGTCCGTAGTCCTGGGCGAGCCGCAGGCGGTCCTCCACCGCGGCGGGGACGGCGCCGAGCGTGGTGCGGTAGCGGTCGCGCAGCGCCTCGGAGCGCTCGTCGAAGCCCTGGTCGGAAGCGGTCATGCCGACACCCGCGCGATCGAGGCGCGGACGGCCTCCAGGGCGCCCTCGGGGAAGTCCACGGCCCCGCCGATCGCCGCGGCGGCGATCTCGGCCTCGGCGCTCTCCTCGATCGCCACCACCAGGTGGGCGGCGGCGGCCGCGTCAGGGCCGAAGACCAGCAGGCCGTGGTTGGCGAGGAGGACCGAGGACGTCGTCGGGCGCCGGTCCAGCACGTCGGCGATGCCCCGGATCGACACGTCCGAACCGCGCGGACCCCAGGGCACGACCGGCACCTCCTCGGGCTGGCCGAAGCGCAGCATCGGCTCGGTGCGGCAGGGCAGCGGCCGGTGGGCCACCGCGAAGGCCGTCGCGGAGGGCGAGTGGGTGTGGATGATGGCGCCCACGTGCGGGCGGGCGCGGTAGACGACGCTGTGCATGGTGATGATCTCGGCGCTGACGGAGCGCAGTTCGCCCTCCAGGAGCTGCCCGTCGAGGCCGACGGTCGCCAGGTGCTGGGGCTCCAGGTCCCGGACGAAGCCCGGGGTCAGCAGGAAGCGGTCGGCGTCGAGCCTGACGCTCAGGTTGGCGTGCCCGGAGTGCGACATCACCCCGGCCGTGAAGAGCTGCCGACTGGCCTCGACGAGCTGGTGCGCCCGGCTCCGGGCCTCGGGTGCGTCTGACATCTCTGATCTCCCAATTCTCCTTCGGGGGCGGCCGGTTCGGCGCCGCCCCTCCTGTCGGCAACTCTGCGACTTGAACTAAGGTTCAAGTCAAGCGCCCACCCGGCGCGGGGGAGAGGAAGTCGAGGAGGGGCCGGATCGTGCGCATGACCATCGGCCAGCTCGCCGAGATCACCGACGTACCCGCGTCGGCCATCCGGTTCTGGGAGCGCAACGGCCTGCTGCCCGCACCCGAGCGCCAGAGCGGGCAGCGCCGCTACCCGCCGTCGGCCGCGGACCGGATCGTGCTGCTGCGCAAGTTCCAGCAGGCCGGCCTGAGCCTGGCCGAGGTCCGGGAGTTCCAGGAGGACCAGCCGCGCCGGCAGGCGATGATCCGCGCCAAGATCGCCGAGGTCGAGCAGCGCATGCTCGACCTCGACCACGCCCACCAGCTGCTCACCCACGCCCTCCAGTGCGGCCGGACGGACATCGTCACCTGCCCGACCTTCCGGGAACAGATGGCCTCCTGGAACGAGCCCGGCTGACGGCGCGCGGCGTACCGACCGAAATCAGCAGCGGACGGTGTGCGGCGCGGTGAACCCTCAGGTTTTGTCTACTTCGTCTACGGCGCATGTTTACGGCGTATGTGAAGTGCCCCTCGATCTCCGCGACTGACAAGGGGCCAGGCGGCCCTGTGAACGACGAGGGCCCGGACCGCTCCGAGGCGGTCCGGGCCCTCTGACGTCTCCTGCCCGGCGCCAAGGTCCGGGGCGGCCGGCTCTTCGGGTGCTGAGCGGCGGGACGGCCGAGCTCAGGACGGGTCTTCGTAGGTGATGGCGTAGGGGGCTGCGATGCGGTTGAGTTCGCGGGGGTCGAGCCGGCCGGCGGTGCTGACGGACGTCCGGGCCTCGACGAAGTCTTCGACGAAGCACTCCCAGCCGCCCGGGGAGGAGATCTGGAGCACGCGCGGGGGCGGCGTGGAGCCGGGGGCCAGGGCGTGGGGGATGCCGTGGGGCAGGAGGACGAACTGGCCGGGGGAGAGGAGGTGGCTCTGGTCGGCGAACTCGACGGCGAGGTCGCCGGACAGGACGTAGACCGCCTCGTCGGCCAGGTGGTGGACATGGCGGGGGATCTGCTGGGTGACCGTCATCTCCAGCAGCGAGAGCCGGCCCCCGGTGTCGGTGCCCCGAACCTTTGCGGCGAAGGCCGGTGGGACCGGGATCCGTCCGGGCCGCACCTCGCCCGGGGCCAGGACGTGGACGGGGCGCCGGCCATCGGCGTCGGCGTCGGCATCGGAGGCGGCGGGAGCGGGGGCGGGGATCGAGAGGCGGAGGGCGCGTACCCGGGCCTCGGGCTGGACATCGACGGTCCGGGCGGTGCCGCGCGGGAGGAAGGCGCACATGCCGGGGGTGAGGTGGTGGACGAGGTCCTCGGTCTCGACCTTCAGTTCGCCGTCGAGCAGGTAGAGGATCTCGTCGCCGTCCGGCCGATGGGGCGACGGCAGGGGGTCGGGGCCCCAGTGCTCGGTGAGACCGAAGCGGCCCTCGGTGTCGTCGGCGCTCGCCTTGACGGCGGTACCCGGGGGGAGATGGGCGGAGGTGGGGCGCGACGTGCCGGCTGCGAGCAGGATGAAGCGGTCCACAAAGGTATCCTTTCAAAGGAGGAATCAGATTCGGAATCCGATTCCGGTTTGAGCATACGCAGAGGAGCGTCCCAGATGTCAACGAGTGCGGGCCGAAAGCCGCGTACGGACGCCGAGCGCAACCGGAGCCGGGTGCTCCAGTCGGCCGGTGAGCTGTTCGCCGCACACGGTGACGCGGTGCAGATGGCCGACATCGCGAAGGCGGCGGGTGTGGGCGTCGGAACGGTCTACCGGCACTTCCCGACCAGGCAGGCGCTGGTCGCCGCGGTCGCCGAGGAGCGGTTCGCCGGGATCCTGCGCCACGCGCGTGAGGAGTGCCTGTCGCTGCCCGACGGGCGGCAGGCGCTGGCGGGTTTCCTGGACGCGATCGGGCGGGCGCACGAGGAGGGGCGGGGGGTGTCCGGGGTCATCGAGGTGGCGTTCGGCAACACCGAACCGGGCGGGGAGGTGGGCGCCCAGTTGCTGGACGTCGGCGAGCAGTTGCTGGCGCGGGGCCGTGCCGACGGCACGGTGCGCGAGGACGCCGGTGTCTCCGATCTCTACATGATCGCCGGCGCGGTGGCGGCGATCAGCCGTAACGCGGTGGGCGACTGGCGCCGCTTCGTCGAACTCGCCCTGGACGGCCTGCGCCCGCAGCACTGACACCCGTGGACGTAGCGCCGGCGCCGGCCGAGCCTCGAAGGGTGCCGTCGGCAGTGTCCTTCCGCCTGGCCCTACCTACAGGCCCTACCTATCCATGACTGATTCCGGCGGAGCTCCGTCCACCTAGTGTGATCGCCAACGACGAATCCACGAGGGGGAGTTGCACGATGACGAACACGCAGCGCAGGTTCCGGACCGCCTACCACCTGGACCGCCCCGAGGACGGCCTGGACGGACTGGTGGTCCGGGAGGAGGAGGTCCCGGAGCCCGGCCCGCACGAGGTGCTGGTGAGGGTGCGGGCCGCCTCGCTCAACCGGCGGGATCTGATGATCCTGGACGGGACCTATCCGGTTCCCGCTGCCCCGGGGGTCGTGCCGCTGAGCGACGGGGCCGGGGAGGTCGTAGCCGTCGGCGAGGGCGTGCGGCGGGCACAGGTCGGCGACCGGGTGGCAGTCACCTACTTCCGGCGCTGGATCGACGGGCCGATGACGCTCCCGCTGGTCGGCGAGCAGTACGGGGCCAGCCTGGACGGGATGCTGACGGACTATCAGGTCGTCGACGAGGAGTCGGTGGTGCGGATCCCGGCGCACCTCTCCTTCGAGGAGGCCGCGACGCTCCCTTGCGCCGCGGTGCTGGCGTGGTCGGCGCTGACGACCGGGCCGCGGCCGATGGCCGCCGGCGACGACGTACTGGTGGTCGGCGCCGGCGCGGTGGCCCTGTTCGGGGTCCAGTTCGCCGCCGCCCTCGGCGGCAGGGTGATCGTGGTCGCCTCCGGCGAGGAGAAGGCCGAGCGGCTGCGGGAGCTCGGTGCGGCACACGTGATCGACCGGCAGCTGACGCCCGAGTGGCAGGGCACGGTCGGCGAGCTCACCGGCGGGCGCGGGGTCGCCCTGGTCCTGGAGGCGGTCGGTGCGCCCAGCATCGCGAAGTCGGTCCAGTCGGTCGGCTTCAACGGCCAGATCTCGGTGACCGGCGCCTTCCCCTCCGACGGGGTGCTGATCGACCCGGACGTTATCAACGGCCGCTTCTTCTCGCTCCAGCGACTGGCGGTCGGCAACCGCGCGGCCTTCGAGCAGATGAACGCGGCCCTGGCGGAGCACGGCATCCATCCGGTGATCGACCGGGTCTTCGCCTTCGACGAGGCGCTCACCGCCTACCGTCACCTGCGCGAGAGCGGCCCCTTCGGCAAGGTGGTGCTCACGGTCGACTGAGCCCCGTCCGGGGGGTGGCCCCGCCCCGGGCGCGGGGTCGCCACAGGTCAGGACCGTCGCCGAGCGAGTGGGCGTCCTCACCCGCGGCGGAGCGGCTCGCTGGGATCGCGTTGCAGCCGTCTCGGGTTGTCGCCGTCTCGGTCGGGTGCCGTTCGGAACGGTCAGCCGACGATGCCCGGGACCACCAGGCCGGACTCGTACGCGATCACCACGGCATGGGTCCGGTTCTGCGCGCTGAGCTTGGTCAGCACGTTTCCGACGTGGGTCTTGACCGTCTCCAGGCTCACCGTGAGGGACTCCGCGATCTCCGGATTGGAGAGCCCGGTGGCCATCAAGCGCAGCACCTCCTCCTCACGGCCGGTCAGGGCGGCCTGCGGCAGGGCCTCGGCGGAGCGCAGCGGGCGGGCGGCGACCATGCGGCCCAGCGCGGCCGGGAAGAGGACCGCTTCGCCCGCCGCCACCACCCGGACCGCCTCGGCGATCTGGCGGACCGGGAGGCGCTTGAGGACGAAGCCGCTGGCGCCCGCGCTGAGGGCAGCGGTGACGTAGCCGTCGTTCTCGAAGGTGGTGATCATCACGACCTTCGGCGGGTCGGCCGCTTCGGCCAGCAGTTGGCGGGTGGCCTCGATCCCGTTGCGACGCGGCATCCGGACGTCCATCAGGACCACGTCCGGCCGCAGGCTCTGCGCCCGTTCGACCGCCTCGACGCCGTCGGCGGCCTCGCCGACCACCGTGATCCCCGGCTGTGCGGCGAGCAGCGTGCGCAGGCCGCTGCGGGTCACCTCGTCGTCGTCCGCGATCAGGAGGGTGACGGCGGGGCTGGTGGCGGCGGGGCTGGTGACGGCGGCGCTGGCCGTGCCCTCGCCCGCGTCGGATCCACTCACGCCGCGACCCGTACCGGCAGCCGGACGGCCAGCCGCCAGTGCTGCGTCCCGTCCGGGCCGGCCCGGAACTCACCGTGCAGCAGCCGGACGCGCTCGGCCAGTCCGGGCAGACCGTGGCCGGAGGTCGGGAAGGCACCCGCGCCCGGGCCCGTCCGTGCCCCGATCCGGTTGACCACCGTGAGATCCAGTCCGTCCGGCGCGGCCGTCACCCGGACTTCGATCGGGCCGCCCGCCCCGTGGCGCAGCGCGTTCGTCAACCCCTCCTGGAGGATCCGGTACGCCGCCCGGGAGAGCGTCCCCTGCACCTGCGCCAGCTCGCCCGACAGGGTCGGTTCCACCACCGCCCCCGCGTGCCGCAGACGGTCCAGCAGCTCGGGGAGGTCGGCCAGGGTCCGGGTCGGCGCTGTTCCCGGCTTTTCCTCGCGCAGCACCCCGAGCACGTAGTCCAGGTCCTCCAGCGCGGCCCGGGCCGACTCCTCGATGCTGCGCATGGCGGCCCGCGCCGCCGCCGGGTCGGCGGAGAGCACCTGGCCCGCCACCGCTGCCTGGATGGTGGCCGCCGTCAGCGTGTGCCCGATCGAGTCGTGCAACTCGTGAGCGATCCGGTTGCGTTCGGCCAGCAGCCGCTCCCGCTCGGCAGCCAGCGCGAGCCGCTCGGCCGCCGACGGGCCCAACAGCCGGGGCGCCGACCACCGCAGGGCCTTCGTCACCAGTACGCAGACGGCCACCGCCAGCAGGACGCACACGGCCGCGATCATCCAGCTCCACCAGCCCGACACCCGGACCGACGTGCCGAACAGACTCGCTCGCACCTCGCCGCCGAGCCAGTTCCCCGGCAGGGAGAGGCCCATGATGAACAGCACCCCGCTCGCCAGCGCCCCCGTCCACCCGACGGCCACGTGCAGCACCAGCCAGATCGGGGTCCGCCAGCGGTCGAGGCCGAGTGGACCAGAGGCCCGGCGACCGGCCACCGGATTCGGCAGCGGCACCCGCAGCAGCCGGCGGGCGGACACGACCAGCGCCCGCCGTACGGGGCGCGCCAGTCCGACCGCGCCGACCAGTACCGCCCAGACCAGCAGCACCAGGACGATCTGCACGCTCTCGGGAGCGGATCGCCACGACAGCGCCGGCAACAGGGCGAGAGGCAGCAGCGGAAGGCTCGCCAGCGCGCCGCAATAGGCGAACAGCACACCCGAATACGTGGAGCCGCGCAGTAGCGGCGGGATTCCCCTGATCATGGTCGCCAGTATCGCCGGGCAGCCCACCGGCAGCCTCCCCCGATCGAGGGAGCGATTTCTCCCGCCTTCCCGCGATGCGGTCGGAGGGCCCTGGACATCAGGATCGTGCCCAGTCCAAACGATTCCCCAGGAGTTGACTGATGCGTGCTCGGATCCGGCAGGGCCTTCGTTCCTCGACCCGGCAGCAGGGCGGCAGGCGGCGACGAGCCGTGTCGGCCGCCGCCGCGGTGGCCATCGGCGCCATGACGCTGGGCGCCCTCGCCCCGTCCGCCGCCTCCGCCTCCAGTGCCGCCGCCGCCAGGCCCGACACCGTCCAGCAGGCCCTGAACGCACTGGTGCGCGAGGACGGGATGCCCGCCGCGCTGGCGAGCGTCCAGGACCGGAACGGCCGCACCCGCGCCTACACCGCAGGAGTCGGCGACCTGACCACCGGCTCCAAGGTGCCCAGGGACGGCCAGGTACGGATCGGCAGCAACACCAAGGCGTTCACGGCGGTCGTGGTCCTGCAACTGGTCGGCGAAGGGAGGATCGGCCTCGACGCCACCGTCGACACCTACCTGCCCGGCCTCGTCCGCGGGGAGGGGATCGACGGGCGCCGCATCACCGTCCGCCAGCTCCTCCAGCACACCAGCGGACTCCCCGACTACGGCATCCACCTCGACGACGACGAGATCAGGAACCGGTACTTCGAGCCCCGCGAGCTGCTCGACATCGCCCTCCGTTACAAGGCCGACGCGGCTCCGGGGGAGAAGTGGGGGTACAGCAACACCAACTACGTCCTGGCCGGCCTGATCGTCCAGAAGGTCACCGGCCGCCCCCTCGCCGAGGAGATGGACCGGCGCGTCATCAAGCGGATCGGGCTGAGCCACACCTACTTCCCGGCCCCCGGCGAGACGGCCATCCGAGAGCCGCACCCCCAGGGCTACCACCGCAACCCGGCGAACGGACCGCTGCGCGACTTCACGGAGTTGGACCCCTCCGCAGGCTGGGCCGCAGGCCAGTTGATCTCCACCAACTCCGACCTCAACAGCTTCTTCACCGCGCTCCTCGCCGGACGCCTCCTCCCGGCGGCCCAACTCGCCGAGATGCGCACGACCGTCCCCGCCGGGACCTCAGGTCTCCGCTACGGGCTGGGGCTCACGAGCAGGCCGTTGTCCTGCGGCGGCGTCTACTGGGGCCACGGCGGCGACATCGCGGGGTACGAGACCCGGGGCGGTGTCACCGACGACGGCCGCGCCGCCAATGTCGCGGTCACCACCATCCCGACGGACGAGGCGGCCGCGCAGCACGTGAAGGACGCCGTGGACAGGGCCCTGTGCGGCTGACTGAGGCACGCCACCGCGCCCGGGCCCGGCTCGCCCGGGCCCACCGCGCCCGGGCCGGGCGACCCGAACGAAGATCAGGCGATTCCCGAGGAGTTGACTCATGCGTGGACAGACACGGCAAGGACTTCGGCGGCGACGGGCCCTGTCGGCCGCAGCCGCGCTGACCATCGGCGTCATGACGCCGGGCGTCCTGGCGGCGCCGCAGGCATTCGCCGCCAGACAGGATTCCGTCCAGCGAAGCCTGAACGCGCTGGTGCGCGAGGACGGGATGCCCGCCGCGCTGGCGAGCGTCCAGGACCGGAACGGCCGCACCCGGACCTACACCGCAGGAGTCGGCGACCTGGCCACCGGCGCACCGGTACCCGTCGACGGGCAGGTGCGGATCGGCAGCAACACCAAGACCTTCGTCGCGGTCGTCGTCCTCCAGCTCGTCGCGGAGCGGAGGGTGGACCTGGACGCCTCCGTCGACACCTACCTGCCCGGCCTCGTCCGCGGGGAGGGGATCGACGGGCGCCGCATCACCGTCCGCCAGCTCCTCCAGCAGACCAGCGGGCTCCCCGACTACAGCGACTACCTCGGGGACGACGTCCGGTACTACGCCCCCCGCGAACTGCTCGCCACAGCCCTCCGGCACCCGGCCGACTTCACCCCCGGGACGAGCTGGAAGTACAGCAACACCAACTACGTGCTCGCCGGCCTGATCGTCCAGAAGGTCACCGGCCGTCCCCTCGCCGAGGAGATCGACCGGCGCGTCGTCCGACCCGCCGGGCTGCGCCACACCTACTTCCCCGCTCCCGGTGACGCGAGCATCCGGGAGCCCCACCCCCACGGCTACTACCGGGAATCGGCGGACGCGCCGCTGCGCGACATCACGGAGATCGACCCCTCCTGGGGCTGGGCGGCAGGCCAGCTGGTCTCCACCGGCTCCGACCTCAACCGCTTCTTCGGCGCACTCCTGGCCGGCCGCCTCCTGCCCTCGGCCCAGCTCGCCCAGATGCGCTCCACCGTCCCCGCCGAGGCGACCTTCGGCCCCGGCGCCCGCTACGGGCTCGGACTCGTCAGCCGGCCGCTGCCGTGCGGCGGCCTCTCCTGGGGCCACGGCGGAAGCTTCCCCGGGTACGAGACCCGGGGCGGCGCCACCGACGACGGCCGCGCCGCCAACGTCGCGGTCACCATGCAGCTCACCGACGAGGCGGACCGGAGGAATCTCGAACGCACCGTGGACGCCGCCCTGTGCCGCTGAACCCCGCCGAGGGCGTTCCGTGAGGCGGAACGACCGATGGGCCCGACCGCAGTGCGGTCGGGCCCATCGTCTGCCCTGGCGGGCGGGTGCGGAGGATACGAGATTCGAAAACTGCGGCGGAGCGGACCGCTGGGTGGCGGCTGAACCCGTCTGGACCGGGGTGAACGAGACCGGCTGACCGGCCGACCCTTCCCGTGGTCGTGGTCGTGGTCGTGGTCGTGGTCGTGGTGGCGTCAGGCGGACTTGGCGGTGGCGCGGACGCCGAAGTGGACGTAGCGGCTGCCGTCCGGGAGTGCGTAGAAGACGACCGGGATCCAGGCGTCCTTGGCGTTGCGGCGGCCGGCGAAGACGGTCTTGGCGGGGGTGTCGGAGACGGGGGTGAGGTGCCAGACGAGCGGGTCGAAGGTGCCGGCCAGGCCCCCGACCCCCTCGTAGCGCAGGTCCAGTACGCCTTCGCCGTCGTCGTCCCCGGTGCGAGGCGTGATGGTCATCAGGAAGCCCTCGCGCGGGTAGCGGCCGGCGAAGGGCTCCGGGTCGACGGTCAGGGGGTGCTCGGCGGGCCCGAACGCGGGCATGGTGACGCCGGCGAGTTCGGCGCTCAGCTCGCGGCAGAGGGCCTCGTGGACCTTGGGCGCGGCGCCTCCGCCGTTGGTGAGCAGGGCGATGGCGAGGCCCTTCTCCGGGATGGCGCGCAGGTAGGCGAGTTGGCCGAAGGTGCTGCCGTCGTGGCCGAAGCCGCGCACGCCGTCCCATTCGAACAGGCCCCAGCCGAGGCCCCAGTGGGCGCCGAGGAACCACTGGTCGGGCATCTCGACCTCGCGGGTCAGCATCGCCTCCACGGCGGCGGCGGAGAGCACCCGGGTGCCGTCCGGTGCCGTCCCGCCGTCGATGAACAGCCGGGCGAAGCGGACCACGTCGGCCGCGGTGGCGCTGATGCCGCCGTACGGTCCGGCGGAGCGGGGCAGCATGTTCCACAGCGGAGTGGGCGTCGGGTCCTCGCCGGGCTCGCCCATGTGCCCCATCGCGGCGCGGAAGCGCAGGACCTCCTCGGGCAGCGTCATGGTCTGGTGGAGTCCCATCGGGTCGCAGAGCAGCTCCTTGAGCGCCTCGTCCCAGGTCCGGCCGGTGACCACCTCGACGATTCGGCCGAGGACGTTGTACGCGGTGCTGGAGTACGACATGGTGGCGCCGGGCGGGTTGGTGAGGCCGACGTCACGCGCGCCCTCGACGTAGCGGGCCAGGCAGTCGTCGCCGCGGCCCGTGTCGTTCACGTAGTCACCCTCGATCCCACTGGTGTGGTTGAGGAGCTGACGCGGCGTGATCGTGCGGGCGGCCTCGGCGTCGGCGAGGGCGAAGTCCGGCAGGATCGTCACGACCGGCTGGTCCAGGTCGAGCTTGCCGGCGTCGGCGAGGGCCAGGACGAGGGCGGCGGTGTAGCCCTTGCTGACCGAGCCGATCTGGAACACCGAGTCGGTGGTGGTCTCGACGCCGGTGCCGGTGTGCAGGACGCCACTGGCCAGTTCGTGGATCTCCCCGCCGGTGAGGACGGCCAGTACGGCGCCGGGGATGCGGTGGGTGGTGAGCAGGTCGTCGAGCCGGCGCTGCCAGTGCGCCGTGTCGAACGCCCCGGCGGCGGGGCCCCTGCCCAGTGCCCGGTCGACGGCCTGTGCGGCCTCCCGGCTGGTTCGGTCCACGAGCTTCACGACCTCGCGGTCGACGTTCTCCGAGAACTCCTTGTACATGTCCTTCGACACGGTTCCCTCCCCCGGGACAGGTGCGCGATGGCGCTACCGCTTATTCGAACATCGTTTGAAACGATCTCGGTGCGATCCCGGTTCCCGAAGGACACGAGGGACGACGAAGGCCCCGACCGGCGAACCGGTCGGGGCCTTTCGGTTGCCCTGGCGGGCGGGTGCGGAGGATGCGGGATTCGAAAGTGGGAGGGACGCTGCCTACCAGCCGCCGGTGAGTCGCAGGGGGCGGGTGAAGGAGGCGTTGCCGGCGTTGTCCCACTCGTCGAGATCGCCGGTGGTGTCGTTGCGGGCGAGGAGGTCGGCGGCAGCGGTCCCGCGGAACTTGCCGGCGGTGGTCTGGGAGAACGGGGCCCAGCCGCTGGTGAGCAGGACCCGGTTGCCGAAGGTGCCGTCGCCGTTGCCGGGCCAGCGGTAGAGCGTGCCGGTGGTGTCGTCGCGCGCGACGAGGTCGGCATGGCCTGTGCCGCGGAAGTCGGCGGCGGCGGTCTGGGTGAAGTTCCAGCCGCTGGTCAGCAGCTTCTTAGCGCCGAAGGTGCCGTCGCCGTTGCCGGGCCAGCGGTAGAGGTTGCCGGAGGCGTCGGCCGCGACCAGGTCGGCGCGGCCCGTGCCGGTCAGGTCGGCGGCGGTGGTCTGGCTGTAGTTCCAGCCGTCGGTGAGTTTGACGGGTGCGCTGAAGGTGCCGCCGGCGTTGCCGGTCCAGAGGTAGAGGTTGCCGGAGGAGTCCCGGGCGACGAGGTCGGCTGTGCCGTCGCCGTTGAAGTCGGCGGCCGTGGTCTGGGTGAAGTTCCAGCCGCTGGTGAGCAGGACCCGGCTGCCGAAGGTGCCGTCGCCGTTGCCGGGCCAGCGGTAGAGGTTGCCGGTGGCGTCTTCGCGGGCGATGAGGTCGGAGTGGCCGGTGCCCCGGAAGTCGCCGGCCACCTGCTGCGAGAAGTTCAGGCTGACGGAGGGCGGTTTCGGCGGGGCGGCGATGGTGTTCGCCAGGACTTGATTGCCGTTGTCGTTGAGGTGCAGCTGGTCGTCGCCCCGGTTGTAGTACCCGGCGAAGAGGCGGCCGGGTGCCAGCGGATCGCGGGTGGCCTGGTCGAAGTCGAGGTAGTGGTCGATGTCGGAGGTGGTGCGGATATAGGCGTTGACGCACTGTCGGACGTTGTCCTTGGCCGCCGAGTACATGCTGTTGCCCTCGAAGGGCGGGATGGTGGCGACGCTGAAGCCGAGTCCCTTGGCGTGTGCCCGCGCGGACAGTTGCTGGATCCCGGTTTCCAGGGCGGTGTCCGTCGCGCCGTCGAGCGAGATGTCGTTGATGCCCTCGTAGAGGATCACGGAGCGGGCGTTGGGCTGGGCCAGCACGTCGCGGTCGAACCGGGTGAGGGCGCTGGCCCCGTAGGCGGCCTTCTGGCCGGTCACATCGGTGAGCAGACGGTTGCCCGAGAGGCCCTCGTTGACCACACCCATCGGGTTCGGCTGGGCCTGGAGGGCCCTGCCGTAGTCGTCGACCCAGCGGCGGTTGGTGTCGGCCGTGGTGTGGCCTTCGTCGGTCTGCGAGTCCCCGATGGCCACGACCGTTCCGCCGCTGCCGGCCGCCGTGACGTCGAGTCCGCTCAGGTAGGCCCAGTGGTAGTAGGCGGTGGTGAAGCCGGTGCTGCCGAGTCCGGCAGCGTGGTCGGCGCCGTCGCCGGGGGCGCTGGTGTACGAGGTGGTGAGGGCGTCCGGGTGGTAGGGCGCGGAGCTGACCGGATCGGGCAGATGGATACTGACCAGGAGGTTCTCGTCGGCGGTGACCGGGAAGGCGGCCTGGTCGCTGTAGGCGTCACCACCCGCCGGGATGACGGTCTGTTGGTTTCCGCCGAAGGTCAGCGTGAGGGGTGTGGCCGCCGGGGTCGCGCCCGAGCCCTGGACGGCGATCGTCGCATGGCCGATGGTGACCGGAGCCGAGCTGAAGGTGTTCGCCAGATGGATCCGGGCGCTGCTTCCGGCGATGCTGCTGTGGACGACCATCCGCAGGGTCTGCCGGCCTGACACGCCGGACTGCGCGGCCGGTCCGGCGGTGCTCAGGGCGGTGCCCCAGCTGCCCGTCCATGGCGAAGTCGCCGGGCTGGGGCGGATGGTGGCCGACAGGGGGGCCGGGAAGGCCGCGCAGCCGCCGGAGTCCGCGACCGCCGGGGCAGCGGCCGCGAACGGGGCCGTGACGAGCCCGCAGCACAGGGCCGTGGCCAGTGCTGCCGCTCGACCTCCCGCAGTGCGCGGACGTTCCTGCGTGGCTCTGCTGCTGCGTTTCACTGGCCTGACTCCTTCGGGCTGGTCCTGGTGCGGGTTCTGTCGCCGGGTGTTCGGGTTCGGCTTGCCGCCGCGCCTGCCGGCCGGTGGTGAGGGCGGCTACCAGCCGGTGGTGAGGGCGACGGGGCCGGCGAAGTGGCCGGTGCCGTTGCCGGCCCAGCGGTAGAGGGTGCCGGTGGTGTCGTCGCGGGCGACGAGGTCGGCGTGGCCGCTGCCGGTGAAGTCACCTGCGGCGGTCTGGCTGTAGTTCCAGCCGCCGGTGAGCTTGACGGGTGCGCTGAACGAGCCGCCCGCGTTGCCGGTCCAGAGGTAGAGGTTGCCGGAGGAGTCCCGGGCGACGAGGTCGGCTATGCCGTCGCCGTTGAAGTCGGCGGCGGTGGTCTGGGTGAACTTCCAGCCGCTGGTGAGCAGCTTCTTGGCGCCGAAGGTGCCGTCGCCGTTGCCGGGCCACAGGTAGAGGTTGCCGGCGGAGTCCTGGGCGACGAGGTCGGCGTGACCGGTGCCCCGGAAGTCGCCGGCCACCGTCTGGGTGTAACTCCAGCCGCCGGTCACGAGCTTCGCCGGGCTGTAGGCGCCGCCCGCGTTGCCGGTCCAGAGGTAGAGGTTGCCGCTGGTGTCGCTCGCGACGAGGTCGGCCTTGCCGTCGCCGTTGAAGTCGGCGGCGGCGGTCTGGGTGAACTTCCAGCCGGTGGTGAGCTGCTTCTTGCTGCTGAAGCCCGCGCCCTTGTTGCCCGTCCAGACGAAGAGGTCGCCGGCGGAGTCCTTGGCGAACAGGTCGGAGACCTTGTCGCCGTTGTAGTCCCCGCCCGTCGTCGACGAGTAGTTCAGCGTCACCGACGGGAACGGGCTCTGCGTGTCCGTGCCGAGGCCGTTCGGGGCGCCGCACTTCGGCCATGCGCTGGGGCCCTGTACGGCCAGGACCTTCTCGGCGATCGTGATCTGCTGGTTCTCGGTGGCCTGGTGGGGGTAGGCGGCGTACTGCTGGCCCCCGTAGGCGTTCCAGGTGTCGAGGTCGAACTGCAGGCCGCCGTAGTAGCCGTTGCCGGTGTTGATGCTCCAGTCACCGCTGCTCTCGCACTGGGCGACCTTCTCCCAGGTGCTGACGGAGGCGGCGGAGGCGCTTCCGGCGCCGGCCACCGAGGCGACCAGGGCGGTGCAGGCGGCGGCCAGGGCCAGGACGTGACGGTTCTTGCGGTTGGTGCGGCGCATGGGACTTCCGATCGTGGTCAGGGTGTGTGCGGGGAGTGGGGCAGCCGGTGTCCCGCGCGGGGCGTCAGCGCGGGACACCGGGGGTGAGCGGCGGAGCAGGTGCTACCAGCCGGTGGTGACCTGGACCTTGGGCGCGAAGCCGCCGCTGCCGTTGCCGGCCCAGCGGTACAGCGTGCCGGTGGCGTCGTCGCGGGCGATCAGGTCGGCGTGGCCGCTGCCGGTGAAGTCACCCGCGGTGGTCTGGGTGAAGTCCCAGCCGCTGGTCAGCAGCTTCTTGGTGCTGAACGAGCCGCCGGCGTTGCCGGTCCAGAGGTAGAGGTTGCCGGAGGAGTCCCGGGCGACGAGGTCGGCTATGCCGTCGCCGTTGAAGTCGGCGGCGGTGGTCTGGGTGAAGTTCCAGCCGCTGGTCAGCAGCTTCTTGGCGCCGAAGGTGCCGTCGCCGTTGCCGGGCCACAGGTAGAGGTTGCCGGAGGCGTCCTGGGCGACCAGGTCGGCGTGACCGGTGCCCCGGAAGTCGCCGGCCACCGTCTGGGTGTAACTCCAGCCGCTGGTCAGCAGCTTCTTGGCGCTGAACGCGCCGCCCGCGTTGCCGGTCCAGAGGTAGAGGCCGCCGGAGGAGTCCCGGGCGACGAGGTCGGTGAGTCCGTCGCCGTTGAAGTCGGCGGTGGCGGTCTGGGAGAAGTTCCAGCCGCCGGTGAGCTGCTTCTTGCTGCTGAAGCCCGCGCCCTTGTTGCCCGTCCAGACGGACAGGTTGCCGGCGGAGTCCTTGGCGAACAGGTCGGAGACCTTGTCGCCGTTGTAGTCCCCGGCGACCGTCTGCGAGTAGTTCAGGGTGACCGAGGGCTTCACGACCGGGCTGATGTACCCGCTGATGGTCTGGTTCCAGGGCGCGGCGCCCACCGCGTAGTTGGTGGTGCTCTCCTGCTGCACGATGCCCTGGCTGTAGCCGCTCGAGTGGCCCTCGTTGCCGCCGACCACGGTGATGGAGCCGCCACCGACCGCGGTGACCAGCGCCACGTGGTCGGCGTAGTCACTGGAGGGGTCGTAGTTGTAGACGACGGCGTCACCCACCTGAGGGGTGCTGTGCAGGGTGCCGTAGGTCTTGCCGTAGTCGTAGACGCTGGCCGCGGTGTTGTCGATCGCGGAGAGGTGGGCGACGTCGTACTGGGACCACACCCAGCCGACGAAGTCCGCGCACCAGGCATGGGACTGGCCGCCGGAGCCGTCGCAGCTGGTGCTCTGGCTGTTCAGTCCGGACGAGTAACCGCCGTGGGCACAGGGGCCGTTGCCGACCTCGGCGGTCGCGGTGGCGGCGATCGAGGACGTCGTGCTCGCGTGGGCCGGGGCGACCATCAGACCGCTCACCGCGGTGGCGGCGACGATCGCGGCGAGACCGGTCTGCTGGAGACGGCGCATGGTCATGCTCATGACATAAACCCTTCGATGAGGTACGGCGCGGCGGAGGCCGCGCCAGGGCGCGGGAAGTCCGTGGGGAGAGGGCTCCGGAGAGCCCTGAGGGAGGAGGAAGCCCTACCGCCCGAGCAGCGGTGTGACGTACCGGGAGAAGACCTGTGCCCTCGCGGCGGAGCCGAGCAGCTCGCATGCGTGTGCTGCCGCCTGACTCCGGCTGCGGGCCCGGAGAAAGAGGACGAGGTCGATCCCGTGCGGCCCGGCACGGGCGCGGACGTGTTCCAGGCCGTGGCGCGACTCGGCGTGCGCCCACAGGACATCGTGCACGGTGTGCGCGTCGGCTCCCTCGGAGCCGGTGCTCCCCGCCTGGTGCAGGGTCAGGTGAACGACGTGCACGTCCGGTCAGTCCCAACCGATGCTGTCGGCCTGCGGGGCGGCGCCGAGGGGCGAGCCGGCCGGGGCGACGTCCCAGCCGATGGAGCTCGCCGTGACGTTCGTCGCCGTTGTCTGCGCACCGGCCGCAGCCGTCAGCACGGTCGGTGCGGCGCCGAGGAACAGCGCGGTCGCGACGGCGGAGACCTTGAGCAGGCGGGCGGCGTTGGACATGGCGGTACCCCTGTCGGTGAAGTGTGTGGGGAGGCGAGGTGCCTCGGAGTGAACCCGGCGAGCGGGCTTCGTTCTCGCCGCTGTTCCGGTGATCAATATCTTGCTGCCGGGAGGGGCCCAGCGGAATGGGTTCGGCCTGGCGCCAAGGAGCCAATGGGCGCGGCACCTTGGTGCCTCCGGCGGCCGGAGTCCGCGCCGGGGCCGGACCGGTTGCCACTGCTGCGCCTTGCTGGAAAGATCGTCCGCGAAGCTGGGGAACGATCCTTCAGTGGCAAGCGGGGGCGCTTTCATGCTGGAAATGCTGGGGTTGGACCGGGTCGTCGAGGCCGTCTACCGGGAGATGCTCCGCGACCCCGACGCCGGAGTCGCGGAGCTGTGCGCGCAGCTGACCCTGCCGGAGAGCACGGTGCGCGAGGCGCTCGACGAACTCGCCGATCTCACGATCGCGCGTGAGTCCCTCTTCCACCCCACCGGGCTGCGCGTGGTCGAGCCCCCGGTCGCACTGGAACTGATGCTCCTTCGACAGGAGGAGGAACTCGCCCGTCGTCAGCACGACCTGGCGTCGCAGAAGACGGCGATGGCCCGCGCGGTGGCCGACTGCGCCAAACTGCGACCGGAAGCCGCCGCCGTCCGCGGCTCGGAGCGACTGGTGGGGGTGGAGGCGATCCAGGCGAAGCTGAGGGTCCTGGCCAAGGAGCTGCAGGGCGAATGCCTGGCCGTGATGCCCGGAGGCGGCCGGTCCCAGGAAAGCCTCGACGCGTCCAGGCCGCTCGACGCGGAGGCGCTCGGGCGCGGGGTCACCCTGATGACGCTCTACCAGGACAGCGTGCGCAACGACCCGGCCACCCTCGCGTACGCGCAGTGGATGACGGATGCCGGCGGACAGGTGCGGACCGCCCCGGTCCTGCCGCCTCGAATCCTGGTGTTCGACCGGCAGGTCGCCGTCCTGCCGATCGACCCCACGGACACCCGTCGCGGTGCACTCTGCACGCGCGAGCAGGGGATCGTGGCCGCACTGCTCGCCCTGTTCCAACAGGCATGGGACACCGCCATACCGCTCGGGGCGGACCGTCAGCGCGAGGCGGACACCGGCCTGAATCCCACCGAGAAGGAGCTGCTGAAGCTCCTCGCGACCGGCCTGACCGACGAGGCCGCCGGAAAGCGTCTGGGCGTCTCCTTGCGAACCGTCCGCCGCCAGATGGCTGCCCTCATGGAGCGCCTGGACGCCACCAGCCGGTTCGAGGCGGGCCTCAAGGCGGCCCAGCGCGGCTGGCTCTGAGCCAACCGAAAGAGGATCGATCGCAACCACGGAACGACGAAGGCCCCGACCGCTCGGCGGTCGGGGCCTTCGTTTGCCCTGGTGGGCGAAGGCGGAGGATACGAGATTCGAACTCGTGAGGGGTTGCCCCCAACACGCTTTCCAATTCTCCCGAACGGCGTCCGCCGGGGTTCACACCCGTTCTGACCTGCGACGGAGTGGACCTCTCGGCGGTGGCCGAACCAGGCTGGACGGGGGTGAATGAGACCAAAACTGAGACCAGACGGATTGCTCAGCTGCGGTCTGTCGATGCGCCCTCCACACTGCCGGTCCATGCCACTGAGGGGGCACGCACGCGAGTGCCGTGGCGGCTGAACGGACTTCGTCCGGCGATCCGGCGGTGCGTCGGATCCACCTCGACGGTCCCGGAGCCTGGCTGCCACAGAGGAGCCGGAGCAGTGGACCAGTCGGGGGCCTCGGGTCGCGCAGGGAGCACTGCTTGGCCGAGGCCGTGGTTCTCGCCTCGGCAGATGCAGTCGCATGGGCTGGCCGGCGCCGCGTCTGCGCAGCTGGCAGAGCCGCAAAGTGGGGGGCCGTCGCCGTTCGGGTGGTGTGGGCAGAGCCTCGGGGAGCACGGCGTCTGGAGGTACCAGTCGAGGCATGCGACGGCGCCGGTCAGCTCGCGGTCGAGGACCGCGAGCATGACGGGTATGGCGTCCTCCAGCATCGTGATGGCGCTCCAGTAGGACACCGGGGGCGCGCTACTGTAGATCGCTTTCTGGTATCCGGAGGCGAAGACTCGCGCCGTAGCGTGATCACTGACGGCGCACATGTCTGCGCTCACGCCGAATGGGCGGTGGTCCCCAATGACCCACGAGTCGTCGTACAGGTGAGCCCACCGGCTGCCAGTGCTCTCGCACCAGACCTTTCCGCCGAGAATCTTCTCCCACTCGCGTGCCATGCCGATGAGAACGGTCGCTGTGTCGCGGCCATCGGCGAGCCTTCGCTGTTCAGTAGGTGCCTTGGCAAGGACACGACGGAGTGGGTCCTCGCCTTCCCAGGTTGTGGCTTTGCTGGATCGTGAATCGCCGCGCGACGGCTTCAAACGGCACCTCTCACTGGAACGCATGGCATGGCCGGGGCGATCCTGCTCACCATGTGACGCTTGCAAACCACCGCCAGAGCCAACCTCACGGCGAGGATCCCCCTGTTTCCGCGCTCCTGGGGTGGTGGTGCTCGCGTCGAGGACCTCGGTGGTGCGGTGGATTCTCCAGGGCCTTCCCCGGCAGCGTCGATAGTCCCCACCACGCTTCGGACGCTGGGGCGAGCGAGTCCGGAGGTCACTGCTCCGAGAGGTCCCGCGTCATGGCCACGGCGGTTGCTGAGGCGTAGGTTGGTTGTGGGCGGTATCACAGCCGCCAGGGCTCGTGGTGCTTCTGCGGCTTCGGCGGTAGCGGATACCACCCGCCGGTAGTGCTTGGCGCACGAGTGAGGAGGCTCCTCGTGGCAACGATGACTCTTCCCCGCGGCTACACGAAGACCGAATGGGAGAAGTACGTCCGCAAGGGCCGGAAGCTGATCAACCAGAAGTCCGGCATCCAGTTCGCCCTGGGAGACCTAGTGGTTGATGCCTTGGAAGGGCATACCCGTGGACATGGCGAGGTCGGCGAGGTCGTAGAACTCCTTGCGCACCAGATCGGCGCGAATGCAAGCACCCTGCGCGAGTACTACTACGTGGCGTGCCAGTGGCCGGCTGAAAAGCGCAGGGACGATGTCTGCTGGAGCGTCCATGCGCGGCTCGCTGCCGTCCGAAGCAGGTACGTCCTGATTCGTAAGGACCCCCTGGACCCGATCACCGGTGAGCACCGCTGGACCGTGAATGAGGCTGAACGGGTTGCTCATAGGCGTCCCGATACACCCACGAACAAGGAAGAGCGCCTTGCCCACACCCGTCGGCTGCTGCACAACGACGAAGACGCGGCAGCAGCGGTGACCGAGATGTTGGGACGTCCCGAGGTCCGCAGCAGGCTCGTCTCTGACCAGCATGCACGGCATCTGCTGCGGGAGGCCCAGTACGAACACTGGCGCCAGGTGGATCGCGAGATGGAGGCGGAAGTCGAACTCGCGCCCGTTGAGGACGCGGAAGAGGTCGAGGAGACCGCGGCAGAGACGGCGGCTCCCGCGCTGAGGTATCAGGAGGCGCCACTGGAGATCCTGCGACTGATCGGGAGCTTCGCATCGTTCTTCGTCTCCCTGCAGCGGATCATCCCCGAGATCCACGCTCAGGACTACAACGAGGAGACGAAGGCGGCGGTGCTCGACAACGTTCACAAGGCACGGATGCTCCTCGACTGGTGCGAGAGCGCCATCACGACGGGCCGGACCGACATGGACAAGGCATTGGCGAGCCTGTTGGAGGACGAAGAGGGTGAGTAGCCATGGCGACCTCGCGCCGCCAAGCGGCGCACGACAGTGGAGAGGACATATGGGACAGGGTGGTCGAGGCCGGTGACGCCGGCCTTCCCCGGGAGGAGGCCATGGGCCGAAACACGCCCGCCCAGTTCGAACGAGGCAAGGCGTGGATCCGGGACCACCAGTGCGCGAACAAGAAGACCGGGTTCGTCCTGGTCCACAGCCACTACGCGGCGACGAACAACGTCGACATGAACAAGCTCTACGCGACGATTCGGCTGCACAGCCTGTACAAGTCGGTCGAACGGGTCTACAAGTGCGCGTTGGCGAATCTTCCGCCGGACGCCAAGGGCGACCTGTCGATCATGGTGCTGCTCAAGACGTGCGACGACATCTTCGCGGCGATGAAGTTCCTGGAGGAGGCAGGATTCTCGGCCCAGGCTGCGGGTGAAGCCGCACAGGGGAAGCTCAAGGCGTCTACGGCATCGGCAAAGGGCCGGAAGACGTCGGGTAGCGCTGGACAGCGTTGAACCCGAGGGGCACGAGCCGGGCCCACGGCAAAGGTGGGCCCGGCCCGCTAAGGAAGAGCGTCCCCGCGGATGAGTGTCACCGCAAGCTGATCACATGGTGCCGCAGGTTGAACGGGCGATCTTCTGTCGATCTGGTGAAACTAGATGACGTGCCCCAACCGCTGGCTCATCCGTCAGGACCGTCCAGAATGTGCGATCCGCTCGTGGTAAGGCGTTTCGTCGACGGTGACTCTGTCGAGGAACTGACAGATCTGCTTCACCGCGCCTACTCTGATCATGCTGCTGCAGGGCGAGTCTTCTTTGCTTCGTATCAGTCGGTGGAGGACACAGCCAGCCGACTGGGGAGGGGCGAGTGTTGGCTGGCCCTGCGGGGGAGTGAGCTGGCGGGAACCGTGACTCTAGCAGCCCCGTACGAGGCACCGGATGGGTATCCCGCCCCGGCGGGAGCAGGCTCGTTCTGGCAGCTGGCGGTAGATCCTGCATGTCGAGGGGTGGGGCTTGGGCAGCGGTTGCTGACCCTGGCGGAGCAGCGGATTGCTGCTCTCGGGGTGACCGAGGTGGTCATCGACACGTCGGCCGAGGCAGTCGAGTTGGTTGGTTGGTACCGCCGACAGGGATACGTTCCGACGGGCACCTGGCGGTGGGAGGTGACCAACTATGGGAGCGTCGTCCTCCTGAAGGTACTGTCCGTGAGCTAACTGCTGGGCGGGGCACGGTTTCGGGCGCGCCCCGAAGTGGGGACGCGCCCAAAGAGCGCGTGCGGTGTCCGTGCTACCGGTCGCGGAGCTGCCTCGCCGCCTGCTGAGCGGCGATGGCGAGGGCCTCGTCGAGGGATTCGGCGCGGCGGCCTCCGGCGCTGGCGATGGCTCCCTTGCCGCCGGCTCCGCCGCCGACAGCGCGGGCTGCGGTAGAGAGGATCTGGCTGGCCTGGGTGCCGGCCTCGTGGAGGGCGTGGGTGATCCCGGCGGCGAGTAGGGCCTTGCCCTGGTGCTCGCTGCCGAGGACGACGATGGCGCGGCCGTCGTAGAGGAGGGCTGTGGTCTCGGCGACCAAGCGGCGGAGGTCCTCGGGACTGAGGCCGGTCAGCTTCTCGGTAATGACCCGGCCGCCGGTAATGGCGCGGGCGGACGCGGCAAGCCGCTGGGCCTGGTCGCGCAGCTCGGCGTCCTTGAGGCGGCCGAGTTCCTGCTGGGCGGTGGTGAGGGCGTCGAGGCGCTTGCGCAGGGCTTCGGGGGCGTCCTTGGGGCGGGTGCCGAGGAGGGTGGAGAGTTCTTCGAGGAGGCGGCGTTCGGTGTCGTAGTAGCTGAGGGCGTCGCGGCCGGTGAGGGCCTCAATACGGCGGAGGTTGGAGCCGATGGAGGCTTCGCCGAGGATGCGGACGGGGCCGGCGTTGGAGCCGTGGCCGACGTGGGTGCCGCCGCACAGTTCGCGGGAGAAGTCGCCGATGTCGACGATGCGTACGTGGTCGCCGTACTTCTCGCCGAACAGGGCCGTCGCCCCGGCGGCCTCCGCGTCGGCGCGGGTGGCGTGCCAGATGCGGACCTCGGGGTCGTCGAGCAGGTGGTCGTTGACCAGGGCCTCGATGGCGGCGAGCTGGGTGAGGTCGACGGCGGAGAAGTGGGCGAAGTCGAACCGGAGCCTTCCGGCGTCGACGAGAGAGCCGTGCTGGCGGGCGTGGTCGCCGAGGGTGCGGCGAAGCATGGCGTGCAGCACGTGGGTGGCGGAGTGGGAGCGCGCGACGGCATTCCGGCGTCCGCCGTCGACGACAGCCTCGGCGGCCTGGCCGCAGCGAATTTCGCCGCCGATGACGCGCACGGTGTGGATGTGGAAGCCCTCCAGGCCGAGCCTGGTGTCGAGGACCTTCAGGACGGCGCCGGCGCTGGTGCGGATGGTGCCGGTGTCGCCGACCTGGCCGCCGGACTCGGCGTAGAACGGGCTGCGGTCGAGGACCAGCTCGACGGTGCTGCCCTGATCGGCTCCGGGCACGACCGCGCCGTCGGAGATCAGGCCGAGGACGGTGGCCTCGGTGGTGAGGCGGTCATAGCCGACGAAGTCGGTGCGGCCGTGGCGGGCGGACAGCTCGCGGTAGGCGTCCTGGCGGCGCAGGGCCTCGGCAGTCTTGGCCTTGCCACCGGCCTTGGCACGCTGCTGCTGCTCGGTGAGCAGGGTGGCGAAGCGGTCCTCGTCGACGGTCAGGCCGGCGTCACGGGCGGCCTCGATGGTCAGCTCGATGGGGAAGCCGTAGGTGTCGTGCAGTTCGAAGGCGGTGTCCCCGGCGAGGGAGGTGGAGCCGCCGGTGCGGGTATGGGTGATGGCGGCATCCAGCAGCCGGGTGCCCTGGGTGAGGGTACGGGTGAAGGACTCTTCCTCGGCGGTGACGACCTGCTCGATCAGCGCGGACTGGGCGTTCAGCTCGGGCCAGACGTTGCCGAGGTTGCTGACCACGCTCGCCGTGGCGGCCGGGAGGACGGGGCCGTCGATGCCGAGCAGGCGGGCGTGGCGAATCGCGCGGCGCATGAGGCGGCGCAGAACGTAGCCGCGCCCGTCCTTGGCGGGCAGCACGCCGTCGGCGATGAGGTAGGCGATCGAGCGGGCATGCTCGGTGACGACCTGGAAGGAGACCTTCTGCTCGCCGTTTCCGGGGTAGTCGCGGCCGGCGAGTTCCTGGACGGTTTTGAGGGTGGGCAGGAGCAGGTCGGTGGTGCAGACGTTCTCGACGCCTTGGAGGATCGCGGCGAGGCGGTCGAGGCCGAGGCCGGTGTCGATGCTCTGCTGGGCGAGCTCGCCGAGGATCGGGAAGTTGCCCTTCTTGTCGCCTTCGCCGCGCTGGTACTGCATGAAGACGAGGTTCCAGATCTCCATGTAGCGCTCGCCGTCGACGGCTGGGCCGCCCTCACGGCCGAAGGCCGGGCCGCGGTCGTAGTTGACCTCGGAGCAGGGCCCGCACGGCCCGGGGACGCCCATGGACCAGTAGTTGTCCTCCATGCCCAGCCGCTGGATCCGGTCGGCGGGGACGCCGATCTTGCGCCAGAGCTGTTCGGCTTCGTCGTCGTCCTCGTAGACGGTGATCCAGAGCCGGTCCTTCTCCAGGTTGTAGCCCTCGGTGAGCAGTTCCCAGGCGAAGGCGATGGCGTCGGCCTTGAAGTAGTCGCCGAAGGAGAAGTTGCCCATCATCTCGAAGAACGTCGCGTGCCGGTTGGTGCGGCCGACGTTGTCGATGTCGGAGGTGCGGGCGCACTTCTGGATGGTGGTGGCGCGCGGGTACTCCGGGGTGACCTCGCCCAGGAAGTAGGGCTTGAACTGGTTCATGCCGGCGTTGGCCAGCAGCAGGGTCGGGTCGGAGGGGATCAGCGGGCTGGACGGGACCTGGCGGTGACCGCGGGAGGTGAAGAAGTCCAGGAAGGTGGAGCGGATCTGCGTCGAGCGCATGGCGGTATGGCCCTCACGGAAGAGTCGTGGGAGAGGTGGGGGGTGTTCACACGCCGAGCCGGGCCGAGAACGAGGACTGAGTGGTTCTCAGTTCTCCAGCTCGGCGCAGATAGCTCGCGCCCCCACGGTGTAGACCATGACTCCAGATCCATCGCTCTGAGGTGGCGCAGCCGACACCGGACGCAACGGTCCGCTGCGACTGCGCCACCAACAGTAGCGGGTCTGGGGTCAAGATCGCTTGGCGTAGTCGTCGGACTGGCCGCTGCCCACCAGAAGGAGCAGCACACCGGCGAGGTCGCCGGGCTGGGGAAGCACGATGTCGGTGCCCGCGCGAGTCAGGGGCTCGGGCCCCGCGAAGCCCCAGCCGGCGCCGATGGCACGCACGTCGGCTGCCCGGGCCGCGTGTATGTCGACCTCCATGTCGCCCACGAACGCGGCGTCTCGCGGGGCGACGCCGAGCCGGCCGAGGGCGAGCAGCAGCCCGTCAGGTGCGGGCTTGGGCGCGGCGTCCTCGTAGCAGACGACCGTGTCGATCAGGTCGAGAACGTCGGATGGGAGGAGCCAGCTGACCCTGCGGCGGCTCCGTAGGGTCACGATGCCGGTGGCGACACCGGACTCCCGCAGCGCGGCGAGGGTGCCGGTGACGAAGGGGAAGACCTCGGCGTGAAGGCTGGCGGTGGCGGTCGCCGCGTCCCAGGCGTCCTCGTTGATCTCTCCCCGCATGCCGAGATCCGCCAGCACCTGCTCGCGCGGAGTGGTGGCGGCGTCGGCCGGGAGATCGGCCACGGTGATCCGGCGGTCGAGCGCCGAGGTCGCGTACCCGGCCAGCGTGGCGAGTTGGGCGGCTCGGCTGTCGACGAGGACGCCGTCGAGGTCGAAGAGGACGGCCCGCTTCACGCGGCATCACCGGTCCGCTGTGCGGGCAGGTCGGCCTCGGTGATCAGAGCGTGGAGGGTGACGCGGTGCTCGGCCAGCAGCATGCGACCGCCGAGCGGGCGCTCCAGGACGCACAGCGCATCGGCAACCGGCGCCCCGGCCATCCGCAACGTACGGGCCATGGCGAGGAGTTGGCCGCCGGAGCGGACGACGTCGTCGACCAGGACGGTGCGGCGGCCGGTGATGTCGGCTCCCTCGATCTGGCGGCGGGAGCCGTAGCCCTTCGGGCGGCGGCGCAGGAAGACGGCGGGCAGGCCGGTGGCGGCCGACAGCGCGATGACGAGCGGGACGCCGCCCAGCTCGATGCCGGCCAGCGCCTGGGCGTCGTCGGGGATGAGAGCGGTCATCGCGCGGGCCGTGTCGCGCAGCAGCGAGGGGTCGGCGGCGAGGCGGTACTCGTCGAAGTAGGCGCTCAGCTGAGTGCCGTCGGCGAGCTTGAACGGGGCGTTCACACAGGCGGTTTCGGCGAGGCGGGCGGTGAGGCCGGCCAGCGTCGGGCTGGTGGTCATGCTCCTCCGATCGGGCTGGTGTCGAGCGTTGCCAGGTGGGTGCGGAAGTCCTGGGCGGTCTCGGCGGCCCGCAGGAAGCCGAGGGGCCGGGTGGGCGTCTCGAAGAGCCACTTCTCCTCCTGCAGGAAGGCGAGGAGGCGAAGGGCGGCCGGGCCAGCGACGCAGACCGGCATGGGGCGGATGGTGGTCGCGTAGTAGAGCGCGGCGGTCAGCTCGTGGAGGGTGCCGACGCCGCCGCCCATGGCGACGATCACGTCGGCGTGCTCCAGGTAGTGGTTGAGCCGGGAGCCGAGGTCGGGCAGGTGGACGGACAAGGTGGCGTGACGGTTGAACGCGCCCCACTCGTCGTGCTTGCCGATCAGGGTGACCGCGGTGACGGTGGCGCCCTGGGAGGCGGCTCCGCGGGCGGCTGCCTCCATCAGGCCGTTGTAGCCGCCGTGCAGCAGCTGGTACCCGGCCTGAGCCAGGCTCCGGCCGATCTCCTCGGCCAGGGTCTCCTCCTCGGCGGAAGCTGGGACGACGCCGCCGAAGAAGACGGCGGTCAGGCCCTCGCGGGCCCGGCTGGCGGCCGGGCCCGCGAGGTGGAGTGCGTTCACACCAACTCCTGGTAGGTGCGGTAGGCGGTGACGGCGTCGTGCAGGTTGTCGAGCGCCTGCGGGCAGGCCCGCTCCACCAGGGCGAGCACCCGATCGATCGCCGCGTTCACGTCGGTCGCCTCCGGGATCGCGGGGCCGCTGATCGCCGAGTCCAGGTCACCGAGGCAGGCCCGGCCGATCGGCGTGACGGCGATCTCCTCGCGCAGCTGGTACCAGCCCCAGAACTGCGAGGCCGGCGCGAGGGCGGTCTTGATGAGGTCCTTCGTCGCGGTGTGCAGCCGGTGCCACTCCGAGTACGCGACGAACCGCTGGCCACGCTTGATCCGCTTGTGCAGGAGCACGGCCAGGACCAGGTGCTCGATCAGCAGCTCGGTGCACGTGCGCGGCCGGGCGAGGAATGCGGCGGTGAAGCTCTCGGCCACCGCGACGTCCGGCGTGGTCGCCGGCGTGGTCGCCGGTGCGGGCTGCCGGTCGAGGATGACAGCGGTGCTGACCGTCTCCCGCAGGTGCGGGATGCGGGAGGCGGGCGCGAGGTAGAGGTCGATCTGGTGGAGTCGGCCGTCGTCGGGGACGAGGAAGACCATCCCGAGGCCGCCGAGGTCGGCGACGATCGTGTCGCGCCAGCCGGGCAGCAGGGCCCCGGCTTCGACGGACATCAGGGTGTCCAGGGCCTCGACGAAGGCCGGCAGCTGGGCGTCGTGCACGCCGACGACGAAGTCGACGTCGGAGAGGCGGTCGGCGGTGCCGTGGGCCAGCGACCCGCGGACCATCAGGTGGGTGACGGCCGGGGAGGCGGCCAGGATGTCGGCGAGCTTCGACAGCAGCGGCAGCTGGGCGGGCCGGTTGGCCTGGGTGATCTCTGCCAGTTGCAGGGTGGGCATGCGCTTCTCCCTTCGGAGTGTGGGAATCGCGGGCGCGGGCTGCTGGGGCGGGTCAGGCCGTGAGGGCGAGGAGGCGGCGCTTGGCCGCCGTCCAGCGCGTCGCGGCCTCCATGTCGCCGAGCGAGGTGTGCAGTTCGGCGATCAGGTCGTAGGCCGTTCCCTCCGGCAGCGCGTAGGTGTAGAAGAGCCGCAGCAGCATCCGCTCGGCCGCCTCGGTGTAGCCCAGGGTGGCCATGTTGCGGGCGGTCTCCAGCCGTTCGGCCAGGACCGTCTGATCGGCGGTGGGCAGCGGCTCTGCGACCGCCGGGTGGAGCGCGGGGCGGCGGGCGAGGCGCCGGTAGGTGTCGTCGGCGTACACGTCGGCGATCAGGTGGATCCGGTCCGGGCCGAGCAGGTTGCACACCCCGTGCGCGTAGGTCGGGGTGAGTCGCCAGATCCGGCCGCCGGCCATGTGCACCTTGGTGCCGCTGGTGACCAGGAAGGCGGAGCTGTTGGTGTGGAGCGGGATGTGCAGGCGGTGCCGCTCGACCTGGTCGAGTTCGTCGTAGTCGCGGTGTTCCCAGAGGAACGCGTTGCCCTCCAGTCGGGCGAGCCGCACCCACATGAAGTTCAGGCCGAGGTCGGCGAGGAACGCGGCGGTGGCCGGCATCTTCCCCAGTAGGTTGGTCGGACGGGCGGCGCAGTCGCCGATCGTCACGTCGGCGGCGTCGCCGGAGGCGTTCATGAGCGAGGTGGTCCACCAGCCGCCGGACTGGTAGGCGCCGTACTCCGCCTTCCAGGGCGCCTGGGCGGTCAGGGCTTCGTGGCGCATCCGCTCCAACTGGGCGGAGTCCACGGCGTCGAGCTGGGCGATCTGCCCGGCCAGAGCGGTCAAGGTGCTGTCCATCGGTTCCCTCCCGTTGCCGGCCCCCAAGCGGCGAGCCGGTGTGCACGTAGTGCTGGATGGGGTGGTTCGGACGGCGCTGCCGTTCACAGCTACCGATCTCACGCTTCGCTGTCGGAGATTCACGGAAAGCGAAGTGCCGTTCAGCATGGCCTCGGAGGCTGTGGCACCGATACGACGTGGCCGCCGTCACGAACACGCCGTCATCTCCGGCGCTGAGGAGTGGTCGACGACGCCATGCGTCATGACTGCCGTCATGGCTGCCGTCATCTGGGCAGCAAGGCCGCCGAAGGGGTTTCCTGCCGAACGCTCGTGGCTATCGTCGAATCAGACGAACGGGGACCGGAGAGGATCTGCGGTGGCTGAAACTCCCACGCTCTTACGGGTCTTGACGCTGGAGCGGCACTGGCAGGTCTACGAGACCTTCAGGATCCGGTTCGAAGGCGCCGCGGCCCGGCTCGCCGAGGCCGAGACCGACCCGCGCCTGGCGGGGCTGTCGGTCTCCAAGCGGCAGTTCGAGCGCTGGTACGGCGGCGCCGTGAAGACCCGGCCCTACCCGGACCAGTGCCGGGTCCTGGAAGCCATGTTCGAGGTCGGCGTCGACCAGCTACTTGGACCCGCACCCGCACGGCCCGATGCTCGTGTGGTGTCCCCGCTCGTCGTCCCGCCGCCACGGCCGGTCCCTGTCCTCCTCCCATCCGAGCAGGCACAGGTACTGCCTGCTGGTGGCCCGTTCAGCAGCGAGACCCGCCTCGACGCGGGCACCACGGAATTGGAAAGGCAGGTCACAATGGCGGCTCGTCGTGCGCTTCGCTTCACCGCACTGGCGGAAGGAAGCAGTGTCGGCCCGGAGACCCTGGGCCAGATCCAGGACGAGGTACGGCGACTCACCGTCGCCTACCCCAAACTCGCCCTGCCGACCCTGCTCGGCGACCTCGTCGAGGTCCAGGATCTGACCTTCCGCCTCCTGGAGCACGGCCGCGTCAAGCCCCTGCAGGCCCGCGAGCTGTACCTGCTCGCCGGCATCACCTCCGGCATGCTCGCCAAGGCGAGCCACGACCTGGGCAACCCGAGCGCCGCCATGATGCAGGCCCGCACCGCCTTCGTCTGCGCGGACAACGCCGACCACCACGCCATGCGCGCCTGGGTCCGGTCGCTGCAGTCGCTCATCTCCTACTGGGCGGGCCGCCCGGCTGAGGCCGCCGACTACGCCGACCTCGGACAGGCCGCCGCCGGAAACGTCCGAGGCACCACGAGCGTCTGGCTCGCCTGTCTCTCCGCCCGCGCCCACGCCCTACTCGGCGACGGCGAGGCGACCCGCGCTGCCATCCAGCGTGCCGAGGATGCGCGCGCCATGGCCCAACCCGACGACCTGGACGGCTTCGGCGGCATCATGACCTTCCCGGAGCCCCGCCAGCTCTACTACGTCGCCGAGGCCACCGTGCACCTCGGCGAAGACGCAGCCCTCGGCGAGAGCCAGTCCGAGGCCGCCGTCGCTGCCTACCGCACCGCCTCCGAGGAGGAGTGGGCCTTCGGCGATGAGGCCGGCGCCCAGACCGACCTCGCGCTCGCCCGCCTCGCCCGCGGCGAGATCGAGGGCGCCGCCGAGGCCGTCCGCCCCGTGCTCGACCTCCCCGTCGAGCAGCGAAACTTCGGCATCACCAGCAGTGCCCAGCGCGTCCACGCCGCGCTGCCCTCCGGCAGTCGGCGGGCCACCGGCGCTGCCGCCGACCTGCGCGAGGAGATCGAGGCGTTCACCGCCAGCCCGACGTCCGTCCTCATCCGGTGACCGCGAAGGTAGGCTCCGCGGCCATGACCCCAGTTCACCTGGCCGGCCCCCGCCTGGCGATGCGCGAAGTCGAACCCGAGGACACCGACGACCTCTTGGCCATCTACGGCGACGCCGAGGCCACCCGGCACCTCAGCTTCGAACCCCGCACCCGCGAGCAAGTTCAGGCGATCACGGACCGCTCCATCGCCGCCGCGCACGCTAGCCCACGCACCGAGTACTGCCTCGCCATCACCCGCCGTGGCGAGCACCGGCTGATCGGCTACGCCCGTCTGGCCACCGAGCCGCAGGAGGCCGCCACCATCGGCTTCGCCCTCCACGCCGCCGAGTGGGGCAAGGGGCTCGGTACCGAGACCGTCCACCTGCTGTGCGCGCTCGGATTCAACGTCCTTGGCCTGCACCGCATCTGGGCCGCCCGCTCGCCACTCAACGAGGCATCCGCAGGGACGCTTCTGCGCGCCGGCATGACTGAGGACGGGCGCATCCGCGACCACGTCTTCGTTCACGGCGCCTGGCGCGACTCGATCACCTACTCGATCCTGGAGCACGAGTGGACACCGATCGACGGGCTCGACACGACGAGCGCGCTCGACCGGTCGGCCGCCCCGCCCGGCGGCGAGACCGTACCGGGGAGGTGACCCGTGGCGACCGAGCTGGCCGTGCCGCACATGGTGATCCCCGGCATCGCCGAGTTCGCGCGGGGCGGCGTACCCGCCCCGCCCACCACCGACGACGGTAACCAGTGGGTCGACGGGTTCTGCTGGCTCTACTGCGGGCAGCAGTGGACGCGGGTCCTATGGATCGGACCGGCCAGCGTCGCCGGCGCCCAGGCGGACATGTACGCCTGCGGGCCGTGCATCCGCGAGCTCCAGGAACGGGTCTGGCGCTCGATCCTCCTCAACGACGAGCCGTCCCGCCCGGCGCTGCCAACGCCGCGTGCCCCAGAACCTGAGTCGGGCGCGCGACGGGTGGGGCGGCATCGCCGTGACGGCTGGCAGCTGTCTCGACGGTAGTTCCGCCTTGGTCGTGGGTGGCGCTTCGGAGAACAGGCTGCCTGAGATCCACTACTCGGCGGGTCTGTGGTGGTCCTGCCCCTTGAACGTTCGGCTCCTACGTTCTGCGGCTTCAAGTGCTCGCACCGCAGCCTGACGTTCGCCTGGGGTGTGCATGCAGTACGGGCAGCCGCCGACGTTCTCGAAGGTCTCCCGCAAGGCCAGGTGGCCGAGGTGGCAGCGGACGACTTCCGCCTTTCGTCCCTCCTCACTCCAGAAGAGAGGGACTTCTTCCGGGCCGCTGGTCATGTGATCACTTCCTTCGGCCTGGCCGGACCGGACTTGGCCCTATCTCGAACCTACGCCGTTACGGTCCTTGTTGAGCTGTAGTTGTCATGCTGTGTGCCGGCACACCGGAGTGGCGTGCCGGCACACAGCGTTGCTCATTCCAGGTTCCAGGTCGCTCCGGCCAGAAGGCCGTCGAAGGCGAGTGCCCGCATGGCGGTGTTGTAGTCGTCCCACTCGTCCCACTCGTGTTCGGGGGCGGTGAAGTGCAGGTCGAAGTAGGCGCGGGTGAGGTCGGGCTCGTGCCACTCGGCCGCGCAGCGGCAGCGGACGAAGACCTGCTGGCGGACGTTGAGGAGGAGCCAGTCTCGGCGTGCACGGCAGTTGGGGCAGGTGATGGGGATGCCCCGGGCGTCGAGTTCGCCGGGGTGGGGAACGGCACGGATGACGGCTCTGTGGTGGCCGTCGTGGTCGGTGCTGGGGTCGGTCAAGTGGTGCCCTTCGATGGCGGGTGACGGTTGGCAAGCACACAAGACGCACGGCGGCCGGGATGGTTCCCGGCCGCCGGAGAAGACATCGAAGCGACATCTGTGCGTACGGGCGTCCGTGTGGCTGGGTGGGCGGGGCTCGGGGCATCGGGTGTTTCCGGTCGGGGTCAGCGTCGGCGGGTGGGGTCGTTGGCGGCCCTGGTGCCGGTCGGCACGGCGGGTGTTGTGGGTGCGGGTGTCGGGGTGGTGCGGCTGCCGGTGCGGGCGCGTGCGGCCTGGGTGCGCTGGTCGATGCGGTCGCTGGTGGCGTTGCGCAGGCGCCAGAGGAGGACTTCGGCGGGTCGGTCGGCGGTGGTGAGCTCCCGTTGCTGGGCGGCCTCGGCGAGGGCTCGGCGGGGTGGTTGGCCGGAGGATTCGGCCTGGGCGAGCGCGGTGGCCAGGGCGGGCCAGGACGGGTCGGCGAGGATGCGCTGGGCGTGGTCGGGGACGGCGGCGTGGACCTGGGCGGCGAGGCGGTCGGTGGTCTTGGGGGTGGGGGTGCGGCGGGTGAGGTCGGCTATGACCGGCTCGGCGGTTTGCCGGTAGGCGGTTCGCAGGTGGACGAGGGACTGCTGGGCGGCGTGGGCTTGCTGCTGGTGGCCTCGGGTCTGGTGCCAGCGGGCAATGGCGATCACGACGAAGACGGCGGTGGACAGGAGGGCGGCGGCGGTGGCGCCGTCCTCGCCGGAGCCGGCGGTGTGCAGGAGTTGCTTGGCGGCGGTGCGGAGGGCTGCGGCCTGCTGGTGTTCGGCACGGACCTTGGATCGGGTGGCGCGGTTGAACGCGGTTGCGGCGGCTCGTAGTTCGGCGCGGGTGTGGGCGGGTGCGGTGAGGGCGGCGGTGTGGAGGAGTTCGCCGAAAGCGGCGGCCTGGGCCTGGACGACGGTGTCGAACGCGTCGACGTCGGGTACGTCGGGGTGGTGTTGGTCCTGGTAGGCGAAGCGGGCGGTCTCCCGCAGGGTGGTCTCGGCCTGTCGCCAGCGGTTCGGTTCGACCGTGCCCCGTGCGGGCGTGGTGGGCTGCTGGGCGGCGAGGCGTTCGCGCAGGCGGTTGATGGACAGGTCGGGGGAGAGCTTGGAGCCGCCGAAGTAGACGGGTTCGCCTTGGGCGTTGACGTCGCCGGGTCGGGCGAGGCTGTAGCCGATGACGTCGCCGCTCTCGGGTCCGATGCGGTAGCGGACCTGGATGCCGAGGGCGGTGAGGGTGGAGAAGTACTCCTGCTCGTCGCGGACGGCGGCGGCGACGGCTTGGGCCTGTTCCTGCAGCCACTCCTTGGCGGTCTGCTGGTGGCCGGTGCGCTGGGCCTTGGCCTGCTCGGCGCTGGTGGGCATTGGGGCGGCGGTGTGGTCGCCGGAGTTGAGCTGGCGCAGCCCGAGTTCCTTCTCGATCTTGCGGCACTCGGCCTGGGCGCGTTGGCCGTCGCGCTTGTTGCGGGGACGGCGGCCGTCCTCGCGGACGCTGGTGGCCATGATGTGGATGTGGTCGTCGGCGTGGCGTACGGCGATCCACCGGCAGCCCTTGTCGTCGCCATCGGGCGCGATGCCAGTGGCGTGGACGACCCGGCGGGCGACCTCGGCCCACTCGGCGTCGGTGAGGTACCGGTCGCCGGGCGCGGTGCGGACGGGGCAGTGCCACACGTGCTGCGGGACCTTCGCGCCCAGGCGCATCTCGCGGGCGCGGACGGGCTGGTCGAGGTAGTCGGCCAGTTCGGTCAGCAGGTCATGGTGCTGGTCGAGGGGCGCTCGGCCGGGGTCGGGCAGGCCGGGCATGGCGAACGCGGCGACGATGTGCGGGTCTGTGTGCTCGTCGCGCCGGCCGGGGCCGAAGAGGTAGGAAAGCAGGCCGCGGGTGCGCGAGCCGGTGGAGACGTCAGGCACCACGGTGGCCTCCCGGCAGGACGCGCTGGTAGGCGAGGCGGGCCTCGATCGCGCAGGCGTGAAGGGCATCCAGGACCTGCATGGCGCGCTCGGGGAGCTCGCCCCGGTAGATCTCGACCATGAGCTGGTTGAGGTTGTTGCCGGCCCGGTTGATCGCCCGCTGGTGGGTACCGACCGCTTCGGTGAGCTGGTCGACGGCCTTGCGGTCGGGCAGGGGGACGAAGCCGTCGGGGCGGCCGGTCTTCACGACCTCCAGGGCGACGCTCATGCCGGAGTTCGCCAGAAACGCGGAGCGTGAGAGTTCGAGCTTGGCGGCGGCGAGGTCGATCATGACCTTCTCGGTCGGTTCCACGGAGCAGGTGAGCTGGTCGTCGCGCTTGGTTCCGGAACGCGGCTGGTACATCCGCTTGGCAATCGCAGCGATGCGCTCGTCCTCCGGAAGCGGCGGCCGGTCGAGTACCGGAACGCGCTCGTGGAGGAACTCGGCGGTGGTCACGGTCGGCGCTTCACGCACGACGGCGGCGTCGGCACGCTCGACGTCGCTGCTCGACAGCGGCTCGGCGCTGGGCTCGGAAAGCTCGTCCTGGTCGTGGCCGCCCCCGGTCACGACCTCCTGGTCCGGCGCGCCCTCGCGCCGGTCCTGCCCCGCCACCCCTGGGGCGGGGTCAAGCGCAAAGTCCGCGGCGCCAACGGCGTTGTGGACTTTGCCCCAGCTTGCTCCGTCGTTGTCGTGACCGTGGCCGGTCCAGGGTAGGGCCTGCTTGACGCGGGCGAATATGCCACCACGTCCGGGCTTGTCGCTACCGGTTCCGCTGGGCTGTGCTTCCTGCTCGGGCGTGACGGAAGCAGGGGCGAGGTGGTGCTGCTGGTCGGGCACGGGGATCTTCCGGTTCTTCTGTGACGGCAGGTGGTTGTCGGTTGGTGGGGTGTTCGCCGGATGAGGGGTGATGGTCCGGCGGAAGAGGGGTTTGGCGGTGCCGGAGTTCCGGTGTAGACGTCGCCGGTTCAGGACTTCCGGGGTCTCCGGATGGGCGCTGGGGGAGTTCCGGTGAGCGTCGGTCAGCGTCGGTGAGGGGCTGCTCGCCCGGTCCGGAATCGGGCCGGTGCTCGGGCGAGCGGTGGTGGCGTCAGGCCGCCGAGGCGCTGGCTTGCGCGTCGGCCTGCTGGCTGGCCTGTTCGTCCTTGAAGCGCTGGGTCAGCTTGCCGAGGCGGTCGCTGGCGATGGGTATGCCGGCTTCGCGCAGGACTGTCCTGATCACGGCCTGGGTGGGGCCGTGCTCCTGGACGGCGGGCCGGACGATCTCGGCCAGCTCGTCCATCGAGGCGGCGGGCTTGCGGCCGGTGCGCTTGGTGCCAACCACCGGTTTCCGGCTGTCGGGCCGGACGTCGTCGTCGGGCTCGAGCACCGGTTCGTCGGCGGGTAGGTCGTACTGCTCTGCGTCCGTCAGCGGTGCGGGCTCGGTTGCCGGTGCAGGCTCGGGGTTTTCACGGAGCGGGAGTTCGCCCTCGGCGCGCTTCGGGTCGATGGCGGTCGCGGTGGTGTTGTGGGCGAGGTGGGTGCCGCCGAAGAAGGCGAGGGCGGGCCATCCGGCGACGAGGATCCGTAGCCAGGCGGGGACGTGGTCGAGGTCGAGGAGGCCGGCGGTGGCGACGTTGGCGCCGAGGGAGGCGGTCAGGGCGATGGCGAACCAGGTCCAGGCGGTGCCGGTCGGGCGGCCGGTGGTGCGCAGGGTTCGCATGCGGTGCCAGGCGGCGACGAGCAGCAGGTCGACTGAGACGGGGTAGGCCCAGGCTTTCCAGCCGTGTTGTCCGGCGGCGTCGGCGATGTCGTGGAGGTGGGCGAAGGACAGGGCGCCTGCGATGGCGGCCTGTACGAGGACGGCGTCCGGGCGGGGCAGACGCGGTGGGGTGGTGGCGGTCATGCGGAAGGTGGTCCTCGCGGGTCGGGCGGTGGTGGTTTGTGGGATTGCCGTCTTTGCCGTCTTGCCGTCTTGGGGCTGCGGGACGGTCTGTGGCCTGGGGCGGGTTCGGCTGCCCGGGTGGTGCCGTGGACGCGGCGGTATTCGGGTTCGGGACGGTGCGGTATCCGTCTTGGGGCTCGTATCCGTCCCGGAGGCATGGCCTGTGACCTGCGGTTTTACGGCAGGGACGGCTGGGACGGCACAAGACGGATGTGTTTCCCGTCCCGGCCAGGGCCCGCCGCTCGCGCCCCGGACGGGGGCGGCGGCGGGCCGCTGGTGGGAGTGGACGTCTGCCGTCTTGGCGTGGGCCTGATCCGTCTTGGTGCGGATGGCGTTGCCGTCTTGGGGTGCCGTTCCGTCTTGGCGGCAGGTGCTGTGACCTGCGCTGTTACGGCTGGGACGGCAGGGACGGCATTTCGGGGAGGGTGGTCAGCCTCTGCTGCCCGCTGCGGTGGCGTTCACGGGGTGGACTGCGGGGCAGTAGCGCCGCCAGGCGTCGAGGAACTTGTTGCGCAGGTAGCCCTTGCGCTGGGTTCCATCGGGCATGCGGACGTTGCCGGAGGAGATGCCGAACTCGCGGAGCATCGCGCCGAGGCCGCGCGGGGTCAGCCCGCCTCGGCTGGTCTCGGCCCAGGGGGCCTCGGGGTCGCCGTTGAGGTTGAACAGCAGTTGGTCGGTGGCGATGCTGTCCGGCTCACCGGCGGCGTGGAAGATCCGCCGGATGTCCGCGAGGATCCGCGCGCCGCCGGGGTTGTCCTCCTCGGTCTGGACCTCGGCGTCGACCATGCGCTTGCACGCCTGCCGGGCCAGGCGGGGCCACGGTCCTCCGGCGAGGTCGGCGATGATCACCAGGGGTTCCCAGGTGTCGGCGGCGCGGTCCTCGACCGGCATGGCGGGCTCCAGGCGCAGGGCCCGGTCAGCGAGCGGTGCCGCCCAGCGGGCGATCTTGTCGCGGATCGCGTGCAGGGCGGGCCGGTCCCGCTGGGTGCGGTACGGGGCGACGCGCTCGCCCTCGGCTCGGCGGCGCATGCGGATCACGATCGAGCGATCCATGATCGTGTCGGGGAGGTCGCCGATGCCGGCGATTGCCGCCATGGCGAAGGTGGGGAACTTGCGCGGAGTGTGGTCGTTGCCGACGACCCGCAGCACGTAGCGGTCGCGCTGGTGCCCGGCGTTGAGCAGGCCGCGCATCTCCTCGTTCTTCTCCGCCGCCTTTGGACTGCCGAAGATCGTGTCCGCCTCGTCCACCAGAAGGGTGGGCGGCTCCTCGCTGATCGTGCGGAAGATGGCGGCCGGAGAAGAGTTCACCGTCAGCATCGGCTGATGGACCGTCTCGGCGAGCACGTCGAGCAGGCGGGACTTGCCGCAGCGCTTGGCCGGGCCGACCACGGCCAGGCGCGGGGCGTGCTGCCACGAGCACTGCAGGTGGGTCGCCGCGACCCACAACGTGGCGGCGTCCAGGGCCTGCTGGGAGGGAAGGATCACGAACTTCGCGATCTGGGCCCTCAGCTGCGCGAGCAGGTCGGCGCCCTCGGTCGCCTCGGTGTCGGGCATCAGGTCGGTCCCGTCCGGGACGGTGGGCTCGGCAGGCGCCGCCTCGGCGTCGCGTCCACAGGCTGTGGACGCGAGGGCCTGCTGGACGGGCAGGTAGGTGCCGGGCTCGCCGGCCTTGGCCACGGGCGGCCATGCGACAGCGGGCTTGTCCGCTGCGAGGGGTGTGGCGTGGGCCTGGGAGGCAGTAACCTCGGTCATGGAGATCCTCACTCGGCGGCTCCGGGGGGCAACCCGGTCCGCCGTAGGTCGACTGTCCTGGGATGGGCGGTGGCGAGGTTTTCGATCAGCCCCCGGTGTTCGTAGCGCCGGGGGCTTCGCGTTTTCCTGAGGGCATTCGGGCTGGCGCCCGGCCCGGCTTAACCTCCTCTCGGTTGGCCATTTCATGCTGGCACGGTCGAACGTAGCGGGACGTCGGCCCCCTGTCAAGCGATTCGCGCATGATGATCTCAACCTCTCTCGGCATTCGCGCTGGCTGGGCTGATCCATGGAGGTTTTGTGAAGGTCTGCTCAACCGCTTGGCGGTTGGTCATTTCATGCTGATACAGTCGCTCCTGTCGTCGCGTCGCGCCGCTCGCAATCGGAAGGAGGTTGGTATGGTCAACCCCATGGTGCATCGGTACAAGGCCCTGGAGGGCGAGGCCCTCGTGGCCCACAACCTGAAGGTCTTGCGCAAGGCCGCCCGCCTCTCCCAGGAGGACGTGGCCGAACGCATGACCCGGCTCGGCTTCAAGTTCCACCAGACTCAGGTCGCCAAGATCGAGAACGGAACCCGCCCGGTCCGCTTCGACGAGGTGATCGGCCTGGCCAAGGCACTCAGCGTCCCGCCGGCGAACTTCATGACCGAAGCCGTGGCTGGCCCGGACGAACCGGACTACGAGCTGCAGGAAGCAGGCTTCGCCGTCGAGAAGGCCGAGCAGGAGTGGAGAACCGCCCACGACCTCGAACAGGCCGCCAAGGCCCGGTACGACGAGGCCCTGCGTACGTACGAGGAGATCGCCGAACGGCTCGAAGCCCAAGGCGTCGACCTCGGGCCCTCCGGTGCCGAGCCCACGTGGTACCCGGCCCCCAACTCCCAGTGGGACCCGCTCCGCCAGGACCCCTCGGCTGACCGGTAAGCGAGCCCGCCCGGCTCGCCGCCTGGGCATCATTGCCGCGATCCGGCCGGAAACCTAAAAAGGTCGGACTGGTGCACGCGCCCAAGATCTTTTTTCGTTTCCGGCCGGGGCCGCCGTAGTGTGCCCGTCCCGCCCACCACCCCGCTGCCCGACCCTCGGCGCTACGAACGCTGAGGGCCGCGCCAGCTCGGGGATCGACGGCCTCGCGGAGCATCATCGCCGCGACCCGGCTCGCGACCTAAAACGCTCGACCCGGCCCATGCGACCGAGATCGTTTTAGGTTCCGAGCCGAGACCGCCGTAGTGTGCCCGCCCCGCCCACCACCCCGCTGCCCGACCCCCGGCGCTACGAACGTCGAGGGCCGCCCGGCAACCCGCCAATCCACCGCCCATCCCAACAGTCGCCACGGCGGCGCGTTGCCCCGCGCCGCTGGGAGGAACACCTATGCCTGAAACGCCCCTGTCTCTCTCGCGCCTTGCCGGCGCAATCGGCCTCACGGAGCACCAGCTCCTTGCCCTCGTCGCCAGCTGCGGCACAGAGGTGCCGGACCCGACGCTCGTCGCCCTCACCGTGGAGGAAGCCGCCCGTCGTCTCGGCGTCGGCAGGACGACCATGTACGCCCTGGTCACCTCCGGCGAAGTCCCGTCCGTGACGATCGGCCGTCTCCGCCGAGTGCCCGCCGAGGCGCTCAAGGAGTACGTGGCCGCCCGTACGCAGGCTGCCCCTTCGACCGTCGCGCTCGCGGCCTGAACGGGGGAAACCGAATGACGAACACCCGCAAGCCCAACGGCGACTCCTCGATCTACCAGGGCAGCGACGGCCGCTGGCACGGTCGCGTCACGGTCGGCGTCAAGGACGACGGCACTCCCGACCGCCGCCACGTCAGCGCCAAGACCCGCCCCGAGGTCACGGCCAAGGTCCGCAAGCTGGAGAAGCTGCGTGACGACGGCGCCGTGCCCAGGGCCGGCCAGAAGTGGACGGTCGGCAAGTGGCTGACCCACTGGATCAAGGAGATCGTGCCGGGCACTGTCGGCGAGAACACGTACGCCGGATACGAGGTCGCTGTCCGCGTGCACCTCGTTCCCGGCCTCGGCGCGCACCGCCTGGAGAAGCTGGAGCCCGAGCACCTGGAGCGCTTCTACAAGAAGATGCAGGCCAGCGGCAGCGCCGCCGGTACTGCCCACCAGGCCCACCGCACGGTCCGGGTAGCCCTCGGCGAGGCGGTTCGGCGCCAACATCTCACCCGCAATGTGGCCACGATCGCCAAGGCCCCGAAGCTCGAAGAGGAGGAGGTCGAGCCGTTCGAGATCGAGGAGGTCCAGGCGCTCATGGACACGGCGCGCAAGCGCCGCAACTCCGCCCGCTGGATCTTCGCGCTGGCCCTCGGCCTCCGTCAGGGCGAGGTGCTCGGGCTCCAGTGGAAGGACGTCGACTTCGCCCGAGGCGTCGCGTGGGTGAAGCGCGGCCGACTTCGGCCCAAGTACCGGCACGGCTGCGGCGACCGCTGCGGGCGCAAGCCCGGCTTCTGTCCGAAGAAGGAGCCGATCCGGCGCGAGACCAAGGACACCAAGTCCCGAGCCGGGCGACGCGCGGTGCCGCTGCCCGAGCAGCTCGTCGCGATCCTCCGGCTGCACAAGGAGGAGCAGGACCGCGAGCGGGCCCTCGCCCGCGACCTCTGGACGGACAAGGGCTACGTCTTCACCTCGGAGACCGGCGAGCCGCTCAACCCCAGCACCGACTACCACCACTGGAAGCGACTCCTGCGCGAGGCCGGCATCCGCGACGGCCGCCTCCACGACGCCCGCCACACCGCCTCGACCGTCCTCCTCCTGCTCGGCGTGCCGGAACGGATTGTCATGGCGATCATGGGCTGGTCCTCGACCTCGATGGCCCAGCGCTACCAGCACGTCACCGAGCCGATGCTGCACGACGTCGGCAAGAAGATCGGCGCGGCCCTGTGGGGCGCCGGGGCCGAGGTCGCCGACGGTCATGGCGAAAGCGTCGCGTAGCTCAGCATCGAAGGCTCCGCTCATGAGCAGTCCGGCATCGTCAGATGCCGGACTGCTCATCCGAGCAGGAGTTTGGCTGCCGGGGTGTGGTTTCCGGTTTCTGCGGCACCTGCCATCGCTGAGGAGGCGTTCTCCGGGGTGGTGAGTGGCGGTACGACCAGGAGGAGGAAGTGGTCCTGGAAACCCCGGGTGACACTGATGGTTGCGTCACTGCCAGCGAACCAGTTGATTTTGACCATCAGGCCGTTCGCCGCGAGGGATCGGGGCACCCCGTCCCAGGCCGAGGTGTCGAGGCCGACCCGGACGATGGGCCCCAGGTGGGCGCTGAGCGCGGTGATCAGGTCCGGGAGCTCGGCCAGGATGTGGTTCGAGCGGGGCCACCACGCGCCGTCGAAGATCCCCTCCCGGGACATCGTCGGCTCCAGCACCAGGCGCGGCAGCAGCGGAACACCGGGCACGGACCACGGCCCGGGGGAGGAAGGAGTGGGGAGGGGGATCGGCATCATGTGGGGCCGCCCGTCCGGTCCGTGAGGGACCACTCATGACCTAGGGCGACACCAGCGCGAATGCCGATATTCGGAGAGTCCTCGGTTGTCTCCCACGCTACTCCGCAACGGGCTCCCTGGGGCGGTCCGGCCGCAGGAGTACGCTCGAAACCATCCAGGGCACCCCGTATTCCGGCACTCGTTCCGGCTTCGTTCTGGGTGAAGGACGTTCCGGACAGCCTCGGGCGAGCCCGGAGACGGGAACGGTGAACACCGTGACCACTCATTCCCCGCAGTCGACACGGCCGGGCCACGGCCTCACGGTCGCTGACGCCATGGACCCCTGCGACTACCAGATCGCCGACGACAGCACCGTCGACCAGGCCAACGACATCTTCCACAGCGCCCACGTCGAGTACCTGCTCGTGCGCGACCACAACGGCCGGTGCGAAGGACTGGTCACCCGCGCCGGCCTCCACCCGTTCCTGGCCCGTTCCTGGGACGCCGAGCGGACCGCGATCAGCGCCACCTCGCACCAGCGCGGCCCGTTCACGTGGCCGACCATGGGTCTGGCCCTGGCCGCGCTCGCGATGCGGATCAAGCACCTGGCGGTCTGGCCCGTCGTCGACGAGGACGACCACATCCTTGGCGTGCTCACCGCGGACCGTGCCGCTGTCCTGCTCACCCCCGCGCCCGTCTGAGCCAACGCGCCCTGCCTGCACACCGGCTCGCCGTCTGTCACAACGGCTTCTGGCTGGCACGGCGACGGTCCTGTGGCACACGGTCGGGCTGTTTCGGGCGGAGGAGGAGATCAGCCCACACGGTCTTGCGAGAGCCAGCGCGAAAGGTGCCCCAGGCCACGGCGATGCGTTCGACTATGAACAGGCCATGGCCACCGATCTGCCCGGGCCGGTGGCTGGTCAAACGGTCGGGCAACGTGATGCCGGGGCAAGGATCAGTAACGGCGATACGCAGGCGCGAGCCGTCGCGGGCCAGGTCCAGGGCGACGGGGCCGGCGGTGGTGCGCCGGATGGCGTTGGTCAGCAGTTCCGCGACAACGAGCTGAGCGTCGTCGACGGTGGACGCTGGGAGGAAGTGCCAATCGGCTAGGAACTGACGGGTGAACGCCAGCCCTTCGCTGACAAGGGCGGCTTCCCGATCGCCGGTGAAGATCAGATGGCGGTTCACGGCTGTGGAGCTGTGGTGACCTCCCACGGTGGGCCTCCAACTGCCCAGGCGAGTTTCCTCGCCTCAAGGCGGCTACCCGTCCGGGCTGGAGCTATGTCGTGTCCGTCCCGGGCAGAGGTTCGCGCCCGTGCGGGCGAACTGAGACCAGAACTGAGACCAGGACACGAAGAAGGCCCCGGCCGGGAACCCGGTCGGGGCCTTCAACTGCCTTGCTAGGCAAAGGCGGAGGATACGAGATTCGAACTCGTGAGGGATTGCTCCCAACACGCTTTCCAAGCGTGCGCCCTAGGCCTCTAGGCGAATCCTCCGTGGGAGAGCTTAGTACATGTTTCGGGGTGCTCGCGACCACCTATCCCGCAGGCGGGAGGGGTGGGGTGGCCTGTGGATCGTGGGGGTGGGAATCCGGTAGTGTGGGGGTCAGCCCCTCGTGTGGCGCTATCTCTTTGAACCCCCCCAGGGCCGGAAGGCAGCAAGGGTAGGAGAGCTCTGGCGGGTGCACGGGGGGTCTTCGCGTTCTCGGGGGCGGGGGCGGGAGGGGCGCCGCGTTTGTCGGTCCGTCCCGATATCGTCGGGGGTGTGTCCCTAGCCCTGTACCGCCGCTATCGCCCCGAGACCTTCGCGGAGGTCATCGGGCAGGAGCACGTGACCGCTCCGCTCCAGCAGGCCCTGCGCAACAACAGGGTCAACCACGCGTACCTGTTCAGCGGGCCGCGCGGGTGTGGCAAGACGACGAGTGCGCGCATCCTGGCCCGTTGTCTGAACTGTGAGCAGGGGCCGACGCCGACGCCCTGCGGGGAGTGCCAGTCCTGTCGGGACCTGGCGACCGGGGGGCCCGGGTCGATCGACGTGATCGAGATCGACGCCGCCTCGCACGGTGGTGTGGACGACGCGCGTGAGCTGCGGGAGCGGGCGTTCTTCGCGCCGGTGCACAGCAGGTACAAGATCTTCATCCTGGACGAGGCGCACATGGTGACCTCGGCCGGGTTCAACGCGCTGCTCAAGGTGGTGGAGGAGCCGCCGGAGCACCTCAAGTTCATCTTCGCGACCACCGAGCCGGAGAAGGTGATCGGGACGATCCGGTCCCGGACGCACCACTATCCGTTCCGGCTGGTCCCGCCCGGCACGCTGCGCGACTACCTGGCGGACGTCTGCGGGCGCGAGGGCATCCAGGTCGAGGACCCGGTGTTCCCGCTGGTGGTGCGGGCGGGCGCGGGTTCGGTGCGTGACTCGATGTCGGTCATGGACCAGTTGCTGGCGGGGGCCACCGAGGGCGGCGTGACGTACCAGATGGCGACGTCGCTGCTGGGGTACACGGACTCGGCGCTGCTGGACGAGGTGGTGGACGCGTTCGCCGCGCACGACGGGGCGACGGTGTTCGAGGTCATCGACCGGGTGGTCGAGGGCGGGCACGATCCGCGGCGCTTCGTGACGGACCTGCTGGAGCGGCTGCGCGACCTGGTGATCCTCGCCACCGTGCCGGAGGCGGGGGAGAAGGGGCTGATCGACGCCCCGGCGGACCGGATCGCGGTGATGCAGGCCCAGGCGGACGGGTTCGGCGCGGCCGAGCTGAGCCGGGCTGCGGACATCGTCAACACCGGGCTGACGGAGATGCGCGGCAACGCGGCGCCGCGGCTGCAGCTGGAGCTGATCTGCGCCCGGGTGATGCTGCCGGGCGCGTACAGCGACGAGCTGTCGCTGCAGGCGCGGCTGGACAAGCTGGAGCGGAGGGCGGCGGCGGGTGGCGTCATGCCTGCGGCCGTGCCGATGGCGGCGCCGCCGGTTCCCATGGCTGCTCCGGCGGCTGCTCCGGTGACGGAGGCGCCTGCCCCCGTGTTCTCGCCCGCCCCGACGCCTGCTCCGGCGCCCGCTCCCGCGCCTTCCCCGGCGCCCGCCCCCGCGCCGCAGCCGGCGGCTCCCACCGGCCCCGCGCCGGGCGCCTGGCCGATCCCGCGCAGCTTCCCGTCCGGCGGGGGCGCCCCCGCCGCGCCCCCGGCGCCGCAGGCACAGCCACAACCGCAGGCCCCCGCTCCGGCGCCCGTGGCGCCCACGCCCGCCCCGGCACCGGCACCTGCCCCCGCCCCCGGCGCCCAGCCCTCCGCGGCCGCGCAGCAGGGCGCCGCGCAGGTGCGCCAGCTGTGGCCGCAGATCCTGGAGGCGGTGAAGAACCGCCGCCGCTTCACCTGGATCCTGCTGAGCCAGAACGGCCAGGTGGCCGGCTTCGACGGCAGCGTGCTCCAGGTGTCGTTCATCAACGCCGGCGCCCGCGACAGCTTCGTGAGCAGCAGCAGTGACGACGTGCTGCGCCAGGCGCTGTCCGACGCCCTGGGCGTGGACTGGCGCATCGAGTGCATCGTCGACCCGTCCGGTGGTGTCGGTGGCGCCGGCGGTCCCGGCCCGAGCGGAGGCGGGGGCGGTGGAGGCGGTGGAGGCTGGGGCGCCCCGGCCCGTCCGGCCGCTGCCGCCGCGCCCGTGCAGGCCCCGCCGGTGTCCGTGCCGCAGCCGCAGCCCCAGGCGCCCGTCCAGCCCCCGGCTCCGCCGCAGGCCGTCCAGGCGCAGCCCGTGCAGCCCGCGCCGGTTGCGCCCGCCAGGCCCGTGCAGGCTCCGCCGCAGCCTCCGGCCCCGGTGGTGGCGCCGGAGGACGACATCCCGGAGGCGGACGATCCGGACCTGGTCGAGGAGGCGTTCTCCGGTCAGGAGCTGATCATCCGCGAGCTGGGTGCCACGGTGCTGGAGGAGATCCACCACCGCGGCAACTGATCGGCACGTAGGCTCGTCGATGACGACGAAGGCTTCGAACGACAGCAACGACAGCAAGGAGAGTGCCGTGTTCCCCGGTGGCGGCCAGCCCAACATGCAGCAGCTGCTCAAGCAGGCGCAGAAGATGCAGCAGGACCTCGCCCAGGCGCAGCAGGAGCTGGCCGAGGCGAGGGTGACCGGTACGGCGGGCGGCGGCCTGGTCGAGGCGACGGTGACCGGTTCGGGCGTGCTGGTGGCGCTGACCATCGCCCCGGCCGCGGCCGACCCGGAGGACACCGAGACCCTGGCCGACCTGGTCCTGGCGGCGGTGCAGAACGCCACCCAGGAGGCGCAGAAGATGCAGGCCGAGCGCATGGGCCCGCTGACCCAGGGCCTCGGCGGCGGCATCCCCGGCCTGCCGTTCTAGTCCGGGCCGGGTTCCGGGCCGCCGCTGTGCGCAGCGCAGTGGTTCAAGACGGAACCATGTGATTTATGTGGGAGTCGGGCGTCGGGCGGTGTGTCCGGCGCCCGATTCGTTGGATGATGGCACCGGACACCGACGACCATCAGCACGACCGGCTACCGGCTACCGGAGACCGCCGGAGCGACCACCAGAGGGAAGGCGCGACGTTGTACGAGGGCGTGGTTCAGGACCTGATCGACGAGTTGGGCAGGCTGCCCGGCGTCGGGCCCAAGAGCGCCCAGCGGATCGCCTTCCACATCCTTCAGGCCGACCCGACCGACGTGCGCCGTCTCGCGCACGCGCTGCTGGAGGTCAAGGACAAGGTCCGCTTCTGCGCGGTCTGCGGCAACGTCGCGGAGGCCGAGCAGTGCCGGGTCTGCCTGGATCCGCGGCGCGACCTCGCGGTGATCTGCGTGGTCGAGGAGCCCAAGGACGTCGTCGCCATCGAGCGCACCCGCGAGTTCCGCGGCCGCTACCACGTGCTGGGCGGCGCGATCAGCCCCATCGAGGGCGTCGGCCCGGACGACCTGCGCATCCGCGAGCTGCTCGCTCGCCTCGCGGATGGCACGGTCACCGAGCTGATCCTGGCCACCGACCCCAATCTGGAGGGGGAGGCGACCGCCACCTACCTGGCCCGGCTCTGTAAGCCGATGGGCCTGAAGGTGACCCGTCTGGCGAGCGGTCTGCCCGTCGGCGGGGATCTGGAGTACGCGGACGAGGTCACCCTCGGCCGCGCCTTCGAAGGGAGACGACTGCTCGATGTCTGACCGGACGACCAACCAGCAGCCCACGGGTCCCGAGGCCCACACCCACGCGAACGGCTCGGAGCCGGACGACTTCGCCGTGCAGATCGCCGACTCGGTGGCGAGCTTCGTGCTCGCCGTCACCGAGGTCGCCAAGGGCGACGAGCCGGGCAGTGCGGTCTCGCTGCTGCTCCTGGAGGTCTCGCAGCTGCTGCTGGCCGGCGGCCGGCTGGGTGCCATCGAGGACGTCGTCCCGGAGGACCGCTTCGAGCCCGACACCGGGCCGGAGCCGGACGGCGAGCAGCTGCGCGAGCGCCTCGCCGTGCTGCTGGCGCCGATCGACGTCTACCACGAGGTCTTCGACCCGTACGGTCCGCCGGAGAAGCCGAACGCCTTCCGGATCTCGGACGACCTGGCGGGGGTGGTCGGCGAGCTGCAGCACGGGCTGACGCACTACCGCGAGGGCCGGGTCAGCGAGGCGCTGTGGTGGTGGCAGTTCTCGTACCTGTCCAACTGGGGCACGACCTGCTCGGCGGTGCTGCGGGCGCTGCAGTCGCTGATCGCGCACGTCCGGCTGGACAGCCCGATCGGTGCGGCGGCGGACGGCGCGGACACGGACGACGACGGGCTCACCGACGAGCAGCTGGAGCAGCAGGCCGGCGACCTGATGGCGGCGGAGCTGGGCCTCGGGCGCTGAGAGCGTCGGGCGAACCGGAGCCGAGAACGTCGAGCGAACCGAAAATGTGATGCACACCTCAGCGGGGCGGCCGGAAAAGAAATCCGGCCGCCCCGCCGTGCGTCCCCCCGACGATTCTTCGGGCGGGCGCCCGATGTCCCGCAGACCTGCCGGTGCGGCCTCCGGACCCCCGCTCACGTGCTGAAACGAGCGTCTCATCATATGGAAGACCCCGGTCGGGGCGTACCCGCTCGCTAGACTGGCGCCGACCGCACACCCCCCTCCACCTGGGGGGAACGGGGGCCGATGCCCCCGGAAAACGACACTAGTCGAGGAGCGCACGTGGGCCTTGTCGTGCAGAAGTACGGCGGCTCATCCGTTGCGGATGCCGAGGGCATCAAGCGCGTGGCCCGTCGAATCGTTGACGCCAAGAAGGCCGGCCATGAGGTCGTCGTCGTGGTGTCCGCGATGGGCGACACGACGGACGAGCTCATCGAACTCGCGGAGCAGGTGTCACCTCTCCCTGCCGGCCGTGAGTTCGACATGCTGCTGACCGCTGGAGAGCGCATCTCCATGGCGCTGCTGGCCATGGCGATCAAATCCCTGGGCCACGAGGCGCAGTCCTTCACGGGCAGCCAGGCCGGTGTCATCACGGACTCCGTCCACAACAAGGCGCGCATCATCGACGTGACGCCCGGTCGCATCCGCACCGCGCTCGACGAGGGCAACATCGCGATCGTGGCGGGCTTCCAGGGGGTGTCGCAGAGCAGCAAGGACATCACCACGCTGGGCCGCGGCGGCTCCGACACCACCGCCGTCGCCCTCGCGGCCGCGCTCAGGGCCGAGGTCTGCGAGATCTACACCGACGTGGATGGCGTCTTCACCGCCGACCCGCGCGTGGTGAAGAAGGCGCGGAAGATCGACTGGATCGCGTACGAGGACATGCTCGAGCTGGCATCCTCGGGCTCGAAGGTGCTGCTCGACCGCTGTGTCGAGTACGCCCGTCGCTACAACATCCCGATTCACGTACGCTCGTCCTTCTCGGGTCTCCCCGGGACGATCGTCAGCAACGAGAACCCGAACAAGCCCGAAGGGGGCGAGATGGAGCAGGCCATCATCTCCGGAGTCGCCCACGACACCTCCGAGGCCAAGGTCACCGTCGTCGGCGTGCCCGACAAGCCCGGCGAGGCGGCGAGCATCTTCCGCGCCATCGCCGACGCCGAGGTGAACATCGACATGGTGGTGCAGAACGTCTCCGCCGCGTCGACCGGCCTGACCGACATCTCCTTCACCCTGCCGAAGACCGAGGGCCAGAAGGCCATCGACGCGCTCGGCCGGGTCAAGGACGGCATCGGCTACGAGTCGCTGCGCTACGACGACGCGATCGGCAAGATCTCGCTGGTCGGCGCCGGTATGCGCTCCAACCCGGGTGTCACGGCGTCCTTCTTCGAGGCGCTGTCCGCCGCGGGCGTCAACATCGAGCTGATCTCCACCTCGGAGATCCGCATCTCGGTCGTGACCCGCGCCGAGGACGTGCCGGAGGCCGTCCGCGCCGTGCACAGCGCCTTCGGCCTGGACAGCGAGAGCGACGAGGCCGTCGTCTACGGCGGCACCGGGCGGTGACGTCCCTGCGGTCGAGCCGGGGCCCCGGGCGGTGACCGGGCGCCCCCACCTCGCCGTCGTCGGCGCCACCGGCGCGGTCGGCGAGGTGCTGCTCGGTCTGCTCGCGCTCCGGCGGGACGTCTGGGGCGAGATCCGTCCCGTCGCCTCCCCGCGCTCGGCCGGCCGTACGGTCGCGGTGCGCGGGGAGAGCGTCCCGGTCCTCCCGCTGACGGAGGAGGCGCTCGCCGGGATCGACGTGGCCGTGTTCGCCGTCCCCGCCGTGGTCGCCGCGCAGTGGGCGCCGATCGCGGCGGCCAAGGGCATCGTGGTGGTCGACGGCTCGGCCGCGTTCCGCGCCGACGAGGACGTCCCGCTGGTCGTCCCCGAGGTCAACTCCGCGGCGCTCAGGCTGCGTTCGCGCGGCATCGTCGCCAGTCCGGCCGCCACCACCCTCGCGATGACGGCGGCGCTCGGCGCGCTGCACGCCGAGTACGGGCTGGCGCACCTGGTCGTCGCCACCTACCAGGCCGCCAGCGGCGAGGGCCGGGCCGGGGAGACGGCGCTGCGCACCCAGACCGCGCTGGTGACCGGCACCACGGCGGGCCGCCAGACCGGCGACCTGCGGGCGGTGATCGCCGAGGACGGGCCGTTCGCCGCCCCGCTCGCCCACAACGCGGTGCCCTGGTGCGGCGGCGCGCCGGGGGACGGCGGCTGGTCCGGCGAGGAGCTGGGGCTGCGCGCCGAGACCCGCAGGATCCTGGGCCTGCCCGCCCTCAAGGTCTCCGCCACCTGTGTGCGCGTGCCGCTCGTACGGACCCACGCGCTGGCCGTGCACGCCCGCTTCGAGCGCGAGATCACGCAGGAGCACGCGCAGGACATCCTGCGGGACGCGCCCGGCGTCGTGCTCTACGACGACCCGGCGGCCGGGGAGTTCCCCACCCCGAACGACGCGGTCGGCACGGACCCGGTCTGGGTCGGCCGGGTGCGGCGCGCCCTCGACGAACCCGAGGCGCTCGACCTGTTCCTCTGCGGCGACAACCTGCGCAAGGGGTCGGCCCTGAACCTGCTGCAGATCGCCGAACTGGTGGCCGGTGAACTGACGCCGGGTCGGGAGCCGTAGGAGACACCGGGGTCGCCGCCTCCACCCCGTACGGGCGCCGGTTCGTCACGAGGGTGTCCGTTCCTCGACACGATCCGTCCGGAATCCCCCGCAATCCCCTGGAGACGGCTTCCGTCGATGCGGAAGAATGGGCCCGGGCCGGGCAACCATGACAGGGGATCGAGTGTCCAACGGGCGTGGCGAACGTGTTGGTGGGGGTAAGGGCGGGCGTTCCGGCGGGGGCCGTGATGCCGTTCCCGTCGCGCTACCCGTGGCCTGCGAGTAGGCCGGACGACGACCAGATGACCGCGGTCGCACCTGGTCCGGCGGGCTCCGGTGCCGATCCCGGGCCCGACGCGGACGCCTGCGCGAAAACGGGCGGGAGCGCCGACGCGAACGCCGCCACGGACGCCGACGCAAGTGCCGCCACGAGCGCCGACGCGCGTGCGGGTACGAGCGCCGACGCGCATGCCGAAGTGCGTGCCGAAGCGCGTGCCGATGTGAGCGCCGATGTGAATGCCGTCACCTCCGCGGCCGGTGCCACCGTCGCCGAAACGGCGGGGGCGCGAACCGGCGCGCTGCCGGGCGCGCGCCTCGGTGCGCACATCGGAACGAGCGAGGACCTGCTCACCGAGACCTACCAGGCGCACTACCGCTCCCTGCTGCGGCTCGCGGCCCTGCTCCTCGACGACCTCTCCACCTGCGAGGACGTCGTCCAGGAGGCGTTCATCAGGGTCCACGCCGCCCGCCGCCGGGTGCGCGAACCCGAGAAGACCCTCGCCTACCTCCGCCAGACCGTCGTCAACCTGTCCCGCTCCACGCTGCGCCGCCGGATCCTCGGCCTGCGACTGCTGCCGAAGCCCATGCCTGACATGGCCAGTGCAGAAGAAGGTGCCTACGATGCGTTGGAGCGCGACCAGTTGAAGGCCGCGCTGCGTGGTCTGCAACGCCGTCAGCGGGAGGTTCTGGTGCTGCGTTACTTCGTGGACATGACGGAGGCGCAGGTCGCCGACACCCTGGGCATCTCGCTCGGATCGGTGAAGGCCTACGGATCGCGCGGACTCGCCGCCCTCCGCATCCAGATGGAGGCCGGTCATGGCTGACGGGCTCTCGCCCGAGGAGCGGGCCGTCCGGGCGCTGATGCACCACGCCGTCGACGGGATCCACCCCGATCCCACCGCGCTCACCCACCTCCGGCGGGCCGTACCCCGGCGCCGGGCCGCCCGCCGGGGCGCCTGGACGGGCGCGGCGGCCCTCGCCCTGGCCGTCGCCGTCGCCCTGCCGGCCCTGCACGACGGTGAACACCTGGGCCTCTCGGGCGGGCCCGGATCCCCGGGCGCCAGGGGCCCCTCCGTCACCGGCCCCGGCAGCGCGACGGGCACCGCCGGCGGCGACACCGGCTCGACCCGCCCCGGCCGGGACGGCGGGGGCGGCACCGTGGTGCCCTCCGGGGTGTCCACCGCCTCGCCCAGCCCCGGGAGCGGCAGCCCGGCCGCGACCGCCAGCCCCGGCGCCACCCCCGTCCTCGTACCGCTCTGCACCCGCTCCGACCTCGGCCAGGGCGCCGCACAGGTCGGCGCGGCGGACGCGGCGGGGCGGGTGTACGGCTCGTTCACCGTCTACAACGTCTCCGGACGCAGCTGCCGCCTCGGCGGGCCCGGCGCCGTCGCGGTCACCGCCGTCACGGGCGCCGACCGCGCCCGGGTCCGTACCGCCGACCACGCCCCCGGCGACCCGGCGGACGGGCTGCCCGCGATGGACACCGAACCGCCCGTCCTCGCCCCGCAGGCGGGCTACCGGGTGCCGTTCGCCTGGGTCCCCGACCAGACCTGCGGCGCCGGGACCGGCCCCTCCACCGGGACCGGCCCCAACCAGCCCGCGGCCGCCGCCAGCCGGGCCCCCGCCGCCACCGAGGCCCCGTCCGTCGGCGGCTCCGCGGCGCCGTCGGCCAACCCCGAGCCCACCACCACTCCGACCGCCAACCCCACCGGCGCCCCCAGCCCCACCAGCACGGCTCCCACCGGCAACCCCAGCGCCACCCCGGCCACCGCCACCATCGCCCACACCCCGGCGCCGGGCAGCCCCACGGCGGCCACGGCCACGGTGCCCGTCCCCTGCTCCGGCACCCTCTACCGGGGCGGCGTCCAGCCCGCGGGGGCGTCGGCCGGATCGCCCACGGCGCGCTGAGGCCGGGAGCGGGGCCCCTGTGGTCGGGGCGGGTGTGAGGAGTGGTTACCGTGGGGGGTGTGTACCGGTTCCTCCTCACTCCCCGCTGGCTGAGCGGCACCGCACTGGCCGTGGCGGCCGTGGCGGTGTGCGTCTGGCTGGGCTCCTGGCAGCTCGGGCGGTTCGAGGACCGGGTCTCGACGCACCGGGAGAACAAGCAGTCCGCGACGGCCGCCGGTGACGCCCGGCCGATCGACGACCTGCTGAACGAGGCGGCGCCGCAGGTGTCCACCGTGACGGTCGGCAAGTCCGTCAGCGTCAGCGGCAGCTACGACCTGGAACACCAACTGCTCGTCCCCAACCGGGTGTTGGACGGCAAGCAGGGCTACTACGTGCTCACCCCGCTGCGCACCGCCGACGGCCACGCCGTCGCCGTGGTGCGCGGCTGGGCCCCGGGGACGCCCGCCGTCGCGCCCGGGGCGCCCGCCATCGCGCCCGCGCCGCCCGGCGGTGCGGTCACCGTCACCGGGCGGCTCCAGGCGAACGAGTCGGTGGGCAGCAACGGCGCGGTGGCCGGCGGGCTGCCGGCCGGGGAGCTCGGCATGATCAACCGGGCGTCGCTGCTCAACGTGCTGTCGTACGACGGCTGGTACGACGGCTGGGTGGCCGCCGACGAGCCGCCCGCCGGGCTGACCGCGGTGCCGACCGTCGAGCCGCAGGGCGGGGACGGGCTGACGCTGCGCGCGTTCCAGAACCTGGGCTACACCCTGGAGTGGTTCGTCTTCGGCGGGTTCGTCGTCTTCATGTGGTTCCGCCTGGTGCGCCGGGAGGCGGAGGCGGAGCAGGACCGGGCCCTGGGGCTGGACCCGGTCCTGGACTGAGTCACCTCTTCACCGAGTCACTTCTTCGGCGCCGTCGCGGGCCCGCCGGGCCCGCCGGGCAGTACGGGCGAGGATGGCTTCGAGGGAGTCGGTGCCGACGCGCCGTGGCAGTGGCCGTACCCGCCGTCCGTGCCGTCGCTCGAGTCGTGGTGGTCGATGTGGTGGTGCACCGTCCGTCCGGGCTTCGACCCCCCGCCGCCGGAGCCCTTGGAACCCTTCGACCCCTTCGCGGCCCGGTCCGTCCCGGGCGCGTCGGCGGAGCGGTAGGAGGAGGCCAGGGGCGCCGCCGTCACCGGGGAGGCCGACGCGACCGGCGCCGGGGGCGGGCAGGCCGCCTCGTCGCCGTGCGAGCCCGAGCAGCCGGCGAGCACCAGCACCCCGGCCACCGCCGCCCCCGCCAGCGTCAGGCGACGCCTCACACCGGCCCCCGGTCCGCCTCGAGGTGCCGGCGGACGAAGTCGATCTCCAGCCGCAGCTGCTTGATCCGCTCCTCCACCACCAGCGACCCGTGCCCGGCCTCGTACCGGTACACCTCGTGCGGCTTGCCGAGCGCCGCCAGCCGCTCCACGTAGTTGTCGATCTGCCGGATCGGGCAGCGCGGGTCGTTCACCCCGGCGCTGACGTAGACCGGCACCCGCACCCGCTCGACGTACGTGAGCGGGGAGGAGGCGGTGTAGCGCTCCGGGACCTCCTCCGGGGTGCCGCCGAAGAGCGTGCGGTCCAGCGACTTGAGCGCCTCCATCTCGTCCGCGTACGCCGTGTGGTAGTCCGCGACGGGCACGGCGGCGACGCCGAGCGACCACAGCTCGGGCTGGACGCCGAGGCCGAGCAGGGTGAGGAAGCCGCCCCAGCTGCCGCCGGAGAGGACGACCCGGTCCGGGTCGGCGAGGCCGCTCTCCACCGCCCAGGCGCGGACGGCCGCGATGTCCTCCAGCTCGATCAGGCCGATCCGCTCGCGCAGCGCGTCCGTCCACGCCTGGCCGTAGCCCGTGGAGCCGCGGTAGTTGACCCGGACGACGGCGTAGCCGTGGTCCAGCCAGGCGGCCGGGCCGGCGGCGAAGGAGTCGCTGTCGTGGTGCGTCGGGCCGCCGTGGACCTCGAACACCGTCGGGTACGGGCCCTGCCCGCCGGCCAGCCGCTGCACCAGGGCGTGGACCCGGCCGCCGGGCCCGTCCACCCAGACGTCCTCGACGGGGACGGACCCGGGCGGCACCGCGCCCGGCGCCCGCAGCACGACCGTCCCGGCGGTGGAGCGCACGGCGGAGGGCTCGGCGGCGGAGGACCACAGGTACTCGACGGTGCCGTCCGGGCGGGCCGTGGCGCCGCCGACGGTGCCGCGCGGGGTGTCCACCCGGGTGAGCCGGCCATCCGCGAGGGAGTACGAGAACAGCTCGCTGCGCGCCTCGTACTCGTGCTCGACGAGCAGCTCGGCGGCGCCGGGCCGCCACTGCGCGGAGACGTCGCCGGGCAGCTCGCGGCCCTGCTCGTCGCGCAGCGGGAGGGCGGTCTCGGCGCCGGTGGCGACGTCCCAGATCATCGGCTCCCAGCGGCCGGTGCGCTGGTGCGCGACCAGCATCCGGGTGTCGCCCTCGACCGGGGCGAAGCCCAGGCAGGCGACGCCGCGCGGGTCGTCCCGGCCGGTGACCTCGTCGAGCTCGGCGACGGGCTCGATGCCGCCGTCCGCCGTGATCCGGTAGACGCGCAACGCGGAGTGCATGGCGTCGCCGTGCTCGGTGTGGTCGACGGCGAGCAGGGAGGCGTCGTGGCTGAGATCGGCGACGCCGCCGTACTCCTCGTGCCGGTAGACCTCGAGGGCCTCGGCGGCGCCGGGGCGGCGCAGGTGCAGGGTGGTGCCGTGCTCGTCGGTGGAGCGGCCGACGACCACCGTGCCGTCGCGGCCGAGCGCCAGGCCGGCCGAGTAGGAGGCGGCCAGGCCCGGCACGGCCTCCTCGTCGGGGCCGCCGGTGAAGGGCTGGCGGCGCCAGACGCCGAACTCGTCGCCGTCCTGGTCGTCGAACCACCACACCCAGGCGCCGTCCGGGGACAGTTCGGCGTCGGTGGTGCCGTTCGGACGGTCGGTCACCCGGCGGTGGGCGCCGGTGGCGCGGTCCCAGGCGTAGACCTCGTAGGTGCCGGTCGCGTTGGACACGTACAGCGCCCGGTCGGGGGCGTCCTCCGCCCAGTCCGGCAGTGACACCCGGGCCGCCCTGAACCGCTGTTCCCACGCCGGAACGGCGCTCTTCTCCTCGCTCATCCGACCATCCAACCCGATCCGGGTGACGGAACGGAACGGGCGGGTGTACCCGGCGCTTCGCGACGTTGGGGGCGGGGCTTCGCGATCCTCGGGGGTGGGGCGTCGCGATCCTCGGCGGCGGGGCTTCGCGACGCTCGGGGGCGGGGTGTCGTCATCCGCGTGGCCGGTGACGGTTCGGCAGCAGCCGGACCAGCGCCACCAGGGTCGCCTCCAGCCCGGCGAGGGCCAGGACGCTGCGCCCGAAGGCGGCGGTCGGATCCCCGGCGCCGTAGTAGACCAGCCCGATCAGCGCCACGCCGAGCGCCCCACCGACCTGCTGCACGGTGGACACCACCCCGGCCGCCGAGCCCGCCAGCCGTGGGTCGGCCGCCGCCAGGACCACGGAGGTGACGGGCGCGATCACCAGGCCCATGCCGAGCCCGTCCACGAACAGCCCGGGCGCCAGCCACCACACGTCGGCGTCCGGCCCCTCGTAGGCCGCGAGGGCCAGCAGGAGCAGCCCGGCGGCCATCAGCAGGGCGCCGACGGTGATCGTCCGGGGCTCGCCGAGGCGGGCTGTGACGCGGTGGGTGACGTTGGAGGTGAGCAGGTAGCCGAGGCCGATCGCGGTGAACACCAGGCCCGCGCCGAGCGCGTCCAGGCCCCGGCCGAACTGGAGGTGCAGGGCGAGGACGAGGAAGAAGGAGCCCTGGCCGAGCACGAAGGCGAGCTGGGCGAGCAGCCCGGTGCTGAACGTCCGCTCGCGGAACAGCCGGGTGTCGACCAGCGGGGAGCCGCCGGCGCGGGTCGCGCGGTGCTGGTGGACGGCGAAGAGGGCCAGCAGGACGGGCGAGGTGATCAGACACAGCACCGTCCAGAGCGGCCAGTCCAGACCGGGGCCCTGGATCAGCGGCAGCACCAGGCCCGTCAGCGCGACGGTGACCAGCAGCACGCCCACCGGGTCCAGCCCGGGGCGCTGCGGGGCGCGGGACTCCGGCAGGCAGCGGCCGACGGCGGCGAGCGCGGCCAGGCCGACCGGCAGGTTGATCAGGAAGCAGCTGCGCCAGCCGAGCCCGAGGAGGTCCGCGTGGATCAGCAGCCCGCCGATCAGCTGGCCGAGCACCGCGCCCAGCCCCAGCGTCAGCCCGTACCGGGCGAAGGCCCGTGCCTGCGCCGCGCCCTCGAACGCGGTGCGCAGGATCGCCAGCACCTGCGGGCCCATCAGCGCCGCCGCCAGGCCCTGCGCCACCCGGGCGCCGACCAGGGCGGATGCGGTGGGGGCCAGTCCGCAGGCGGCGGAGGCGAGGGTGAACAGGGCCAGGCCCAGGGCGAACATCCGGCGGCGGCCGTAGCGGTCGCCCAGGCGTCCGGCGGTGACCAGCCCGGCGGCGAAGGCCAGGCCGAAGCCGGCGACCACCCACTGGACGGCGGCGGGGCCGGCGCCCAGGTCGGACTGGAGGGAGGGGATGGCGACGTTGACGACGAAGACGTCGAGGGCGGTCATGAAGGTGGCGGTCAGGACGACCGGGAGCAGGCCCCGAGGGGGTGCGGGGCTCGCGGCCGGTCTGCTGTCGATCCGGCGGAGGGCGGTGCTCATCTCGGGCTCTCCTCAGGGGGGTTGGGGCCGCCGGGAGGGTTCTGGGCCCTCCCGGCGGGGGGCTCCGGTGTCGGGACGGGGTCTCCGGCGCCGGGGTGGGGCTCCGGCGTCGGGGGAGGGGGCCTCAGGCGCCGGGGACGCGGTCGAGGAAGCCGTACACGGCGCCGATCCGACCGTCGGGGGTCGCGGTCAGCACGTCGAAGCCGATGACCAGGGGCTCCTCCGCCCCCTCGGGGCCGAGGTTCCAGGTGAACCGGGCGATGTCGTGGTGCGCGTCCACCGGGCCGAGGGTGAAGCGCATGCCGGGGAACTGGGCCTGGGCGGCGCCGAGCAGCCCGTCGATCGCCTCCCGGCCGGCGACGGCGGCGAGCGGGTCGGTGTAGCGGCCGTCCTCGGCCCACACCTCGTCGACCAGCTTGCGGCGGGCGGCCGGGTCGGTCTCGTTCCAGGCGGCGAGGTAGCGCTCGGCGAGCTGCTGGAGGGTGGCGGTGGTGATCGCGGTCATGGTCGACTCCCGTGTCGTGGTGGGGGGTTGTTCCGGTCGTTCCCGGTGTGTCCACCACGTTAGGGACGGGCTGTCGCGGCCGAATCCGTCACGTATAGGTAGGGGCGTACGTAGCCTCGGCACGTGGTCGGGCTCGGTAGGGTCGGGGGCATGCTGTACGGGAGGGAAGGCGAACAGGCCGCCGTGGAGAGCCTGCTGGCGGCGGCCCGGGACGGGCGCAGCGGCGTGCTGCTGCTCCGGGGCGAGCCGGGCATCGGCAAGACGGCCCTGCTGGACGACGCGGTGGCCCGGGCGGGGTCCGCGTTCCGGGTGATCCGGGCGACCGGCGTCGAGTGCGAGGCCGAACTGCCCTTCGCCGGGCTGAGCATGCTGCTCGCGCCCGGCCTGGACCGGCTGCCCACGCTCCCCGGCCAGCAACGTCGGTCGCTGGAGCGGGCGTTCGGGCTGGCCGAGGAGGAGTCCGCGCCCGCCGACCGGCTGCTGGTCGGCCTCGCCACCCTGGGCCTGCTCGCCGAACTCGCCGCCGACCGGCCGCTGTTGTGCGTGGTCGACGACCTCCAGTGGCTGGACGGCGCCTCCCTGGACGCGCTACTGCTCGCCGCGCGGCGGTTCCAGGCGGAGGGGGTGGCACTGCTGCTCGCGGCCCGGCCAGCCTTCGCTGAACGTCCTTACGGGCTACCGGAATTGACCGTTTCCGGGCTCTCCGACGCCGACGCGACCCGCCTGTTGGCCGACCGCCTGTCGGCCCTCGGAGCCACGGCCGTCTCCGCCGGACTGCTCGCCGAGGCGTCCGGGAACCCGCTCGCGCTCACCGAACTGCCGCTCACCGCCGCCGCCGGGGGCCTGCCGCTGACCAGTCGGCTGCTGGTCGCCTTCCACGGCCAGGTCACGGGCCTGCCGGCGGCCACCCAGACCCTGCTGCTGGTCGCCGCCGTCGAGGAGAACGGCGACCTGGCCGTCGTCCTGCCTGCCGCCGAGGCCCTCGGAGTCGGCGCCGAACACCTCGCCCCCGCCGAGGAGTCCGGCCTGGTGACGGTCACCCCCGAGCGCCGGGTCGCCTTCCGGCACCCGCTGCTGCGCGCCGCCGTCCTCCAACGGGCCCCGCACCATCAGCGGTTGGCCGCCCACCGCGCCGTCGCCGACGCCCTGCCCGACGGCGACCGCCGCACCTGGCACCGCGCCCACGCCGCCACCGGCCCCGACGCCGACCTCGCCGACGCGCTGGAACGCGCCGCCGTCCGCGCCGAACGCAGCGGCGGCCGTGGCGGCGCCACCGCGTACGAGCGCGCCGCCCGGCTCACCCCCGACCGCGACGGCGCCACCCGCCGGCTCGTCCTCGCCGCCGAAGCCGCCACCGAGGAAGGCGAGTTGGAGCGTGCCGAAGCCCTCGCCGAGGAGGCCGGCGCCCGTACGGACGACGCGTTCGCGCACGCCCTGCTCGACCAGGTCCGGGCCACCGCGCACTTCTGGCGCGGCTCCTACCCGACCGCCCACCGGCTGCTGCTGGACGCCGCCGGCGCCGACATCGACCCGTCCCACGCCGCCCGGATGCTGTTCCAGGCGTTCCACGCCGCCTGGTACGCGGGGGAGGAGCCGGTGGTCACCGTCCTCGACCGGCTCGCGGCCCTCCCGCTCGCCGAGGACGCCCCGCTCGCCCCGCTGGCCCGGCACCTGCCCGCCGTCGTCCTGCCCGCCCTCGGCAGGCCCGCCGGACCGCTCCCGCCCGTCCGGGAGACCGTCGAGGCCGCCCGCAAGGCCGGCGCCGAGAGCCCCGTCGACCTGGTGCAGCTCTGCGGCGCCACCCTCGTCCTCGGCCGCGACGAGGAGACCGCCGACCTCGCGGCCGAACTCGCCGCCGAGGCCCGCGCCAAGGGCACCGTCGGCGTGCTGCCCACCCTGCAGTTCTTCCTCGCCGAGGCCGAACTCTTCCACGGCCGCCACCGGGACGCCGAGGTGACCGCCACCGAGGCCCTCACCCTCGCCCGCGACACCGGCCAGCACCAGTGGGTGAGCCAACTCTCCGCGATCCTCGCCTACCTGGCCGCCCTCGACGGCCGCACCGAACAGTGCGCCGCCCTCGCCGCCACCGCCCTCACCACCACCGGCTCCCAGACCGCCGCCCCCGCCGCCGGCCACCCCTGGGCCCACTGGGCCCTCGCCCTGCACGACCTCGGCCAGGGCCGCGCCGGCGACGCCGCCGACCGCCTGCACGCCCTCACCACCGGCCCCCACCGCCACCACGTCAGCGCCACCCGGGCCGTCCCCGACCTGGTCGAAGCCCTCGTCCGCCTCGGCACCCCCGACCGCGCCACCGAACCGTACGAACGCTTCGCCCGCTGGACCGCCGCCGTCGACCGCCCCTGGGCCGAAGCCCTACGCCTGCGCTGCCAGGCCCTGCTCGGCCCCGACGAACTCGCCGAATCCACCTACACGGCCGCCCTCGCCCTCCACGAGACCGCCCACCGCCCCTTCGAACAGGCCCGCACCGCCCTCCTCCACGGCGAACGCCTCCGCCGCACCCGCCGCCGCACCGACGCCCGCCCCCACCTGCGCGCCGCCCTCGAAACCTTCGACCGCCTCGGCGCCACCCCCTGGTCCACCCGCGCCCGCACCGAACTCGCCGCCACCGGCACCCCCACCTCCCCCGCGACCTCCTCGACCCCCTCGGCCTCTCTGACCGCTCTGACTTCTCTGAGTTCTCTGACCCCCCAAGAACTCCAGATCGCCCGCCTGGCCGCCCAGGGCCTCACCAACCGCGACATCGCCGCCCAACTCTTCCTCAGCCCCCGCACCGTCGCCCACCACCTCTACAAGGCCTACCCCAAACTCGGCATCACCTCCCGCACCGACCTCCCCACCACCCTCCTCCCCACCCCCTGACCCCGGCTCAGTCTCCCGGCCGGGCCGTGCGGATGAGGTCGCTCGGGGCGGGGGAGTCGGTGATGCGGTCCAGGAGGGCGCGGGCGGTGGTGAGTTCGTCGATCTGGTGGGTGATGCGGGTGCGTTGGTGGGCGAGGAGGGTGAGGAGTTCCGGGCAGGTCGGGCCGGGGCGGCGGTGGCCGGGGGGTGGGAGGCCGGGGAGGATCTCGGCGATGGTGGCGCTGTTGAGGCCTGCGGCGAGGAGGGTGCGGATGCCGTGGACGGCGTCCACGTCGCGCTCGGCGTACTCGCGGTAGCCGCTGGGGCGGCGTTCGGGGGTGAGCAGGCCCTGTTCCTCGTAGTAGCGCAGCGCGCGGGGGGTGACCCCGGTGCGACGGGCGAGTTCTCCGATCCGCATGGCGGGCACCTTCCGTGGTCCGGTACGGGCTTGACTCTGACGCCGACGTGAAGCTCTAGCGTAAACGCCGTGCCGAACCGACGATCTTCCTCAACCACTCATTCCCGTGCGGCCGTTGCCGTTCTAGGCCTGGGCCCGATGGGCCGGGCGCTGGCCCTGGCCCTCCTCGCGGCAGGCCATCCGACCACCGTGTGGAACCGCACGCCCGGCCGCGACGCCGAGGCACTCGCCCACGGCGCCCGCTCGGCGGCGAGCCCCGCGGAGGCGGTCGCCGACGCGCCGCTCGTCCTGCTCTGCGTCCGTGACCAGGAGGCCGCCCGGGCCGTCCTGGACGCCGCCGGCCCGGCCCTGCGCGGCCGGACCGTCGTCAACGCCACCTCCGTCACGCCCGACGACGCCCGCGCCAACGCCACCGACGCCCTGGCCCACGGGCACCACCTCCTCGACGCCGCGATCCTCACCCCGACCAGGACCATCGGCCGCCCCGAGGCCACCGTCCTGTTCAGCGGCCCCGCCGAGACCTTCGCCGCGCACCGGGAGACGTTCGCGGCCCTCGGCACCGCACGCCACGTGGGCGAGGACCCCGGACGGGCCGCCGCCTTCGACGCGGCCGTGCTGGACCTCTTCTGGACCACCGTCCACGGCTACCTCCACGCCCTCGCACTCGCCCGAGCCGAGGGCATCACCGGCGCCGAACTGGCCCCCTACGCCCAGGGCCTGCCGCTCCTGCTGCCACCCCTGATCGAGGACTACGCCCACCGCGCCGACACCCACCACCACCCTGGCGACCGCAGCACCCTCGCCTCCGCCGCCGCCGGCCTGGCCCACGTCACCCACACCGCCCGCACCCGCGGCCTGGACACCACCGTCCTGGAAGCCGCCCTCACCCTCACCCGCCGCGCCGTCACCGCCGGCCACGGCCCATCCGGCGTCTCCACCCTCGTCGACCACCTGGCCGCACCTCGGCAGTAGCCCCGGGAAAAGCAGTCAGGGCCGGTAACCCTTGCGGGTCACCGGCCCTGAGCTGGTGTTACTGGGTCGGGGTGGCGGGATTTGAACCCACGGCCTCTTCGTCCCGAACGAAGCGCGCTACCAAGCTGCGCCACACCCCGGTCCTGCGGTTTGTCGCTCCGTCTCCGTCGCAACGAGTAGAACTCTACCGGACGCTCGCCGAGACACGAAATCCGGTTTCGGGCGGGCGTCCGGGTGGGTCAGCGGGGGGCCGGGGTGAGGGTGAGGAGGGTGGCTTCGGGGGGGCAGGCGAAGCGGACGGGGGTGTAGCGGTTGGTGCCGCAGCCGGCGGAGACGTGGAGGTGGGCGCGGCGGCCGCCGGCGGTGTGGGTGGAGAGGCCCTTGACGCGGTCGGTGTCGAGGTCGCAGTTGGTGACGAGGGCGCCGTAGAAGGGGATGCAGAGCTGGCCGCCGTGGGTGTGACCGGCGAGGATCAGCGGGTAGCGGTCGGCGGTGAAGGCGTCGAGGACGCGCAGGTAGGGCGCGTGGACGACGGCGAGGGAGAGGTCGGCGTCGGCGGAGGGGCCGCCGGCGACCTCGGAGTAGCGGTCGCGGCGGATGTGGGGGTCGTCGAGGCCCGTGAACTCGAGGTCGAGGCCGTTGACGGTGAGGCGGCCGCGGGCATTGGTCAGGTCGAGCCACCCGGCGGCGTCGAAGCCGTCGCGGAGCTTCTCCCAGGGGTTGTGGACGGCGCCGACGACGCCGGTGTTGGCGGTGCCGTCGGGGTTGTTCATGCCGTGGACGCCGCTGCGCAGGGCCTGGAGGTAGCGGGCCGGGTTCTTGGGGGCGGGGCCGTAGTAGTCGTTGGATCCGAAGACGTAGACGCCGGGGAATTCCATCAGCGGCCCGAGCGCGTCCAGGGTGGCCGGGACGCCGTGGGGGTCGGAGAGGTTGTCGCCGGTGTTGACGACGAGGTCGGGGCGCAGGCCGGCGAGGCTCTGGAGCCAGCGCTGCTTCTTGCCCTGTCCGCTCACCATGTGGATGTCGGAGACCTGCAGCACGCGGATCGGTCGGGCGCCGTGCGGCAGGACGGGGATCTCGACGCGGCGGAGCCGGAAGGATCGGACCTCGTACCCGACGGAGTAGGCGAGGCAGGCGGCGCCGACGGCGGCGACACCGAGGGGGACGGAGTACAGCGGTCGCATCGCTCCATGGTCTCAGACGGGGGATCAGCTGGTGACCGCCCGGGGGGAGCCCCGCGGCCGTACGGGAGCACAGCGGCAGTACGGGAGGGCGGCGGCCGTTAATGCCGGGCGCCGGAACGCCGCAGGTGGGAGACTTGCGGCCATGACCACGCTCAAGGCGCAGCTGCAGGAGGACCTCACGGCTGCCATCAGGGACCGGGACGAGCTGCGCTCGTCCACCATCCGGCTCACGCTGGCCGCCGTCACCAGCGAGGAGGTGGCGGGCCGGGCGAAGCGCGAGCTCTCGGACGACGAGGTGCTCAAGGTGATCGGCCGGGAGGCGAAGAAGCGCCGGGAGGCGTCCACGGCCTTCGACGGCGCCGGCCGCACCGAGCAGGCGGCCCGGGAGCGGGCGGAGGGCGAGGTGCTGGCGGGGTACCTGCCCAAGCAGCTCTCCGACGAGGAGCTGGCCGCGATCGTGGCCGCCGCCGTCGCGGAGAGCGGGGCGAGCGGGCCGCAGGCGATGGGCGCGGTGATGAAGCTGGTGCGTCCGAAGGTGGACGGGCTGGCGGAGGGCGGCCGGGTCGCCGCCGCCGTGAAGGCCGCGCTGAGCTGACAGTCGCACCGTAGGACACAGAGAGGGGCGCCCTCCGAGCCGAAGCTCGGAGGGCGCCCCTTCACGATCCATCGGACGGACGGCCTCAGCCGTTCCCCCCGTTGCCGCCGCCACCGTGCTTGCCGCCGGGTCCGCCGTTGCCGCCGATGACGCCCGGCGGGAGGGTGAACCCGCCGCCGATCACGCCGCCGGGGTTGCCGGGTCCGCCGTTGTTGCCTCCGGGCGGCGGCGGGTTGCCGCCGGGCTGCTGCGGCTGGTTCGGGTCGGCCGGCGGGGTGGCGCCGGCCGGCGGGGTGGCCGGCTGCGGGTCCGGGATGTTGATGGTCTGGATCGGCTCCTGCGGGGTGCCCTTGAGGGCCTGGTTCATCGCCATCTGCCAGATCGGCCCGGGGCCGTCGGCGCCGAAGACCTCGGTGAAGGGCTTGCCGCCGATGGTGATGTTCTTCATCTTCACGCCGCCGTCGGGGCCGCCGAGCCAGACGGAGGTGGCCAGCGACGGGGTGTAGCCGCTGAACCAGGCGGCCTTCTTCTCGTCGGTGGTACCGGTCTTGCCGGCGATCTTGCGGCCGTCGTCGAGCTGGAGGGCGGCGGCGGTGCCCTTCTCGGTCACGTTGAGCAGGACGGTGTTGAGCGCGTCCGCCGTGTTCTCCGAGAACGCCTGGCTGCACTGCGTCTGCGGGACCTTCACGTCCTTGCCGTCCACGGTCGTGATCTTGTTGATCGCGATCGGGGTGCAGTACTTGCCGCGGGCGGCGAAGGTCGCGTAGACGTTCGCCATGGTCAGCGGGGAGAGCTCCATGGTGCCCAGGACCATCGAGGGCACCTCCTTGAAGGGGTCGGCCCCGGCGGACTGGGTGATGCCCAGCTTGTTGGCCATCTGCTTCATCGCGCAGAGGCCGACCTGCTGCTCCATCTCCACGAAGTACGTGTTGACGGACTTCGCCATGGCTTCCTTGAGCTGGTACGGGCCGACCTCGCTGGCCTGCTCGTTCTTCACCGACGCCTTGGGGTCGCCCGGCTTCGGGATGTTCTTCCAGGTGCCTTCGCAGGTGGACATGTTCGGGTAGTCGATCTTGTTCTCGGACGGGAACGGCTGGGTGGGCGACATGCCCGACTCCAGGGCGGCCACGGCCAGGATCGGCTTGAACGTCGAACCGGTCTGGAAGCCGTTGCCGCCGCCCATCGCCGCGTCGACGTTCAGGTTGACGACGGTCTGGTTCTTGTTCTTGTCCAGGCCGTACGGGCGGGTCTGGGCCATCGCGAGGATCTTGCCGGTGCCGGGCTCCATCATGGTCGCGGCGGCCGACACCGGGTCGGTCACGAAGACCTTCTTGGTGACGGCGTTCTGCGCGGCGGCCTGCTTGTCCGGGTCCAGCGTCGTGTAGATGTTCAGACCGCCGGTGTTCCAGAGCTTCTTGCGCTCGTCGGCGCTCTTGCCGAAGACCGGGTCCTGCTTGATCACGTGGCGCACGTAGTCGCAGAAGAAGCCCATGCCGGCCTGGGCGGTGATGCAGCCGTTCTGCGGGTCCTTGTACTTCAGGCCCAGCGGGGCGGCCTTCGCCTCCTTCGCCTGGTCGGCGGTGATGTGCTTGTTCTCGAGCATCTTGTCGATCACGACGTTGCGGCGCTTGACCGTGTTGTCGGGGTAGCGCACCGGGTCGTAGGACGACGGGTTCTGCACTATCCCGGCGAGGGTGGCGGCCTCGGCGACCGTGAGGTCCTTGTTGCTCTTGCTGAAGTACCGCTGGGAGGCTGCCTCGACCCCGTACGCCTGGTGGCCGTAGAAGGTGATGTTGAGGTAGTTGGTGAGGATCTGATCCTTGGTCAGGTCCTCCTCCAGCTTGATCGCGACCTTGAGCTCCTGGATCTTGCGGCCCAGGGTCTTGCGCTGGGCCTCCAGGACGGCCGACTGGTCCTCGCCGGCCTTCTCGACGTTGACGTTCTTCACGTACTGCTGGGTCAGCGTCGAGGCGCCCTGCGAGTTGGTGCCGGTCTCGGCGTTCTTTCCGAGCGCGCGCAGGATGCCCTTGAGGTCGACGGCGCCGTGCTCGTAGAAGCGGGCGTCCTCGATGTCGACCTGGGCGTGCCGCATGAGGGGCGACATCTGGTCGGCGGCGAGGACGGTGCGGTCGCGCTCGTAGACCTTGGCGATCAGGCCGCCCTTGGCGTCGAAGATCTGGGTGGCCTGGGTCAGCGGCGGGGTCTTGAAGTCGTCGGGGATGTTGTCGAAGCTCTCCGCCGTGTCCTTGGCGGTGAGGCCGATGGCGCCGACCGCGGGCAGCACGAGCCCGGCCAGCAGCACTCCGGAGAGCACGCTGACCCCTAGGAACTTCATGCCGTGGCCGGCGAAGTCCAACGGTGATCCGCTGCTCTTGCGGCGCGGAGCTCCGCTGTTTCCTGGGGGCTGGGGGGCCTGGGAGCGGTTCGGTGCCATGGGGAGAACCCTACGTCGCGGAATCCCGCACACCGGGGCAGGTGTTCGCCTAGGCTTGTCACAAGCTTGCGACAGCTTCGGTGCGTCAACATCATTCACTCTTGTGAGTGCGGAGACTTGCCCGAATTGCCCGAATTCCGGGGGATTTTGAGGCAGCTGTGGCCTGCTGTACCCGTGTGAACCGTAGCGCTCCGTGATGACACGCGTGGCGAGAGTACGGGCGTCACACCTGGCAAGGCTTGCGACCTGCGATCACTCCAACGAGTGAGCTGACCGATACCCATAGTCCAATCGGGTCATTCGAGATTGAGCCCGAAGGGGCTGTTGCAAGCTGTCGTTCTTCCGTAACGTCCTCAACTGGCAACGGTGAATATGCCGTTGCCGCCGTGGGGGAGCCTCGAATCATCGGGAGAGGACGGCGCCGGCATGGGCTGGGTTGACGACTGGAGTGCGCAGGCCGCCTGCCGCACGAGTGATCCGGACGAACTGTTCGTCCAGGGGGCGGCGCAGAACCGCGCCAAGGCGGTGTGCAGCGGGTGCCCCGTCCGTACGGAGTGCCTGGCGGACGCGCTCGACAACCGGGTCGAGTTCGGGGTGTGGGGCGGGATGACGGAACGCGAGCGCCGGGCGCTGCTGCGCCGCCGCCCGACCGTCATCTCGTGGCGCAGGCTGCTGGAGACGGCCCGTACGGAGTACGAGGAGTCCCTGGCGACCGGCGTGATACTGACGGACTACGCCCAGGCGGGCTGAGCCAGGCGGGTTGAGCCAAGGCGGGCTGAGCCGGACAGGCCGGGCCCCACCCCGTGCCGGGCGCCAGCCGGCCAGGACACCACACACTCACGCGCCGCGCTCACGCGGACCCGCCGAGCCGCCCCCCGATCTCGCGCAGCCCCTCCAGGTCGTGCACGTCGCCGGGCAGCGCGGCCACCTCGACGATCGGCACGTCCGGGTACACCGAGACGAAGCGGTCGCGGGTACGGCGCTCGCGCCCCATGATCTGCATCCGCTCGGCGTGCAGCCGCAGCAGCCCCGCCGCGAGCAGTTCGGCCTCCGGCGACGAGTGCTCCGATCCGTTCTCCTCCAGCGCCTCCGCCGCGGCCAGCGCCCGTTCCGCGGTGAGCTGCGGCGCGCCCGTGTCGTGCACCCGGTTGAGCACCAGCCCGGCCAGCGGCATCCGGTCCGCGGCGAGCCGGTCGACGAAGTACGCCGCCTCGCGCAGCGCGTCCCGCTCCGGGGCCGCGACCACCAGGAACGCCGTGCCCGGCGCCTTCAGCAGCTGGTACGTGCGGTCGGCGCGCTCCCGGAAGCCGCCGAACATCGAGTCCGTCGCGCTGACGAACGTCTGGACGTCGGTGAGCAGTTGGGCGCCGAAGATCTTGCCGAGGGTGCCGGTGAGCAGGCCCATGCCCGCGTTCAGGAACCTCATCGCGCTGCGGCCGCCGACCTTGGCGGGGGCGGTCAGGATGCGGATCACCCGGCCGTCGAGGAAGGAGCCGAGCCGGTTGGGCGCGTCCAGGAAGTCCAGCGCCGAGCGGGAGGGCGGGGTGTCGACGACGATCAGGTCCCACTCCTCGGCGGCGCGCAGCTGCCCGAGCTTCTCCATCGCCATGTACTCCTGCGTGCCCGCGAAGCCGGCCGACAGGGACTGGTAGAAGGGGTTCTCCATGATCGCGCGGGCCCGCTCGGGCTCGGAGTGGGCGAGCACGACCTCGTCGAAGGTCCGCTTCATGTCGAGCATCATGGCCTGCAGCTCGCCGTCACCGGTGACGCCCTTGACCACCCGGGGGGTGTTGTCCAGCTCGGTCAGGCCCATCGACTGGGCCAGCCGCCGGGCCGGGTCGATGGTCATCACCACGACCTTGCGGCCGCGCTCGGCGGCCCGCAGGCCGATCGCCGCGGCGGTGGTGGTCTTGCCGACGCCGCCGGAGCCGCAGCAGACGATGATCCTGGTCTTCGGGTCGTCGATCAGCCCGTCCACGGCGAGCCGCTTGCCGGTGCTCCGCACGCCGTTCCCGCCGTTCCCGCCGGCCCCGATGCGGGTGCCGTTGCCACGACCGCCGTTCCCGTCGTTCCCGCCGTTGCCACTGTTCGCGCCGCTCACGCCGCCCCCTGCCGCTTGAGTTCGCCCGCCAGCCGGTAGAGCCCGCCGAGGTCCACGCCCTCGCCCAGCAGCGGCAGTTCGTACGTGGGGAGCCGCAGCCGCTGGAGGTCGGCGCGCTGCGCGCGCTCCAGCTCGACCCGCTCGGCGTGCTCCCTGGCCTGCTCCAGCAGCGGGTCGAGCAGCGGCTCCACCGCCGCCCGGATGGTGTCCGGCTTGCGGGAGCGCCCGCCCAGCCCGGCCTCGCCGAGGGCCAGGGCGACGTCCTCGCGGTGGTCGCCGTCCACCGCGGCCACCGCCGCCGCGTCCAGCACCGGCGGCCGGACCAGGTTGACCATCACCCCGCCCACCGGGAGCTTCGCCTCGCGCAGCTCCTCGATGCCGTCGACGGTCTCCTGCACGGGCATCTCCTCCAGCAGGGTGACCAGGTGCACGGCCGTCTCCGGCGACTTGAGCACCCGCATCACCGCCTGCGCCTGGGTGTGTATCGGGCCGATCCGGGCCAGGCCCGCGACCTCGGAGTTGACGTTCAGGAAGCGGGTGATCCGGCCCGTCGGCGGGGCGTCCATCACCACCGCGTCGTAGCGCCGCCGCCCGTCCGGGCCCTTGCGCCGGGACGCCTCGCAGGCTTTGCCGGTGAGCAGGACATCCCGGACGCCGGGCGCGATGGTGGTGGCGAAGTCGACGAACCCGACCTTCTGGAGGGCCTTCCCGGCCCGGCCGAGCTTGTAGAACATCTCCAGGTACTCGAGCAGCGCCAGCTCGGTGTCGATCGCCAGCGCGAACACCTCGCCCGGGGCGCCCTCCCCGGCGGGCAGGCCCAGCTGGGGGCGCGCGACGGAGGCGATCCGCCGCTCCTCGTACGGCAGGGCGGCGATCCCGAAGAGTTCGGCGATGCCCTGGCGCCCCTCGACCTCGATCAGGAGCACCCGCCCGCCGTCCGCGGCGAGCGCCAGTGCCAGCGCCGCGGCCAGCGTGGTCTTCCCGGTGCCGCCCTTGCCGCTGACCACGTGCAGTCGGACGCCCTCCCAGTCGGGATCGCGCCGGGCCGCCTGGCCGGGGGTGCGTGCCACGCTCCGTCTCCGTCCGTTCCGTCCGTTCCGAGCCAAGGGCCTCGCCGCCGCGTCGTCCGCACGGCAGTGCCCTCCCGCGAGGGTAACCAGGGACCGTGCCGGATGCCCGGAGCCCCTGGGGTGCCAGGCCCAGATCATGCCCGCTTTGTGCTCCACCTCACACGCCGACCCCGTGCGCCGGGCCCGACACCGACCCCGACACCGGCCGCTCGTCTAGAGTCTGGCCATGACCAAGTGGGAATACATGACGGCGCCGCTTCTGGTGCACGCGACCAAGCAGATCCTGGACAACTTCGGCCACGACGGCTGGGAGCTGGTCCAGGTCGTGCCTGGCCCGAACCCGGAGCAGCTGGTGGCCTACTTCAAGCGGGAGAAGAAGGCATGAGCGCCGTCGAGTCGAAGCTCGCCGAGCTGGGCCTGACCCTCCCGCCGGTGGCCGCCCCGGTCGCCGCGTACGTGCCGGCCGTCCGCGCGGGCGAGTTCGTCTTCACCTCCGGCCAGCTGCCGGTCGTCGGCGGCAAGCTGCCGACCACGGGCAAGGTCGGCGCCGAGGTCTCCCCGGAGGAGGCCAAGGAGCTGGCGCAGACCTGTGCGCTGAACGCCCTGGCCGCCGTGAAGTCGGTGATCGGCGACCTCGACCTGATCGAGCAGGTCGTCAAGGTCGTCGGCTTCGTCGCCTCCGCCGCGGACTTCACCGGCCAGCCGGCCGTGATCAACGGCGCCAGCGAGCTGCTCGGCCGTGTCCTGGGCGAGGCCGGGGTGCACGCCCGCAGCGCCGTCGGCGTGGCGGTGCTGCCGCTGGACGCCCCGGTGGAGGTCGAGATCCAGGTGCGCGTCAAGGCCGCCTGAGTCCGATCGTCCGATCGTGATCACGGAGGCGGGGATCGGCCCTGTCCAACCCCGCCTCCGTGCGCTTAGCATCCGGGCATGGACCATCGAGCGACGACGCTCCCGATGCCGCCCGGCTGGCCCGCCCGCATCCGGGCGGTCGACTCCGGCGTGCTGACCCCGCCGGAACCCCGGCTCGCCGCGACCGTCGTGCTGCTGCGCGACGCGGCGGACGGCCCTCAGGCCTACCTGCTGCGCCGGCGCACGTCGATGGCCTTCGCGGCCGGCATGTACGCCTACCCGGGCGGCGGGGTGGACCCGCGCGACGCCGAGGTCGAGACCGGCTGGGCCGGCCCGACCCCCGAGCAGTGGGCCGACCGCCTCGGCGTGGACGCCCGGACGGCGCGGGCGGTGGTCTGCGCGGCGGTCCGCGAGACCTTCGAGGAGGCTGGCGTGCTGCTGGCCGGCCCGGACGCCGGGAGCGTGGCCGCGCCCCGCGACTGGTCCGCCGAACGGGCCGCGCTGGAGGCGCACGAGCTCTCCTTCGCCGAGTTCCTCCGCGACCACGGGCTGGTGCTGCGCAGCGACCTGCTGGGCGGTTGGGCCCGCTGGATCACCCCGGAGTTCGAGGAGCGCCGGTACGACACCTGGTTCTTCGTCGCCGCGCTGCCGCCCGGCCAGGACGCGGCCCTGGAGGTCGGCGAGGCCGACCGCGTCGCCTGGCTCACCCCGGCCGAGGCCGTCCGGGGCCACGCGGAGGGCCGCTTCGGCATGCTGCCGCCGACCGTCACCGTGCTGCGCGAGCTGTCCTTCGCCCGCAGCGCCGCCGAGGCGCTGGCCGCGGCGGCGGACCGGACGGTGGAGCCGGTGCTCGGCCGGGCCGAGGTGCGCGGGGACCACATGACCGTGCGCTGGCCGGGGTACGACGAACTGACCATCGACGGGGAGTTCCCCGAGGGCTCCTGAACGTTCTTCCCGTGATGCCGTGAACACCGAGTAGACGTGAACACCGACCAGCCGTGAACACCGAGCAGCCGTGAACACCGAACAGACGTGACCGCCGAACAGAAAGGACGACGCCCGATGGCCCACAACGACGTGGTTCGCCGGATCGCCGCCGAACTGCCCTCCCGCCGCCTGACCTCCCGCAGCCCGGCCGGCGCCCAGCCGGTTCCGTTCGTCGAGGTCGCCCAGCGCGCCCTCGTCCGGGCCCTGCCGCTACGGGCCCTGCACCGCGACGGCGAGGGCGGCCGGTGACCGGAATCCTGCCCGGTGACCCCGCCGCCGGTGTCGGCGGCGAGGCCACCTCCCGGGCGCTGTGCGTGCTGGCGCCGAACCCGTCGCCGATGACGCTGGACGGCACCAACACCTGGCTGCTCGCCGAGCCCGGTTCGGACCTCGCCGTGGTGATCGACCCGGGTCCGCTGCACGAGGGCCACCTGCGCCGGGTGATCGACCTCGCCGAGGAGCGCGGCAAGCGCATCGCGCTGACCCTGCTCACCCACGGCCACCCCGACCACTCCGAGGGCGCGGCCCGCTTCGCCGAACTGACCGGCACCGAGGTGCGGGCCCTGGACCCGGCGCACCGGCTGGGCTCCGAGGGCCTGGTCGGCGGCCAGCGCCTGGACGTCGGGGGCCTGGACCTGCGGGTGGTCGCCACCCCCGGCCACACCTCGGACTCGCTGACCTTCCACCTGCCGGAGGACGGCGCGATCCTCACCGGGGACACCGTGCTCGGCCGGGGCACCACGATGGTCGCCCACCCGGACGGGCGGCTCGGCGACTACCTGGACTCGCTGCGCCACCTGCACACGATGGCCTCCCACCACGGCGTACGGACCGTCCTGCCCGGGCACGGCCCGGTGCTGGCGGACGCGCTCGGCGCCGTCGACTACTACCTGGCCCACCGGGCCGCCCGGCTCGCCCAGGTGGAGACCGCCGTGGAGGCGGGCTGCGCGACCCCCGCCGAGGTGGTGGCCCGGGTGTACGCGGATGTCGACAAGGCCCTGTGGCCGGCCGCCGAGCTGTCGGTGCGGGCCCAGCTGGACTACCTGCGGGAGCACGGGCTGATCCCCGAGCAGGGCTGACGCGGCCCGGCCGGAACGCCGAAGGGCCGGTCCGCGGGGACCGGCCCTTCGAGGCTCCTACGGGCGGCGCGTCAGCGCGAGCGCCGCGACAGCCGCTCGACGTCCAGCAGGACGACCGCGCGGGCCTCCAGCTTGAGCCAGCCGCGGCCGGCGAAGTCGGCGAGCGCCTTGTTGACCGTCTCGCGGGAGGCGCCGACCAGCTGGGCCAGCTCCTCCTGGGTGAGGTCGTGGGCGACGTGGATGCCCTCCTCGGACTGCACGCCGAAGCGGCGGGAGAGGTCCAGCAGGGCCTTGGCGACGCGGCCGGGCACGTCGGAGAAGACCAGGTCGGACATCACGTCGTTGGTCCGGCGCAGACGGCGGGCGATGGCCCGCAGCAGCGCGATGGAGACCTCCGGGCGGGCGTGCAGCCAGGGCTGCAGGTCGCCGTGGCCCAGGCCCAGCAGCTTGACCTCGGTCAGCGCGCTGGCGGTGGCGGTGCGCGGGCCCGGGTCGAACAGCGACAGCTCGCCGATCATCTCGCTGGGGCCGAGGACGGCGAGCATGTTCTCGCGGCCGTCCGGCGAGGCGCGGTGCAGCTTGACCTTGCCCTCGGCGACGACGTACAGCCGGTCGCCCGGGTCGCCCTCGTGGAACAGCGACTCACCACGGGCGAGGGTGACCTCGGTCATGGAAGCGCGCAGCTCGCCGGCCTGTTCGTCGTCGAGTGCCGCGAAGAGTGCGGCGCGCCGCAGAACGTCGTCCACGTGCTTCCTCCTTCTCGGCCTTCGGGCGGGTTGGCCGTCCGGCGCAAGTTCCGTTCAGTGTTCTGCATCACCAAGCATGGCGCATGTCGCTCCGATCATATGAGGAGGGGGTGTGGGGAGGTGCGCTGCGCGGGGCCATTCGTACCGGCGGGTCACCGCGTACGGCGCCCGCCGGGCCTCCTGGATCGAACATCCGACCGTCGCGATCGAACGGCGGGCGGGCCGCCGCGGCTCTCGGCCGGCTCAGCCGGTGAAGCCCAGGTCGGCGAGGTTGCGGTCGATCCGGGCGCGGTGGGCGGCCTCCCAGTCGTCCAGCGTCTCGGCGGCCTCCTTGGCCAGCTTCGCCCGCGCGGCGGCCAGCACCTCGGCGCGCCGGGTGGCGGGCACGACCACCACACCCTCCTCGTCCGCCACCACGACGTCGCCCGCCGCGACCGAGGCGCCGCCGCAGAGCACCTCCTCGCCGTGGGTGCCCAGGGCCTCCTTGGCGCCGGGGATCGGGATCACGCCGCGGGCGTACACCGGGAAGCCGAGCTCCCGGACCTCGCCGAGGTCGCGGATCAGGCCGTCCGCGACGAAGGCGGCGATGCCGCGGCGCTGCGCGACGGCGCAGACGTTGCCGCCGGCCAGCGCGTAGTCGAGGTCGCCGGACTCGACGACGATCACCGAGCCGGGCTCGGCCCGGTAGATCGCGGCGTGCAGCATCAGGTTGTCGCCGGGTGGGCACTTGACGGTGAACGCCGGCCCGGCCACCCGGGGGCCGCCGGCCCACAGCGGGCGGATGCCGATGTCCATCACCTGGGCGCGGCCCAGGACGTCGGCCAGGGTGGTGGTCGGGATGGACCGGAAGTCTTCGATGGTGTTCTCGCTCATGGCGGTGTGTTCCCCCTCTGATCGGATCGGCTGAGCAGCATCGAAGAGTAGGACACGGACGGCGCGAGCGAGCAGGAGGTCGTCAGCGGCGCCGGCGGACCCCGGCCTCCGGGGTGAGGCTGTCCGTGGTGCCGAGGATGGCGACCTGGAGGGCGGCGCCGGCGAAGGCGGTGACGAGGCGGGCGATCCTGCTCATGCTGGTGACTCCTCGGTCGGTTCGGGACGGGACGGTTCGGGGCGGGCCGGTTCGGGACGGTTCAGTGCAGGTCGTGGTCGACGGAGCTCACCGGGGGACGGAACGCACGAGGTGCTTCACCAGGTGGTGCACCGGGGCGGTGACCGAGGTGGGCGTCGCGCCCCGGCGGGCGGCGTCGGGGCCCGCGCCCCCGGCGCAGGCGGTCAGCGAGAGCGCCGCGACGGCGGTCGCGGCGGCGACGGCCAGACGGCGCGTGCGGGTGCTGGGCATGTCGGCGGGTTCCTCTGGATACGGTGGGGCGCTGGGATGACCGAAGCTTGTGACGTGGTTCGTCCCGGCCGCTACGGCCGACGGCGAACTCGGTACGTTGGAACGCCTTTATGGGCTCTGACCTGGGGGAACGGTCGGGCCTGGAACGCTGGAACGGGACACCGGACGATCGGAGGCGCGGGGTGTCGGGGGAGACGGGGAGCACGGGAGCCGAGGGTGCGACGGAGTTTTCGCGCCTGCTCAGCGGGCTCAAGGAACGCTCGGGGCTGAGCTACGGGACGCTCGCCAAGCGGCTGCACATGAGCACGTCGACGCTGCACCGCTACTGCAACGGGACGGCGGTGCCCAACGAGTTCTCGCCCGTGGAGCGGCTGGCCCGGGCGTGCCGGGCGACACCGGACGAGCTGATGGAGCTGCACCGGCAGTGGATCCTGGCGGACGCGGGGCGCGGACGGAGGCCGTCGGGGGCGCTCGCACCGGAGCCCGAGCCCGCTTCCGTACCCGATCCCGTTTCCGCACCGGAGCCCGCGCCCTCCCTCGCCCCCGCCCCATCCCGCCGACGCCGCAGGGCGCTGATCGCCTCCGCGGCGGCGGTGGTCGTCCTGGCGGCGGCGGTGGTGCTCGCCGTCCGCCCCACCCCGAAGGGCGACGGCGGCGCGGCCGAGGCCGCCGTGACGGTGGCGCCCGCCGCCGATCCCACCACCCCCGACACCCCGGCCGCGCCGGCCCCCACCCCCTCCTCGGCGGCGGCCCCGGCCCCCACCGCCACCCCGACCACCCCGGAGCCCGACGACGGCCCCGCCCCGCTCACCGTGCGCACCCGCCCGTACGCCTACTCCGACCCGTGCAGCCAGCACTTCCTCGTCCGCCGCGAGCCCGGCCAGGTCGGCCCGCCCGCGGTCGAGTCGGAGGCCCGGCGCTGGGCGGGCGAGTACGGCGCGGTCTCCTCCGACGAGCAGCTGGTCGCCCTGACCGTGCAGGGCACCGGCGCCGAGACCGTCGTCCTGGAGGCACTGCGCGTACGGGTCGTCTCCAAGTCCGCGCCGCTGGCCTGGAACGACTACGCGATGGGTGTCGGCTGCGGCGGCGTCGCCGACACCAAGTCCTTCGAGGTGGACCTCGACCGGGGCAGCCCGACACTCGCCCCCGGCCACGGCCAGCGCGCCTTCCCGTACACGGTCAGCGAGTCCGACCCAGAGGTCTTCTACGTCACCGCCCACACCAAGGCGCACGACGTCCGCTGGGAACTGAGCCTCGACTGGTCCAGCGGCGGCCGCCACGGCACCCTGCGCATCGACGACTCCGGCACCTCCTTCCGCACCAGCGCCGCCACCGGCCGCCCCGGCTACGACTACCCACCGGGCTCCACCCGCTGGAGCAGGCGCGCAGGCTAGGCCCTTTCCGAAAGGGAGGCCCTGGGCCATCAGTTCCGTTGCCCGGAAAGGAGGTTCACCCGGGCGAAGCGCCCAGGCAGGATACGGTTGAACCGGACGCAACAGGCTGGGCGGTGGCGAACTCCTGCGCCACGTACGACCGGGGGTGTGGTGTGGTGGATCCGCTGTCGTTGTCGGCGGTCACGGCTTTCTTGGCGGCAGCCGGAACGAGCATGGCCACTGAGATGGGCAAGCGGCTCTGGGAGACCGTGGGAGTGGCGACAGCGCGGATGCTGGGGCGGGAGGTTCCGGCGCCGGCCGGGCCGGATGAGCGCGACGCGCTCGCAGCCCTGCTCGTGGCCGAGGCTCGTCGTAGCCCCGCGCACGCCAGGGAACTGGCCGCCCTGATGCGTGTCGCCGGTACGGGCGGAGGGGCCCAGGGGGTGCCACGGCAACTGCCGACCGCGACCCGGCACTTCACCGACCGGAAGCGCCCGTTGGCCCTGCTTGACCGCGAGGCCGACCGCAAGCCGGACGGGCTTCCCAAGGTGGCCGTCCTGCACGGTCCGGAGGGCATCGGCACCAGTTCCGTCGCGTACCGCTGGGGCTGCGGAACCAAGAGGTTCCCGGACGGAACGCTGTACATGGATCTTCGGAGCGGTTCGGTGAGCACCGCCCCGACCGCCGCCACTGTTCTTCGGGAGTTCCTGCCCGCGCTCGGCGTGCCCGAGAGCTCCATGCCGCTCGCGGTGGACGAGCGACTCAACCGCTATCGCGGCCTGCTCGCCGATCGGCGGATGCTGGTCGTTCTCGACCACGCTCAATCAGCGGCTCAGGTGAGTCCGTTGATCACGGGAGCCCCCGGGGTGTTCACGGTCGTCGTCGCCCGCAGGCCGCTCACGGGTCTGGACGCCGTCACCATCCCGGTCGAGCCGCTCTCCGACAAGGACGCGAGGTCCCTGCTGACCCATCTCGTCGGGAGTCAGGCCATGAAGGCCGCCCGGGGCGTCCTTCCGGCGTTCCTGGAGGACTGCGCGGGGAACCCGTTCGTGCTGCGGGCCCGGGCGGAGCAGCTGACCTCCGGCCCGCCCGTCGGCCGGCGAACCAACGAGGTGAACGCACTCTCCCCCGTGCGGGCGGCAGTTGACGAGGCTTACGGCCGGCTCGCGCCGGATGCCGCCAGGCTCTACCGGCTGTGCGCGCTGAGGCCGTGGTCCGCGTTCGGCGCGGGTGCGGCAGGCGTGGCGGCCGGGGTGGAGGAGCCCGAGGCGCGGAGGCTTCTGGCTGAACTGGCCGAATCGCACCTGCTGGAGGGCACGGGGGACGGCCGTTTCCGCTACCGCCCGGCCGTACGGGCCCATGCCCAGGACATCGCGGCCCGAGAGGACGGCGTGGCCGGTTCGGCCGCGTCGGTGCGTCGTACGGTCGATTGGTACCTGCGCTTCGCCGTGCAAGCCGACTTCGCCGCTCTGGAAGGACGTTGGCACGTCAGTCCGCTCTTCGAGCGACTCGGCAAGGGCGACTATGCCGATCCGGGGGCGGCGATCGCGGCTCTGGCGGCCGAGTCGGGCAATCTGGTGGAAGCCGTGCTCGCGGCCGAGGAGTTCGGATTCGTCGATCTCGCCTGCCCGCTCGTCGAGGCGCTCTGGGCCCTCCAGCTCAAGACCGGCTGTGGTGATGCCCTGATGCCCGCGTTGAGGGCCGGGGTCCGGATCGCCGATGAGAACTTCCCCGGCAGCAGGACGGCCGGCCGCATGCATGTCCAACTGGCCTTCGCGTACATGGACTCGATGCGTGACAGCGAGGCCGAGAGCGAGCTCCGGACTGCTGCGGACGTTGAGGCTCTGGCAGCACATCCACGCGGGCAGGCGACGGCCGTCGAATCGCTCGGCCTGCTGCGGCTGCGGCAGTGGCAGTTCCAGCCCGCTCTGGAGTGCTTCGAGGAGGCCGACCGGGCGCTCGACCGGATCGGTCCCGGCGACGAGGGCGCGGATGACCTGCCGCGCGCCCGCGCCTTGCTCCAACGCCACCGGGGAAGGGCTCTGATCGGCCTCTCGCAGTTCGGGGCGGCGAGGCAACGGCTGGATGCGGCCTTGGAGTACTTCCAGGAATCCTCTCAGGAGGCGTACAACACGGCCCGCGTACTCACCGACCTTGCCGAGTTGCTGAGTGCCGAGGCCGACTTCGCCGCCGCCCTGCCGCTGATCGACCGGGCGACCGCCCTGTTGCGCGAGGAGAACGCCACCGCGCACCTCACCTATCTGGCCGGCCTGCGCGATCGGTGTGCTCCGTACGAACAGTGACCCGCTGGAGGCCCGCCCCGGTCCGTACCGTCAGCGTGCCCCGGGGGTACGGGTGGGCGGCCAGGTGGGCGTGCAGTGCCGAGGCGTACGCGGCTGCGTCCCCGTCCCCCTCCGCCGTCAGGCACACCCGCAGCCCGTCGCGGTGCAGCACCCGGCACTCGCGCGGCCCGGTGACGTACGCGGCCAGCGAGGCGCCGGGGTGGCGGGCGAGCACCTCGGCCGCCCAGGCGTACGGCGGGCCCAGGCGCGGGTCGTCGGCCGCGCCGTACCGGAGGATGACGTCGGCGAGCTCCAGCGCGCCCGGGTCGAGGGTGTCCTCGTGCACCGCGAGGTGGCTCTCCGCCTCCTCGCCCCGGGGCTCGTGGCGGGGGTCGGCGAAGCGCTGCACGGCGATGGCGCCGTCCGCGGTGGTACGGGTGAGCACGCGCAGTGGCGCGGTGCGCAGCGGCGGTTCGTACGGGGGCAGCGGCAGCGGGTCGAGCAGTGCGGGGCCGGGCGGTTCGGGGATGCCGATCAGCCGGTGGAACAGGCCGCGCAGCAGCGCCGCCGACCGGCCGGGCGCCGAGGTGGTGGCCTCGGCGGGCCCCGGCAGGGGGCGGTGTCCGGCGAGCAGTTTCTCCAGTTGGGGCAGCAGCGCGCCGTACGGGTCGAGGCGGGGCGCGGTGCGGACGAAGGCGGCCACCGGGGAGGTGTCGCCGAGGCCCTCCAGGTCGGCGGCGCCGAGCAGGACGGGGGTGCCGAGGGCGGCCGCGTAGTAACTGACGGACCCGAAGTCGCCCAGGACGAGGTCGGCGGCGATGAGGGCCTGGCGCCAGCCGTCGATCGGGTCGACGAGGGTGAGGCCCGCGCGGCGGGCCCGGTCGAGCCAGAGGCGGATCTGGCCGGGGCCGTGGCCGTGCCAGATGTTGGGGTGGAGGACGGCGGCCACCCGGTACTCGTCGGCGGGCAGTTCGGAGGTCAGCCGGGGCAGGAGGAGGGGCAGGACGTCCTCGGGTCCGGCGTCGCCGAACAGGCCCGTGGGGTTCCAGGTGGAGTTCAGCAGGACGAGCCGCTGGCCGGGGTGGACGCCGAGGGCGCGGCGGTAGCGGTCGCGGTGGTGGCGGGCGGCGAGGATGCGGTCGTAGCAGGGGTCGCCGGCGAGGACGGCGGTCGGCAGCGCCTCGGGGCAGGCTTCGGCGAGGCGGTCGATCTGTTCGGGGTGGGAGAAGACCATGGCGTCCGCGACGGGCACGCCGTCGGAGAGGACCCAGTCAGGCCCGAGGCCGAAGACCCCCGCCGCCCGGTGTCCGGTGTCCGGTGTCCGGTGTCCGGTGTCCGGTGTGGTGAGCTTCTTATTGTATCCGGCGCCATGTGACAGTACGACCAATTTCCCCTGGATCGCGTCGAGTTGGCCGCCGTAACTGGCCGAGATCGCCAGGTCCACCGGAGTCGCCACCGCCTGCTCCCACGGCAGCACCGGCACCCCCGTCGCCGCGAGCACCTCCGCCACCCCCGCCTGGAACGGCGACGACCCCGTGCAGGTCGCCAGCACCTGCACCCGCAGGTCGTCCCGGAACAGCGGCAGCACGTCCAGCAGCCGGGTCGCCGAGGTCACGTTGTGGACGACCAGCAGCACCCTCCGGCACCGCCCCCGCGCGGCCCACCGCCCCGCCTCCACCCCGACCGGCACGCGCACCCACCGCCCCGCCTCCTCCCCCACGCCCTCCTCCTCCAGCCCTCGCGCCCGCCGATCCGTTTCGATCGTGGAGCGTACGGAGCATCCGGAAGCGGCGCCACCGGCCCGTACCCGGGCAAACCCCGCGGTTCGTCGGATGCCTTGGCATAGGGTCGTGCGGTACGCAGGTGTCAGGTTGGGCCTGAGCAGTGACTTCTGGGGGTGTCTGTGCCGACGGACTTCGTTGACCGCGTCGACTACATGGCTGAACTCGACGGCCTGGTCGCGGATTTGGCCGACCGGCGAGGTGGGGCGCTGGTCATACGGGGACGTTCGGGCATGGGCAAGTCCGCTCTGCTGGCCGAGTTCGCGCGTCGCGTCGGTGAGCGCTCCGGGACACCTGAGGCCTGCCGCGTCGTGCTGACGAGCTGCTATCCGGAGATCGGCACCGGACTGACCTATGCCCCTGCCGTCGACCTGCTCCAGCAACTTCACGACCAGGCCGAGCAGCCCGGCTGGTGGAGCCGGGTGTTCCGCGGAGCCGGGCGGGGAGTGGCGACGTCCGCTCCGGAGGTGCTGTCGGCGATCGTGCCCGGACTCGGTGCGGCCTGGAGGGTCGGCCGGGAGGTCACCGAGGCCGCGCTCAACTCCGGTTCGGTGCCACTCGACAGTGTGATGCCGATCCAGCACGGGGCCGCGGCCCGGATCGCCGACGCACTGCTGGACCGGGCGCGGGACGGTCTGCCCGTCCTGGCCCTGGTGGACGACATCCAGCACATCGACCCGAGCAGCCTGCTGGTCCTGGACAGGCTGGTCCGGCGTCTCGACGGTGAGCCGTTGGCCCTGGTGATCAGCCATGCGCCGGACCAGGATCCGAAGGGCGGCGCCGTGGCGGCCGTGGAGGCGCTGCTGGACACCTGGGAGAGCCAGGGGTTCGTCCGGCGCCGGGAGCTGGCCGGTCTGCCGCCGGAGGCCGTCCAGGAGCTGGTCGAGCGGCGCCACCCCGGAGCGCCTGCGGAGTTCTCCGCCGAGCTGGTCCAACTCACGGGAGGTCACTCGGTCTTCGTCAGGATGTGCCTGGAGGAGTGGAGCCCCGGGAGCGGCCGGATCGTTCTGCCGCGCAGCCTCAACCGTGTGGTCGACTCCCGTCTGCGACTGCTCGACGAGCGGGACCGGCGGCTGATCTCCACGGCCGCCGCGCAGGGCAGCCGCTTCCTGTCGAACGTCGTGGCCGAGGCCCTCGGCGAGCCGCACGACGACGTGGTCGAACGCCTGCGCAGGATCGCCGACGAGCAGCAGTTGATCGTCGCCGAGGCCGAGCCTCCGGAGTGGGCGCGGGGCGACCAGGCCGACTGCTACCGGTTCGAGCACGGCGCCCTGTGGCGGGTGATCTACGACCAGCAGACCACGGAGCAGCGACGCTCCCGGCACGCCCGGATCGCCCAGGTGCTGAGCGCCCACTCGGGACCGGACGCCCCCCTGGGGCGCCGGCTGGAGATCGCCGGGCACCTGGACCGCGGCGGCCTGCCCTGTCTGGCGGCCTCGGCGGACGCCCACTACGCGCTCGCGCGTTCGGCGGCGCTCGACGGGCTCTCCTTCGTCGAGGCGGAGCAGCACTGCGAGGTGGCCATCCGCGCGGCCCGCGCACTGCCCGAGAAGGAACCGGACCGGGACCGCCGTCTCGTCGCCGCGATCGAGCTGCTGCTGTCGCTGACCGAGGTCCGCTGGCGGGGCCGCCATCAGCCGGCCGGCGGACCGGACATCGACGCGCTGGCGACCGAAGCGGAACGAGCCGCGATGCGGTGCGCCGACGCCCGGCTGATCGCCCGTACGACCCTGCTCCGCGGCAAGACCCTGCTCGCGACCCAGGGCCTGGAGCCGTCCCTGGAGAAGCTCCGCGAGGCGGTGGACCGGGCGGAGCAGGCGGGTGACCCCGTGGCGCTCTTCGTCGCCAAGGTCGAGTACGGCCGGCAGGTCTCGAAGCGGCGACTGGCGGACGGCCTGGAGCAGCTGCGCGAGGTCGAGCGCATGTACGCGTCCGACCCCGCCCTGGGAGCCACGGACGATCCCGTGCTCCAGCACGCCCGCAACCTCGCGGAGATGCAGCTCGCCATCAGCCTCTTCGACAGCGGGTACCTCGGTGAGGCGCTGGGGCGACTCTCGCGGTGCGTCGACCGGATCCGGCGTGAGCCGATGGCCGTCGAGCTGCCGATAGCGCTGAACTATCTCGCCCAGGTGCACATGGCCACTGCGGCATGGCCGCAGGCGGAAGCGGTGTTGCGGGAAGCCCTCGCGGTGGAGGAGAACCGGGGCGGCGACAGCGGCTGGCACGCCTACAACTCCGTTCTGCTGGCCCGACTGCTCGCCATGGACCCGCGGCGCCGGGAAGAGGCCGTCGAACTGGCCGAGGCCGCCTGGCTGGAGACCCAGCGGACCTGGCTCGCCAATCTGGTGCCGATCGTCCGCAACCTCTTCGCGGAGGTCCTGCTCGACGCCGCCGACGGGGACATGGACACGGTCCGTCGAGCGGACCGCCTCGCCCTGGCGACCCGGGTGGAGACCGAGAGCACCGGCATGGTCCGCAGCCAGATCGCGGCCCTGGCCCTGCGGAGCCGCACGCACCTGCTGATGGGGGAGCCCGCGGCCGCCGGCGAACTGGCCCGTGAGGCGCTGAGCACCCTCGACAGGGTCGGTGACATGCCCGCCCTGCGCACCGAGGAGGTGCTCCACGACGCGGCGGCGGCGTTGCGTGCGGCAGGATCGGAAGGTGAAGCCCGGGAACTGCTCGACCGCGCCCGCTCCGAGGTGACCCGCAAGGCCGAGCTGATCGACGATGGCGATCTGCGGCGCCGCTTCCTGGAAGAGGTCCCGCTCAACCGAAGGATTCTCGGCACCGAGGGAGTGGTCTGAGTGGCGGGAATAGGACGGGCCGCCGGGAGAGCAGGGAAGGTTCACGGAGCGGGGACGCCATGCTGACCATCACCAAGGAGTTCCACTTCTCGGCCAGCCATGTGCTGGACGTGCTGCCCGGGTGGCACCCCTGCGCCCGCATGCACGGGCACAACTACGTCGTCGTGCTCGAACTGTCCGCCCGGCCCGAGGAACTCAACGAGGCCGGATTCGTCCGCGACTACCGTGACCTCGACACCTTCAAGAAGTGGATGGACGACACCCTCGACCACCGGCACCTCAATGAGGCGATGGGGGGGGGGTATCTCCCCGTCGGCCGAGAACCTCGCCATGTGGATCTTCGGCCTCTGGACCGATCAGCTGCCTGAACTGACGGCGGTCCGGGTCTCGGAGACCCCGAAGACCTGGGCGACCTACAGGCCTCGTGTCCGCCACGAAGCGGAGCCCTACACCGGGGGCGCCGAGCGGTAGCCGAAACGGCGTCGCTTCGACGTATTGGTCGGAGGTAGCGTCCCGTGCACGGGGGAAGGACCGGACGCCGTCGACTGGGCGGCGCCTTCGGCGGTGTCGTCAGGCGACGCGGAGGACGCTCTTGCCGTGGGTGGCGCCCTCGGTGAGCCGTTGTACGGCGGTGGCCACGTCTGTCAGGTCGTATTCGGCGGTGATGTCCACGCGGACCTTGCCGTCTGCGACGAGACCGAGTGCACGGCGGGCGCTGTCGGCGAGGCGGTCGGGGTGGGTGCGGCTGAGCAGGTTGCTGTTGTACGTCATGAGTGACTTGCCGTGCATGAGCAGGTCGTTGGTGTCGGCCAGGACGGGTTCGTAGGTGCTGAGGTTGCCGAACACCGCGAGTCGGCCGTGCGCCGCCAGCTGCTCCAGGTTGGCGCGGCGGGTCACACCGCCGACCGGGTCGAGGATCACGTCGAAGCATTCGGCGCCGAGCTCGGCCGGGAACTCCTCGCGCAGCAGGACCTGGTCGTAGCCGAACCGGGCGGCGTAGTCGGCCCTGGCGGTGCTGCCGGCGACACCGACGATCCGGCCGGCCCCGGCCAACCGGGCGAACTGGGCGGCGAGCGTGCCGACCGAGCCGGCCGCGGCGTGGATCAGCACGCTCTCGCCCGGTCGCACCCGCGCGGTGGTGTTGATCAGGTCGTAGGCGGTCGGTGCGCCCCAGCCGAGACCTGCGGCCGTCCGGAGCGGCAGGTCGCCGATGTCCAGGCTGAGTGCGGCGGGTGCCAGGACCACCTCGGCGTAGGCGCCTGCCGTGGTCAGCGCGGCGACAGGCGCACCGACACGGCTCGCGTCGACGCCCTCGCCGACCGCGGCGATGTGCCCGGAGGCCTCGAAGCCGGGGACGAAGGGGCGCGGCACGGGGAAGTGGCCGTCCCGGACCATGGTGTCCCCCCACTGGATCCCGGCGTAGGCGACGCGGATCGCCACCTCGCCGGGGCCGGGGGTGGGCTCATCGAGTTCGGCGACCCGGTAGTGGTCCTCGGTGTCGAGGAGGACAGCCTTCATGGTTACAGCCCCTTGTGTTGACTCAGTATCCTTACAGTTGAGGACAGTAGATATATAAGGTTCCTGAGTCAACCCATGAATCTGTCAACGAAGTGGAGTGCATGGTGGAAGCCCCGGTCGAGGAGTTCCTCTGTACCCGGATCAGGCGGTCGGAGCAGGCGTTGATGGCGCACCACGAGGCGGTGCTGCGCGCCTACGGGCTCACCATGACGCAGTACACCGTGCTGCTGGCCCTCTCGCGCGAAGGCGGCATGTCCGGTGCCCAACTGGCCCGCTCCTGCGGGGTGACGCAGCAGAGCATGAGCAGCGTGCTGACCAATATGGAGACCAAGGAACTCATTCGCCGAGAGGCGTCCCCGGTGCACGCCAAGGTGCAGATCGCCACCCTGACCGATGCCGGTCAGGCGCTGCTCGACCGCGCCTACCAGGAGGTGATCGTTCTTGAGCGCGCACTCACCGACGCGTTCACGCCCTCCGAACACGCCGCGCTCTGCGAACTCCTGGAACGAGCCACGACCGTCCTGATCCAGCAGACGCGCCACGCGGCAGCACCACCCGCCGCCTGAGCCCTCGGCCGCCGGACGCACCGGGAGCCCCATCCCTCGCCGCGTCCTGGAGTCCCTTCGGCGGGATTCGGTGCGAGTGGAGGACTTGATCTTGATGGATCAGGCGGCCAGGATTTGCCGTCGGTTGACATCGGGGGAATGGCGGGGAGCGCTATGGCGGGGGTTCGGGCTGCGGTTGTGGAGCCGGCGGCTGGGCGGGGGGTGACCGCCGGGGGGCTGTTGCGGCGGCGGCACGTGGCGATGATCGCCCTCGGCGGGGCGATCGGGGCCGGGCTGTTCGTCGGGTCGGGGGTGGGGATCGCTCAGGCCGGGCCGGGGATCGTGGTCGGTTACCTGGTGGCGGGGCTGCTCACGGTGCTCGTGATGCGGATGCTGGGCGAGATGTCGGCGGCCTACCCGGGTGCCGGTTCGTTCTCCTCGCACGCGCGGCGGGCGCTCGGTCCGTGGGCCGGGCTCACCGCGGGCTGGCTGTACTGGGCACTGCTGGTGGTGAGCGTGGCGGCCGAGGCGATCGGGGCCTCGCGGATCGCCACGGGGTGGGTGCCGGCGGTGCCGCCGTGGGTCTGGGTGGCCGTCTTCATGGCGGTCTTCACCGGCAGCAACCTGGCCGGCACGAGGCACTTCGGTGAGCTGGAGTTCTGGTTCGCCGGGCTGAAGGCGGCCGCGATCTGCGCCTTCGTGGTGCTGGGCGCGGCCGCGGTGACCGGTGCGCTGCCGGGGCAGTCGGTCCCGACCGGTCAGAACCTGACCGGCCACGGCGGGTTGCTGCCGCACGGCTGGCACGGAGTGGCGCTAGGGCTGATCGCGGCCGTCTTCGCGTACGGCGGCCTGGAGACGGTGACCATCGCTGCGGCCGACTGCGCGGATCCGGTGGCTGCGGTGCGCGGAGCGGTGCGGACGGTGCTGTGGAGGGTGGGGTTCTTCTACCTCGGCTCGATCACCGTGATCGTGCTGGTGGTGCCGTGGAACGACCCGGCGGTGGCTGTCGGCCCGTACGCGGCGGCGATGGGGCGGATCGGGGTGCCCGGTGCCGCGCAGGTGATGAACGCGGTGGTGCTGATCGCGCTGCTGTCGGCGATGAACGCCAACATCTACGGGTCGTCGCGGATGCTGCGCGCCCTGGCCGGGCGCGGTGACGCTCCGGCCAGGCTGGCCGTCGCCGGTGCGGGCGGCGGGGTGCCGGTGGCGGCCGTGCTGGCCTCGGCGGCCTTCGGCTTCGCTTCGGTGGTGTTGAGCCTGGTGTGGCCGCGCACCGTCTTCCCGTTCCTGCTGAACTCGATCGGCGCGGCGATCCTGGTGGTCTGGGTCCTGATCACGCTGTCCCACCTGCGGCTGCGCCGCCGGCTGGAGCGCGAACGCCCGGAGCTGCTGGTGCTGCGGACCCGCGGGTTCCCGTACCTGAGCTGGGCGGTGCTGGCCGCCCTGGTCGGCGTTCTCGGCTTCATGCTGACCGATCCGGACAGTCGGCCGCAGCTGTTGTGCACGGCGGCGTGGACCCTGGCGCTGGTGCTGGCGGCGGAGCTGAAGCGCCGGCGGACGCGGTTGGGTTGAGGCGTCGTGGGACACGGCTGGGTTGAGGCGTCGTGGGACGCGGTGGGGGTGAGCGGCGGTCAGTCCTGCGGGCCGTAGCCGGCGAGGAAGAGATCGACGCCGGAGCTGATCACACGGGTCAGCTCGGCGTCGTCGAGCTCGACCTCGGGGCGGAAGGTCCGGACCAGCTGCGGGACGCCCAGGGTGGCGGCCACCAGTTGCTGGACGGCCAGCGCCGGATCCGGCACCCGCAGGTCGCCGCGGCGGTTCAGCTCGGTGAAGGCGTCGACCAGCGGGCCGTTGTTCATGTCGTAGCTGACCCGGTACCAGAGCTGGCCCAGCTGCGGGAAGCGGTCGATCTCGCCGATCACCAGGCGGCGTAGCGACATGATGTCCGGACGCAGCAGGATCCGGGCCCAGTCAAGGGTCAGCGTGATCAGGGCGCAGCGCAGGTCCCTCGCCTCGGCGATGGTGGAGTTGAACGGCTTGAGCCCCTCGTAGGTGGTGGGCAGTATGCCGCCGATCACCGCGAGGAAGAGCCGCTCCTTGTTGCCGAAATGCTTGTAGATGGTGGCCTTCGAGACGCCGGACCGGGCGGTGATGACGTCCATCGAGGCGGCCGAGTAGCCCTCGCGCAGGAACTCGGCCAGCGCCGCGTCGATGATCGCCTGCCGCTTGCGCTGCGCTGAGTCCACCACGTCGGGGATGATCGGGATGCCGAACTCGTCGGTCGGCCCGGCGCTGTCAGAGGCGGCCATGGGGGGTCCTTCGGCTGGTGAGGGGTGGGAACCCAGTATAAACTAAACGGTTCATTATGCCAGGGCGGCGAGCTGGGGACCGAGCGTGGCGCCGAGCAGGAACACCAGGGTGAGCAGGGCGATGCCCTCGCCCTGGCGCCCGGCCGGCAGGGCGGTGGTGGAGCGGCCGGTCAGCACGCCCTGGCCGGAGGCATTGGCGAAGGCGCTGGTCCCGGCACCGAGCAACACCCCGGAGTACCAGGGTGCGAGCGCCGCCAGCGCGAGCGCCCCCAGCGAACCGCCGACCAGCACGCCGTACAGCCGACGGTCGGTCAGTCCGGGTGCCACCCGCACCAACTGCCAGGAGAGCAGCGCTCCGGCCAGGGTGCAGAGCGAGGCGGCCGCACCGGTCTGCACCGGGCTCCAGCCGGTCAGCGCCGCCGCCCGCCGCGGTGCGCCGTAGACCAGCCCGAAGTTGACCGTTGAGAGCAGCAGGGTCGTGGCCGCCGCGGCGCGCAGCCGGCGGTGTGCCAGCAGGTCGAAGGAGAGGAAGCGGCTACGCCCGGTCGCGGTCGTGGGCGAGGTGGTGCCGGAAGCGGGAGCCAGTGCCAGCACGCTGGGCAGCACCAGCAGGCTGAACACGGGCAGCACCAGCGCGGCGGGCCAGCCGATGAGGCGCCCGGCGGCCGCGCCGACGAATAGCCCGGCGGTGCCGCCGGCCGCGCTGCCGATCGCCACCAGGCCGACTTGGCGGCCGGTGCCGTCGCGGGCCGCGAGCTGGAAGGCCGCGATGTTGAAGCCGGCCGCGCCGACCCCGGTGGCCGCCCGGCCGAGCACCAGCGGCGCGAGTGAGCCGCCGAGCAGGATCGCGGCCGTGCCGAGCAGCAGGGCCGTGGCGGAGGTGAGCAGCAGGGCGCGGGGCCCGCGTCGGCTGGCCGTGGAGGCGAGCAGCGGGGTGCCGAGCAGCATGCCCAGGCCGAAGGCGGTCATCAGCCAGGCGGCCGAGGAGGTGTCGGCGTGCAAGGCACGGGCGGCGGTGGGCAGCGTCAGGCTCGGTCCGGACAGGCCCGCGGCGCACGGGGCGGCGAGCAGGGTGAGCAGTAGACCGGCGTGGGACCAGCGGCGGGTGGCCGGGGCGGCGGCCGAGGCGGTGGCCTGGGCGGTGGCGATCATCTGGGCTCCTCGAGAACGATCAGAGGACCAGGAAGCCGGAGCGACGGATGGCGGTGTCGAGCCGGGCCTGCCGCAGCCGCTCGCCGCCGCCCAGTCCGGGGCGGCCGCCGGTGGCGATCGGCTCGTCGGCGCGCAGCGCCGTTGCGGGAGTGTCGGGGGCGAAGGGTTCGAGCGTGGTGCAGCGGATCCGCAGCGGGGCAGTGGTCGGGACGGTGAAGGTCATCTGGACCGGCTCCTGTGGGCGTTGTGGGTTTCTTGACGGGTTCGCCGGCGCAAGGGCCCCGGGTCAGGCGGCCGGGATGCTGCCGAACCGGCCGGCTTGGAAGTCGGCCTGGGCCTGCCGGATCTCCTCGGCGGTGTTCATCACGAAGGGGCCGCTGCGGGCGATCGGCTCACCGATCGGCTCGCCGGCCAGCAGCAGCACGGAGGCCGCGACCTCGGGGGCACTGACCGTGATCCGGTCGCCGTCGGCGGCCAGCACCGCGAACTGGCCGTCGGCCAGGGCGGCGTCCGGCAGCGCGGCCGCACCGGACAGGACGAGCACACCGGCGTTGTACCCGGCCGGGACGGTGAACTCGGCCGAGCCGCCGACCGGCAGTTCGGCGTGTACGAGCAGCACCGGGGTGTGCGGGCGGAACGGGCCTTCGACGCCGTGGGTGGCGCCGGCGAGCACCTTGATCGAGCTGCCGTCAGGCGTGCGGACCACAGGGATGTCGGCCGGACCGTGGTCCTGGGCGGACGCCGGCAGCGTCTTGAGGCGGGCCGGCAGGTTCACCCAGACCTGCACCTGGTGCTGGCGGCCGCCGTGCTCCAGCAACTCGGCCACCGGCTCGTTGGCGTGCAGGATCCCGGAGCCGGCGGTCAGCCACTGCGCCGCGCCGGCCTCCGTGACACCGCGAGCCCCGGTGGAGTCGGCGTAGGCCATCGCACCCTCGATCACGTACGAGACGGCCTGGAACCCGCGGTGCGGGTGGTCCGGCGCGCCCTTGGCCTCGCCTGGCGCCAGGTCCAGCGGCCCGGTCTGGTCGACCATCAGGAACGGGTCGAGGTGGGGGAGCGCGGGAACCGGGAAGGGGCGGCGGACCGGGAAGCCCGCGCCCTCGAAGGTGTGCACGGGGTCGATGACCTGGGCGATCGAGCGGGCCCGGGTGGCGGAGACAGCGGTGGAGGCGGTGGTGGAGGCGGTGTTCGTCATGCCCACCAGTGAACTGAACTAACCGGTCTAGTGTCAAGACTGAACCGTATCGTCGAGTTGCTGAACTGAACGGTTGACGGACTGAACTGAACGGTTTAGATTCAACCCCGTCGCCAGGCAGCCGCCCGGCACGGGACGCGATCCGCGGCCGGCCCTGTGCCGCCCGGATGCCGCCCGGGTCGGGACGCCCACCGGCCCGCTCATCCGCCGCACCAGCCGAACCGGCCGGCCGCTCGACGGAACGCCTACCCATCGCCCCCCTCGCGGGGTGCGTCCGACCCCGCCAAGGAGCAATGCCATGTCCAAGGTCTTCGCCCTCTCCGGCTCGCTGCGTGCCGACTCCCACAACACCCGGCTGCTCCAGGCCGCGCAGAAGTTCACGCCCGGCGGCCTCGAGATCGAGATCTACGACGAACTGCGCGAGATCCCGCCCTATGACTACGACCTCGACTTCCCCGGAAAGCGCCCGCAGATCGTGGAGGAGCTGCGCCGCCGGGTTACGGAGGCCGACGGCCTGCTGGTCGCCACGCCGGAGTTCAACTATTCGATCCCGGGCGTGCTGAAGAACGCGCTGGACTGGCTGAGCACCGACTGGACTCGGGAGGAGGGCGTGCCGCTGCGCCGCAAGCCGACCGCGATTCTGGGGGCGGCACCGGGCAACTTCGGCAGCGTGCGGGCCCAGCTGGCGCTGCGCCAGATCTTCGTGACCACCGACAACGACGTGGTGGTCAAGCCCGAGCTGATCGTCTTCCGCTCGCACGAGCGCTTCGACGAGCAGGGCAACCTGGTGGACGAGGGCACCATCGACCTGCTGCGCCAGCTGCTGACGGCCCTGCAGGAAAAGATCGAGGCGACGGGCTGAGGCGGCGGCAAGCCGGTTCCGGGAAAGGCGACCGCCCAGGTCAGAACCTCTGACCTGGGCGGTCGCGTCTTTCCTGGGCGGCGCCGTCAGTGCCGAGGCAAGCTGTTGGACTGGCTGGAGCCGTCGGCACCGGCGTCGTGACATGTGCGACGGGTCGGTGCCACTCCGGGACGAGGCGGTCCCGGGTACGGCGCCCGGCAGCGCCCCGACCGGAGGCGGCAATGCCGGGCCCGCAACGTACCTTGCCCGGCAGACCGACCACCAGGTGCGAGCGGGCGCATGGGATTCAGCCGCAGCCGGCAGGCTGCGCGGCGTAGCCTTCGTGCTCCGACGCCCGAGGACATGGCGGCGGCGAACCCGGAGGAGCTGGAGGAGATCATCCGCCTGACCGGGTTCTTCCGGAACAAGGCGAAGTCCCTGATCGGGCTGTCGATCGCCCTGCGGGACGAGTTCGGCGGCGAGGTCCCCGGCCGCCTCGCCGACCTGGTGACCCTGCCCGGGGTCGGCCGCAAGACCGCCAACGTCGTCCTCGGCAACGCGTTCGGTGCGGCAGGAATGACGTTGCCTGCCATGGCGGCGTAGCCGGACGCGAATCGGCACGTCCGTTGCCGACCACGATCTGGATAGGGCAGGACCACGTGGGCCTCGCAGCCGGACAGGACAGTCGCTTCCCGAGCCTTGTGGTGTGCTCTTCCGGGAGACGCTCACGAAACCCCCGTAGCGGGCGGGCATGCACCGCTGACAACCTGCTGTTCGCTCTCGCCGGTGCACACCTTGCCAATGTGGCTGAGGCACCAACGGGAGCCGTCGTTGCCGCGCGTGAGACCACCTGGCTCACGGTACGGATGCCGCGCCCGGATGCCATCGAAGCCGGCATCGTGGTTGCAGGAGCGGAGTTGTTCCACTGGCCCGAGTTAGTAGGACGACCGAGTCCATGCCCTTGGGCCCTGGGGAACCGGCCGATTACTGCCAGCCGGACCGTGGGCCGATTGTGGTGGGGTAGCAGGATGGTCTCGCTTCTGGAAAGGTGACGATCTGTTCGAGCACCATTGCGTTAGGGTGACAACGGTTGTGCGACCGGGGGTGACGGTGCGTAATGCAGGCTTGGCGCATCAGGTCCGACTGGTGCGGCTGGGGTTGGGGGACCCCGCAGTGATGGTGGCTCAGTTCCGTCTCAGCGCCGTCCTGGTGCCGCTGTGGGGGGACGAGGCGGTGTGGACGGCGGACGAGGGTGGCCTGCGATGGATCCTCGCGTTCTCCACCGAGGACGAACTGGCCGCGTTAGTGCGCTCCAAGGACCTTGCGCTGGACGGCTTCCCCTACATGACCGTGCTGGGAAGCCGGCTGCTGGACGTGGCGGTGCCGGCTCTGGGCGTCCCGGCAGGGGTCGTACTGGACCTGCTCGGGGCCGAGCCGATGGTCTTTCCCCCCGTGCGGGGGATCGTGCCGGACGAGGTGGCCCTGGACGGGCCCGGAAACCGTGGGGGTGTGGGCGTTGGCTGATGGCTACGGGGCGAATCCCGAGGCTTTGAAGCAAGTGGCGGACGGACTCACCGGGGTGATCGCCGAGTTGAAGGCGATCGGCATCGCCGGGATGGCCGAGGGCGGGCGCGGTTTCACCGAACTGGAGCTGAGCGGGATCGACGCCGGCGACTTCGACCTCTCACGTTCGTTCGGCGAGTTCTGCGAGCACTGGTCCTGGGCGGTCAGGTCCCTGGTGGTGAAGGGCTCGAAGATGGCCTCCGGCATCGGCCTGGCAGCCGGCACCTACCACGAGCAGGAACGCTACGCCAGCGGCCTGTTGAAGGACGTCGTGTCCGGTGCGATGGGCAACCCCCATCTGACCGAGGAGCAGGTCGAGAACCGGACCTGGTCGCAGGTGTGGAGCGACAACCCGATCAACGACGTCCTGCATCCCGACTACTCCGGGAAGTCGTTCTCGAAGGCCGGCGAGGACATGAAGCACCAGTGGGACAAGGTCAACGAGGAGGTTGCCAAGGGCGGTGTCGTCGAGTCCTCGGTGCTCCCCTTCGTGGAGAAGTGACGTGGGCTTCCTCGACGACGCCCTGGAGACCATCGACGAGGCCGTCGACAGCACGACCAAGGCCCTGGCCAAAGGCGTCCAGAAGGGCGGGCACCTCGCCGGCGACCTCCTCGACGACATGGGCCTGCACAGCGCCGGGAAGACCGTCAGCGGCTGGGGCGACGACGCTGCCGACTCGGCCGGCCTCAGGGTCGCCGAACGCAGCCTGGACGAGAGCGACGATCCCTCAGAATTGCTGCACGGCGACGCCAAGCGGCTGAACGAGGTCGCCTCGCACCTGAAGAAGTTCCACGACGCGTTCGACAAGGCCGGGCAGGGCCTGAAGCGCCTGGACACCGACCACTGGACCGGGCAGGCCGGCGACAACTTCCGCAAGGCGTTCGACCCCCAGCCCAAGCAGTGGCTCGCGGCGGCGGACGCCTGCGGGAAGGCCGGCAGCGCCCTGGCGGCCTACGCCCACACCGTCGGCTGGGCACACGAGCAGGCGAAGGAAGCGGTCCGGCTGTGGAAGGAGGCCAAGAAGAAGGCCGAAGCCGCGATGAACGCCTACGTGCACCAGGTGAACGCCTACAACGCGGAGGCGAAGGCGTGGAACGCGACCCCGCCCGACCAGCGCAAGGGCGCCGCGCCGGTCGACCCCGGTAAGTTCACACCCCCTGCGGACGTCGTCGCGCAGTTCAAGGCGGCGGAGGACAAGCTGTCCGCCGCACGGACCCAGCGGAACTCCGCCGCGCGCACGGCACTGGCGACGATCAAGGTGCTCGTGGAGTACGCGCCCCCGCTGCCCAGTTCCACCGAGATGGCCAAGGCCGGAGTCCTGGACGCCGCCTCGGGGGGCCCGGAAGCCCTCTTCCACTTCGGCGGGGGAATCCTGAAGAGCGCCGTCGACCTCGAAAAGCTCCTCCGGGGCGTGAACCCGCTCGACCCGTACAACATCACCCACCCCGCCGAGTACGCCACAGGGCTGTCCGGCCTCGTCTCCGGCCTGGAAATCGCCGTCAACAACCCGGGCGAAGCCGTCAAGAGCATCGCCGGCAGCGGCTGGGGATCCGACCCGGCCGAAGCCGGCGGAAAGCTCTTCGGCAACCTGCTGCTCGCTGCTGGCACTGGAGGCGGCGGCACGGCCACCACCCTCGCCGAACGGGAAGTCACTGCGGTGGCTGAGAGCGCGGCCGAGAAGGCAGCTGCAGACGCCGCGAAGGAAGCGGCTGAGAAAGCGGCCATGGAGGCAGGCAAGGAGGCGGCTAAGGAAGCGGCCGCAAAGGCCGCCTGGGAAAAAGAGCTGGCCGGTCTCCCGCCAGAGCTACGGAAGCTCCGGGAACTTGAAGGGCAGAGCGTAGCGGAGTGGCCGAAGGACCCCTTGAAATCGGCCGCAAGCAAGGATGTCGATCTTTCTGACATGCAGTATGCGCCAAAATGGCGAACGACGAATGAGGACCTCTACCGCTTCGACAATAGGAGTCCGGAAGAAATCTTCACTCCCGACGGTGGATTCCATCCACGGGCGAACGACTACAACAACATCTATGGCTATGCAAGTGCTAACAGGGGCTCAGTTTTTGTAGGCACGACTCGCGATCCGGTAAATGCCATCGGAACGGGCAAGCCTTGGCGTTATGACATCGATGCCGGAGGTGGAATCGATGTCAATGCCACACTCCGCCAGCATAGCCCTTTTTCGGAAGAGCTGGAAGTCGTCTTTCCGGGCGGGGTCAATCTTGAGAATATCAAAGGCGCCTGGCAAATGCAGGAAGGCAAGCCGGTTCAATACGTCGAGAATCCCTACTACCGGCCAGAGGTGGGGAGGAATTCTGGCGGACATGCACCCTAGCGATTCGGATGTCGCGATAGTATGGTGCGAGGGTGCCTGGAGAGATAGGTGGCAGGGATGGCGGACGGCAAGGAGCCAGTGCTCACCAGAGCTATGCGTGCCGAGGCTCGGAAGCGGCCAGGGCAGTGGCTTTACTCGGTAGACCCTGGCTTTGACCCAAATGAAAAGGTTCCACCACAGGGTATTGTGGGGGCATGGCGGATCGACCGCGATGGCAATGTGGCGGAATTCATAAAGAATCCAAATTATATGCCTTCGCTGATGGTGCTCGGATTGACTCCGCCTGCTAATGATCTAGAGAACAAGCTCCAGCTGACGGCGACCGGGTACTACAGCGAGAAGCGGTTTGCAGCCGCACTTCTGAATGCGGAGCTGCTTGTCTATACTGGCTCGATTTGGCGGGGCCCTGCCGCAGTCGTCGGAGAAGATGGCGGCAAAACCATCGACGGCTGTACATCGCTCGAATATGTCCCGCAAAGATGGCCGGGCGCAGTGCCGGTTCCTGTCCGCCTACTGGCTGAAATTCCAGGATCGATAGACCTGCGCATCAACCCTGGCAGCCGAGTGACCGTGACTATTCCACTTGAAGATCTGCGGGCGGTCGCGGAAGCGATGGTAAATGATGGGGATGGAAGTTGAACGCTGCAGAAAGAATTCCGACCGGGGAGCAGTATGACGATGCGCAGGCTTTTGTAATCGATTGTCTGCGGCGCAATTCTTCTAGGCTGGCGTCATGTGAGGCTGATATTATTGCGGCATTCCATGCGTGGTCTCAGGTTATGCAGAAGAATCTAGCGCGAACCGAATTGGCGATGAAGAGCGGCGACTTTGAGCGGGCTGTGCACTCATGGGCCGTTGTGCTGGACGGTATTTCGCTCTGGGTAGCACGCTCCGACTTCCCGCCGTCTCTGTATGCCGACGCGTACGCGGCGCGCTATGGGGGCTGAACTCCATCCGGTTTCGAAGAGCTATTTGTGCCAGGTTGTCTAGGATTCACATGTGAGTGCTCGGGTGGAGGTGGGCTCACGTGTGCTGATTCCGCTTCTACCCTCCTGGCAGTCGTCCGGTTGCTTGCCCAGAGCATGTACCACTTCGTCATGCTCGCCGCCGACGTACCTCGCCTGATTCAGGTCGGCCCGGCCGCGCACCTCTTACATGAGGTGCCGAACTCCGACCTGCGGGTGCACGGCTCTGGCAACTGGCGGGCCTTCACCGAGGATGAGACGGTCCGCGCCGCCGTCGAGGACCTGATGGCTGCTGCCGGTTGACCGGAATGGTTCGTTCACCGGCCGGTGGAATGCCGCCCGTGCGGTCGGCTTCGCGGCGTAGCCTTCGTGCATGGCAGAGAGCAAGGTCCGGAAGGCGGCGGCGTCGAAGCCGGGCGTGAAGATGGCTGCGTCGAAACCGGGGAAGCCGGAGTCGCATCTGGCGATGGTGCGGCGGGCGCGCAGGATCAACCGGGAACTGGCGGAGTTGTATCCGTACGCGCATCCGGAGCTGGACTTCGACGACCCCTTCCAGTTGCTGGTGGCCACCGTGCTGTCGGCGCAGACCACCGACCTGCGGGTCAACCAGACCACCCCGGGTCTGTTCGCGAAGTATCCGACGCCCGAGGACATGGCGGCGGCGAACCCGGAGGAGCTGGAGGAGATCATCCGCCCGACCGGGTTCTTCCGGAACAAGGCGAAGTCCCTGATCGGGCTGTCGATCGCCCTGCGGGACGAGTTCGGTGGTGAGGTCCCCGGCCGCCTCGCCGACCTGGTGACCCTGCCCGGGGTCGGCCGCAAGACCGCCAACGTCGTCCTCGGCAACGCGTTCGGCGTGCCAGGCATCACCGTCGACACCCACTTCGGGCGGCTGGCCCGTCGGTTCGGGTGGACGGCGGAGGAGGATCCGGTGAAGGTCGAGGCGGCCGTCGCCGAGATCTTCCCGAAGTCCGAGTGGACGATGCTCTCCCATCGGGTGGTCTTCCACGGCCGCCGGATCTGCCACTCCCGGAGGCCCGCCTGCGGCGCCTGCCCGATCGCGCCGCTGTGCCCGTCGTACGGGGAGGGCGAGACGGACCCGGAGAAGGCGGCGAAGCTGCTCAAGTACGAGATGGGCGGGCAGCCCGGACAGCGGCTGCGCCCGCCGGCGGACTTCCCCGGGGAGGCCGCTGCCCGCGCGGACGCCGCCGCCCACGAGGGGCGGGCCGCCGACCTACGAGACGGACGAACCGAAGGAAGCGGGGGCCGCGCATGACCCGGGGCATCGAGCGGGACGGCCTGCCGACGTGGCTGGAGCCCGTACGGGAGGCCGCCGAGCGGGTGCTGCCCGAGCAGCTGAGCCGCTTCCTGCCGCCCACCGAGGGCGGCCGGGCGGCGGCCGTGCTGATGCTCTTCGGCGAGGGGCCGGCCGGGCCGGACCTGCTGCTGATCGAGCGGGCCCGCTCGCTGCGCTCGCACGCGGGCCAGCCGTCGTTCCCCGGCGGCGCGCTGGACCCGGAGGACGGCGACCCGGCGGGCCCCGGCCCGATCGCGGCGGCGCTGCGCGAAGCCTGGGAGGAGACGGGCCTGGACCCGGCCGGGGTGCAGGTGTTCGCCGAGCTGCCCCGGCTGTTCATCCCGGTGAGCCGCTTCGTGGTGACCCCGGTGCTGGGCTGGTGGCGCGAGGAGTCGCCGGTGCGGCCGGTGGACCAGGGTGAGACCGGCGCGGTGTTCCGGGTGACGATCGCCGAGCTGGCGGACCCGGCGAACCGGGTGCGGCTGCGGCACCCGTCCGGGCACGTCGGCCCGGCCTTCGCCGTGGCCGGGCGGCTGGTATGGGGGTTCACGGCCGGGGTGATCGACCGGGTGCTGCACCACAGCGGTCTGGAGCTGCCCTGGGACCCGTCCAGGATCGTCTCCCTCTCCGACGAGGCCCTCGCCCTGGTGCAGGGCGACCTCGACCACTCCCGGGCGCTGTTGGGCGAGGCCGGCGCGTCGTGACGGGCGGCCGGCGGGCGTTTCCCGCGGGCACCCGTTCCCGCCGTGGCGGCGGGGAGCACCGTGGTCGGCGCCACCGTACGGGCTCCGTCCGTGGGAGGGTGTCGGAGTGAACGTCCTGGATGTGCTGCTGATCGCCGCTGCCGTGGGATTCGCCGTGTCCGGCTACCGGCAGGGTTTCGTGGTCGGAATCCTGTCGCTGGTCGGCTTCCTCGGCGGCGGCCTGCTGGCCGTCCAACTGCTGCCGCTGCTGCTGGACCACCTCAGCCCGGGCACCACGGCCTCGGTGGTGGCCGTGGTGGTGGTGATCGTCTTCGCCGCGATCGGCCAGGCCGTCACCGCGCACTTCGGCTGGAAGCTGCGCGGCCACATCGAGCGCCGCCCGGCCCGGGTGATCGACGCGACCGGCGGCGCCGCCGTGAACGTGCTGTCGATGCTGCTGGTCGCCTGGCTGATCGGTTCTGCGCTGGCCGGAACGTCCCTGCCGACGGTCTCCAAGCAGGTCCGCTCCTCGAAGATCCTGGCCGGCGTCCAGGACGCGCTGCCGGGCGACGCCCCGAACTGGTTCTCCGACTTCTCCAAGGTGCTCGCCCGCAACGGCTTCCCGCAGGTGTTCAACCCCTTCGAGCACGAGCCGATCACCCAGGTCGACATCCCCGACCCGTCCCTGGCCGCCAGCCCGGCGGTGGCGAAGGCCAAGCAGAGCCTGGTCAAGGTGGTCGGCACCGCGACCTCCTGCGGCAAGACCCTGGAGGGCAGCGGCTTCGTCTTCGCCCCGCACCGGGTGATGACCAACGCCCACGTGGTCGGCGGGGTCGACGAGCCGACCGTGCAGATCGGCGGCGTCGGCCAGCTCTACGACGCCACGGTGGTCCGCTACGACTGGCAGCGCGACATCGCGATCCTGGACGTGCCCAAGCTGAACGCCCCGCCGCTCGCCTTCGCGGGCGAGGCGAAGACCAATGACAGCGCGATCGTCGCCGGCTTCCCGGAGAACGGCGCCTTCAACGTCCAGCCCGCCCGCATCCGCGGCCGCATCCAGGCCAACGGCCCGGACATCTACCACCGCGGCCAGGTGGTGCGCGACGTCTACTCGGTGCGCTCGGTGGTCCGTCAGGGCAACAGCGGCGGACCGCTGCTCACCCCGGACGGCCAGGTGTACGGCGTGGTGTTCGCCAAGTCGCTGGACAGCGCCGACACCGGGTACGTGCTGACCTCCGCCGAGGTGCGCGAGGACGCCGTGCTGGGCGGTGAGGCGACCACCAAGGTCGACACCCAGGGCTGCGCGCTCTGAGCTCCGGAGGTTCGGCGGGCGGTTCGGCCGGCGGCGCGAGCGGCGGCGTGAACGGGGCCTGAGCGGCGGCGTGAACGGGGGCCACGGCCGCGCTTCCCGTCGAACCGTCAGTCCGCCCTGGTAGCCTCAGCCGCGCCTCACCCGTTCGGCTCAACCGGGTGCCGTCCCGGAGTGAGCGATCGGGAGGTCGTGGCAGTCCGATGATGGGTCACTCGCACGCGGTGAGCGGGGCGATGCTGTACGCGGCCTCGGCCCCGTTCCTGCCCCCGCTGCTGCTGCACACCACGCTGCAGCCCGCGGACATACTGATGGGCACGGTGCTGTGCGCGGGCGCGGCCCTGCTGCCGGACCTCGACCACCACGACGGGTCGATCGCCAACTTCCTCGGGCCGGTCTCCAAGGCGCTCTGCCGCTTCGTCGCCTGGATCTCCGGCGGGCACCGGCACGCCACCCACTCGCTGCTGTTCGTCGCGCTGATGGGCGCCGGCACCTGGGCGGGCGTCACCTTCGTGGGCCGCTGGTTCACCCTCTCGGTGACCTTCTTCCTGCTGGCCCTGGCGATCAGGGCACTGCGGCTCTGCCCGCCGAGCAACGGACCGGAGGCGTGGATCACCGTCATCGGGCTGGCCGCGCTGGGCACCTTCGGGATGAACACCTGGATGCCCAGCGCACCCGGCTGGCTGCCGTACGCGGTGGCGCTGGGCACGCTGGCGCACCTGCTGGGCGACTGCCTGACGAAGAAGGGCGCGCCGCTGCTGTGGCCGCACAAGGAGCGCTACGAGATCGTGCTGATCAAGCGCAGCGGTAACAGCGTCGAGACCAAGGTGCTGGTGCCGATCATGTCGGTGGCGACCTTCGTCCTGCTCTGGTTCACGGCGCTGTCGCCGACGATCGTGAACTGAGCGACAGGGAATCGAGCAGCGGAACCGAGCAGCGGGGATCCGAGCAGCCGGGATCCGAGCGGTTGTGAAGTGGGCGGCGCGGGGCCTCAGGTCTCGCGCCGCAGCCGCGCGCCCACCCAGCGGGCGCGCCGGCCGAGGATGCTGGAGATGCCGAGCTGGCGCTGCGCGCCGCGCTGGGGGTGTTCGGCTCCGTCGAAGCCGAGCTCGTCCGCCCAGTCGGGGCGGTGGGTGGAGCGCTGGGGGCTGTTGTGGCGTCGGCCGCTCGAGGCGCCGCCGCGATCGGGCATCCAGGTCATACCGGAAGGGATGCCCCTGGGCCGGTCGGGGTAACCGCCCAGGGCGTGTCGAATGTGGCCTATGCGCTTGTCATATGAGCGTCATGTCCCGGCAATATCAGGGGAGTTGGGCCCGACGATCCTTCCGTCCGGCCCGCCCTCACTCCTTGTGCCGGCCCACCCAGTCCAGGAGCTCCGCGGTGAATTCCTCCGGCGCCTCCTCGTGCGGGAAGTGCCCCACCCCCGGCAGCAGCCGCCAGCGGTACGGCGCCGCCACGTACTCGCCGCCGCCGAGCGCGGTGTGCGACAGCAGCACCGGGTCCGCGGCGCCCTGGACGTGCAGGGTCGGCGCGGTGATCGGCTTCTTCATCCGCCGGGCGAACTGGATGCCGTCCGGCCGCGCCAGCGACCGCAGCAGCCAGCGGTACGGCTCGATCGAGCAGTGCGCGGTGCTCGGGATCTGGATCGCCTGCCGGTAGGCGTGCACCGACGCCGCGTCCAGGCCGTCCGGGCCGGTCCACTCCTCGAGGTAGCGGCCGACCAGCGCGGCGTCGTCCGCCACCAGACGGCGTTCCGGTATCCACGGCCGCTGGAAGCCCAGCACGTGCTCGAAGGCCGCGAACTGGCGACGGTCGGTCAGCAGGGCCCGGCGCAGGTCCCGGGGGTGCGCGGCGGACACCACGGTGAGGCTCTGGATGACGGAGGGCCGCATCACCGCGGCCACCCAGGCCAGGGTGCCGCCGGAGGCGTGGCCGACGAGGTGCGCCCGGCGCTCGCCGAGCGAGCGGATCACCCCGGTGATGTCCAGGGCGAGGTTGCCCGGGTCGTACCCGCGCGGGGTGCGGTCGCTGCCGCCGATGCCCCGCAGATCCAGTGCGACGGCCCGGTAGCCGGCCTCGGCCAGGGCCGTCAGCTGGTGGCGCCAGGCCCACCAGTACTCGGGCCAGCCGTGCACCAGCAGCACCAGCGGGCCGGAGCCCAGTTCGGCGATGTGGAAGCGGGCGCCGTTGGCCGCGAGGTCGCGGTGCGTCCACGGGCCGCCCTGCCGGATGCTCCACGCCTCGGCGGCGCCGCCTGCTGCGCGGCCTGCCGGGCCGTTCGCGGAGGCGGCTCCGGAACCGGCCCCCGTTCCCGTCCCCGTCCCCGGGGCGGAGTCGAGGCCCGAGGCGAGATCCGTGTCGAGGCCCGTGTCGAGGCCCGTGTCGTGACCCGGGGCGTGGTCCGTCGTGCGGCCGGAGGCGGCGGACGGGCGCGCGGCTGGGGGCGTCTGGTCGAGCGGCATACCGAGAGCGTGTCACATCCGCGCGTCGCGGACGCGCCCGGCACTCGCCATCGGCGGGTCCGGGCGCGCTGCGGGTACCGTCCGGTGGTTACGGGATGCGGCCCAGGCCCCGGTCGATCTCTTCCTGGGTGGCCGGGCGCGGCCGGGCGTTCTTCAGCACCTCGGCGGTCTTCTGGACACCCTCGATGGTGCGCTCGGGCTTCTGGATGCGCTTGAAGAAGCGCACGGCCACGAACCCGACCACCCCGGCGAGGATCAGGTGCAGGACGGCCGAGAGCAGGAACGACCAGCCGAGCGGCACGCCCATCCAGTGGAAGGCGAAGGCGATCGCGATGCTGATCATCGGGATGGCGGCGAGGGCGAGGACACCGGCGACGGCGATGAAGACCCCGCCGGAGACGCCGCGCTTCACGTCCGCGCGGATCTCGGCCTTGGCCAGCGCGATCTCGTCGTGGACCAGCGCGGACAGGTCGGCGGTGGCCGCGGCGAACAGCTGCCCCACCGAACGCTCGCCCTCGTGGGGCGCCCGGCCGTTGCTGGACGGGTCTGCGGCTCCTGCGGGCATCAGCGGTTCTCCTCTGCGGCTGTGCGGCGTGACGCCGCCGGGTGGTGCGGGGTCCAGGCGCCGGTGGGGGCTCCGGAGGCGTCAGTGGATTGTCGACAGCTCAGAATCATGCCCTTAGCGGTCAGTCGGACACCACTCCGGGGCCCCGCCGGAGTGGTGCGCCGCGGCGGCGGCAAGGCCCCGTGACGGCCCTGGGGCGGCCCTGGGAGGGCCCTGCGGGGTGTCAGCGGGCCGCTGCGGGGCCGTCGGTGGAGCCCTGGGCGCGCTGGGCACTGCTGCGGGCCCGCCAGGCCGGGTCGTCCGCCTGGTAGACGTCCGGGACGCCGTCGCCGTCCGTGTCGCGCTCCTCCTCCGCGCACAGCTCGCGGTAGTGCCGGTTGCGCAGCTTGAGCAGGACGGTGGCGACGGCGGCACAGAGCAGCGAGCCGACCAGGACGGCCGTCTTGGACCGGTCGGCGAGCGCCAGGTCGCCCGGGAAGGCCAGCTCGCTGATCAGCAGCGAGACGGTGAAGCCGATGCCCGCGAGCACCGCGACGGAGAACAGGTCGGCCCACTTGAGCTGCGGGTTCAGCTCGGCCCTGGTGAAGCGGGCGGCCAGCCAGGTGCCGCCGAATATGCCGACCGTCTTGCCGACCAGCAGCCCGATCACGATCCCGAGCGGGGCGGCCTGGGTGAACACCTCGCGCAGCGCCGGGCCGGAGATCGTCACCCCCGCCGCGAACAGCGCGAACACCGGGACGGCGAGGCCGGCCGAGAGCGGGCGCACCAGGTGCTCGATGTGCTCGCCGGGGGAGTGCTCCTCGTCGCCCTCCCGGTGGCAGCGCAGCATCAGGCCCATCGCGACGCCCGCGACCGTGGCGTGGACGCCGCTCTCGTGCATCAGCGCCCAGACCACGACGGCCAGCGGTACGAACAGGTACCAGCCGTGCACCCCGCGCCGGTGCAGGAACCAGAACAGCACCAGGCCGGCGAAGGCCAGGCCGAGCGCCCAGAACCTGATGCCGGAGCTGTAGAAGACGGCGATGATCAGGATCGCGATCAGGTCGTCCACCACGGCGAGGGTCAGCAGGAAGGCGCGCAGCGCGGACGGCAGGTGGCTGCCGACGACGGCCAGCACGCCGAGCGCGAAGGCGATGTCGGTGGCGGTCGGGATGGCCCAGCCGCCCGGGTGGCCGCCGCTGCCGGAGTTGACGAGGGCGAAGAGGATCGCGGGCAGCGCCACCCCGCAGACGGCGGCGATCACGGGCAGCAGCGCGGCGCTGGGGGTGCGCAGCTCGCCCGCGACGAACTCGCGTTTGAGCTCGATGCCGGCGACGAAGAAGAAGATCGTCAGCAGGCCGTCCTTGGCCCAGCCGGCGATGGTGAGGTCGAGGTGGAGCGGGCCGGAGGGGCCGATCCTGAAGTCGAGCACGCTCTCGTAGGCGTTCGGCCAGACGTTGGCCCAGATCAGCGCGATCACGGCGGCGCCGAGCAGCAGCATGCCGCCGACCGTCTCGGTGCGCAGGGCGTCGGTGATGAAGGCGCGCTCGGGGAGGGACAACCGGCCGAGCAGCTGCCGGCGTCGGGTCGTCGGCTCGTGGACGGGCGGCTGGTCGGTCACGCGGGACCTCCTGGGGGCTGGGAGCGGCAACGAACGCATGCGTGATGCGGTTGCCGACCAGACTTCCCGGCGCGCCCTGTGACGCCCGTTTCCCTGCGTGGGGGCCTTGATGCGTCCTTAGCAGTCTACGGGACGTTCGGGTGACGACCGGATCATCCTATTCAAGGATTTAAGCCCTGGAGGCGGGTTCTGCACCCGGGGGGAGCAGAACCGTGGCACCCGAACGGCCCTCGCCGCGTGCAGTCGGGTGAACGCGTTCCTATCGTCGGTCGCAGGCGCCGCCCGGCCCGGGCAGGCGTTCTCCCCACTCACCACGTCCCCCTCTCGTCGCTGGAGGCACGACCATGCCCGGTGGTGGCACCACCACGCCCGAACCGCCGCTGTTATCCGAATGCGGTGACATTCCCGCCGACATCCCCGCCGATCTCGGCAGGGTGCTCCGCCCGCTGTTCCGCGCCTCCGCCCCCGGCGGCGGCGTCGCCGTCGCGGTGATCCGGGGCGACGAACGGGCGGTCGCCTGCCGCGGGCACGCCGACCGCTCCGGCGAGCAGCCCGTCCGGGCCGACACCCGGTTCGAGCTCGGCTCCGTCACCAAGACCTTCACCGGACTGCTGCTCGCCGAGATGGCCGCCCGCGGCGAGGTCCGGTACGACGATCCGATCGACCGCTACCTGCCCGCCGGCGCCGTCCCGGGTTACCCGTACGAGCGGCCGATCACCCTGCTCCACCTGGCCACCCACACCTCGGGGCTGCCCCGGCTCCCGGTCGGCCTGCTGCCGGCCGCCGCCCCGCGCTGGTTCACCCGCCCCTACGCCACCTTCGGCCCGACGCACCTGCTCAGGGCGCTGCCCCGGACCCCGGTCCGCGGCACCCCCGGCACCCAGGTGCGCTACTCCAACCTCGGGTGCGGACTGCTCGGACTGCTGCTCTCCAACGCGGCCGGCCAGCGGTACGACGACCTGCTGGCCGCCCGGGTCTGCGGGCCCCTCGGCCTGATCGACACCTCCTGCGGGCCCGGCCGGGAGGGCACCGCCGGGTACCGGCGCGGCCGGTGGGTGCCCTCCTTCCGGCTGCCCGCGCTGCCGGGAGCGGCGGCGCTGCGCTCGACGGCCGACGACATGCTCCGCTACCTCCAGGCCCACCTGTCGCTGGACGCCGTCCCGCTGCCGGAGCGGGCCGACGCGGCGGCGCTGCGGACGGCGCTCGGCGAGGTCCGCCGCCCCAGGGCCGGGCGGCTCCGGGGCGGCGGGACCCGGATGTGCCTGGGGTGGAAGCAGCGCCCGCTGGCCGCCGAGCCCGATCGGGAGGGGCCGGACGGGCTGAGGTCGGACGGGGTGGGGCCTGACGGGGTGGGGCCTGACGGAGCGGAGAGCGAGGCCGAGTCGGACGGGCTGGTGTTCCACACGGGCTCGACCCGGGGGTTCACCGCCTTCATCGGGTTCAGCCCCCGGGCCCAGGTGGGGCTGGCGGTGCTGGCGGGCGCCCGCTCGCTGCGCGGCCGCGGGGTGGCGCAGAGCGCCTTCGAGACGCTGCGCACCCTCGCCGCCGACCGCCGCCCTGCGGAGGCCGCGGATTGATGGATTGACGGATTGACGGGTCCACCGGCGCGTCTCTCGACGTGCCCGCCCCGGAAGGTGGCCCCGGACGCGACGGTGCCCCGGGCGGAGGTCTCCACCCGGGGCACCGTCAGGTCCTGAGCCCTGCTCAGCCCTCGGTGCCGGCCGGCGGCAGCTGGGCCTGGATCTGGCTCATCACCGTGCTGTCGGCCAGGGTGGTGGTGTCACCGACCTCGCGGCCCTCGGCGATGTCGCGCAGCAGGCGGCGCATGATCTTGCCGGAGCGGGTCTTCGGCAGCTCGCCGACGACCTTGATCTGCTTCGGCTTGGCGATCGGGCCGAGCGTGCGGCCGACGTGGGCGCGCAGCTCGTCGACGAGCTCGGGGGTCTCGGTGACGCCCCCGCGCAGGATCACGAAGGCGACGATGGCCTGGCCGGTGGTGGCGTCGGTGGCGCCGACGACGGCGGACTCGGCCACGGACGGGTGCCCGACCAGCGCCGACTCGACCTCGGTGGTCGAGATGTTGTGGCCCGAGACGAGCATGACGTCGTCGACCCGGCCGAGCAGCCAGATGTCGCCGTCCTCGTCCCTCTTGGCGCCGTCACCGGCGAAGTAGCGGCCCTGGAAGCGCGACCAGTAGGTCTCGATGTAGCGCTGGTCGTCGCCCCAGATGGTGCGCAGCATCGACGGCCACGGCTCGGTGAGCACCAGGTAGCCACCGGAGCCGTTGGGGACCTCGTTGGCCTCGTCGTCGACGACGGTGGCCGCGATGCCCGGCAGGGCGCGCTGGGCGGAGCCCGGCTTGGTCTCGGTGACGCCCGGCAGCGGGCTGATCATGATGGCGCCGGTCTCGGTCTGCCACCAGGTGTCCACGATCGGGGTCTTGCCGGCGCCGATGTGCTCCCGGTACCAGATCCACGCCTCGGGGTTGATCGGCTCGCCGACGCTGCCCAGCACCCGCAGCGAGGACAGGTCGAACTTCGCGGGGATGTCATCGCCCCACTTCATGAAGGTGCGGATCGCCGTCGGCGCGGTGTAGAGGATCGTCACGCCGTACTTCTGGACGATCTCCCAGAACCGGCCCTGGTGCGGGGTGTCCGGGGTGCCCTCGTAGATGACCTGGGTGGCGCCGTTGGAGAGCGGGCCGTAGACGATGTACGAGTGCCCGGTGACCCAGCCGATGTCGGCGGTGCACCAGTAGACGTCCGACTCGGGCTTGAGGTCGAAGACGGCGTGGTGGGTGTAGCTGGCCTGGGTGAGGTAGCCGCCCGAGGTGTGCAGGATGCCCTTGGGCTTCCCGGTGGTGCCCGAGGTGTAGAGGATGAACAGCGGGTGCTCGGCCTCGTGCGCCTCGGGGGTGTGCTCGGTGGACTGGCGGGCGGTGATCTCGTGCCACCACACGTCCCGGCCCTCGGTCCAGGCGATGTCCTGCCCGGTGCGGCGGATCACCAGGACGTGCTCGACGCCGTCGACCTTGGTGAGGGCCTCGTCGATGGCGGGCTTGAGGGCGGAGGGCTTGCCGCGGCGGTAGCCGCCGTCCGCGGTGATGACCAGCTTGGCCTGGGCGTCCTGGATGCGGGAGGCGACGGCGTCGGCGGAGAAGCCGCCGAAGACCACCGAGTGGGTGGCGCCGACGCGGGCGCAGGCGAGCATCGCGACGACCGCCTCGGCGATCATCGGCAGGTAGACGGCGACGCGGTCGCCCTTGCGGACGCCGAGCTCCAGCAGCGCGTTGGCGGCCTGGGAGACCTCGTCCTTGAGCTGGGCGTAGGTGATCGAGCGGCTGTCGCCGGGCTCGCCCTCGAAGTGGACAGCGACGCGGTCGCCGAGGCCGTTCTCGACGTGGCGGTCGACGCAGTTGTACGCCACGTTGAGCTTGCCGTCGGCGAACCACTTGGCGAAGGGCGGGTTGGACCAGTCGAGGGTCTCGGTCGGCTCGACGGCCCAGTCCAGGCGGCGGGCCTGCTCGGCCCAGAAGCCCAGACGGTCCTCGGACGCCTGCGTGTAGGCGGCCGCGGTGACGTTGGCGGCCGCGGCGAGCTCTGCCGGCGGGGCGAAGCGCCGCTCCTCCTTGAGCAGGTTGGCCAGGCTCTCGTTGCTCAACGCGCACTCCTCATCGAGTCATGATCTGGGGCGATCCCGTGCGTGGGGATTGTCCCGTGTGTCCCAGCGCACAGCTCACCAGGCGAACGGGGCAGTTGACAAGAGGCTCCTGGTAATTGGTGTAGACCTTTGACCGAGGATCGAACGGCCGCCCGGGTGGCGCCCCACGTGGGGCGGGATCGTCACCCGGGCGGTTTTCTCACGCGGCCAGCTCGGGGCCCTCCGTTCCGGAGCGGCACTCTTCGGGGACGGGACCGGGCTCGGTCGCCCTCACCCGTTCGGCCGACACCCCTGCGGGGCGGGCCTCGACCGGGCTGAACGTCCCGGCGGCGCGGTCGAGGACGTACGCCTGGGCGGTCGCGAAGTCGAAGTACATCCCGACCAGCCGCAGGCTGCCCTCCTCCACCCGCCGCTCCACCGCCGGATTCGCCATCAGGTGGTCCAGCTGCTGGACGACGTTGGTGAGGCAGAGCTGCTCCGAGAGGTCCACCACCGGCCGGTCGGCGAAGTCGGCGGGCGCCTGGCGCAGCCGTTGCAGCGAGCCCCGGCCGTTGCGCAGCCAGCGGGTCAGCGGGGTGGGCGGACCGGGGCGCTCGTGCACCCCGTCCAGCAGGGCCTTCATCGCGCCGCAGCCGGAGTGGCCGCAGACCGTGATCGAACGGATCTCCAGCGACTCGACGGCGTACTGCACCGCGGCCGCCACGGAGTCGTCGGCGGCCCCCGGTTCGAAGGGCGCGGGCACCAGGTTGCCGACGTTGCGGACGGTGAAGAGGTCCCCGGGGCCGCTGTTGGTGATCATGCTGGTGACCATCCGCGAGTCCGCGCAGGTCAGGAAGAGCTGGGAGGGCGTCTGACCCTCCCGCGCCAGCCGGGCGAGCTCGGGGCGGATCAGCGGGGCGGTGTGCTGCTGGAACACCCGGACGCCGTCCAGCAGCCGGCCGTGCGGGTCCTCCTGCTGTTCGATGCAGTGGTGGCCGACCCAGGGCGTCCAGGCCCGGCAGCGGTGCGGGCCCGGCGAACTGCCCGCGCGCACCGTGCCGTCGGGGTCGAGCACCTCGTCGTCCTGGCGCCGCGTCACCATCGAGACCCGGCCGCCCGTGCCCTGGTGTGCCGTCCGCCAGCCGTGCAGCGTCTCGTACGCGGCGTGGTCCAGGAAGGAGCCGTCGTGGACCACCGTGACCGCGCTGCCGGCGCGGACGCCGGCCAGTGCCCGGCTCAGCCGGGGGACGGCGGCGAAGGTGAGCGGGCCGTGGGTCTGGACGGTGACGGAGCCGTCGGAGCCCGTCTCGACGTCCACGTGGGCGCGGGTCAGCCGGTAGAGCGCGAGCAGTACGGCGGTGCCGGCGCCGAGCGCGACGCCGCCCAGCACGCCGAGGCCCACCACGCCGAGCACGGTGACCAGGTACACCGGGAACTCCCGGTGCCGGTGCACGTTGCGGATGTGCGCGAAGCTCACCATCTGCAGCCCGACGACCAGCACCAGCGCGGCCAGGGCGGACAGCGGGATGAGGCGCAGCCCGCCGGTCAGCGCCAGCGCGGCGACGAGCACCCAGACGCCGTGCAGCACCGAGGACCACCGGCTCTGCCCGCCCGCCCGCACGTTGGCGGTGCTGCGGACGGCGCCGCCGGCGATCGGCAGCCCGCCGACCAGCCCGCTGACGAGGTTGGCCAGGCCCTGTCCGCGCAGTTCGCGGTCGAGGTCGCCGGTGCGGTGGGACATCCGGTCGACGGCGACGGCGGACAGCAGCGACTCCACGCTGGCCACGGCGGTGACGGTGAGGACGGCGGCGAGCACCCCGGCGAGTCGGTCGTGCGGCAGGGCGAGCGCCGGCACGCCCGGCGCCCAGGCGGGCAGTTCGATGTGGGCCACGTGCAGATCGAGGGACAGGGCGAGCGCGGTGGCGGCCGCGACGGCGGCCAGCGGGCCGGGCACCCGGGCCAGTGTGGCGCCCAACCGGCCCGTGCGGCCCGGTAGTCGGTCCAGCCGGGGCCAGGCCAGCAGAACGGTCACCGTCACCGCGCCGATCAGCATCGCGGCCGGGTGCGGGCCGGCCAACTGCCCCGGCAGCGCGAGGAGGTTGGCGACCGCGGAGCTCTGCGGGGAGCCCCCGAGGACGACGTGCAGCTGCGCGATGGCGATGGCGAAGCCGACCCCGGCCAGCATGCCGTGCACGATGGCGGGCGAGACGGCGAGCGCCGTACGGGCCACCCGGCGTGCTCCGAGCAGGAGTTGGAGGAGTCCGGCGGCGGCCGTGATAGCACAGGTGGCCTGCCAGCCGTACCGGGCGATGAGCCCGGCGGTGATCACGGTCAGCGCGGCGGAGGGGCCGCTGACCAGGAGCGGGGTGCCGCCGAACAGCCCGACCACGATTCCGCCGACGGCCGCCGCGGCCAGCCCGGCGGTGAGCGGGGCGCCGGTGGCGAGGGCGATGCCGAGCGAGAACGGTACGGCGATCAGGGCCACCACCAGGGAGGCGGAGGCGTCCCGCGCCCAGCGGGCCCGCCCGCCGCCCGGCGGCGCGTGGTCGGTGGTGTCGGAGGCGTTGGGGGCGATGGAGATGTCGAGGGTCATGGTCTTCCCGTCTGTCCGGTGAACGAACGCAGTCAGGTCCGGTGGTGAGTCCGGGGTGCGGCTCGGGGCGGATCGGCTGTCGTGGGTCGCGACGGTGTGGCGGGATGGCGTGGGCTCGGCGGGGAGTGCGGGTGTTCACCGGCCGGCGTCGACCATCAGGGCCCGCAGGAGCCCGGGCGAGCTGCGGGAAGTCTCGCCGGAAGGGCCGCTGGACGGACCATCAAGACTCGGTAAACCGAGGGTAATGAAAGCTTTGCACAGCGTCATTCGGAGAGGGAAGCGGAAAAGCCGCGATTCACCCCATTGGGTGGTGGTCGAACCGTTGCGGATCTGCTCGCGACGGCGGACGGGCGGGGCGCGCAACGGCGAACGGGCCGCGGCCGGCCCCGGAGGGGGTCGGCCGCGGCCCGTTCGAGCCGGCTGGGGTGCGAGTGATCAGGCCGGGGCGCCCGCTGGGGCGGGGCGCGTGGATCCGGGTGCGAACTCGCCCAGGACGAAGTCCTCGTCGACCTGGGTCGCGAGGTCGATGCCGACCTTGGCGTTGGCCCAGCTCTCGGCGTTGCGCCGGTGGAAGATCACGGCCTGTTCGGTGTAGCGCCGCGCGTCGCGCAGCCCGTACGCCGCCTCGACCTCGGTGCGCAGCTCCTCGAGCACCGCCCGGTTGGCCGGCTCCAGGGACTTGAGGGGCGGCTCGGCGCCCTGCTCCAGTCGGCGCACCCAGTCGGACTGCCCGAAGGTGGTGAGCAGGTCGCCGCCGACCTCGCGGCGCAGGAACGCCAGGTCGTCCGGGCCCTGGACCTTGTTGCCGATCACCCGCAGCTGCACCCCGAAGTCCCGGGCGTAGTCCCGGTACTGGCGGTAGACGGAAACGCCCTTGCGGGTCGGCTCGGCCACCAGGAAGGTCAGGTCGAAGCGGGTGAACAGGCCGGAGGCGAAGGAGTCGGAGCCGGCGGTCATGTCGGTGACCAGGTACTCGTCGGGGCCGTCCAGCAGGTGGTTGAGCAGCAGTTCCACCGCGCCGACCTTGGAGTGGTAGCAGGCCACCCCGAGGTCCTCCTCGGCGAACGCGCCGGTGGCCAGCAGCCGGACGGAGCCCTCGTCCAGTGCGATCGGGCGGGCGCAGGCGGCGTAGACCGGGTTCTCCTCGACGATCCGCAGCACGCGCGAACCGCGGCCGGGCGGCGTGGTCTTGATCATCTCGTCGGCCGAGCGGATCAGCGGGTTGGCGCCGCGCAGGTACTCCTTGATCTCCGGCAGGTGCGCGCCCAGGGCGGGCAGCTCGGCGGCCTGAGCGTCCGTCAGGCCGAGTGCGGGGCCGAGGTGCTGGTTGATGTCGGCGTCGACGGCGATCACCGGGCGGCCCGAGGCGGCCAGGTGGCGGATGAACAGTGCGGACAGGGTGGTCTTGCCACTGCCGCCCTTGCCGACGAAGGCGATCTTCATCTGGGACTCCGGCTCTCGCTCTGGGCCCTCGCTGGGGGCCGCCTGCTCAGGGGTCGCAAGCGGAGGCTGCGCCCCTAATTGGAAATCGTTATCGTCTCCGTTAGGCGTCATGCTATCCGGGGTTTGGGTGCCACCGGGGGAGGGAAGTGAGGATTGCCTCTAACGGGTGATGCGGGGTTGCTGTTCCGGGAGGGGCGACCCGTTCATTACTCTCGGGTAGGTGAGCACTGGAACTGATCCCCTCGCCCCGCTGGCCCAGCTCCCCGGGGTGCCCGACGCCGTGGCCGAGGTGCGCAAGGCCGTCGACCGGCTCTACGGTCACCGGGTGATGCGCCGCCGGGCGGCCGAGGTCACCTCCGAGTCCGCGCTGCGCGGAGCCCGCGCCTCGGCGGCCCTGGCCGGCGCCGACTGGCCGCTGGAGGAGGTCCGGCGCCGCAGCGACTTCAGCGCCGACCCCGAGGCCCGGACGGTCGGCGCCGCCCTGCGGATCGCCGCCGAGGCGGGCCAGCTGCTCAGCATCTGGCGGCACTCGCCGCTCCAGGTGCTGGCCCGGCTCCACCTGCTCGCCGTCGGCGACGGCGACCCGGGCGCCGGCCGCCCGCGCAAGGCGGGGGAGGGGGCCGAGGAGTTGTTCCCGCTGGAGCTCCGGCCCGTCGAGAGCGTCTCCGTGGAGCCCGTCGACGGCCCGCTGCCCGCACTGCCGCCCGCGCCCGGCGCGGAGGAGGTCGCGGCCCGGCTCGACCAGCTCTCCCGGCTGCTGGTGGCCCGCGCCGAGGGCCAGGGCGTCGGCACGCCCGCCCTGGTGGTGGCCTCCGTGGTGCACGGCGAGCTGCTCGCGCTGCGCCCGTTCGGCTCGCACAACGGGGTGATCGCGCGGGCCGCGCAGCGGGTCGTGCTGATCGCCGAGGGCCTCGACCCGAAGTCGATCTGCCCGGCCGAGGTCGGCCTCGCCGAACTCGGCACCGTGGCCTACCGGCGGGCCCTCGCGGGCTACCTGTCCGGCACGGCGGAGGGGATGGCGGCCTGGATCGCCCACTGCGGCGCCGCGCTGCGGCTCGGCGTCCGGGAGTCCACCGCGGTCTGCGAGGCGATGCAGCGCGGCATGGTCTGATCCGGCCGCGCGCGTCGGTCGCGCTCTTCGGCCGCACATGTGAATGCGGCGGCACCTGATCCTGCCGGGTGCCGCCGCTGGTGCAGATGTCGGGTGACCAAGCATGCACCGGAAGTGCCGATCAGACGGGGATCTCATGCCCGTTCGTCTGGTCCGGCGGCCCGACAGCGGGTCGGCTGCATGTGGGTGCTCGGCGATCTACACGCGGTCCGTGGGGCCTTAACTGCGTTGTCGGTTCGACCTCTTCGGTCCTGACCGGGTCTCGCGGGCCGTGCTTCATTTGTATCGCGTTTCGGGCGAAAGGGGAACCCGAAAGATGAACTAAGCGGTGATTGCCCGATTTGTGACCTTTTGGGGGCGCGGGCGCGAGTGCCCGCGCCGGGGGTGCGCCTCAGGCCGCCGGGCGCCGCCGCCGGGCCAGGTACCAGATCACCCCGGCCGTCACCGCGGCCGCCCCGACCGCCACCGCCGTCAGCACCGAACCGCTCGGGGCCGAGAACTCCGGGAGCCTGCGCCGCAGTTGCACCGGCTTGTCGAAGAGCAACACCGGCCACTCCCGGGCCTGCGCCTCCTTCCGCAGCGCGCGGTCCGGGTTCACGGCGGACGGGTGGCCCACCGCCTCCAGTAGCGGCAGGTCGGTCGAGGAGTCGCTGTACGCGTAGGAGGCGGCCAGATCGTAGCCCTCCGAAGCGGCCAACTCCCGGATGGCGGCGGCCTTGTTCTCGGCGTAGGCGTAGTACTCGATCTCGCCGGTGTAGCAGCCGTTCTCGACCTTGAGCCGGGTGGCGATCACGTGGTCCGCGCCGAGCAGCGCGCCGATCGGCTCGACCACCTCGGAGCCGGAACTGCTGACGATCACCACGTCCCGTCCCGCCGCGTGGTGCTGCTCGATCAGCGAGGCGGCCTCGTCGTAGATGATCGGGTCGATCAGGTTGTGCAGGGTCTCGGCGACGATCTCGCGGACCTGCTGGACGTTCCAGCCCCGGGTGAGCGAGGAGAGGTACTCCCGCATCTTCTCCATCTGGTCGTGGTCCGCGCCGCCGACCAGGAAGACGAACTGGGCGTAGGCGCTGCGCAGCACGCCCCGACGGTTGATCAGGCCCCCCTGGTAGAAGGGGCGGCTGAACGCCAGCGCGCTGGACTTGGCGATGATGGTCTTGTCGAGGTCGAAGAAGGCCGCCGTGCGCGGGCCCGCCGGCCTCGGGCGGACGGGCGGGCGGAACTGCTCGGGCCCGGTGGTCTCGCCCGGGGAGTCGTCGGCGCGGTCGTCGGCGTTCTCGGTGGTGTCCACGGGAACCGAGGATAGAGGGAGCCACAAAACAGCCCTCCATTCGGCGTACTCCCGGGCGTGCGGGTTTGTGTTTCTGGCCGCTCGGGTACACCATGGAAGTCACGGATCGTTCGCGACCGTGCTAACCCGGTCCGGCTCCTCCCCCCCGAGTCGGGCTGTGGATAGACGACCCCCGCTCTCCCCCCCGGCGGGGGTCGTCGCACGTCCGGGGCCATTTTCAGGGCCTGAACGGCTTCACGCGGGCGGCTGGGTCCATCGCCGCCGACGGTGTACGGGGGGTGTCGACGCCCTGGTCGGCGTTCCGGTTTTCGTCACTCTGCGTCGTCGATCGATGTGATGTGACGCACGTCGCGCGGCTGGTTCCGATCGGTGCTTTCCCGCCCCCGAAGGGACGTGCCCGGAGCATCCCGATGGTCTTCCGGCGGCGTCCGGAGGGGATGCCCGGTGTCCGGTTAACGGGCCGCGAGGGCCTGCGGTTCATCTCCGTGGTCCTCGATCGTCAATTCCTTCACCGAATAGCCCCCCGCCCGGGTGAACGCTTGGCCATTCGGCACATGGGTTATCCACAGGGAATCGGAACACTGCTGACGGATTCGGCATCTCCCCTCACCTTGGTCATCGGCGGCGGTCGCCGGGCACGGCCCCAACCCCTTGTTCCTCCCCCGGGGCCTGCCTGGCGACCGTCCGCCGAAACCGTCCGACGTGCGCCGTCGGCCCCTCCAGGGGCGGCGGCGCGGAGGGGAGTCACCATGTCGACGCCGATCGCCGACCACGTCACCGCCGGGGGCCCCGGGCCCGTAGGGCCGCTCGTCGTCACCGAGGACGAGGGCCTGGCCGAGCACCTGCTGCGGCTCTGCGCGGCCGCCGGGACGGAGCCCAGGCTGATCCGCGGAGCGCCGCCGACGCGCGAGCACTGGGCCGGCGCCCCGCTGGTCCTGGTCGGGGACGACCAGGCCCCGCGCTGCGCCGGGCTGGAGCGGCGGGCCGGAGTCCTGCTGCTCGGGCTCGACCTCGACGACCCCGGCGTGTGGGTCAGAGCCGTCCAACTCGGCGCCGAGCACGTGCTGTTCCTGCCCGACGCCGAGTCCTGGCTGCTCGACCGGATCGCCGACGCGGCCGAGGGCGTCGGCTCGCCGGCGGTCACCGTGGCCGTCCTCGGCGGCCGGGGTGGCGCCGGGGCCTCCACGCTGGCCTGCGCCCTCGCGGTCACCGCCGCGCGCACGGGCCGCCGGGCGATGCTCATCGACGGCGACCCGCTGGGCGGTGGCCTGGACATCCTGCTCGGCGGCGAGACGGTCCGGGGGCTGCGCTGGCCCGACCTCGCGAGCTCGCGCGGCCGGGTCAGCGGGGCCGAACTGGCCCGGGCGCTGCCCGCGCTCAAACGGCTCTCCACGCTCTCCTGCCTGTCCTGGGACCGCGGGGACACCCTGACGGTGCCGCCGCAGGCCATGCGCAGCGTGCTCGCCGCCTCCAGGCGGCGCGGCGGGCTGGTCGTGGTCGACGTGCCCCGCCATCTCGACGAGGCCGCCGGGCAGGCGTTGGAGCAGTCCGACCTGGCGCTGCTGGTGGTGCCGGCCGAACTGCGGGCGGTCGCGGCCGCCGACCGGGTCGCCGCGGCGGCCCGGATGCGGCTCGGGGACGTCCGGGCCGTGGTCCGCCCCGTGCACGCCTCGGGGCTCCCCGCGCGCCGGATCGCCCGGGGGCTGCGGCTGGAGCTCGCGGGGGAGCTGGAACCGGAGCCCGGCCTCGCCGGGGACGTCGACAAGGGCGTCCCGCCGGGCAGCCGGGACGCGGGGCCGCTGGCGCGCTTCTGCGCGACCTTCCTGAACGAAGTGCTGCCGCCGGTGCCGGCGGTGGGAGGAGGTGTGTACTGATGGTCCGTCTGAGGAGGACACCCGTACGGGTCGGGGCGCCCGCCGGAGGCGACGGTGCGCGGGAGCACCGTCCGCTCAGGAGCGTGCCGCTGCCCGGTGTGCCGCTCGGTGTGGCGTCCGAGATCGAGCACGGGCCCTGCCCGTACGGCCGGACGGCGAGTGAGGAGCGGACGGCGGAGCTGGTGGACGCGGTGCGGCTGCGGCTGGCCGAGTCCGGGGCCGCGCCGACGGCGGGATCGGTCGCGGCCGTGCTGAGGGCCGACAGGCCCTCGCTCGGCGGGGACGAACTGCTGGACACCGTGCGCTCGCTGCGCGCCGAACTGGTGGGTGCGGGCCCGCTGGAGCGGCTGCTGGCGGCGCCCGACGTCACCGACGTGCTGGTGAACGGTCCGGACGAGGTGTGGGTCGACCGTGGCGGCGGTCTGCACCGGGCCACCGGAGTCCGCTTCACCGACGCCGAGGCGGTGCGCCGGCTCGCCCACCGGCTGGCCACCGCCGCCGGGCGGCGGCTGGACGACGCCCGGCCCTGGGTGGACGCCCGGTTGCCGGACGGCACCAGGCTGCACGCCGTGCTGCCACCCATCGCGGCGGACTGCACGCACATCTCGCTGCGGGTGTGCAGACCGAGGCCCTTCACGCTCGACGAACTGGTGGCGGGCGGCGCCCTGCCACCGGAGGGGGCCGACCTGCTGGCCGGCATCGTGCGGTCACGGCTGTCGCTGCTGGTCAGCGGAGGTACCGGCTCGGGGAAGACGACGCTCCTGGCGGCGTTGCTGGGCCTGGTCGGGCCCGGGGAACGGATCGTCGTGGTCGAGGACTCCGCCGAACTGCGACCGGCCCACCCGCACGTGGTCCGGCTCCAGAGCAGGCCCCCGAACCAGGAGGGGCTGGGTGAGCTCACCCTGCGGGACCTCGTCCGGCAGGCACTGCGGATGCGCCCGGACCGGCTGGTGATCGGCGAGGTGCGCGGGGCCGAGGTCTCGGACCTGCTGGCGGCCCTGAACACGGGACACGAAGGAGGCACGGGCACGGTCCACGCCAACACGGCGGCGGACGTCCCGGTCCGGTTGGAGGCCCTCGGCTCGCTGGCGGGACTCGACCGCCCCGCCCTGCACAGCCAACTGCGGGCCGCGCTCGACGTGGTGGTGCACGTGGCCCGGGAGCCGGGCTCGGGGCGGCGCCGGGTGGCGGAGATCCACACGCTGTCGGGCGACGGCGCCGGGCTGGCCGTCACCACCGAGGCGGTCGCCTTCCCGGTGACGGGCGGCATGCTCCCCGGGCCGGGCTGGGAGCGGTTGGTGGGGCTGCTGGCGGCGCGCGGGGTGCAGCTGGGCAAGGGGCCGCCGTGACGGCCACGGTGACGGCCGCTGTGGCCGGGCCGGCGGGCGTGGAGACGCGGGCGGCGGAGCTCGCCTTCGTCCTGCTGCTGATCGGGTGCGCGGTGGGGGCGATGGCCCTGCTCAGGCCCGGGGCGGGAGAAAGCGGTGAGGTACGTGACTGGGAGTCAGATGGCCATTGAGCGGTGGTCGGTGTCGAGTTCGAGGCGAAGAGGTGGGTGTTTCTGGTGGAAGCGGAGGTGGGAGGGATGACGCAGAGTCAGATGGCTCTCTGGTGGTCCGCGGGGCTGTGCGTGGTCGCCGTGGCCGGGTGGTGTGCGGTTCAGAGGCAGCTGCCGGGAGGCAGGCGCTTTCGGCTGGTGGTCGGCGGTAGTGGGCCGCCAGGCGCCGACGCTTGGGCGGTTCGGCGGGTCAGGTTGCGGCCGCCGCGTGGCTCCCTGACCTCCCTGACCTCCCTGATCTCTCTGACCTCCCTGATCTCTTTGGCTTCTTCGGCCTCCCTGGCGCCTGAACTGCTGCTCCTGCCGGTCGGTTCGGTCGGCTGGTGGGCGACCGCCTCCCCGGTGCCCGTGGTGGCTGCGGCGCTGGCCGTGCTGCCGCTGCGCAGGTGGCGGCAGCGGCGGCGCCTGGCGGTGGAGGCCGGGCGGCGTGCGGCGGCCGTGGTGGAGCTGTGCGCGGGGCTGGCCGGGGAGTTGCGGGGCGGGGCGACACCCGAGCAGGCGTTGCACCTGGTCACCGTGCGCCTCGCGGCCGATCCGCAGGGGGTGCGGCGGCTCGGCGAGGAGCCGGTGGCGCGGCTGGCGGCCGGCCGGTACGGCGGGGACGTGCCCGCGGCGTTCCAGTTGCTCGCCGAACTCCCGGGTGGGAGTGGGGCGTCGGCGATCGCGGCCTGCTGGCGGGTGGCCTCGGACGGTGGGTCGGGGCTGGCCGCCGCGCTGGACCGGGTCGCGGAGGCGCTGCGCGGCGAGCGGGCGCTGGCGGAGGAGATCGCCGGGGAGTTGGCCGGCCCCAGGGCCACCATCGCCGTGCTGGCGGCCCTGCCCGGCGCGGGGCTGCTCCTGGGCGCGGCACTCGGGGCTCGCCCGCTGGAAGTCCTGCTGCACACGCCCGCCGGGCTGGGCTGCCTCGCGGCGGGGGCGGTGCTGGAGGGGCTGGGTGTGCTGTGGACGGGCCGGATCGTTCGGGCGGCCGCCAGGGGCGGGCTGGAGGCCCCTGCGCGCTCGGGCGGTGCGGGAGGTGAGGGCTGTGGGCTCTCACGGGTGCGGGCGCCCGGGGCGGCGGTGAGGTCGGGGTGATGCGGGGTGTGGGTTGGGCGGCCCTCGGCTGCCTGACGGTGGTCGCGGCGTGGGTCTCGGCCTCGTTGCGGGGGCGGGCGGGGGTGAGACGGCGGCGGGTGCTCGGTGGGCAGCCGGAACGGAAGGAGGTGCGGGAAGGGGCTTGGCTGCGCGGTCCAGGCGGTCCAGGCGGTCCAGGCGGTCCGGGCGGTCCGGCTGGTTTGGGCGGGGCGCGCGGTGAGCGTGGCCGACGCGTGGGGCTCGCGGTCGTGGCGGGGCTCGGTGCGGCCCTGCTGCTCGGAGGCGGGGCCGGAGCGGGAGCCGGGTTGCTGGTGGCGGTGGGTGTGCACCGCTGGTCGGCCCGGGCGCGCTCGCCGACCGATCGGTGGGCGGCTCGGGAGGAGGAGCTGCTGATCCGGCAACTTCCCCTGGGTGCCGAGCTGTTGGCGGCCTGCCTGGGCTCGGCGGACTCGCCCTCCACGGCCGTCTCGGCGGTCGGGAGGAGCGTGGAGGCCCCGTTGGGGCCCCGGCTGGTGGCGATCGGGGCGGAGCTGGCCCTGGGCGCACCGCCGGAGCTGTGCTGGACCCGGCTGGGTGAGCAGCACCCCGCCCTGGAGCCACTGGCCCGCTGCCTGGTCCGTACGAGCCTCAGCGGAGCCCCGGCGGCCGGGGCGCTGATCGGCCTGGCCCAGGGGCAGCGGGCGGCGGCGGCCCGTGCGGCCCACATCCGGGTCCGTCGGGCGGGGGTTCTGGCCACCGCGCCGTTGGGGCTCTGCTTCCTGCCGGCCTTCGTCCTGATCGGGGTCGTGCCGGTGGTGGTGGGTCTCACCAGCCGTTTCGCGGAAGCGATGTGACGTGGTGTTCGTCAATCGGAGAGAAGGAGGAGTTCATGACCGAGGTGATGGTGGCGAGGATCGGTGCCGGGTGGTTGCGGCAGGCGGCCCGGCGGCGGTCGAGGTCGGACGCCGGAATGACCACCGCGGAATATGCGGTGGGGACCTTGGGGGCGTGTGCCCTGGCGGCCGGGCTCTACAAGGTGGTGACCAGTGCGGCGGTGATGGGTGCGCTGACCGAGACCCTGGAACGGGCGCTCCATGCGACCTAGCCGAGTGGTGCGGGCGCGGCGGGGCGATGCGGGCTTCGTCACCGCGGAGACGGCGGTGGCCCTGCCCGCGCTCGTCCTGCTCGCCGCGATGCTGGTCTGGGGCGTGCTCGCGGCGGCCGCGCAGATCCGCTGCGTGGACGCGGCCCGGGTCGGTGCCAGGGCGGCGGCGCGGGGCGAGGCGAACGCCGCCGAACTCGCCGCCGCGGCCGGGCCTCCGGGGGCACGGGTACAGGTGGCGACGGCCGCCGACACCGTACGGGTCGAGGTGGAGGCGTCCTGCGGTGCGCCGGGGCGGCTCGGCGGTCTGCTCGCCGTCCGGGTGGGCGCGTCCGCCGTGGCCGCGAGGGAGGACGTGTTGACCGGGTGAGGTGACGGGAACGGGAGGAGGTGGGCGGTGGTGATCCGGCGGTGGGCGCGAGCCCGTACGTCCCGGGCCGCCGCGGCGGGCGGGTGCGGGGCGGACGCCGGGTCCGCGACGGTCTGGCTGCTCGCGCTGGCGATGCTGGGCACGGCGGTGTTCGCGGGGACCCTCGCGGTCGGTGCGGTGGTCACCGCCCGGCACCGGGCCGAGTCGGCCGCCGATCTGGCGGCCCTCGCGGCGGCGGACCGGCTGCTGCTGGACGCGGACGGCGGCTGCGGGCGGGCCGCGGTGATCGCCGGGGCCCAGGGCGCCGCGCTGGTCTCCTGCGCGGTGGACCGGCCGGCGGACGCGGTCGAGGTGGTGACCGAGGTGCGGGTCCGCCGGCTGCCGCTGCGCCTGCCGGTCGGGCCGGCCAGGGCGAGGGCCAGGGCTGGCCCGCTGCGGGCCCCGGTCACCGCCGCCGAGGACGGCCTCGGCGGGGCGGCGGCGGGTTCATGAACCGGCTGGTGCCTCGGGCGTCTCTGGCGTCTCGGGGGCCTCGGGGGTTTGGGGCTCCACGGGCTCCACGGGCTCGGCGGACGCCTCCGACGCCTCCGACGCCTCGGACGCCTCGGACGCCTCGGACGCCTTGGGTGCTCCCGCGAGGAGGAGGTCCAGCAGGAGGATCGCCGCCGCCTTGTCCAGCGGGTCGTTCCCGTTGCCGCACTTGGGCGACTGGACGCAGGACGGGCAGCCGCGTTCGCACTCGCAGGAGGCGATGGCCCGGCGGGTGGCGGTCAGCCACTCGACGGCCCGGCGGAAGCCGCGTTCGGCGAAGCCGGCCCCGCCGGGGTGGCCGTCGTAGACGAACACCGTCGGCAGCCCGGTGTCGGGGTGCAGGGGCACGGAGACGCCGCCGATGTCCCACCGGTCGCAGGTGGCGAACAGCGGCAGCAGGCCGATCGAGGCGTGCTCGGCGGCGTGGGCGGCGCCGGGCAGCTGGTCGAGCGGGAGGTTCGCGTCGAGCAGCTGGTCCTCGGTGACGGACCACCAGACCGCCCGGGTGCGCAGGGTGCGGGGCGGCAGGTCGAGCTTGCTCTCGCCCATGATCTCCCCGGTGGAGATCCGTTTCCGGAGGTAGCCGACCACCTGGTTGACCACCTCCACGGAGCCGAAGCTGAGCAGGGCTTCGCCCCAGGGGACGGTGGTGTCGGTGTCGAGGACGGAGATGGAGGTGATGTCCCGGGCGGCCGTGGTGTACGGCGGGTCGGCCGGTTCGACGAGGGCGACGGAGTTCTCCAGGTCGAGATCCCGGACGAGGTAGGTCCGGCCCTGGTGGAGGTGGACGGCCCCGGTGTGGACGGTGGTGTGGGAGGCCGCCGCGTCCACCGTGCCGAGCAGTCGGCCGGTGTCGGCCTCGACGATCTGCACCGGGCTGCCGCCGCTGCCGCGCAGGTCCACGGCGTCGGCCGCGCGCTCCCGGCGCGTCCAGTACCAGGAGCCGTCGCCTCGCCTGCGGAGCAGGCCCCGCCGTTCCAGAACGGGCAGCAGCGGCGCGGTCGAGGGCCCGAACAGCTCCAGGTCGGCGTCCGTGAGCGGGAGTTCGGCGGCGGCCGCGCACAGGTGCGGGGCGAGCACGTGCGGGTTGTCGGGGTCGAGCACGGTGGCCTCGACGGGCGTCGCGAAGAGCGCCTCCGGGTGGTGCACCAGGTAGGTGTCCAGCGGGTCGTCGCGGGCGATCAGGACGGCGAGGGCGCCCTGGGCCTCGCGCCCGGCCCGGCCCGCCTGCTGCCACAGCGAGGCCCGGGTGCCGGGGTAACCGGCCATCAGGACGGCGTCGAGGCCGGAGACGTCGACGCCCAGTTCGAGAGCGGAGGTGGAGGCGAGGCCGAGCAGTCGGCCGGAGTGCAGATCGCGCTCCAGGGCCCGGCGTTCGTCGGCGAGGTAGCCGCCGCGGTAGGCGGCGACCCGTTCGGCGAGCGGTCGGCCGAGCTGGTCCTGGGCCTGTAGGGCGACGAGTTCGGCGGCGCGGCGGGACCGGACGAACACGACGGTGCGGGTCTGCCGTTCGACCAGGTCGGTCAGCAGGTGCGCGGCCTCGGCGGTGGCCGTGCGGCGCACCGGGGCGCCGTGCTCGCCGACGTTCTCGGTCAGCGGCGGCTCCCAGAGGCCGAACACCATCGGCCCGCGCGGAGAGGCGTCCTCGGTGACCGCGTGCGCCGGCAGGCCCGTCAGGCGGCGGGCGGTGACGGCCGGGTCGGCGGTGGTGGCGGAGGCGAGCAGGAAGGTGGGTGACGAACCGTAGCGGGCGCAGATGCGGCGCAGCCGCCGCAGCACCTGGGCGACGTGTGAGCCGAACACGCCCCGGTAGCTGTGGCACTCGTCGACGACCACGTAGCGCAGGACCTTCAGGAAGGAGGCCCAACGGGCGTGCGCCGGGAGGATGCCCCGGTGGAGCATGTCCGGATTGGTGAGCACGTAGGACGCGTACTGGCGGACCCACTCGCGCTCCTCGAACGGGGTGTCGCCGTCGTACAGGGCGGCGCGGACCCTGGGCGGGGCGAGTTCGGCGGCGCGGCGGCGCTGGTCGGCGGCGAGCGCCTTGGTCGGGGCCAGGTAGAGCGCGGTGGCGCCGCGGCCGTTGGCGGCCTCGGTGCCGTCCAGCAGATCGCTGAGCACCGGTGCCAGGTAGCCCAGCGACTTGCCCGAGGCGGTGCCTGTGGCGATCACCACAGTCTGGCCGGTTTTGGCCAGGTTCATCGCCTCCGCCTGGTGTGCCCAGGGCTGTTCCACGCCCACGGCGTGCGCGGCTTCGACGATCTCCGGTCGGATCGAGTCGGGCCATGGCGCATAACGTGCAGGTCGGGCGGGAAGGTGCTCCGTATGGGTGAGCCGGTCGGACCGCCCCCGGCTGGTGGACAGGGTCGTGAGCAGTGCCTCGGGCAGGCTGTGTCGGGGCGGCATGGGGACCCAGTGTGTCACCGGCGTGACGGAGAATCGTCGTAAGCCATCGTGCGGGCATGGTCGCAGGTGGTTGAATGTGGCCGTGACGGCCGTATGGCCGTGGGTCGCAGCGCTGAGGCTTGTCACGCGATGGCTGGGCGCGCCCGGGCTCGCGACCATGCGGTGGCGGCCGTCCGGCCGAGGATCGCACATGACGTAGCAAGGCAAGGTGCTGGAGGTTCCGTGGACCTGTCCCTGTCGACCCGCGCAGTCGGCGATCGTACGGTCGTCGAGGTTGGCGGCGAGATCGATGTGTACACCGCCCCGAAGCTGCGCGAGCAGCTGGTCGAGCTCGTCAACGACGGCAAGTACCACCTCGTCGTCGACATGGAGGGTGTGGACTTCCTCGACTCGACCGGCCTCGGCGTGCTGGTGGGCGGTCTGAAGCGAGTGCGTGCCCACGAGGGCTCGCTGCGCCTGGTGTGCAACCAGGAGCGCATCCTGAAGATCTTCCGCATCACCGGCCTGACCAAGGTCTTCCCCATCCACACCTCGGTGGACGACGCGGTCAACGCGACCGACTGACGCGGACGGGCCGGCCCTCGTGGCCGGCCCTTTCCGTTCCACGCGTCCGGGGAGCCGGGGCCCCTGCGGCTCCGGCCTTCCCGGTCGCCCCGGGGCCGGTTCGGCCGGCCCTCCGGGGCCGCACCCGCCCGGCCCCAGGCCGGAGCACCCCGAGGGGGAGAGATGGCAACCGTCGAACTTCGATTCAGCGCGCTTCCCGAGCACGTGCGGACGGCCCGGTTGGTCGCCGCGGCCGTCGCCAGACGGGCCGGGGTCGACGAGTCGGTGCTCGACGAGGTGCGCCTCGCGGTCGGCGAGGCGTGCTCGCGGGCGGTCGGCCTGCACCAGCGCGGTGGGATCACCGGCGCGGTACGGGTCGCTCTGACCGATCAGGAGAAGCGTTTCCTCATCGAGGTCGAGGACGAGGCGGGCCCCGTCGCCGTCCCGGCCCCCGACGCCGCCCAGGGCGGTGACCCGGACGAGGACGCCCTGGGGCTCGCCGTGATCACGGGCCTGGTGGAGGACCTGGAGGTGACCAACGGCGCGGTCGGCGGGCTGATCCGGATGAGCTGGCCGGTTTCGGTCGCCTCCGTGGTGGTCTGAGGGCGGCCCTGGCGGGAAGCAGCCGGGAAGCACCGGAAGTACGCCGGACGTACGGGAGACAGGCGTAGTCGCCGCGAACCGGGGCGGTGACGGCGGCCGTGTAGGTTCGACGACCGACACGACCGAACCGAAAGGCTTCTCCCGGTGAACAAGCGACTGCTGACCGTACCCGCGCTCGGCGTGCTGCTCGCGTTCGGCGCCGTCGCCTGCGGCGACGACAACAGCAAGCAGCTGGAGTCCTGGGCGGCGAACGTCTGCGGTGCGGCCAAGGACCCGATCGCCCAGGCACAGACCGCGCTCGCGGACACGGCCCAGGTGAAGACCGGCGAGGCCCCCGCCGACCTGAAGAAGCGGCTCTCGACGGACATCGGGCGGCTCGCCAAGACCAACCAGGACCTCGCAGCTGCCATCGAGGCCGCCGGGGCCCCCAAGGTGAGCGACGGCGCCACGCTGCAGAAGGACACCGTCGACGAGCTGAAGAAGGCGGGGGACGGCTACCTGGACGTCCAGAAGAAGCTGGACGGGCTGCCCACCAACGACCAGTCCAAGTTCGCCGACGGGCTGAAGAGCGTCGGCGACCAGGTGCAGGGGCTGGCCAACCTGTCCACCCAGGCGCAGAGCAAGCTGCGCAGCGGCGACCTGGGCGCGGCGATGGCCAAGCAGGAGGGCTGCAAGGCCACCCCGCCCGGCGCCGCCACCTCGGCCGCCACCTCCACCGCCTCGCCGAGCGGCGGCACCGGCGGCGCCCCCGCGACGCAGGGCGCCACCCCGAGCGCCGGAGCGACCGGCGCACCCGCCGGCACGCCGGCGCCCGCCGCTGCCCCCACGCCGGGCGCGACGGACGGCGCGACCCCGCCGGCCACGCCCGCCCCGGGCGCCACGCCCCCGGCGACCCCGGCCCCCAGCGCGAGCTGAGCCGACCCACCTGGCAGACGACGGCCGGGCCCGCCCCGAGGAGGAGCGGGCCCGGCCGCCTGCGTGGGGCGTGGGAGGGGAAAACGCGGGGGTGGCGGCGGGCGACGCGGTGGCCGGGCCAGGGAGGACGGCGTGGCCCGGGTGTCCGGCCTGCGTGTGGCCCGGCACGTCGGTCGGCGGTTCGGGGGTCGGGCCGCCGTTCGTGCTGCGCCTGGTGGCTGAGGTCGTGGGGCGGGGGTGCGGTTGGGCGGCTGTCGGCCTGGGTGGTCGCCTGTGCTGCGCCTGGTGGCTGAGGTCGTGGGGCGGGGGTGCGGTTGGGCGGCTGTCGGCCTGGGTGGTCGCCTGTGCTGCGCCTGGTGGCTGAGGTCGCGGGGCGGGGTGTGGCTCGGCGGCCGTCGGCCCGGGTGGGCGGATGGGAGCGGGTGGGGGTGGGGCGGGGGAGAATGGCGGGGTGATCAGTAGCCCCGTTCTCGACCCGACCCGCCTCGCGAAGCTGCGTGAGGCGCTGCTCGCCGCCTCCTTCACCGCGGACGGCTGCCTGGACCTGCTCGGGCCCACCGGCTACGCGGCGTTGGCCCGTAGCGAGGCCGTGCCGGCGTTGCGGGCCACCCGTGGGGGGAGCCCGCTGGAGACGCTGGTGCGGCTGTTCCTGTTGCAGCAGGCGGTGCCGTACCAGGCGGCGGCCGCCGCGCTGCCGGTGGAGGACTGCCTGGCGGACGGCTGGCTGCGGGCGGACGGCGAGTCGGTGCGGGCCACCGTGGACGTGCGGCCGTACGCCAACGAGGTCGCCGGGCTGCCGAGTTCGGACGCCTGGGTGGTCGCCGACCTGGGCTGCGCGGTCGGCGGCGCCGGCGGCATCGGTTCGGGCGAGACCGCGCACGGTGTGGCCCGCAAGGACCTGGTGCTGGGCGTGGGCGGGGCGTCCACGACCCTGGCGAACATCACCGTGCGCCGCCCCGTGCGGGCCGCGCTGGACCTCGGTTCGGGCTCCGGCGTGCAGGCGCTGCACGCGGCCCGGCACGCGCAGCAGGTCACCGCCACCGACCTCAACCCGCGCGCCCTGCGGTTCACCGAACTGACGCTGGCACTCTCCGGGTTCGACCACGTGGAGGTGCTGTCCGGCAGCCTCTTCGAGCCGGTCGGGGAGCGCAGGTTCGACCTGATCGTCTCCAACCCGCCGTTCGTGATCTCGCCGGCCGGCCGGTTCACCTACCGCGACGGCGGCATGGCCGGGGACGACCTGTGCCGCAGCCTGGTCCGCCGGGCGGCCGGGCACCTGGAGCCGGGCGGCTACTGCCAGTTGCTCGCCAACTGGCAGCACGTGAAGGGCGAGGACTGGCACGAGCGGCTGGCCGGGTGGGTGGCGGGCACCGGGCTGGACGCCTGGATCGTGCAGCGCGAGGTCCAGGACGTCGCCCAGTACGCCGAGTTGTGGCTGCGCGACGGCGGCGACCACCGGGGCCCGGGCGGCGACTACCTGGCCCGGTACGGCGAGTGGCTGGACGCCTTCGAGGCGGGCCGGGTCGAGGGCATCGGCATGGGCTGGATCACCCTGCGGGCGAGCGGCGCCGAGCGTCCGACCGTCCGGGTGGAGGAGTGGCCGCACCCGGTGGAGCAGCCGCTCGGCCCGCACATCGAGGAGTGGTTCGACCGGCAGGACTTCCTGCGCTCGCACGACGACGCGGGCCTGCTCGCGGCCCGGTACCTGCTGGCGGACGAGGTGGTGCAGGAGCAGGTGGGCGCGCCGGGCGCGGAGGACCCGGAGCACGTGATCCTGCGTCACAACCGGGGCATGCGCCGGGCCACCAAGGTGGACACCGTGGGCGCCGGGTTCGTGGGGGTCTGTGACGGGACGCTGTCGGCGGGCGAGATCGTGGACGCGATCGCGCAGCTGCTGGGCGAGGACCGGGTGGTGCTGCGGGACCGGGTGCCGGAGTCGCTGCGGACGCTGACCGAGCAGGGGTTCATCCACCCGGTGCGCTGACCTGCCGGTGCGCTGGCCTGCCGGTGCGTTGGCCTGCCGGTGCGTTGGCCTGCCGGTGCGCTGGCCTGCTGGTGCGCTGACCTGCCGGTGCGCTGACCTGCCGGTCCGTGGCCGTTGAACCCCCTGGCGCGGCCGGGGGGTTCACCTTTCCGTACCCCCTGGTTCGTCCGGCGGTCGCCTGGTGGCCGCCCCTCGTTGGCGGGGTGCTGTGAGGCTCGCTGTCCACAGGCTGTGGACAGAGTCGGGGAGCCGGGGGGCAGGGGTGGACACGACGACGGCGACGGTGGGCGGGGCGGTGCTCGCCCTCTTCGGTGGCGTGCTGTTGCTGTGGTGCGCCGCCGAAGTGCGCCTTCGCCACCGTGTGCGCCGCCGGGGGGTGGAGGCGGTGGCCACGGTGGTCGCCGAGGACGACGACCACGGGCAGCTGGACAGCTCGCCGCTGCTCTCCTTCCCGGTGCGTCCGTCGGCGAAGGAATCGAACACAAGTTCGGGAAGACTGGCGGAGCTGGTGCTCACCCGCCCCCGCGGCCACACCCCGTTGCGGCGCCCGGGCCGCTTCGCCCCCGGGGCCTCGGTGCGGATCTGCTACGACCCCCGGCGCCCGAGCCGCGCCGTGCTGGCGGCGGGCGAGGTCGGCCGGGCCGCGGTCACCGACCTGCTGTGGAGCGCCCTCGGGGTGGCCTGCCTGCTGGCGGGCGCCGCGCTGCTGGCGGCGGCCCTGCGCTGAGAGCGCCGGCGCCGAGAACCCACTGCCGGAGCCCGGTGGTCGCCCGCTCAGCGGTCGGGTGCGTCGAATATTCGTTGACAGATCTTGAAATCCGTCATTCCATCCTCCCGAACCCGCCGAAGCCCCCCTCCACGGGGCGCGAACCCGTCTCATCGGGTTACCGTTCGAGTGGCGTCGGTGAGCCCGGCAAGCGAAACAGCGGTATCCGTCCGTTTGACAAGGGTGGCCGGGGTACGGTCACACTCCGCTGGTGGGTCGTCGTACGGCGGCGGCCCTCGGACGGTCGAGGGGTCGGGCGGAGCGCAGCCCGTGCTGCCGCCACCGCCCAGCCAATAACGACCGGGAGAGAAGAGCGAAGGTGTCCCCGAGCAGCGAGACCGCGCACGGACAGCGACTCGTCATTGTCGAGTCGCCGGCCAAGGCGAAGACGATCAAGGGCTACCTCGGCCCCGGCTACATCGTCGAGGCGAGCGTCGGGCACATCCGCGACCTCCCCAGCACCGCCGCCGAGGTGCCGGACAAGTACACCGGTGAGGTGCGCCGCCTCGGGGTGGACGTCGATCACGACTTCGCGCCGATCTACGTGGTCAACGCGGACAAGAAGTCCCAGGTCAGCAAGTTGAAGTCGCTGCTCGCGGAGTCCGACGAGCTCTTCCTCGCCACCGATGAGGACCGCGAGGGCGAGGCCATCGCGTGGCACCTCCAGCAGGTGCTCAAGCCCAAGGTGCCGGTGCACCGGATGGTGTTCCACGAGATCACCAAGTCGGCGATCCAGGAGGCGGTGGCCAACCCCCGCGAGCTGAACCAGCGCCTGGTCGACGCCCAGGAGACCCGCCGCATCCTCGACCGCCTCTACGGCTTCGAGGTCTCGCCGGTGCTGTGGAAGAAGGTCATGCCGAAGCTGTCGGCGGGCCGCGTGCAGTCCGTCGCGACCCGGCTGGTGGTCGAGCGCGAGCGCGAGCGGATGGCCTTCCGCACCGCCTCGTACTGGGACCTGGTGGGCACCTTCGGCACCGGCCGCACCCCGGCCGACTCCGCCAACCCGGAGACCTTCGGCGCCCGCCTCGCGAGCGTCGACGGCAAGCGGATCGCCACCGGCCGCGACTTCGGCTCGGACGGCCTGCTGAAGGCCGGCAGCACCAACACCCTGCACCTGGACGAGCAGGCGGCCCGTCAGCTGGCCGCAGCCCTGGAGCAGACGGCGTTCAGCGTCCGCAGCGTCGAGTCCAAGCCCTACCGCCGCTCGCCGTACGCGCCGTTCCGCACCACCACGCTCCAGCAGGAGGCCAGCCGCAAGCTGGGCTTCGGCGCCAAGCGGACCATGCAGGTGGCCCAGAAGCTGTACGAGAACGGCTTCATCACCTATATGCGTACGGACTCCACCACCCTGTCGGAGACGGCGGTCTCCGCCGCCCGCGCGCAGGTCACCCAGCTCTACGGCGCCGACTACCTGCCGGACGCCCCGCGCACCTACGCCAGCAAGGTCAAGAACGCGCAGGAGGCGCACGAGGCCGTCCGCCCGTCCGGCGACCGCTTCCGCACCCCCGCCGAGACCGGCCTGAGCGGCGACGACTTCAAGCTGTACGAGCTGATCTGGATGCGGACCGTCGCCTCCCAGATGAAGGACGCGGTCGGCCAGTCCGTCACCGTGCGGGTCGGCGGCGCCTCGGCCGACGGCCGGGACGTCGAGTTCTCCGCCTCCGGCAAGATCATCACCTTCCACGGCTTCCTCAAGGCGTACGTCGAGGGCGCCGACGACCCGAACGCCGAGCTCGACGACCGCGAGCGCCGGCTGCCGCAGGTCTCCCAGGGCGACCCGCTGGCCGCCGAGCGGATCACCCCCGAGGGCCACGCCACCAAGCCGCCGGCGCGCTACACCGAAGCCTCGCTGGTCAAGGAGCTGGAGGACCGCGAGATCGGTCGCCCCTCCACCTACGCCTCGATCATCGACACGATCATCCAGCGCCGGTACGTGTTCAAGAAGGGGACGGCGCTCGTCCCCTCCTTCCTCTCCTTCGCCGTGGTCAACCTGCTGGAGAAGCACTTCGGCCGGCTGGTCGACTACGACTTCACCGCCAGGATGGAGGACGACCTCGACCGGATCGCCGCCGGTGAGGCGCAGTCCGTGCCGTGGCTCAAGCGCTTCTACTTCGGTGAGGGCGAGGGCGGCGGAGCGGCCGGCGGCGCCGCCGAGGCCGGCAACGGCGACGGCGACCACCTGGGCGGCCTCAAGGAGCTCGTCACCGACCTCGGCGCCATCGACGCCCGGGAGATCAGCTCCTTCCGCATCAGCGACGACCTCACCCTGCGGGTCGGCCGCTACGGCCCGTACGTGGAGCGCGCCTCCGAGGTCGAGGGCGAGCCCGGCCTGCGCGCCGACATCCCCGAGGACCTGCCGCCGGACGAGCTGACCGTCGAGCTGGCCGAGGAGCTGCTGGCCAAGCCCAGCGGCGACTTCGAGCTCGGCCCGGACCCGGTCAGCGGCAACATGCTCGTCGCCAAGGACGGCCGCTACGGCCCGTACGTGACCGAGATCCTGCCCGAGGGCACGCCCAAGACCGGCAAGAACGCCGTCAAGCCGCGCACCGCCTCGCTCTTCAAGAGCATGGCGCTGGACAGCGTCACCCTGGAGGACGCGCTGCGGCTGCTCTCGCTGCCGCGCGTGGTCGGCACCGACGCCGAGGGCGTGGAGATCACCGCGCAGAACGGCCGCTACGGCCCGTACCTCAAGCGCGGCACCGACTCGCGCTCGCTCACCAGCGAAGACCAGCTCTTCACCGTCACCCTCGACGAGGCGCTGGCGATCTACGCCCAGCCCAAGGCGCGCGGCCGGGCCGCCGCCGCCCCGCCGCTCAAGGAGCTGGGCACCGACCCGGTCAGTGAGCGGCCGGTGGTGGTCAAGGACGGCCGGTTCGGGCCGTACGTGACCGACGGCGAGACCAACGCCACGCTGCGCAAGGACGACGAGGTCGAGACCATCACGCCCGAGCGCGGCTACGAGCTGCTCGCCGAGAAGCGGGCGCGCGGGCCGGTGAAGAAGGCGGCCAAGAAGGCTCCGGCGAAGAAGGCCACCGCCAAGACGACGGCCGCGAAGAAGACGACGGCGACCAAGACGGCCGCCAAGAAGACCGCCGCGAAGAAGACCACGACGGCCAAGACCGCCGCCAAGAAGACGGCGGCGAAGAAGACGGCCGCGAGCAAGGCCACGGCCGCCGACGAGGGCTGATCCTCCGACAGCCGCACCGGGCCCGTGTCCCCCGCCGAGGGGGGCGCGGGCCCGAGGTCTGTGCGGGGATCGTCACAAGGCGGTGATGAGCCGGGACCGGAACCCCGTTCGTCTCTTTCCGGCCAACCCCCGACCGCTACGCTGACCGTATGACGAGCGAGGAGCAGCCCACCCCCAGCGCCGCACCGGCCGCGCCGGCCGCCGGAGCCGCCGGGCCCGACCTGCCCGAGGTCGCGCCCGCCGGGACTGCGGCCGACCGGGCCCGGGCCCTGCTGAGGAACCGCCCCTACCGGCGGCTGTGGACCACCCAGCTGATCGGCGGCACCGCCGACCGGCTCGGCCTGCTGGTGCTGCTCGCGCTGACCGTGATCGCCGCCGCCCAGGGCGGTCAGTTCGGCTCGCTGCCGCGCAGCCTCGCGGTCGCCCTGGCGGCCGTCCTGGCCGTACGGGTGCTCGCCTCCGGGCTGGTCGGCGTCGCGCTGCTCGGGCCGGTGCACCACCTGGTCACGGGCCGGCTGGACCGGCGCTGGACGCTGTTCGGCGCCGACGCGCTGCGCGCCCTGCTGATCGGCCTCGCCCCCTGGTGGACGGTCTGGCTGGGCTCCGGGCCCAAGCCCTCCGGCGGCGCCACCTACGTGCTGCTCGCCACCGTCTTCGTCACCGCGGCCGCCGAGGCCGTCCGGGACGTCACCCGGGCCTCCGTCGTGCCGGGCCTGCTGCCGCCGTCCAACCCCTACGCCCCGCTCGCCGAGCAGCGCCCGGCCGCCGCCAACCTGGAGACCGCGCGCGGTCTCGACCGGTTCACCGGCTGGGCCACCGTGCCGCTGGCCGCCCTCGGCCTGATCGGCTTCACGCTCCTCAACAACATCGGCGCGGCCCTCGGCTCGGACTGGCTCCGCGCCCACCAGCTGACCTTCGCGGCGCTCGGCGCGGCCGGCCTCTTCGCCGCCGCTGCCGCCCGCACCTACGTCCAGCCGCTGCCCGGCGGCCGGGCGGCCGTGGCCCCGCACTCGCCGCTGACGGGCCTGCGCGCCCCGACCGACTCCGCCCACCCGTCGCCCACCACCACCCTTGCCGGAGACGCTTCGCGTCGCCCCTCTCGATTCCCCGCGCTGAGCAAGGGCCGCACCGGCAGCGCCCCGTACTTCACCTTCGCCGTCGCCGCCGGCTTCGCCTCGATGGCGGGCGTCTGCTCGCTCGCGCTGCTGACCGCCGCCGAGCACCGTGCCGGGCCCATCGGCTACGGCCTGCTGGTGCTCGCCGCCGCCGGAGCGCCCGCGCTCGGCGCCCGGCTCACCCGGGCCACCCTGCCCTCGCTCTCGCGCCGCCGGCTGCTCGCCCTGGCGCTGATCGCCGAGGGCGTGGCGCTGATCCTCGCCGGGCTCGTGCTGGACTTCGTCCTCGTCCTGCTGCTGACCGTGCTGGCCGGTCTGGCCGCCGGGATCGTGGTCTCCGCCGGGCGCACCCTGCTCGCCCAGGAGGTCGAGGAGGCCCGGCTGCCGAAGGTCACCGAGCACCTGAACGCGGTGCTCACCGTGGTCGTCGGCGCCGCCCTGATCGCCGTGCCGCTGATCGGCGCCGCCTACGGGGACGTCGAGTACGGCACCGTCCAGCCCGGCTCGTTCACCTTCATCCACGGCGGCGCGGCCCTGGCCGTCTCCACCTCGGGGCTGCTCACCCTGGTGCTCGCCGCCGTCGTGCTGCTGCGCACCGACGACCGGCGCGGCACCGCGCCGTTCGGCCGGGACCTCGTCGACGCGCTGCGCGGCGCGGGCGGCCCGGCGCCGCACCGGGGCGCGGGCACCGGCTTCTTCATCGCCCTCGAGGGCGGCGACGGCGCCGGCAAGTCCACCCAGGCGCAGGCGCTCGCCGAGTGGATCCGCGGCAAGGGGCACGAGGTCGTGCTCACCCGCGAGCCCGGCGGCAGCCCCGTCGGGCAGCGGTTGCGGGGACTCGTCCTGGACGTCGGCAACACCGGGCTCTCCCACCGGGCCGAGGCACTGATCTACGCCGCCGACCGGGCCGAGCACGTCGAGAACGTCATCCGGCCCGCCCTCGCCCGGGGCGCCGTGGTGATCACCGACCGGTACATGGACTCCTCGATCGCCTACCAGGGCGCCGGGCGCGACCTGGCCGCCACCGAGGTCGCCCGGATCTCCCGCTGGGCCACCGGCGGGCTGCTGCCCGACCTGACCGTCGTCCTCGACGTCGACCCGACCAAGGCCCGGGAGCGCTTCACCGAGGCGCTGGACCGGCTGGAGTCCGAGCCCACCGAGTTCCACCAGAGGGTCCGCTCCGGCTTCCTCGCCCTCGCCGCCGCCGACCCGGCGCGCTACCTCGTCGTCGACGGCAGCCAGGAGCCCGGCTTCGTCACCACCGCCGTCCGCCACCGGCTCGACCGCGAGCTCCCGCTCTCCGAGCAGGAGAAGGCCGCCCGCGCCGAGCAGGAGCGGCTCGCCCGCGAGGAGGCCGAGCGGCGCGCCGCCGAGGAGGCCCGTCGCCGGGCCGAGGAGGAGGCCGCCGAGCGCAAGCGCCAGGAGGTGCTGGCGCAGCTGCGGGCCGAGCAGGAGGAGAAGGAGCGGCAGGCCAAGGAGGCGGCCGAGAAGGCCGCCGCCGAGGCGCGGCGCAAGGCCGAGGAGGAGGCGCGCCGCCGGGCCGAGGAGGAGGCCGCGCGGCGGGCCGCGGAAGAGGCGAAGCGCAAGGCCGAGGAGGACGCCCGGCTCGCGGCCGAGGCCGCCGAGCGGCAGCGGCTCGCCGAGGAGGCGGCCGCCCGGGCGGAGCTCCAGCGGCAGCGGGAGCTGGCGCGGGAGGAGCAGCGTCGCCGGGCGGAGGAGGCGCTGCAGCGGGCCGAGCAGGCGCGGCTGGCGCAGGCTGCCGCGCTGGCGGCGGCCGCGGAGGCTGCTGCGGCGGCGGAGAGTGCTGCTGCCGGGTCCGCTGGTGCTTCGGGTGCCGCTGGTGCGGGTGCCGGGGGCGGGGAAGCGGTGACGACGGAGCTGCGGGCGGTCCGGGACGTTCCCCAGGACGGCGGGGCGCGTGCTGCGGGTGCTGCTGCAGGTGCTTCGGGCGGGCTCGGGGACGAGACGACGCGGGAGCTGTCGCTGCGCGACCGGCAGGCGGCCGTACGGGCGGCGGCCGACGAGACGGCCGTGCTGCCGAAGGTGCCGGCGGCCGACGAGACCGCGGTGCTGCCGAAGGTGCCGGCGGTGGACGAGACCGCGGTGCTGCCGAAGGTGCCGGCGGTGGACGAGACGGCGGTGCTGCCCAAGGTCGGGCAGGAGCGCGCCGAGGACGGGGTGCCTCCGGGGCTGTGGCGCGGGGAGAAGCCGGCGGAGCGTACGCGGGAGCTGCCGGTGGTGGGGGCGGAGGGTGCGCCTGCCGCTGCGGCTGCCCCGGCTGCCCCGGCTGCCCCGGCTGCCTCGAAGGCCCCGGCCCCGGCTCAGGCCGCCGAGCCGCAGCCGGTCGTCGAGCGGCCCCGGCCGGAGTGGGCCGAGGAGACGCCGATGGACGACCTGCCGAGCCTGACGGACACCCTGCTGGGCTCGCGGGACGAGTGGGCGCGCTGGGAGCACACCGACGACGGTGAGGACGGCCCGCGCGGCGGTCAGCCGAGTCGGCCCGACCAGCCCGGTGAGCCCGGCGAGGGTGGGGACGGGGACGGCAAGGGCAAGGGCCGCCGTTGGGGCCGTAAGGGCTGAGCCCGGACGCGAGCGGACGGACGGCGGGCGGCGTCGTCGGGGCGGTGGTCCCGGCGGCGCCGCCCGCCGCTTCGTACGGTGGGTCACGCGTCGCCGGACGGAGCAGTGGCTGTCGGAGCGGACACGTATGCTCGACGGCGGGTAAGGCGCCGGGTGCGCAGCCGTACGGAGCTTGGGAGCAGCAGTGGCCGTCTGGGACGACCTGGTGGGCCAGGAGCGGGTGGTCGAGCAGCTGACCGCCGCGGCCCGCGCGGCCGGGGCGGCGGTCGAGGCCGGTCGGGGGGCCGCGCCGGTCGAGGGTACGAACGCCTCCCTGATGACGCACGCCTGGCTGTTCACCGGCCCGCCCGGCGCCGGGCAGGTCACCGCCGCGCGGGCCTTCGCCGCCGCGCTCCAGTGCACCAGCCCCGACCTCGCGCTCGGCGGCACCCCCGGCTGCGGGTTCTGCGACGGCTGCCACACCGTGCTGGCCGGCAGCCACGCGGACGTCAAGTACGTGCGGACGGACGGTCTGTCGATCGGCGTCGGCGACATGCGCGACCTGGTCCTGCGCGCCTCCAGCTACCCGACCGGCGGCCGCTGGTCGGTGATCCTCGTCGACGCCGCCCACCGGCTCACCGAGGCCGCCGCCAACGCGCTGCTCAAGGGCGTGGAGGAGCCCTCCCCGCGCACCGTCTGGCTGCTGTGCGCCCCCTCCGTCCAGGACGTGCTGCCGACCATCCGCTCGCGCTGCCGCCTGCTGGTGCTGCGCACGCCCGCCTCCGAGGCCGTCGCCGACATGCTGGTCCGGCGCGACGGCGTCGAACCGGAGGCGGCGCGGCTCGCCGCGCTCGCCGGGCAGGGGGACGTGGAGCGCTCGCGCCGCCTCGCCGTCGACGAGCAGGCCCGCACCCGGCGGGCGGAGGTGCTGCGGATCCCGCTGGAGGTCGGCGACGTCGGGGGCTGCCTGGCCGCCGCGCAGCGCCTGGTGGACACAGCGAAGGCCGACGCCGAGACCCTCGCCGAGACCCAGGACGCCAAGGAGACCGACGACCTCAGGGCCGTCTACGGCGCGGCCGAGGGCAGCAAGGCGCCGCGCGGCATGGCCGGGGCCGTCAAGGAGCTGGAGAAGCGGCAGAAGAGCCGCGCCACCCGCACCCGCCGCGAGACCCTCGGGGTCGCCCTGCTCGATCTGCTCGGCTTCTACCGGGACGTGCTCGCGCTCCAGCTCGGCTCCACCGGCGCGCTCGCCAACGAGGACCAGCGGCAGGCCCTGAACCGGGTCGCCCAGGCGGGCCCGGCGGAGGGCACGCTGCGGCGGATCGAGGCGGTGCTGGCCTGCCGGCGGGCGCTGGACCGCAACGTCGACCCGCTGCTGGCCGTCGAGGCGATGACGATGGCGCTGCGGGCGGGCTGAGGTACCGCCGGGGTCTTCGTGGCCGTCGCGCCTTCCGGGGCCGCTCGGTAGGCCCTCCGGAGCCGGGGTTTCGTCCCACCTTCGAGTGAACGGGCGGTACGCGCCGGGCACACCCGCGTGTGACCGCGCGCCGGTTGTGCACGCTGGGGGCCGACTGCGCCCGGAGACCGGGGCGGTCGCCCCGTACGACGCCGGGTCCCGTCCGGCGTCGGCCCTGCTCCCGAGGTGGTGCGTGCCGTGGTTCGTCCGCTCCTCGTCATCTTCCTGCTGGCGGCCGCCGTCGGCGGGATCTGGCTGGCGCGCGGTGCGCTCCAGCGCTGGCGCGACCTGAGGGCCGCCGAAACGTACGAACTGGCCGGGGACCGGTGGCCGATGCTGGCGCGGGCGGGCGGGGCGATGGTCTGCGGGGTGTGCGTCACCGCGTTGACGCTGCTCACCACGCTCGGGGCCTTCGGCGGGCTCGGGCGGCAGGGGGAGCCCGCTTCGGATTCCGCGGGAGGCCCTGCGGCCGGTGCGCCGGCGGCCGGCGCTCCCGCCGCTGTACGGCAGCAGGCGGCGCCGCCGGAGGCCACCGCCGCGCCGGCCGCGCCGGCCGTGGCGAGTTCGGCGCCCGCGATGGTCAGCCGGTTCGACAGTGTCGGGCACCCGGGCGGCGGCGAGCTGCTGCAGTCCGCCGTCCTCGGCCCGGACGGCAAGCCGCGCAACGTCCGGGTGTGGCTGCCGCCGCAGTACGCCAAGGAACCGAACGCCCGCTTCCCCGTCGTCGTGATGCACGCGGCGACGCCCGGGAAGACCGCCGACGCGGAGGTCCCCGACGTCTTCGAGGGCATCGGCTCCGCGCTGCAGACCGGCCGCGCCCGCCCGTTCGTCCTCGTCGCCCCCGAGGCCCCCAGCGGCACCGCGCACCCCTGCGAACTGGTCGCCGCCGCGCCCGCCGCCCTCTCCGACGACGCGACGCTGCGCACCACCATCGCCGGGGCCTTCCGCACCCTGCCGCCCGGCCCCGCCTCCTGGGGCACCCTCGGCGTCGAGGGCGGCGCCCCCTGCGCGGCCGCCGCCGGGCTGGCCCGCCCCGACCTGTACGGGGTCGCCGCCGCCGTCTCCGGCCGGTACGACGCGGCCGCGCTCACCCAGACGGGCGCGGAGGCCCCGGCCGGCAGCTCGGCCAGGCTGCTGCTGGCCGCCGCCAAGGCCGACTCGGCCGGGCTCGACGCGGCGCGCAAGCTGCAGTCGGCGCTCAAGGCGGGCGCCGGGCCCGCGGCCAAGGCGGAGGTGCGGATCTCGGACAACGTGCAGGACTTCAGCCCGGACCGCGAGCGGCTGCGGCTCGTCCGGCAGGCGGCGCAGTACCTGGCGGAGACGCTGGCGAAGGCGTCCTGACGGGGAGTCGTACGGGGTTACGCTGCCCGGTGCCCGGGGTGGGTGCCGGGCAGCGGTGCGTTCTTGGGTGGCGTGGGTGGAGTGGGTGGCGTGCGGATCGGTTGGATCGGGTGATGGGAGCCGGATGAGGGGCAACGGGCGGGTCGTGGGGCTGGCCGGGGTGCTCGTGGTGGCGCTGGTGGCGGGCGTGTCCGCCGGGTGCACCTCGGGGCCGACCGGGGCGGACGGGGTGCGGGCCTCGGGCGGGGCGGGCGCGGGTGTGGGGGCGGGGGCGGGGGCGCCCTCCTCCGACTCGGCCGCTTCGTCCTTCTCCTCGGCCACGCCGCTGGAGCCGCTGCCCGCCGCCGTACCCGCCGCGCTCGCGCCGTACTACGCGCAGCGGCTCTCCTGGCAGCCGTGCGACGGCGGGTACGAGTGCACCACCTTCCGGGTGCCGACGGACTACGACCGCCCGGGCGACGGTGACCTGACCCTGGCGGCGGCGAGGGCGCCCTCCGTACCGGCGGGGGCCGCCGCGGGGGCCCGGCTCGGCTCGCTGCTGCTGAACCCCGGCGGGCCCGGCGGCTCCGCCGTCGAGTACCTGGAGACCGCCGCCCGCACCTACGACGCCGGGGTGCGTGCCCGCTACGACCTGGTCGGCCTGGACCCGCGCGGCGTGGGCCGCAGCAGTCCGATCAGCTGCCTGTCCGGTGACCGGATGGACGCCTACACCTCCGTCGGCCTCACTCCCGCCGACCAGAACGGGATCGACGCGCTCGTCGCCGCCGACAAGGAGTTCGCCGAAGGCTGCCGCCGGCACGCCGGCGCCGCCCTCGGCCACCTCAGCACCGTCGAGGCCGCCCGCGACATGGACGTGCTGCGCGCCCTGCTCGGCGACGAGCGGCTCACCTTCGTCGGCAAGTCCTACGGCACCTTCCTCGGCGCCACCTACGCCGGGCTCTTCCCCGGCCGCGTCGGCCGCCTGGTGCTCGACGGCGCCATGGACCCGTCCCTGGACTCCGTCAGCGGCAACCGCACCCAGGCCGGCGGCTTCGAGACCGCCTGGGCCGCCTTCGCCACGGACTGCGCCAAACGCGAGGACTGCCCGCTCGGCCGCGCCGAACAGCAGATCGGCGAACAGCTCACCGCCCTGCTCACCGGCGTCCAGGACCACCCGCTGCCCACCACCGACAGCGGCCGCCGCCTCACCGGCTCACAGGCCACCACCGGCGTGATCCAGGCGCTCTACGCCGACTTCCTCTGGCCCAAGCTGCGCTCCGCGCTCACCGACGCCCGCGCCGGGGACGGCACCGGGCTGCTGAAGCTCTCCGACTCCTACTACGGGCGCGAGGCGGACGGCTCGTACCCCAACCTGATGTTCGCCAACACCGCCGTCAACTGCCTCGACCTGCCCGCCCCCTTCGGCTCGCCCGAGGACGTCCAGCGGGCGGTGCCCGAGTTCGAACGGGCCTCGCCGCACTTCGGCCGGGGCATGGCCTGGATGGCGCTCGCCTGCGCCTACTGGCCCGTCCGCGCCACCGGCGCCGCCCACACCATCCGGGCCGCCGGGGCCGCCCCGATCGTCGTCGTCGGCACCACCAGGGACCCGGCCACCCCCTACGCCTGGGCCCAGTCCCTCGCCGGACAGCTCGAGTCCGGGCGCCTGCTCACCTACGAAGGCGACGGCCACACCGCGTACGGGCGGCGCAGCGGCTGCGTGGACGGCGCGGTCAACCGCTACCTGCTGACGGGGGAGGCGCCGGAGCAGGGCAAGCGCTGCGCGCGGTGATCGGGCGCCGGGCTCACGCGGACGAGACGGCGAGCTTCGCGGCGAACCCCGCGAACATCACGGCCACCCCGCTGGTCAGCGTCGCGGACAGCCGCTTGCGGCGGCGGAAGGCGCTGGAGAGGGTCGTGCCCGCGAAGATCAGCACCGACAGGTACAGCACGCTGAACGTCTGCAGGACGCCGCCCAGCAGGGCGAAGGAGAGCGCGGGCTGACCGTAGGACGGGTCCACGAACTGGGTGAAGAAGGAGAGCAGGAACAGGATCGCCTTCGGGTTCAGCAGGCTGATCACCAGCGCCCGCCGGAACGGCCGCTCCGCCGTCTCACCCTCGGCCTCCTCCACCGCGCCCCCGGCCTCGGCCCGCCGCTCCCGCCACAGCTGCCGGGCCGCCCGGAGCATCCCGAACCCGATCCACAGCAGGTACGCGGCCCCGCCGAACTTCACCACCGCGAACACCGCCGGATTCGCCTCCAGCAGCGAGGCCGCCCCCAACGACGTGAGGCTGATCAGCGTCAGGTCCCCGACGAACACCCCCGCCGCGGCCCGGTACCCCGTCCGCACCCCCTTCCGGGCGGCGACGGACAGCACGTACAGCGAGTTGGGGCCGGGCAGCAGGACGATGACGAGGGCGCCGAGCACATACGTCGCCATGTCGTTCACACCGAACACGGTGCACTCCCAGGGTGGGGCGGGTCGAGGGGGCGCTCATCGTAACGTCACACCACTGATCGATTGAAGCGACAACCACTCCCACCCCACCCCCCTCACCCACCCCGGCTGCGGACCACCCGCCAACCTGTGTAGACTGGCCCGCGTTGCCACCGCACGTGGCCACGGTGCCGCCTTAGCTCAGCTGGCCAGAGCAACGCACTCGTAATGCGTAGGTCGCGGGTTCGAATCCCGCAGGCGGCTCAGACAAGGCCCAGGTCATCTAGCCCATGACCTGGGCCTTTTGCCATTCCGTGACGTGTGAGCAGGCGTCAGCGCCGCGCTACAAGATCGCTTGCGTGAGCGATGCGTGAGCGCCGGTGTTGATCTTGGGTTAGCCCTTGGCCTTCTTGGCCTTCGGCTTCGCCTTCTTCGCGGCCTTCCGCTTGGCCTTCTCCGCTTCGGCGGCAGCCTTGGCGAGAGCTTCGGCTTCGGTCTTCCGCTGGAGGGGGACGAGCTTCGCGGCAGCCTCGGCGGCGTCCTTGGCGATCTCGGGCAGGACGCTGGTGTAGATGTCCGAGGTGATCTTGATGGAGGAGTGGCCGAGCATCTCGGACACCACCTTCATGTCGACCCCGCCCGCGAGCGCGAGGGTGGCCGCGCCATGGCGGAGGTCGTGCAGGCGGATCGGCGGCAGGCCGGAGGCGGTCACGAGTCGCTCGAACATCTCGGTGACCTTGCCGGGGTGGAGCCAGGAACCGTCCTCGTTGGTGAAGACCCGGCCAGTGTCCTTCCAAGCCGGCCCCCAGTCGCCCCGCTCCTTCTGCTGGCGCTCGCGGTGGCGCCGCAGGACGGCCACCGTGTCGTCGTCCAAGGCTACGGTCCGGAAGCTCCCGTCGGTCTTGGGGTCGGACTCCTCGACCTCCCAGCCGTCCTGCACGAGCTGGGCCGTCACGGTCAGCGAGCTGTTGTCGAGGTTGGTCTCGGACCACAGCTGGCCGCACGCCTCGCCCCGGCGAAGCCCGCGGAAGGCGATCACGTGCCACGTGGCGTACAGGCGGTCGGGAGCCACGTAGTCGAGGAACGCGCCCGTCTGCTGCGGCGTCCAGACCATCACGGGGGAGGGCTTCACGCCGGTCGCCTGCCACTGGGCGACCCGCTCCGGCGTCCAGACCAGAGCCTTCGGCTTGGCGGCCGGGTCGAGCTTGACGTGGGCGGCCGGGTTGAGGGTGATCAGGCCCTCGGGGATCGCGTCGTTCAGGGCGGTCCGGAGCGTGGCCCGGATGCGCTGGCGAGTGGCCGCGCCGGTCGTTCGCCGGAAGGGCGGCATCTCGGCGAGCTCGGCGCGCAGAGCCTTGCGGCGGGCGCGGTTCTCCACGCCCTTGATCGGCACCGTGGCGAGCTCGGCCTTCAGTGCGTGCCGCAGGGCGTTGTTCTCCAGGATCTCCTCGTTGGCGTCGGCGATGGCCGTGAACATCTCGGCGAGCGTGCTCACCCGCAGCCGGTCGACGCGGATGTGCCCGATGCGGGGCTTGAGGTGAACCCGCACGTCACACTCGTAGCGGGTGATCCCGGACTTGCGGATCTTCTTGCCGGCCAGCCAGGTATCGAGCCACTCGCCCACGGTGACCCGGCTGGACAGATCCTGACCGGCCTTCAGGCGGTTGCGGGTCTCCTCGATGTCGGGCAGCTGGGCCTTCTCGTCGGCGACCTTCACCAGCAACTCGCTGATCAGGGCCAGGTCGTCGGGGTCCTCCTTGCCGAGGGCGAGCAGACCGCGGACGTGATCGAGGTCGGCCTGCGCCTCCTTGAGCGTCTCGTAGCCGGCGCGGTTGAACGAACGGCGGGTGCCGTCTTCGGCGTTGGGCAGCTCCTGGCGTATGGAGTAGGAGCCGTGCTTACGGGTGCCGGCCCTCGGGCACGCCTTGCCGAGCGGCTTTCCGGTCTCGGCGTCGCGGCAGTAGCAGCGGTGGTAGGTGGAACCCTTCATTCGTCCTCCAGATCGGTATCGGTGTTCAGTGGGGGAAGCTCGGCGTCGAGAAAGTCGAGACTCGGTGCGAGTTGCGGGACTTCCAGGCCGATCTCGCGTAGGTGTGCCCTGACGGGTTGAAGCCGCTCGCGGATGGCTGCGACGAAAGCGTCGAGTTTGTCCTGTGAGCCGGGAGGCCATTCCTCCCGGAACAATTTGAATTCCATCTGGAACGCGTCGTGATGTTCCTCCTGGAGCGCTTGCCAGATCCGTTCGTGCTCCCGGTAGAGGCGGAGCCGGTACATCCCGAGCGAGTGGCGGGCCTCTCCTGTGAAGTGGGTGAGCGCCGACCAGCGGTCGCTGGGCATCTCTGGCAGGTAGTCGAACGGGCCGCCGAGGGCCGGGGAGAAGAGCAGCTCGACGGGAGCGATGTCCAGGGCCTCGGCCACGACGATCAGCTCGGGAATTGTGATCGTCTTGCGCCTGCCGGACTCCCAGTTGGCGATGACGTTCCGGGGGACTTCGTAGCCCAAGTCCCCTGTTTCGTCGGCCACATCCTGCGCGGACAGTCCAAGGTCTTGCCTCCTTCGGGTGATTGCTCGGATCACGTCCTTGGTGATCCGTTCGGGCCAGTCGGGTGCGTCTTCGTCGTCGGTGGACCAGTGTTCCTCGCGGCGTTGTGTCATATCGACACAGTAGCCACTGGAAAGCTCTTCTCCGTTGCGGCACTCCGCCGCAGCCCCCGTCCGGGGGAAGCTCAGATTTGTAGTTCATGTGCGAACTGGTGACATATCGGCGACGGCGCAGGGGATGGGTCGGGCCGAACTTCTCAGGCTGCCGGCGGCCATCGACCTCGACACCGCCAACCGGGCCATCGGCCTCGGGCGGAGCAAGGGCTACGAGCTGGCCAGCCTCGGCGCGTACCCCTGCCGGGTCCTGCGGCTGGGCAAGAAGTACCGCGTGATCACAGCGGACCTTCTGCGCCTGCTCGGCATTGAGGCGGCGATCGGCGAAGGTCCGGCGGCTGATGCAGCTTGACGTGGTGAGAGCCCGATCGACAAGCCTGTCTGCCGTGGGCGTACTTGCCCGATTGGAGTGGATCTACCCGGCATGTGTGCGTAGGTTCGTGGTCCCCCGGCGGCCTCGGCCGTCGAGGGACCACTGCCAACGTGTAGGCAGGTCCTCCGAGTTGGGTGGACTCAACCTCCCGAGCTCACCCGCCCTGGACGCACGAAGGCCCCCGGTGCTGGAACACCGAGGGCCAGGCGAAGTCCCTATCCGCGACCTTCATCGGTGGCGCGCGACGGATCAGGTCCCGCGCCCCAGTCTGGAGCTTCACCATGGAGTTTACGGGCCACACGCCCGATGTGGCAGCCCCCGCTACGAGTTGGCCTCCGGTCGCCAAGCCGGGCGGGCCCGGCACCTACCTGCCCGCCCAGCAGGCCCCCCTGTCCACAGCCTGTGGACACGGCGCCGAGGCGGCGCCTGTCGAGCCCACCGTCCCGGACGGGACCGACCTGATGCCCGACACCGAGGCGACCGAGGGCGCTGACCTGCTCGCGCAGTTGAGGGCCCAAATCGCGAAGTTCGTGATCCTTCCCTCCGAGCAGGCCCTGGACGCCGCCACGCTTTGGGTCGCCGCGACCCACCTGCAGGGTTCATGGCAGCACGCCCCGCGCTTGGCCGTGGTCGGCCCGGCCAAGCGCTGCGGCAAGTCCCGCCTGCTCGACGTCCTCACCGAGACGGTGCACAACCCCGTGGCGACGGTGAACTCGTCTCCGTCCGCGATCTTCCGCTCCATCACCGAGGAGCCGCCCACCCTGCTGGTGGACGAGGCGGACACGATCTTCGGCAGCCCGAAGATGGCCGAGAAGAACGAGGAGATGCGCGGCCTGCTCAACGCCGGGCACCAGCGCGACCGCTACGTCCTGCGGGTCGTCGGCAAGGAGCACGCCCCGGGCAGGTTCCACACCTTCGCCATGGCGGCCATCGCCGGCATCGGCGACCTCCCCGACACGATCATGGACCGCTCGATCGTGATCCGCATGCGCCGCCGTGCCGAGGGCGAGCGCGTCTCCCCGTACCGCACCAAGCGCGACCGCCCCGCCCTGCACGCGATCCGCGACAAGATCGCCCGCTGGACGGCACCGCTCGCCGACCAGGCCCTGTGCCTGGAGCCCGCTATGCCGGTCGAGGACCGCGCGGCCGACACCTGGGAGCCCCTGGTGATCATCGCCGACCTCGCCGGAGGCTCCTGGCCCCGCCGTGCCCGCCAGGCGTGCAAGCGCATGGTCGACGCCGAGGTCCAGACGGAGGAGGACAACCCCGGCGGCGCGCGGATCCTCGCCGACATCCGCCGGATCTTCCACGCCGCCAGCGAGCCGGAGCCGGACAGCATGACCACCGGCCAGCTGCTGTTCGCGCTCAACGGCAACGAGGAGGCGCCGTGGGCGGAGTCGGCCCGAGGCGGGCTGACCCCGCGCGCACTCGGCGCGATGCTCCGCGAGTTCGGCATCACCTCCGGCAACGTGCGCCTCGGCGACGGAACCCAGCGCAAGGGCTACACGCGCCACAAGTTCCTCGACGCCTGGCGCCGCTACTGCCCCGCCGTCCACCCCATCACCTCCACGGCCATGGACGAGAGCGCGGGCACGGGCAGCAGAGCCTGACCAGGCTTCCCGAACTGCCGTCCCTGCCGCCCCTGCCGTAACAGCGCAGGTCACAGCACCTGTCGCCGGGACGGAACGGCCTCCCAAGACGGAACACTCCCGCACCGGGGACGGCAGCACCCCGCCTGCAAGACGGCGCGCGGGACGGCAACCGTCCCAACCCGCCACCGGCCCCGCCGCCGCCCCGACCACGGCGCGAGCGGCGGGCCCACCCGGGACGGGAAACACATCCGTCTTGTGCCGTCCCAGCCGTCCCTGCCGTAAAACCGCAGGTCACAGGCTATGTCGCCGGGACGGATACGGGCCCCAAGACGGATACCGCACCGTCCCGAACCCGAACACCGCTGCGTCCAAGGCACCACCCGGGCAGCCGAACCCGCCCCAGCCCAGAGCCAGTCCCGCAGCCCCAAGACGGCGAGACGGCAAAGACGGCAATCCCACAAACCACCACCGCCCGACCCGCGAGGACCACCTTCCGCATGACCGCCACCACCCCACCGCGTCTGCCCCGCCCGGACGCTGTCCTCGTACAGGCCGCCATCGCAGGCGCCCTGTCCTTCGCCCACCTCCACGACATCGCCGAAGCCGCCGGACAACACGGCTGGAAAGCCTGGGCCTACCCCGTCTCGGTCGACCTGCTGCTCGTCGCCGCCTGGCACCGCATGCGGACCCTGCGCACCACCGGACGCCCGGCCGGCACCGCCTGGACGTGGTTCGCCATCGCCCTGACCGCCTCCCTCGGCGCCAACGTCGCCACCGCCGGACTCCTCGACCTCGCCCACGTCCCCGCCTGGCTGCGGATCCTGGTCGCCGGATGGCCCGCCCTCGCCTTCTTCGGCGGCACCCTCCTCGCCCACAACACCAGCGCGACCGCGACCGCCACCGACCCGAAGCCCGCCAAGGACGAACTCCCGCTCCGCGAAAACCCTGAGCCTGCACCGGCTACCGAGTCCGCACCGGTGACGGACGCGGAGCAGTACGACCTACCCGCCGACGAACCGGTGCTCGAGCCCGACGACGACGTCCGGCCCGACAGCCGGGAACCGGTGGTGGGCGCCAAGCGCACCGGCCGTAAGCCCGCCGCCTCGATGGACGAGCTGGCTGAGATCGTCCGGCCCGCCGTCCAGGAGCATGGCCCCACCCAGGCCGTGATCAGGACAGTCCTGCGCGAAGCCGGCATACCCATCGCCAGCGACCGCCTCGGCAAGCTGACCCAGCGCTTCAAGGACGAACAGGCCAGCCAGCAGGCCGACGCGCAAGCCAGCGCCTCGGCGGCCTGACGCCCCGCCGCTCGCCCGAGCACCGGCCTGCTTCCGGACCGGGCGAGCGGCGCCTCACCGACGCTGACCGACGCTCACCGGAACTCCCCCAGTGCCCATCCGGGGACCCCAGAAGTCCTGAACCGGCGACGTCTACACCGGAACTCCGGCACCGCCAAACCCCTCTTCCGCCGGATCATCACCCCGCATCCGGCGAACACCCCACCAACGACAACCACTGCCCCGACAGAAGAACCGGAAGATCCCCGTGCCCGACCAGCAGCACCACCTCGACCCTGCATTCGCCTCGCCCGAGCAGGACGCCCAGCAACGCGGAGCCGGTAGCGGCAAGCCCGGCCGTGGCGGCATACTCGCCCGAGTCAAGCAGGCCCTGCCCTGGACCAGCCACGGTCACGACAACGACGGAGCAAGCTGGGGCAAAGTCCACAACGCCGTTGGCGCCGCGGACTTTGCGCTTGCCCCCGCCCCAGGGGTGGCGGGGCAGGACCGGCGCGAGGGCGCGCCGGACCAGGAGGTCGCGACCGAGGGCGGCCAAGACCAGGACCAGCTTCCCGAGCATGATGCCGAGCCGCGCAGCGACATCGACGCCGAGCGTGCCGACGCCGCCGACCGCGTCGTGCGTGAAGCGCCGACCGTCACCGTCGCCGAGTTCATCCACGAGCGCATTCCGGTGCTCGACCGCTTCGTACTTCCGGTGGACGACACCTCGCTTCCGCTGGCGGTGCGGATGTACCGGCCGCGTTCCGGAACCACGCGCGATGACCAGGTGACCTGCTCGGTGGAACCGGCCGAGAAGGAGCTGCTCGACTTCGTCGCCAAGAAGCTCAAGCGCTCGCGCTCCTCCTTCCTGGCGGATTCCGCCATGAGCGTGGCCCTGGCCTACCTGAGGACCGGCCGCCGCGACGCCTTCGTCCCCATGCCCGACTACGAGGCCGTCACCCTCCTCACCGAAGCGGTCGGTACCCACCAGCGGGCGATCGACCGGGCCGGCAACAACCTCAACCAGCTCATGGTCGAGATCTACCGGGGCGAGATCCCGGAGCGCGCCATGGAGACCCTGGACGCCCTTCACGCCTGCGCGATCGAGGCCCGTCATGCCTACCAGCGCGTCCTGCCGGGAGGCCGCCGTGGTGCCTGACGTCTCCACCGGCTCGCGCACCCGCGGCCTGCTCTCCTACCTCTTCGGCCCCGGTCGGCGCGACGAGCACACAGACCCGCACATCGTCGCCGCGTTCGCCATGCCCGGCCTGCCCGACCCCGGCCGAGCGCCCCTCGACCAGCACCACGCCCTCCTCGACGAGCTCGCCGACTACCTCGACCAACCCGTGCGCGCACGCGAGAGGCGCGTCGGCACGAAGGTGCCGCAGCACGTGTGGCACTGCCCCGTCCGCACCGCGCCCGGCGACCGCTACCTCACCGACGCCGAGTGGGCCGAGGTCGCCCGCCGCATCGTCCACGCCACTGGCATCGCGCCCGATGGCGACGACAAGGGCTGCCGGTGGATCGCCGTACGTCACGCCGACGACCACATCCACATCATGGCCACCACCGTCCGCGAGGACGGCCGCCGTCCCCGCAACAAGCGCGACGGCCAACGCGCCCAAGCCGAGTGCCGCAAGATCGGGAAGGAACTCGGCCTGCGCCAGCTCAACTCCGGCGACCACACCGCCGCCCCGATGCCCACCAGCGCCGAGCAGGCCAAGGCCCAGCGCACCGGCCACCAGCAGACCGCCAAGGAGTGGCTGCAGGAACAGGCCCAAGCCGTCGCCGCCGCCGTCCGCGACGAGCAGGAGTACTTCTCCACCCTCACCGCCCTCGGTATCGAGGTCCGCTACCGCATCGGACCCGGGAGCGGCGACGTCATCGGCTACAGCCTCGCCCGCCCTGGCGACGTCAACGCCCAAGGCGAACCCGTGCACTTCGGCGGCTCCAAGCTCTCCCCCGACCTGTCCATCAACCGCCTGCGCGAACGCCTCGCCGCCCAGCAGCCCACCACGCCCGCACGGGGTACGGTCGAACCGGACCGCTGGCGACAGGCCGAGACCACCCTGCGGGAGACCGCCCGCTTCGCCTACCAGGACCAAAACCACCCCGACGTGCCCGACGTCGACGCGTTCGACACCGTCGTCCAGGCCCAGGCCGCCGCCTTCGGCGAACTCCTCCACACCGCCGCCCTCACCGCACCCGCCCAAACCCGCGCCGAACTACGAGCCGCCGCAACCGCGTTCAACCGCGCCACCCGATCCAAGGTCCGTGCCGAACACCAGCAGGCCGCAGCCCTCCGCACCGCCGCCAAGCAACTCCTGCACACCGTCGGCTCCGGCGAGGACGGCGCCACCGCCGCCGCCCTGCTGTCCACCGCCGTCTTCGTCGTGATCGCCATTGCCCGCTGGCACCAGACCCGAGGCCACCAGCAGCAAGCCCACGCCGCCCAGCAGTCCCTCGTCCACCTGCGAACCGCCTACCGGCAAACCGCCGAGCCGGTCATAGCCGACCTCACCCGCCGCACCCCCACCCCCAAGACCACCGACCGCCTCGCCGCCCAGGTCCACGCCGCCGTCCCCGACCACGCCCAGCGCATCCTCGCCGACCCGTCCTGGCCCGCCCTGGCCACCGCGCTCGCCCAGGCCGAATCCTCCGGCCAACCACCCCGCCGAGCCCTCACCGAGGCCGCCCAGCAACGGGAGCTCACCACCGCCGACCGACCCGCCGAAGTCCTCCTCTGGCGCCTGCGCAACGCCACCAGCGACCGCATCGACCAGCGCACCCAGGCCGCACGCGCCCGCACCGGCAGCCGCACCACCCCGACACCCGCACCCACAACACCCGCCGTGCCGACCGGCGCCAAGGCCCCCAACGACCCCACCCGCCGACGCTGACCCCGACCGGAAACACCCGATGCCCCGAGCCCCGCCCACCCAGCCACACGGACGCCCGTACGCACAGATGTCGCTTCGATGTCTTCTCCGGCGGCCGGGAACCATCCCGGCCGCCGTGCGTCTTGTGTGCTTGCCAACCGTCACCCGACACCGAAGGGCACCACTTGACCAACCCCAGCACCGAGCACGACGGCCACCACAGAGCCGTCATCCGCGCCGTCCCCACCCCGGCGAACTCGACGCCCGCGGCATCCCCATCATCTGCCCCACCTGCCGGCCCGTCGCGAGTGGCTGCTCCTCAACGTCCGCCACCAGGTCTTCGTCCGCTGCCGCTGCGCGACCGAATGGCACGAGCCCGGCCTCACCCGCGCCCACTGCGACCTGCACTTCACCGACCCCGAACACGAGTGAGACGACTACGACACCGCCATGCGGGCACTCGCCTTCGACAGCATGCTCGCTGGCACCACCTGGGACTGACGTCGGCGTTCATTTGTGAGTGCACCAACCGGTACCCGCGAACGTGCACACGGCGCCGTACTCCAGAGCGTTGGCAGCAGCGGTTCTGCTTCTCGACCGAACGTGAACTGTCAGCGGCGGAGGGGAGCATGGCGGGGACTTGTCCCCTCATGAAGGGCTCGCCGTGCCGTCGATATCCCCCGAGCAAGCCCGAGCCGACATGATCCGGTACGGCAACTGCACGCCCCGGATCCCCTACCCGGGCAAAGCCCGGGCGCCATGGGAGTGCGAGTGCAACGCGTGCAAGGAGATCATCTACCCGAACCGGAACAACGTCATGAACGGCCAGGGGGCCTGCAAGTACTGCGCGCCGAACGCCCCTGTTGATCCGGTCAAGGCGGTGGCCCTGATGCGCGACCACGGGTTCCGCACGCTGGTCGATTTCCCCGGCGCCAACAACGCCTGGCTTTCGGAGTGCATCGCGGCTGGCCACCTGGTAGCGCCACGGTACGGAAACGTCAGGCTCCGCCATGACGGCTGCCAGTTCTGCAAACGGTGCGGCTTGGTCTCCCAGGCGGTGGCTGCGGCCGGACTGGAGCTGCGCATGGTCGAGGCACTGGCCGACATGGAGTCGGCCGGGTTCAAGCCCGTGGAGCCGTTCAAGGATGCTGCCTCGCCGTGGCTCTCCCTCCACAACGAATGCGGCCAGCTCGTTAGCCCCAACCTCAACAATGTCCGCACCCGGGGTGGGTGCTGCGAGTTCTGTGCGAAGTACGGCCTTGACCCTGAGGCCCCCGCCTGGCTGTACCTCCTCGACCACACACTCTACGGGGCGTCGAAGATCGGCATCACCAGCCAGTACACCCAGGAAGACCGCGTGGCCCGCTTCGAGAACGTCGGCTGGAAGGTCATCGCCAAACTGCCGTTCGCCAGCGGCAAGGGGGCCCGCGAGGTCGAGCAGGCCGTGATCAAAGCGCTTCGCCCGGAAGGCCGACGCAAGAAGGAGGGTTTCCTGACGCCCGCCCAGATGCCCGCCGGAGGCTGGACCGAGACCTTTGACGCCACCGCAGTCCCGGCCTCTCTGCTGCTGTCAATGTCCCAGAGCCATGGCGATTCCTCGATCGCTGTGTGATGCCCGGTGACGGCGGTCCGCGTTGCATTGCACCGATCGGTGCACATACGGGTGTACGCCAACAACTGATCCTGGGACACCTCCGGGGCCAACACCGGACGACGGTGCTGGCCCCGAAGGAATGGGTGCAGCCATGCGCAGGCAGTGCACCGGAGGTTCGAATCTGCCAGACCCGCAAGGGTGATGGACCTACCGGCGAGATAGCAGCCAGCCGGCGCGGCGGTGGCGGCCGACCCGTCGTCCAGTCGCTTCACGGTCACGCCCGCGCGGGAGTGGGCTCGTCGTTGAGCAGGATCGAGCGCCAGACCCGTTCCTGGAGTTCATGGATGCAGGGATCACAGGCGTACATGGGTGCCTGCGCTCCGGCGACGGTGGCGGGGCCGATCCACAGCACCCGGGTCCGCTGGTGACCGCAGTACAGCCAGCAGAAGCCATCGACCCAGGCGTTGCCGTCATCGGTCGTGGGCGGGTCAGGCACGCCACCACGAGCGAACTCTGCGATGCCGGGTATCACCATGTGCGACACGGCCAGTTCGGGCAGCACGGGTCACCCTCCCGGCCCGCGTCCACCGCCGAGCTCGATGCCCCCGCTGGACTCCAGCCCGTCGATGGGCGCCCACTCGTGTTCCAGGACCGAGTAGGTGATCGAGTCGCGCCAAGCACCACGAACGAAGACGTGGTCGCGAATGCGACCGTCCTCGGTCATGCCGGCGCGCAGGAGCGTCCGTGCGGATGCCTCGTTGAGCGGGGAGCGAGCGGCCCAGATGCGGTGCAGACCAAGGACGTTGAATCCGAGGGCGCACAACAGGTGGACGGTCTCGGTGCCGAGTCCCTTGCCCCACTCGGCGGTGTGGAGGGCGAAGCCGATGGTGGCGGCCTCCTGCGGTTCGGTGGCCAGGCGGGCGTACCCGGTCAGCTGGTGCTCGCCGAGGCGGGTGATGGCCAGGCAGTACTCGGTCCTGGGGGTGGCGTTCGCGGCGGCGATGGAGCGGTCCGTGATCGCCTGGACCTGCTCCCGGGTGCGGGGTTCGAAGCTGAGGTGCCGGGTGGCCTCGGGGTCGCCGTAGACGGCCAGGAGGTCGTCGGTGTCCTCGGGTTCGACTTCGCGCATCGCCAGGCGGGGGCCGGCCAGGTGAACTGGGGTCATGGCCGCGGAGCCTACCTGCGCGTTCACCGGATGAGGACGGACGTCGGGCTGGCGGTGAACGCCTCGATCTCCTCGCGCAGGTCGGCCGCCCCACCGATAGCACCTCGACCTCCGGAGGGGAGCGCGGCGTGGACGCGCTGGGCACTGCTGGTGATGCCGAAGTTCCGCTGCTCGACGGGGAGGTCGAGCACGGGTCGGACGGCCTCGGCGGCGCCCTCGATCTCGCCCCGGGCGAGGCGGGCGAGCGCGAGGTCGGTTTGGGCGCCCGCCTCGTCGCCGAAGGCCCACTCCTCCTCGGAGGCGGTGCGGTAGGCGGCGACGGCGGCCTCGGACTGGCTCTCGCCGAGCGCAGGGTCCTCGCCGAGGTGCACGGTGGCCTCGGCGACGTAGTAGAGCTGGCGGGGCTCCGGGAAGGTCATGATGCCGCCGAAGCCGTCCAGGTCGTCGAGCTGAACGACGGCCCGAGCGTCCTCGGCGCGCTGGATGGCGGTGCGGGTGGCCTCCCCGTCACCGAGGAGCGCGTGGGCCCGGGCGGAGAGACAGGCCAGCCACACGCTGGTGGTGCCCCGGACACTGCTGGCGGCAGCCTGCCCGAGGTCGGCGTAGTCGGCGGCTCGGCCGGGCGGCCGGCCCAGTAGGAGATGAGCGACTGGAGCGAGCGGACCCAGGCACGCATGGCGTGGTGGTCCGCGTTGTCGGCGCAGACGAAGGCGGTACGGGCCTGCATCATCGCGGCGCTCGGGTTGCCCAGGTCGTGGCTGGCCTTGGCGAGCATGCCGGAGGTGATCCCGGCGAGCAGGTACAACTCACGGGCCTGCAGCGGCTTGACCCGGCCGTGCTCCAGCAGCCGGAAGGTGAGGTCCTGGACCTCGACCAGGTCGCCGAGCAGGGTCGGCAGGGCGAGCTTGGGGTACGCGGCGGTGAGCCGTCGTACCTCGTCCTGGATCTGACCCAGGGTTTCCGGGCCGATGCTGCTTCCTTCTGCCATCGCGGTGAACCGAAGTGCACGACGAGCTGCCATCGTGACCTGCCTTTCCAATTCCGTGGTGCCCGCGTCGAAGCGGGTCTCGTTGTTGGACGGACCACCGGCAGGCAGTACCGCTGCCTGCTCGGAGGAGAGGAGGACAGGGACCGGCCGTGGCGGCGGGACGACGAACGAGGCGGCGGGTGCGGGCGCAGGCAGCGAAGCGGCCGGTGCGGGCGCGAGGAGTTGCACGACGCTGACGCCGAACATGGCCTCCAGCACTCGGCACTGGTCCGGGTAGGGGCGGGTCTTCACCGCGCCGCCGTACCAGCACTCGAACTGCCGCTTGGAGACCGACATGCCTCGGAGCCGAGGGTCGTTCTCCTGCTCGGCGGCCGAGTTCGCGGTCGCCTCGAACCGGAGGCGGAAGGTCTCGTAGACCTGCCAGTGCCGCTGCAGCGTCAAGACCCTTAAGAGTGTGGGAGTTTCGACCACTGCGGATCCTCTCCGTCCCCGTTCGTCTGCTTCTGACGATAGCCATGGTCAGGCGACAGGAAACACGTTCGAGGGCCGCACGGGCCAGATGACGGCAGCCATGACGGCGGTCATGACGCACGACGTCGTCTGCCGCGCGAACCAGGTCCGGCGACGACGCTGCCATGACGGCGGCGATGTCGTATCCATGCCCAACCGCCCGCCGCCATGCTGAACAGCCTTCGCAATCCGCGCACAACCGACAGCGAAGCGTGAGATCGAGGTGGGAGGGATCCGATGGACAACGCCACGACCGGACACACCGCCGACGCGCGGCCCCTGGCGGATACCGAGACGAACGGAACCGCCGAAGAGGGCCGAGCCACTCGCGCCCGGCATCGCCCGGGGCTGACCATCCGCACGTTCAGCGTCGCCCAGGACGGTACGCGCTACGACGACTCCGGCGTGACCAGCGCCGCCCCGGGCCCCGACGAGTACGTCGCCCGGATCGAGGTCTGGCCCGCCTGCGCCTGCCCGCAGCATCGCGCCGGCTGATCTGCGCGAGTCGCATCCCCCACCCCGGGGCCCGACAACGCCCCAACCCTTTTCCACTCGCTCGCCCGAGAGGAGAACCAGCCATGCACCGGCTGACCGACGCGCCCGCGCTGCACACCGGACTTGAGCGCATCGACTACCGCACCACCCCCGAGTACTACTTCGACACCGAGCAGATCACCGACCCGGTGGTGCTGCACCTGCTGAGCCGCTGCCCGACCGTGTTCGGCATCAAGAAGGCGATCACCGACCTGCTCGCCGGCAACCTGGACATCCCGCTGCCGGAGGCGACCGGGATCATCGAGCCCGGCGCCACCGTTCGGGGCCACGTGATCGTGGCGCCCGGGGCCGTCGTCGCCGAAGGCGCGTTCGTCACCGGACCGGTGCTGGTCTGCCCCGGCGCGGTGATCGAGGCCGGCGCCCGGGTACGCGACAACACCGTCGTCGGCCCCGGCTGCCGCATCGGTTTCGGAGCCGAGGTCACCCGCTCCCTGCTGACCGGCGGGGTGTTCATGAAGCACACCAGCTTCGTCGGCGACTCCGTGCTCGGACTCGGCGTCAACATCGGCGCTTTCGTCTCCACCACCGGCCTGCGGGTCACCTCCGGGCCGGTCACCGAGCCGGCCACCGAAGAGGTCTGCGCCCACCTCGACGGCCGGCGCATCGCCACCGGCCAGACGAAGTTCGGCGCGGTGGTCGGCGACGGCGTGATCGTTCCCGCCGGCACCGTCCTCCAGCCCGCCACCCTGATCGGCGCGCACACCCTGCTCTACCCGAAGACCCAGGTCGGGGGTTTCTTCCCGGCCGGAAGCCAGGGAAGGTGACCATGCCCACCACCGCCACCACCACCACGACGACCGACGAGCGGGCCGTGCGGATCACCGGCGGCCGCCGCCTGGCCGGCACCGCCACCGTCCAGGGCAGCAAGAACATCGCCCTGCACCTGTACGCCGCCGCGATCCTCGCCGACGACCCGCTCACCCTGGCCGGTGCACCCGAGATCCTGGACACCCTGGTCGTCGCCGACATCCTGCACCGCACCGGCACCCGCGCCACCGTGACCGGCGACGAGTTCGCCACCCGACCGGCCGACTCCTACGTCCCCGTCATCCCGGACGACCTCGGACGGCGCATCCGCACCACCGCGGTGATGGGCGCAGCCCTGCTGGCCCGCGCCGGCAAGGTCACCTTCCCCACCCCTGGCGGGGACGCCTTCTGCGCCCGCTACATCGACCGGCACCTGGCCGCGATGGAAGCCGCCGGGGCCGAGGTCGAGGTGAACCGGGGCCGGGTGCGGGCCCGCCTCACCGGCAAACGGCTGCCGTTCATCACCGACGCCGAGACCCGCTCGTGGGGGCCGAGCCTGGGCGCGACGGTCACCGCGATGCTGCTGGCCGCCCGCACCCCGGGCACCTCCGCGATCCTCAACCCCAGCGTGGAACCCGAGGTCACCCACACCGCCGCCCTGCTCTCGCAGGCCGGCGTCGGCATCGAGTGGCGCGGCAGGAAGGCCCTGAACGTCACCGGCACCGACCGCATCCGGGGCGGGGTGTTCACCGTGCCGCCGGACCGGCTGGAGGCCGCCACGCTCGCGCTGGCCGCCGCCATCACCGGCGGCACCGTCCACCTGGACGGTTTCCCGCCGGCCGCGTTCCCGGACGGGCTGGTGTCGGTGTTCGCCGACGCCGGAATCCAGCTCCACCCGCTGGGCGGCGGAACGACGGTCAGCACCCCGGCCGGGCCCCGGCCGGTACAGATGGCCACCGGCCCGCACCCCGGCTTTCCGACCGACGTGCAGCCGCAGCTGACCGCCTTCCTCACCCAGGCCCAGGGCACCTCCCGCATCGACGAGCGGATCTACACCCGGCGCGACACCCACCTGCCGGCCCTGGCCGCGTTCGGCGCCGCCGTCAACGCGACCGGCTCGGTGATCACCGTCCGAGGCCGGTCCGCCCTCACCGCCACCGACGTGGCCGGGGAGGACATCCGGGCGGTGACCGCTCTCGTGATCGCCGCCCTGGCCGCCGAGGGCACCTCTACGATCCGAGGGATGTACCACCTGCGGCGCGGATACGGCAGCCTGCTGCCGAAGTTGGCCGCGCTCGGTGCCCACCTGACGATCGACCAGGAGTAGCCGTGACCAACACCGTGCCGTGGACCCCGAACGCGCTCGCCGACCTGCGCGACTGCCTGGACCTGATGACCGCTGACGGCACCGTGCCCGGAGGGGTCATCGCCCACGGCACCTTCGACACCGAGCCCGGCTACCTGGCCTCCGGCGTCGTCGCCCCCGAGTGCGGCGACGCCCGGCCGGGGCCGGACACGGTGTACGACGTGGCGTCGCTGACGAAGGTGCTGGCCACCTGGTTGCTGGCCGGCTGCTCCCTGCTGGACGGCTTCACCCTGGACACCCCGATGTGCGACCTGCTGCCCGGCATCCCGGCCGAGGCACCCGGCGGCCGGGTGACGGTCGGCCAGATCCTGTCGCACACCTCCGGTCTGCGGGCCGACACCCGCCTCGACCGGTACCGAGGCCGCCCCGAGCCGCTGGCCGAGCTGATCTGCGCCGAGGACCTGATCGCCGAACCCGGAGCCGCACACCGCTACATCAATCGCGGCTTCATCCTCCTGGGCCTGGCCCTGGCCCACTACCGCGGCCGGCGCCTGGACGAGCTGGCGGCCGAGCTCTGGCAGGACCTCGGCATGACGAGCACGACCTACGGACCGGTGCCCCGCTCCGCTCAGGTCGCCCCGACCGAGCAGCGGCTGCCCGGCGGTCCCCGACTGTGGGGGATGCCGCACGACGACAACGCGGCCCTGCTCGGCTCAGTCGCCGGCCACGCCGGGGTGTTCACCACCCCGGCCGACCTCGCCGTCTTCGCCGCCCACCTGCTGTCCTCGCACGCCACCGATGGGCCCTTGGGCCGCTGGCTCGCCCACAGCATGCGGCCGCAGGCCGAGATCGAGCCCGGCCTCGACCGTGGCCTGGCGTGGATCCTCGCCGACGAAGGCCGCGTCGCCTACCACCACGGCTTCACCGGCACCAGCCTCTACCTCTCCCCGGCCACCGGCCGCTACCTGGCCATCTGCACCAACGCCGTCTACCACCACCAGGACAACCGCACCCGCCTCGCCCCGCTGCGGGCCCTCGCCCTGAAGGCGATCACCGACGAACCCTAGGGGTCGTCTTCAAAGCTGATCAAGTGATGAGGGATCATGTCCGCCATGGTGCGTCGTCATGAGCTTTCGGATGCCGAGTGGGCTGTGCTGTCGCGGTTTCTGCCGGCTTCGGGGGTGGCCGGTCGTCCGCGGTCGGACGACCGGCTGGTGCTGAACGGGATCGTGTGGAAGCTGCGGAC
>NZ_JBITFA010000005.1:257136-421026 GCF_044455705.1 Kitasatospora sp. NPDC051170 | reverse complement strand
GGACGCTTCCTTCGAGCCGCCTTCCAGCGGGCCCTCCGGGCGCTTCGTTCTTTCGTGTTTCCAGCTTACCAGATGTTTTCCGCTCCGTTTTCCGGGGCTTCGTCATCCAACTCGCTGGTGTCTTCCGGGGCTTGACGCCCTGTCCGACGTTTCAAACTCTAGCCGATCCCCGCTCCGAAAAGCGAATCCGGCCGCAATCCGATAAAACGAGCACGCCGAATAAGCACCGAGCCGCGACGCGAAAAGCGAAACGGCCGGCACGAGCCGGAAGTGGTGTTTCAAGGGATTGGCTACCTCGGGACCGTCCGCGCGGTGCGTGTCCGGTGCTCCCTGCCAGGCAGCTCGAAGAACACTAGACCTCTCGCACGACCGAGTCAAGCTCTGCAACCGGATTCTCAGCGTCCTCCTCCGCCGGCAGCTGGAAGGCGAGGACGGCCACGTCGTCGTCGTGCTCGGAGGTCACGCCCATGGCCCGGAGCAGCCGGGCGCAGATGACCTCGGGGGCGCCGACGGCGCCGGTGAGGGTGCGGGCGAGGAGGTCCAGTCCCTGGTCGATGTCCTCGTCGCGGCGCTCGACCAGGCCGTCCGTATAGAGGACGCCGGTGGTGCCGGGGAGCAGGCGCAGGGTGTGGGAGACGTGGAGGCCGTCGCCGGTGCCGAGCGGGGGGCCGTTCTGTTCCTCGCTGCGCAGGATGGTGCCGTCGGGGCAGCGCAGCAGGACGGGGAGGTGGCCGGCCGAGGCGTAGGTGAGGGTGCGGCGGCTCGGGTCCCAGACGGCGTAGGTGCAGGTGGCGATCTGGTTGGCGTCGATCTCCATGGCGAGGCCGTCGAGCAGGCGCATCACCTCGTGCGGGGGCAGGTCGAGGCGGGCGTAGGCGCGGACGGCGGTGCGGAGCTGGCCCATGACGGCGGCGGCGCGCAGGCCCCGGCCCATGACGTCGCCGATGACGAGGGCGGTGCGGCCGCCGTCGATGGCGATGACGTCGTACCAGTCGCCGCCGACCGCGGCCTCGGCTCCGCCGGGCTGGTAGGTGGCGGCGACGCGCAGGTCGGCGGGCTGGTCGAGCTTCTGCGGGAGCAGGCTGCGCTGGAGGGTGACGGCGGCCTCGCGCTGGCGGCGTTCGGCTTCGCGCAGGCGGGCGGCGGCGAGGACCTGGTCGGTGACCTCGGCGGCGAAGATCAGGACGCCGGCGGGCGGGCCCTCGGTGGGGGCGTCCGCGGTGTCACCGGGGCCGAGGGGGACACAGGAGACGTTGTAGTAGCGGTTGCCGGTGAGGCCGAGGATGCAGCGGGCCTTGACGCTGCGGGGCCGGCCGCCGCGGATGACCTGGTCCATCAGGGGCAGGACGCCCATGGTGCCGAGCTCGGGGAGGGCCTCGGCGGCGGGCAGGCCCGTGGGGCGGTCGCCGAAGAGTTCGCGGTAGGCGCGGTTGGTGTAGCCGAGCTGGTGCGCGGGGCCGTAGGTGACGGCGACGGGCGCGGGGATGCGGTTGAGGACCTCGCGCAGGTTCTGGGGCCTGTGCGGGTCGAGGAGTTCGGTGACGCTGGCGAGGTTGGTCGGGTCGCGGGGGCTGGGGACGACCACGCTGTCGGCGCAGGGCGTGCCGTCCTCGGTGCCGGCCCCGTCGGTCGGGGTGGCACGCCAGGGGACTCCGGTGAGCCGGACGCTCCAGCGCATGAGGTTCAAACGACGGCCGCTTCCTCGTTTTCCAGGCATATCATCACTTTTTGTGTGCGCACTGGCACACGGGGTAATGACCAGGTCGGGCTGATCCTGTCAGGCGGAGGCCCGGTTCCGGAAGTCGCCCGCGCGGCGTGGCCGTCCGAACGGCCGCCCCGCGCCGTGGCGGGGCCCGCTCACCGGGGAGCTTCCGGCCCGGCGCCGGGTGGTCGGCCGGGCCCCGGTTCGAACCCCTCCTCGAATCCCGAACGCTGGTACTCGACGCCGCCCAGGGACACGACCTCCCGGGAGAAGACCCCGCCCAGCACCCAGTCCATGAGCACCCGCACCCGGCGTTCCGCGCTCGGCAGGCGCCTCAGATGGCGGGCCCGGTGCAGCCACCAGGCCCGGCGCCCGGTGATCCGGGCGCCCCGGCGGGTGTGGGCGACGGCCCGGCCGATGCCCAGCGAGGTGGAGCAGGAGGCCGGGCCGGGCTCGTACGCCTCCAGGCCGGGCGCGTACGGTCCGGCGTCCAGGGCCACCACCAGGTTGCGGGCGAGCAACTCGGCCTGGGCGAAGGCGTGCTGGGCGTTGGGGGCGCAGGGGTCACCGTTCGCGTTCGGGTCCGGGACGGCCGCGCAGTCGCCGGCGGCCCAGACCCCGGGCAGGGCCCGTCCGTCCGGTCCGACCGCCTGGAGGGTGGCGAGACAGCGGACGCGGCCGAGGGCGTCCAGCGGGAGGTCGGTGTCCCTCAGCATCGGGGCGGGCCGCACGCCCGCCGTCCAGACGAGGGTGCGGGCGGCGAAGCGGCTGCCGTCCGAGAGCGCGACCACCTGGTCGGCGGCCGAGGCCAGGGTGGTGCCCAGCCGGACGTCGACGCCGCGCTCGCGCAGTTCGCGCAGGGTGTGCTCGGCCAGTTCGGGCGACTCCTCGGCCAGGATGCGGTCGGTGGCCTCGGCCAGGACCCACCGCAGGTCGGTGACGTCGACGTTGTGGTAGTCGCGCACGGCCGTGCGGGCCATGTCCTCCAGCTCGGCCAGCGCGCCCACCCCCGCGTAGCCGGCGCCGACGAAGACGAAGGTCAGCGCGGCCTGGCGCAGTGCCGGGTCACGGGTGGCGGAGGCCAGGTCGAGCTGCTCCAGGACGTGGTTGCGCAGGCTGACGGCGTCGCCGACGGTGGAGAAGCCGCGTCCGTGTTCGGCGAGTCCGGGCACGGGGGCGCCCCGGGAGACCGAGCCGGGGGCCACCACCAGGAGGTCGTAGGGCAGTTCGACGGGTGCGGGAGGCTCGCCGGGGCCCGCGGCGTCGGCGAAGGCCCGGCGGGTGGCGTGCTCGATGCGGGTGATCCTGGCGGTGAGCACCCGGCATTCCGGCAGGACCCGGCGCAGCGGGACGACCACGTGCCGGGGGTCGATCGAGCCGGCCGCGACCTCGGCGAGCAGCGGGTGGTAGGTGAAGTACGCCTCGGGTTCGACGACGGTGATCTCCACCTCGCCGCTGCGCAGTCTCTCCCGCAGGCCGCGCTGGAGGTGCAGCGCGGCGGCCATTCCGGCACAGCCGCCGCCGGCGATCAGGACTCGGATGGTGCACCTCCTGCCGATGTGACGCTTCGTCCCGGCCGCCCCGCGGCCGGGGGTGTCCCCCCATCACGCCCCCCTATGAAGGACCGGCGGGGGCGGTCTTGTCCACAGTCCGTACGGCATCCTTTGGGACGGACGGGGCGCATGTGGTCAGTTGTGCCTGCAGGGCGACTTTCTGACGCACTTTCGGGCGCGAAGAGCCGTGAACTATGGTCGGATTGTGTATCGGAGCGGACTCCGCCACGACCACCGGCGGCGACGCACCGTGGATCGGCCACTACGGCCTGTTCCAGTGTTGGCGCGAGAACCCGACTGCGGGACAGTCATCCGGGGAAGGGTAGTTCCCGGACGAGGCCCCGGGCGGCGCCGACGCGCCGAGCCGGGGTGCCCCGGCCCGGCGGCACGACGCACGACCGCGGTCACCGGAACGGGACGGGCGGCACGAGCGATGGATCACCGGGTCACTTCTGACGGATCGAGCTGCACCGGGGGGTGCAGGGGCGGGCGACGACTGAATCCGGATTCGGACGCCTGCGGGGGAGAGTTGGGATGATGGAACAACAGGAGCAGGTGTTGGGGCGGGCGGTCTCACCGCACGCCGGCCAGGGCACGGTGCCCGAGCAGCGCGGACCGGTCGACGTACCGGTCGACGCGTCGACGGGCGGCGTCCAGTACGCGGGCGTGCCGTACCGCACGGAGCCCGTACCGGCCTCGGCGCCGGTGCCCGGCGCCCGGCTGCGGGTGGACGCGCGGCGGAACCTGGAGAGCGTGCTGCGGGCCGCTCGCGAGGTGTTCGGCGAGTACGGCTACGACGCGCCGATGGAGGAGGTCGCGCGGCGGGCGGGTGTCGGTGTCGGCACGGTGTACCGGCGCTTCCCGAGCAAGGAGGTGCTGGTCCAGCGGATCGCCGCCGAGGAGGTGGCCTGGCTGACGGCGCAGGCGCGGGAGTCGCTGTACGGCGGCGACGGCGCCTGGGAGGCGCTGGCCGGGTACCTGGCGCGGGCGGTGACCACGGGCGCCGGGCGGCTGCTGCCGCCGGAGGCGTTCCGGTACGCGGAGGAGCTGGGCCGGGTGCCCGAGCAGCGGATCGCCGAGCAGGCGGGTGCGGTGCGCCTGGACGCGGAGCCGGTCGACTCCTCGGCGGCGGACGCCGATCCGCGGCTGCTGCTGCAGCTGCTGGCCGCGCTGGTGGCACGGGCGGGTGCGGCGGGTGAGCTGCGGCCGGGCGTGACGGTGTCGGACGTGGTGCTGGTGCTGACGGCGTCGGTTCCGGTGCACGCGGCGCGGACGGCTCCGGCGGGCTTCGGCGCTCCGGCTTCGGTGCCGGTCGGTGTCGGCGGCCCGGTCGGCCCGGTCGGCCTGGGCGGTTCGATCGCTTCGCAGGCGGACGGTCAACGCTCGGCGGGTCCGTCGGACCGGCTGCTGCAGATCCTGCTGGACGGCCTCCGGGCGCGCTGAGCCCCAGCGCTCCGGGCACCGTGCGTCGGTGCGCCGAGCGTGTGCGACCGTGCGCCCCTGATGCCTCATCCCGGGGGTGGACCACGGAAGTTGGCCGGATGACCGGCGCGCGATCAGGGAACGCGCGCCGGGTGGGGACGGCGCGCGACCCGGCGCCGCACGCTGGGCGAACACACCCGCGACGGCCCCACGGAAGAGTGGGTACCGGCCCGTCCGGCTACCGCCCCACCCTGCGCTATGCCATCCTTTGCCCGTGGTTGGAGCCAATGTCCCGATGCGCGCCCTTCGTGCGCCGTCGGCGCCGTGCGTCGGGGAACCGTGCGCCTACGCACTCCCGCGCGCCCTGCCACACTACGGGGGCTGTCGTGGAATCTGGGGTCCGTTGTGAGCGCCGAGGAACAGAACGACTACGGGTACGGCCTCGATTTCGGGGGCTACTCCGGTAGTACGGCCGAAGGGTCCGCCGCGGGCCCGGCCGGAGCCGCCCAAGTACCCGGAGCCGCCCAAGTACCGGGTGCCGCACCGGGCTCGGGACCCGGCCATGTGCCCGACCAGGCCGGGGCGCCCGGCCGCGAGTCCTTCTCCTCCGCATCCCCGCTGCCTCCCGGCCGCGTCCCCGGCCAGGCCCCCGCGGGCCGGGGCGGCGTCGCCCCCGAGGCGTTCGTCGGCGACGGCATGCCGGTGCGCCCGACCGTCCCCGCGCCCGCCGACCCCGTCGACGGCGAGCGCCCGCCCTCCGACGCCGAGTTGACCGCCCGCGTCCGGGCCGGTGACGACACCGCGTACGAGGAGATCTACCGCCGCCACGCCGACTCCGTCCGCCGGTACGCGCGCACCTGCTGCCGGGACAACTTCACCGCCGAGGACCTCGCCGGCGAGGTCTTCGCCCGCACCCTCCAGGCGCTCCGGGCGGGCAAGGGGCCGGACTTCGCCGTCCGCGCCTACCTGCTGACCGCCGTGCGCAACGTCGCCGCCGCCTGGCACCGCAGCGAGCGGCGCGAACAACTCGTCGACGACTTCTCGGTGTTCGCCCAGACCTCGGCCGCCGTCGCCGAGTTCGACCTCGCCGACCCGGGCGCCGACGCCTGGGCGATGGCCATGGCCGACCAGCGCATGGTGATGCAGGCGTACGCCGAACTGCCCGAGGACGACCGGGTGGTGCTCTGGCACACCGAGGTCGAGCGCGAATCCCCCAAGACCGTGGCCGTCATGCTCGGCAAGACCGCCAACGCCACCGCCGTCCAGGCCCACCGGGCCCGCGACCGGCTCGCCGCCGGCTTCCTCCAGGCGCACGTCTCCGGCAGCCAGGACAGCACCTGCGAGGCGTACGCCAACCGGCTCGGCGCCTACGCGCGCGGCTCGCTGCGCAAGCGGGCCTCGGCCGAGGTCGGGAGGCACCTCAAGGAGTGCGACCGCTGCACGGCGGCCTGCCTGGAGCTGACCGAGATCAACACCGGCCTGCGCGCGCTGCTGCCCGGCGGCGTGCTGGTCTGGATCGGCGTCGGCGGGGCCGGGTTCGCCGCGGCCGCCGTGGGCGGTGTGGCGGCGGTCGGCGGTGCCGCGGCGGCGGGAACGGCCGCGGCCGCGGCCGCGACGGGCGGTACCGCCGGGACGGCGGGCGCCGCAGGCGCCGCGGGCTCTGCCGGGGCCGGGGCCGGGGCCGCAGGGGCCTCCTCGGGGGGCGGCGCGGCGAGCGCCGCCGCCGGCGAGGGCCTGGGCACCGCCGCCAAGGCGGGCATCGCCGCCGCCATCGCGGTGGCCGCGGCCGCCGTCGCCGCGTACGCGCTCACCGGCTCGCCCGAGGCCACGCCCCCGGCGGCCGCTCCCCCGGTCACCAGTGCCCCGGCCGCCCCCGGCCCGGTGGCCCCCGCACCGGCCTCACCCGCCCCGGCCTCGCCCGCGCCGCCCAGCAGTGCCGAGCCCACGCCGGAGGAACCCGCTCCGAGCCCGCCGCCGACCGCCGCACCCGAGCCGACGCCGACCGCGACCCCCGCTCCGGCGAAGAGCCCCGCGCCCAGCACCCCGGCTCCCCCGCCGCGCGTCGTGCCGCCGCCCGTCGTCCCCGAGCCGACGCTGCCGCCGGTGCCCACGCCCGACATCCCGGTGCCCACCGTGCCGGACGTGCCGGTGCCGACCGTGCCCACGCCCACCCCGCCCGTGCCCAGCGACTTCTGGGCCGACTCGCTGCCCGTCACCAAGCCCGGCAACAACCGGGTGCCGCCGGAGGGGCCGAGCATCCGGAAGAAGGGCAGCGGGAACTTCCAGCAGCGCTCCGGCGGCTGGATCGCCGGCGACTACCACCCGCACGCGCTCACCGTGCACGCCCCGGCCACCACGCTGATCGACCTCAACCGCAGCTGCACGTCCTTCGACGCGGTCGCCGGGGTGGACGACGCCACGCTCTCGCCGGGCGGGGTCGTCTTCTCCGTCCAGGGCGGCGACGGCACCACGCTGTGGCACTCCCCCGCGCTCGCCGTCGGCGACTCCGCGGTGCCGGTGCACGTGCCGCTCGCCGGTCAGACGTCGATCCGGCTCGTGGTCACGCCCGCGAACGGGGTGTGGTCGGTGCTGAACGTGGCGGACTGGGCCGAGGCCCGGTTCAGGTGCTCCTGAACCGGGCCCCCGGGCGCGTGCCGGCTCAGATCGCGCAGGTGCCGTCCGCGCAGGACTCGCCCGCCGGGGCGACCGGCTGCGGGGCCGGGCGGCGCTCGCCGATCTCGGTGGCGACCTGGTCCAGCACCTTGCGGAAGGTCTCGGCGTCCTGGGCGCCCTGGACGGCCCACTTGCCCTCGAACACGAAGGTCGGCACGGCGTTGATGCCCAGCTCCCGGGCCTCGGCCAGCTGCGCCTCCACCTCGGCGGCGCCCTCGTCGCCCGCCAGGTAGGCGGCGGCGCGCTCGCGGTCCAGGCCCGCCGAGGCGGCGACCTCCACCAGCGCGGTGCGGTCGCCGACGTCGACGCCGTCCGTGAAGTGCGCCTTCAGCAGGGCCTCCTTGAGCCGGCCCTGGGCCTCGGCGCCGTACTCGGTCTCCGCCAGGTGCAGCAGGCGGTGGCCCAGGATGGTGTTGACGTGCTGCGCGGCGTCGAAGTCGTACGTCAGGCCCTCGGCGAGACCCAGCTCCGCGACCCGGGCGTCCATCGCGACGGACTGCGGGCCGTAGCGCTCGGCCAGCCAGGCGCGGTGGGGGCTCGCCGTCTCGGGGGCGTCGGGGACGAGCTGGTACGGGCGGTAGACGAGCTCGACGGCGTCCTTGCCCGGGAACGCCTCCAGGGCCGTCTCGAACCGGCGCTTGCCGATCCAGCACCAGGGGCAGGCGATGTCGCTGTAGATCTCGACCTTCATGCGGGGTGACTCCAAGGGGGGCGTGAAACCTGTGCGTGCGAGATAGGTGAACGGTGAACCATCTCGGTACATTCCCGGCACGCCCGCCGGACCCGCCCGGCCCCGCCGGGCCTTCCGGTCAGCTGCCCGGCGGGGCCGGGACCACCAGTACCGGGCAGGCCGCGTGGTGCACCGCCGCCGAACTCACCGACCCCAGCAGCAGCCGGGCGAAGCCCCCGTTGCCCCGGGTGCCGAGCACCATGGTGTGCTGCCGGGTCGAGGCCTCCAGCAGCACCTCGATCACGTTGCCAAGCACCACGTGCAGGGACATCTCCCCGGTGTACGGGCGGGGGCGCTGGCGCTGCACGGCCTCCACGGCGCGGCGCAGCCCGTCCGCCATGCTCTCCACCAGCGTCTCCACGCTCTCCTGCACCAGCTCCGCCATCCCCGGCGGGTAGCCCGCCGGGGCGGGGTTCACCACGGCCAGCACGTACAGCGGCAGGCCGAACAGCTCCGCCTCCGTCATCGCCCGGTCCAGCGCCCACAGCGACCCGTCCGACCCGTCGCAGGCCGCCAGCACCCCGGCCGGTCTCCCGGACGGCGGCCGCCCCAGCACCGACAGCACCACCGGCACCCGCTCGCCCACCGAACCCTCCTCGCCCCGGACCCACGATCCCGGTCATCATCGCCCTCCCGCCCCATCCCGTCCGCGCTCGCCGCGCCGGACCCGAGGGGGCCGCGGGGGCCGCGCGGAGCGGGGTGGAGTGGGCGCCACGTGCCGGAGCCGCGGCAGGAAGGTGGAGCGGCCGCCGGAGGCCAGGGCCGCGCCGGACCCGAGGGAGCGGCGGGGGCCGCGCGGAGCGGGGCGGGGCGCCGCGTGCCGGAGCGGCGGCAGGAGGGTGGGGCGGCCGCCGGGAGCCGGGGACAGTGGGCGGGGTCAGGGGGTGAGGGCTCGGGGGTGGGGGTGGGGGAGGCCCGTCCAGCAGGCGCCGTGGCGGCGGGCGCGGAGGCGGCGGAGCCAGAGTTCGGTGGAGACGAGGTCGGCGAGGCCCGCGAGGGTGGCCGGGGTGAGGGGGGTGGCGGGGTCGGCGGTGCGGGCGAGGTGGGTGCGCAGGGCGGGGAGGTCGATGAGGCCGGCTTCGGCGAGGAGGGGGGCGTCGAAGAGTTCGGCGAGGCCGTCCGCGGCGAGGCGCAGGCCCGCGCGGGTGGGGGCGGTGCGATCGGGGCGGGGGCTGCGGCCCCAGTCGGGGGGCAGGTCGGTGCGGCCGGCGCCGGTGAGGACGGCGTGCAGGAGGGCATGCCGGGCGCCGGGCTGGAGGCGGACGTCGTCGGGCAGGAGGCGGGCGGCGCGGACCACCTGGTTGTCGAGGAAGGGTGCGTGCAGCCGCTGGCCGGGCTGTTCGGCGGCGTGCAGCAGCGTGCGGAAGGAGCGCGCCTGCCGGTGGAGGGCGTGCCGGGCGCGGTGCGCGCCGGGGTGTTCCTCGGGCGCCGGTCTGCGCGCCGCCAGGCGCAGCCGCAGCGCGACCGAGGAGAGCGCGTCGTCGGAGAGCCAGCGGGCGGCCGGGCCGGGGACGCACCAGGCGAGGTCGAGGGCCGAGCGGCGGCCCGCCGTGCCGATGCCGTCCGGGACGTGGCGGGCGGTCAGCTTGGCGGCAGCCTCGTCCAGCGCCTCGGCGTAGCGGACCCGGGAGAGCCGGTGGGCGGCCCGGACGACGACGAGCGGGGTGCGCACCGCGCCGGTGAGGACGCCCGCGGCGGCCCGGTCGGCTCCGGCCAGCGCGGCGACGGGGGGCAGGAGTTCGCGCGGGCGGCCGGCCCGGAGGAGGTCGGCGAGCCGGGCGGGGTGGCCGTCCAGGACCTGCCGGGCGCCGTAGCCGGTGAGGTGGTCGGTGCCGCCGGCGTCGAAGCGGGCCACGGCCCGGGCGGCGGCGACGAGTTCGGGGCCGGGCTCGTCGGTGAGCGGGCCGGTCTGCGGGTCGGTGCCCAGGCCCGCGTACGGGAGGGTGCCGGGGCCGGGGTCGAGGACGGTGTGCCGCAGGCGCGGGGTGTCGGGGGCGAGTGCGAGGGTGGCCGGGCCCTCGGTCTCGCCGAGGGTGACGGCGGCGAGTTGCTCGGGGCCGGCGGGTTCGCGTTCGCCGCCCCGGGCCCAGGAGCCCTTGACGGCCCCGCTCCTGGCGCCGGTGGCGGGCCGCGCGGCCGGGCCCCTGGCCGGGGCCGGCGAGGGCGCGGGCGGCAGCGGCACGGCGGCGGCGAGCAGGGCGACGGTCGCGGAGGCGGTGCCGTACGAGAGGTCGACGCCGAGCCGTGCCCGTCCGTCCCGCGAGGGCGCGGGCACGGTGGTGCGGACCCGGGAGCGGACGGACTCCAGCAGCGCGCGGGTGAGTTCGCGGATCGCGGGCGCCTCGCCGCGCGGCTGCTCGGTGGCGGACGGCTCGTCGTAGCCGGACACGTAGGGGCGGCCGCCGTGGATGGTGAGCGCGTGCCCGGGCGGCACCCGCTGGACGCCGAGGTAGGGGGTGCCGGTGCCGAGCGCCTCCGGGGATTCGGGGCAGGCGAGCCGGGCGGCGAGGTGGCCGGTGTCGAGCGGGGCGCCGACGAGGTCGGCGAGCGGGAGGGCGGCGGTGGCGTAGGCGGTGCCGCCGGCCCAGGGGGTGTGGAAGACGGGCTGGGCGCCGGCGAGGTCGGTGAGCAGCAGGGTGGAGCGGGTGCCGGTGCGCAGCACGACGGTGTAGCTGCCGGGCCAGGCGGTGAGGTGGCGGACGGCGCCGCCGCGGGCGGCGGCGAGGCCCGCGGCGAGTTCGGCGTCGGTGGCGCCGCAGTGGCCGAGGACGGCGAGCCGGGTGGTGGCGGGGGTGTCCTCGGCGGTGTCCGGGGCGGTGGGGCCGGTGGTGACGGCCGCGGGGGCGCCGGGGCGGAGGGTGACGAGGCGGATCTCCTCGGGGCGCCAGTCGCCCACCGCCCAGAGCGGGTTGGGCCCGGTCCACAGGGGGCGCGCGGCGATCGGGGTGACGGTGGCGAGGGCCTCCTGCGCGGGCGTGCCCGGCCGTGGCGCGCCGGTGCTCCAGCCCGTCAGCCACCGCATCGCGCCTCCACCGGACGAGGACCCGCACCCGGACGGCGCTCCGGCGCGTCGTCTGGAGACATCGTGCCATCGCCGGGGGCCACTGGGGCCGGTGTTTCCGGTTCCGTTTGCGCGTCACGGGGGCCGGGCGGGGCGGGTGTTGTGCGGGCCGGGCGGCCGGGGCGCGGTGTCGCCGGTTCCGTTTCGGTCGCAGTCGGTCGCGTTCGGTCGCAGTCGCTCGCACGGCGGGCGGGCCGGGCCTTCCCCTCCAAGGCCCGGGCCGCCCCGGGATCGCCTTGGCATGGGCATCGCGAGATGGCCGAAAGGCGTCGCCCAGTCCGGGAGGGCATCCGCATGCCCTCCCGGACTCCGCTGCCGCCCGCGGGGATTGAGGCGGCGGCATCCCCCGGCCCGCCGGGTCCTCGACGGCGGGCCGACCCACGACCACCAGCGAATCGCCCACCTGCCGGTCGGGCCAGGGGGCACGGCCGGGCGCACATCGACACGGGACCGGAGCACGAGGCTCCGGCGCACGGCGCACCCGGCCGGAAACGAGTGGTCCGGACCAACTCCCGCCCCACCACGGCATGATGGGCCGGGCACGCGATCCCGCCATCCGGAATGCGACCTCTTAACCCTCGGAACGCGTCCGACTACTCTAGGTACAGCAGCTACGGCCCGGTGCCGCCCGGGCCCCGCGCACAAGGCCGCAGGAGGTGCAGCCGCCACCATGACCATCAGCCCACGAGGACCGAACGAACGGCTCGGCACGCTCCTGTCCCTCGCCCAGATCAGCAACGCCGGACTCGCCCGCAGGGTCAACGACCTCGGCGCGCAGCGCGGGTTGACCCTGCGCTACGACAAGACCTCCGTCGCCCGCTGGGTCAGCAAGGGCATGGTCCCGCAGGGGCCCGTCCCGCACCTGATCGCCACGGCGATCGGCGGCAAGCTCGGCCGCCCGGTGCCGCTGGAGGAGATCGGCCTGGGCGACACCGACCCGGCGCCCGAACTCGGCCTGGCCTTCCCGCGCGAGGTGGCCGACGCCGTCCGCTCGGCCACCGACCTGTGGCGGGTCGACCTCGACCTGCGGCGCGGCCCCGGCGGCGGGCGGTGGAGCGACAGCCTGGCCGGGACCTTCTCCGTCGCCGCGTACGCGACGCCCGTCTCCCGCTGGCTGATCAACCCGGCGGACGGCTCGGTGGCCCGCGAGGTGCCGCGCTCCCCCAGCGAGAGCTCCTCGTACCGGGTCGGCCACTCGGACGCGGCGAAGCTGCGCGAGGCGGCCCAGGAGGCCCGCCGCTGGGACTCCAAGTACGGCGGCGGGGACTGGCGTTCGTCGATGGTCCCGGAGTGCCTGCGGGTGGAGGCGGCGCCGCTGCTGCTCGCCTCGTACAGCGACGCCGTCGGCCGGGCGCTGTTCGGCGCGACCGCCGAACTGACCAGGCTGGCCGGGTGGATGGCCTTCGACACCGGGCAGCACGAGGCCGCCCAGCGGTACTACATCCAGGCCCTGCGACTCGCCCGGGCCGCCGCCGACGTGCCGCTCGGCGGGTACGTGCTGGCCTCGATGAGCCTGCAGGCCGGCTACCGGGGCTTCGCGGAGGAGGCCGTCGACCTCGCGCAGGCCGCGCTGGAGCGCAACCGGGGACTGGCCACCGCCCGGACGATGAGCTTCTTCCACCTGGTGGAGGCACGGGCCCAGGCCAAGGCCCGCAACGCGGCGGCGTGCGCGACGGCGCTCGGGGCTGCGGAGAGCGCACTCGAGCGGGCCCGCGCCGGTGACCCGGATCCGGCCTGGATCGACTTCTACGCCTACGACCGCCTCGCCGCCGACGCCGCGGAGTGCTTCCGCGACCTCGGGGTGCCCTCCAAGGTCCGGCAGTTCACCCGCGAGGCGCTGGCCACGCCCACCGAGGGCTTCGTCCGCTCGCACGGGCTGCGGCTGGTGGTCTCGGCGATGGCCGAGGCGGAGGCGGGCGACCTGGAGGCGGCCGTGGCCGCCGGGGAGCGGGCCGTCGAGGTGGCCGGAAGGATCTCCTCGCAGCGCAGCCGGGAGTACGTGGTGGAGATGCTGCGCCGGCTGGAACCCTTCCAGGGTGAGCGCCGCGTACGGGAGTTGACGGAACGGGCGCGCGCGGTGATCGTCGCGCCGGCGTGAGGGGCGCGCGTCTGCCGGTAATTCGGATGCACCTTCGAGAGAGGCCCGGATAAGGTCTCTCTCGTCCAGGTGCGCAGGCAGAGGTTACTTCCACTTCGATTGGGTGTGTCGCGGGTTCGAGTCCCGTCACCGACTTCGGGTCGGTGTAGCTCAGTTGGTAGAGCAGCTTGTTACCTCAGCCGCTTTCGAACTCTGGACACCTACACGTCAATAGTTCGTCCGCACTTCCCGGTGCGAAGGCAGCGGTTACTTCTGTGGAGTGCCCCCATGGGGCGCGTTGAAGCAAACCAAAACAACCGCGGCCGATTCCCTTGATCTCGGGAGGCAAAGGCGTTTCACGGGTGGCTCGCATGCGGGCACCCCTGACCGCAGCATGCCTCCCTCCCGTCGCGAAAATCCGCAGGCCGAGGGGGGCTGCAGCATGTCCAGGTTCAATCTCCGCAAGAAGAAGGCCCCGGCAGGCCCGGTCTCGGCCGTGGCCACCACCGGTCGCGTCGTCGTCAACGCCAACGGCGGTGCCGGGCACGTCCGGGACGCCCGGTCCGAACTCTTCCTGCTCGCCGTGGCCAACATGGTCGGGCAGCACTCCTTCCACGAGCGGGGCGGCGACCGCGACGACCGGTACACCGCGCTGGTGCGCGAGCTCGCCGTCAGCGATCCCGAGTGGACGTTCAAGCTGCTGCGCTGGCTGCGCTACGACGCGCAGATGCGCACCGCCGCGCTGGTCGGCGCCGCCGAGTTCACCCGGGCCCGACTGGACGCGGGCGAGCCCGGCTGGTCGCGGCAGGCCGTCGCCGCCGTGCTGCGCCGCCCGGACGAGCCGGGTGAGCTGCTCGCGTACTGGACCTCGCGCTACGGCCGGGCGCTGCCCAAGCCGGTCAAGCGCGGTGTCGCGGACGCGGTCCAGCAGCTCTACGACGCCCGGGCGCTGCTCAAGTACGACACCGCGGGCAAGGACTACCGCTTCGGCGACGTCCTGGAGCTGACGCACCCGTCGCCGCACCCGCACAAGGCGTGGCAGGGCCCGCTGTTCCGGTACGCGCTGGACCGGCGGCACCGGCCGAGCGAAGCGCTGCCCCCGGCGGCGGACGCGATGCTGACGGCCAACCGTGAGCTGCTCGCGCTGCCCGTCGAGGAGCGGCGGGCGGCCGTGACGTCGCCCGGCGGTGCCGAGCGGCTGGCCGCGGCCGGGCTGACCTGGGAGGCCCTGGCGGGCTGGCTGCAGGGGCCGATGGACGCGGCCGTCTGGGAGGCGGTCATCCCGTCCATGGGCCCGATGGCCCTGGTGCGGAACCTGCGCAACTTCGACCAGGCCGGAGTCTCGGACGAGGTCGCGGAGGCGGTGGCCCGGCGGATATCCGACAAGGGCGAGGTCCGGCGCTCGCGCCAGTTCCCCTTCCGGTACCTGGCCGCCTACCGGCACGCGCCCTCGCTGCGGTGGGGGCACGCGCTGGAGAAGGCGCTCGCCCACTCGCTCGCCAACGTGCCCGCACTGCCGGGCCGCACGCTGATCCTGGTCGACCGCTCCGGCTCGATGTTCGACCGGCCGAGCGCGCAGACCCAGCTCAACCGGGCCGACTCGGCGGCGATCTTCGGCACCGCGCTGAAGGTCCGGGCGGAGAAGGCCGACCTGGTCGAGTTCGGGACGTCGAGCAGGACCGTCGAGGTCGGCCCCGGGGAGTCGGTGCTGCGGGTGCTGGACCGCTTCTCCGACCTCGGGGGCACGAACACCGCGCAGGCCGTCCGCGAGCACTACCGGGGGCACGGCCGGGTGGTCGTCGTCACCGACGAGCAGACCTCCTGGGTGCGGGGAGGCCGCGACCCGCTCGCGGCCGTCCCGGCCCACGTGCCGGTCTACACCTGGAACCTCGCGGGCTACGCCACCGGCCACGGCCCCAGCGGTGTGGCCAACCGGCACACCTTCGGCGGCCTGAGCGACGCGGCCTTCCGGCTGATCCCCCTGCTGGAGGCGGGGGAGGACACCGGCTGGCCCTGGGAGGCCCAGGAGTAGACCACCAGGGGCGGTGTGCCGCACGAGGGCCGGGGGGCTCGACGCGGCACACCGGGCCTCGGCCGGGGGGAGGGTGTGGCGTGCGCGGCCGGGGGGCCGAGCACACCACACCGCGGCCGGGCGAGGGGGGGGGACGGCGGCGCACCGGGTCGGGGGGCCAGGTGCGCCGCCACGCGGCAGGGGTGGTCGGCGACGAGCCGACCGCCACCTGCCGCACCGGCACGTCAACCGGCACGTCAACCGGCACGTCATCTGACCCGGCGGTACGTCACATCCCCGCGCGGCGGAGCCTTCACGGGCCGACCGGCGCGCGGGAACGCGCCTCACCCGGCGCCCCGACTGCCGCCCCCGACTGCGCCCCGACGCACCCTCGACGCCCACCCGCCCCCGTGGCAGCATCGGCGGCACACAACAGCCGGGCGTCAGGCGGGAGCGAGCGGTGGCGGGCGAGTTCGATGTCGTGATCGTGGGTGGCGGGATCGTCGGACTGGCCACGGCGTACGCGCTGACGCGGGCCCGGCCGGGCCTGCGGCTGGCGCTGCTGGAGAAGGAGAACGGCTTCGCCGCCCACCAGACCGGCCGCAACAGCGGGGTCATCCACAGCGGCGTCTACTACCGCCCCGGCTCGTACAAGGCCCGCTTCGCCGTGGCCGGCGCCGCCGAGATGGTGGAGTTCTGCCGCGAGCAGGGCATCCCGCACGAGGTCACCGGCAAGCTGATCGTGGCGACCTCCGCCGCCGAGCTGCCCCGGATGGCGACGCTGGCCGAGCGCGGCCGGGCGAACGGCATCCCCGTCCTCGAGCTGGACCGCGCCGGGATCGCCGACTACGAGCCGAACGTCACCGGCGTGGCCGGGCTGCACATCGGCAGCACCGGCATCTGCGACTACCCCGCCGTGGCCTCGGCCTTCGCCCGGCTGGCCCGCGAGGCCGGGGCCGAGCTGCGGCCCGGGCGCGCGGTGCGGTCCGTGGCCCGGCGCCGGGACGGCGTGACGGTGGCCACGGACGCCGGAGAGCTGCGCGCCGGGGTGCTGGTGAACTGCGCGGGCCTGCACAGCGACCGGATCGCCCGGATGGCCGGGGACGACACCGGGGTGCGGATCGTGCCCTTCCGCGGCGAGTACTACGAACTGACCGAGAAGCGGCGGGACCTGGTGAACGGCCTGGTCTACCCGGTGCCCGACCCGGCCTTCCCCTTCCTCGGCGTGCACCTCACCCGGGGCATCCACGGGGACGTCCACGTCGGCCCGAACGCCGTCCCCGCGCTGGCCCGCGAGGGCTACGACTGGCGCACGATCCACCCCCGCGACCTGGCCGACACCCTCGCCTTCCCCGGCACCTGGCGCATCCTGCGCCGGCACTGGCGCTACGAGGTCGGCGAGCTGCACCGCTCGCTGTCCAAGCGGGCGTTCACCGCCGCCGTCCAGCACCTGCTGCCCGCCGTGACCGCCGAGGACCTGGTGCCCACCACCGCCGGGGTCCGCGCCCAGGCCGTGGCCCGGGACGGCTCGCTGCTGGACGACTTCGCCTTCGCCGGCTTCGACCCCGAGGACGCGCGCTCCCCGCGCCGGACCGTGCACGTGCTCAACGCCCCCTCCCCCGCCGCGACGGCCTCGCTGCCCATCGGCCGGGAGGTCGCCCGCCGGGCCCTCGCCGCCCTGGAGGCGGGCGGCTGAGCCGCGCCGCCGCACCGCTGAGCCCGCGCCGCCGAACCGGGGATGAGCCCCGTCACACACCCCGACGGGTGCCCCGGACGGCCCCGTAGACTCGGGGGATTGTGACTGCCACCGCCCCCATCCCCCAGCCCTCGCCGTCCGCCCGGCTGTCCGCCGCGCCCGCGGCCTACCCCGCGCCGATGTACCCGCACAAGGCCACCGAGGCCCAGCACCGCGAGCGCCGCATCCGCAGCTTCCAGCCGCGCCGGGGCCGGATGACCAACGCCCAGGCGGGCGCCCTCGACCGCGGGTGGGAGCAGTACGGCATCCCGATCGACGGCACCCCGCTGGACCTGGGGGAGCTGTTCGGGGGCCTGCCGGTCACCCTGGAGATCGGCTTCGGCATGGGCGAGACCACCGCCGCGATGGCCGCCGCCGACCCGGCCGCGGGCATCCTCGCCGCCGACGTGCACACCCCCGGCCACGGCAACCTCATCGGCCTGCTGGAGCGGGACGGTTCGCAGAACGTCCGCACGGCCGCCGGCGACGCCGTGATCCTGCTGCGCGACATGCTCGCCGACGCCTCGCTGGCTGGGCTGCGGGTGTACTTCGCCGACCCGTGGCCCAAGCCCAAGCACCACAAGCGCCGCCTGGTCCAGCCCTCCCTCCTGGAGCTCGTCCTGCCCCGGCTCGCCCCCGGCGCCCTGGTGCACTGCGCCACCGACTGGGAGCCGTACGCGGAGCAGATGCTGGAGGTGCTCTCCGCCTCCCCCGAGCTGGAGAACCTGCACCCCGAGGGCGACGGCACCGGCTGGCTGGAGCCCGCCGAGCACCCCGAGGGCAGCGTGCCCGGCTACGCGCCGCGTCCCGACTGGCGCCCGGTGACCAAGTTCGAGCGCGCCGGGATCGCCAAGGGCCACGTCGTGCACGACCTGCTGTTCCGCCGCCGCTGAACCACCGGCCCACCGGGCCCTGTTCGGCCGGATCGAACGAACGAGCGAGCCCGGACGGGCGCGGTTGACCCGGACGGACCACCGGCCATGACCCGGACGGACGATTCGTCCCGACTCCTCCCGGCGGGCGGCCCCCGTGGCCTACCCTGAGCCGCATGGGCAGCCCGTCCGGCGGCGGGCTCCGGGCACCCGCCCGGGCCGCCGACGACGCACCGCAGACGACGGCTCCGCGCACCGGCGACACCCGGACCATCCCGGGGCCCCGGGGGCGCCGAGCCGAGCGGCCGTTGCCCCGGCCCGCCGTCGCCCCGGCCGACGCCGCGCCCCACCCGCCGCCCGGGGTGCGCACCCGCCTGACGGCGCTCTCCTCCGTCACCGCCACCACCGTGCTGACCCTGGCCGCCTGCGGAGTACTGATCCTCCACCTCGTCCAGCGGCAGACCGGCACGCTCGGCCTCTTCGTCGGCCTCGGCCTGGCGATGGTCCCGCTGCCCTTCGTGCTCGGCGCCCTGGCCTGGCTCAACCTGACGGCCAGGGTCCCGCTGCGGCACACCGTCTTCTGCCTCGCCTGGGGCGCCTGCGCGGCCACCACCGTCGCCATCCTGGCCAACAACTGGACGGCCAGCCACCTCGCCAACCGCCAGGGCCCGCTGGGCGAACTCCTCGGCCCCGGAATCGCCACCCCGCTCATCGAGGAGACCGCCAAGGCCACCGCCCTGCTCGTCCTGCTCCTCCCCCTCGGCCGGCGGCTGCGCTGCCACGGCCGCCGCACCGGCCGCCCCTGCGCACCCCTGCTGCACCGCCACCCCGCCCCGCGCCGGCCCCGCGGATGGGGGTCCCCCCGGCCGAAGGCCGCGGGAGGGCACCACCCGGCCGACCGCGCCCCCGGGCTGCGCCTGCGCCCGTACCTGCGCCCGCTGCCGTACCTGAGCCCGGCGCAGCCGCCCGGCGACGGCGGGCACCGCCGCTCCCGGCCGCGCACCCTGGCCGCCGGGGTGGTGCTCAGCGGGATGACGGCCTGCGGCTTCGCCTTCACCGAGAACGCCCTCTACCTCGGCCGGGCCTTCACCAGCGACCAGCGGCAGCGGCTGGACAGCATCGGCCTCGGCACCCGGCCCAGCATCCGCGACTTCGACGGCACCGTGCAGACCTTCGTGCTGCGCGCCCTGCTCTCCCCCTTCGCCCACCCGCTGTTCACCGCGCTGACGGGCATCGGCCTGGCCGTCGCCCTGACCAGCGGCCGGCGCTGGCTGTCCCGGCTGGCGGTGCCGGCCGGACTGCTGCTGGCGATGGCGCTGCACGGCACCTGGAACGCCGCCGCCGACCTGGGCACGGACGGCTTCCTGGTCGTCTACGGGGTGCTGATGGTGCCCTGCTTCCTCGCGCTGGTCGGCTTCGCCGCCTGGGCGAGATCCCGGGCCTCCCGCGGCCCCTCCCGGCGGGGGCACCGGCCGGCGGCGAAGCCGGCGTGAGCGGGGCCCCGACTGGGGCCCGGATAACCGATTTCCCTTCTCGGCGTCTTCCCCGTAGTGTTGTGTTCACCGACGCGGGGTGGAGCAGCTCGGTAGCTCGCTGGGCTCATAACCCAGAGGTCGCAGGTTCAAATCCTGTCCCCGCTACTCAGTAGCAGGAAGGCCCGGAGGACTCGTCCTCCGGGCCTTTCGCGTTCCCCGCACGCGACGGGAGAACCGATTTCCCTTCTCGGCGTCTTCCCCGTAGTGTCGTGTTCACCGACGCGGGGTGGAGCAGCTCGGTAGCTCGCTGGGCTCATAACCCAGAGGTCGCAGGTTCAAATCCTGTCCCCGCTACTCAGTAGCAGGAAGGCCCGGAGGACTCGTCCTCCGGGCCTTTCGCATTCCCCGGCGAAGATAAATCCGTTGCCCTCCCTCGGAGGGGCTGCCTATGGTGAGCCCACACTGAAAGGAGGTGATCCTGAGTTGAGTTCCTTCAGGATGCGTGAGGTGGCTGCTCGCTAGAGCCGCCCCTGCCTGCGCAGGGTGAGGCCCTCGGCCTCCGGCAGGCGAAATCCACAGCAGTCACCCGGCCCGTGGGCTCACCGGTACATCCCCGGTGCCTCGGCGCCTGGCCAGTGCACGGGCCGGCGCATGAGGAGCAGCCCACGGGCCGTCTGCATTCCCGAACCCGGACGACGGCGCTACCATCCGGAGCGCAACGGCGTGGACACAGGGGGTGTGCGGTGGCGAAGACGCGGCGGAGCGGGGCGGCGGGTCTGCGGACGGCGAGGGGGGCCGCGGCCTGGGTCCTCGCGGGGACGGGCCTGCTGGGCCTGCTGATGTTCGCGCTCGGCCGGGACGAGCCCTGGCAGGCGGTCGGCGGCGGTCTGGTGGTGGCCGGGGCCTCGGCGGTGCTCGGCGGCGCGCTGGGCTTCCTGTTCGGGGTGCCCCGGGTGCGCGGCGGCTCGGACGAGCCGCACGGCTCGTACGCGCCGAACACCAATCTGGAGCAGGTGTCCGACTGGCTCACCAAGGTGCTGCTGGGCGTCGGGCTGACGCAGCTGGGCTCGCTGGGCGAGCGGCTGCACCAGCTGGGCACGGCGCTGGCACCCGCGCTCGGCGGGGGCGCCCCGGCGGTGCCGTTCGCGGCGGCCCTGGTGCTGTACTTCGTGGTGCTCGGCTTCCTGGCGGGCTGGCTGGTGACCAGGCTGGCACTGCCCCGGGCGCTGACCGACGCCGACGAGGCGCTGGACCTCTTCCTCGCCGGGCAGGACCGCGACCGCCACGGCGACAAGGTCGGCGCGGACGACCTGCGGGTACGGGCGATGCAGCAGCTCGGCCTGCTCGGCGGCACGGCGGAGCAGCCGGCCGCGCTGGCCGGTCAGCTGCCGCCCTCGGCGGGTGCGGCGAACGGGCCGAACGGGCCGGACGGCGTGGTGGCCGAGGTCAGGGCGACGGCGCGGCGCTCGGCGCTGACGGCCGAGCAGGTGCGGCAGCTGTTCGCCGAGGGTTCGGAGGGCCGGCGCATCCAGGCGCTGGCGCTGATGCAGGGCGATCCGGCGCTGGCGGACCTGTCGAGCGTGCTGGAGGCGATCGAGCACCCGCGTTCGGACTTCGAGCAGTACCACGCGCTGCTGGCCGCCCGGGGGCTGCTCTCCCGGCTGCCCGCGGCCGACGCCCGCCGACTGCGGGACGCGGTGGCCGGGCGACTGATGGACCCGGAGGGGATTCCGTACCGGTCGGACCGCAGCTGGCTGGCGGAGAAGATCCTCTCCCAGCTGCCGACGGTGCCGCCGCTGGTCCCGGCCCAGCCCGAGGCGCGGACCGAGCCCCGGCAGGAGCCTGCTCAGCCCGCACCGGCCGAGGACCCCAACCCGTCAGGGCCGTCAGGGCCGTCAGGGCCGTCAGCCCCGTCAGCCCCGTAGGCCCCGCGCCCGGTGGTCGGCCGCGCGCAGGACCAGGACCTGGCGGGTGCGGCCGTCCCCGGGGCGCGGGAAGCGGTGGACCTCGCTGGCTATCCGGCGCTCGCCGAGCGCGTACCGCAGCCCGTCGAGGTGGCCGCAGCGGCGGCCGTACCCGTCGTGCAGCGGCTGGACGCGCACCTCGCCCTCCGGGGAGGTCACCCGGACCAGTTCGACGAGGGCGGCCAACTGCCGCTCGGGGCCGAACAGTTCGGGATAGGCGAAGAGCAGGTACCCGCTGAGGGTGAGCGCGAAGGTGCCGTCCGCGAAGGGCAGCCGGGGCAGCAGGGCGGCCACGTAGCGCTGGGGGTGGTCGGCCGAGTCGGCGGTGAACAGCCGGCGGGCGCGGTCCCAGCTGCGCAGGTAGCTCCCGGGGCGGCCCGGGGGCGGGTAGAGGTGCGGGCGCTCGGCCATGGCGGCGGCCATCGAGGAGCGGGCGGCCAGCGCGTGGGCGGCGACCACGGGCGGCGGCAGGGCGTACGCCGGGTCGGCGGCGACCACCCGGCAGCCGAGTTCGCGGGCCTCGGCGGCCAGTCCGGCGGCGCCGCCGGGGCAGTCGAGCAGCGGGCCGGGGAGAGCGGCGAGGCCGGCCCGGGTGAGGTCGAACAGGGCGCAGTACTCGTCCAGGGGCCGGGAGGTCACCAGGACGTCCGGGGTGCGAGTGGGGGCGGCCACGCGGCCATCGGACCACGCACCGCCCCCGCCCGCACCCCGGGAGAGCTCAGGAGGACCCCGGGCCGGTTCAGCGCCCGAGCAGGCCCTCGGCGGCGGCCCGGTCCACGTTGGTCAGGCCGCGCACCAGCTGCGCCGTGAGGAACACGAGCAGCAGGCCGAGCACGGAGACGGCCGCGATCTGCGCCGGCGACTGGACGTAGTACTCGTAGTGCCCGCCGTCGACGGTGAAGTCGTAGACCCGGTACCCGGGCCAGTCGACGTAGGTCGGGAAGACCCAGTGGTAGACGGGGTAGAGCGTCATCGCCCAGCCGAGCAGCAGGAACACCACGGTGATCACGAAGCGGAAGATCGCCCAGGGGAACATCACCACCTGGTGCAGCACGGCCTTCCAGCCCGCCGCGTCCGCCAGCCGCGCGGTGACGGAACCCCAGAAGCCCGGCCGGGTCGGGCGCACCGGCGCCGGACCGGGCACGTCCACGCCGAGCATCGAGCGCACCCGGGCCCGCTCCATCCGGCCGAGGCCCCGGGCCGCGACGGTCAGGGAGGCCAGGACGGGCAGGCCGAGGCAGGTGACGGCCGTGCCGAGGCCGAGGCAGAACAGCGTGATCGAGACGGCGAAGCCCACGATCGCCACCGGCAGGCCGGTGAGCGCGTAGCCGACCTCGCGGAAGTAGTGCGCGGAGAACGGCGCCCGCCAGAACGGCGGCGGCTCCTCGGTGCGGCGGGCCCGGGCGGGGCGCGGGCCGGCGTCGTCGCCGTAGCCGCCGAAGTCCCACTCGGCGTCCTGCGTGACGTGGCTGCTGCTCATGTTCCGTTCCCCCGGCCCTTCGCGGTGGTTCGTACTCCTTGACGACCACCAGTCTGGCCGAACGGGGGCACCGGGGAACATCGGGAGGCCCGGCGGATCGGGGGTGGGGTTAACCCCCCTGGGCCGGCTGCCGCTCGTCCTGCCGCTCGCCCTACCACTCGTCCTACCACTCGTCGGCGAGCAGCGAGTACTGGAACGCGTCCGACCAGACCCCGTCCTTGCACACGTCGTGCCGCAGCCGCCCCTCCAGCTGGAACCCGAGCCGGGTGAGCACCCGCGAGGAGGCCGGGTTGCCCACCTCGACCACCGCGACCAGCCGGTGCACGCCCAGCGGGCCGAAGGCGAGGCCGCAGAGCAGCCGGGCGAGCTCACCGCCGTAGCCCAGGCCCCAGGCGTCGCGGCGCAGCGCGTAGCCGAGGTGGGCGCTGCGGTGGCGGCCGAGGAAGAGCGAGCCCTGCCCGATCGGTGCGGCCCCGGGGTCCTCGCGCAGGGCGGCGGCGAGGCGGTAGACGCGCCGGGGCTCGGTCAGGGCCTCCTCCACGTACAGCTCCAGCTGGTCGGCGCAGTCCTCCGGCGTCCGCGGTCCGAAGGGCAGGTGGCGGGTGACCTCCGGGTCGCCGAACAGCGCGTACAGCGCCTCCACCTCCTCCGGGGTGTGGTGGTGTTCGCGGACGGCGAGGCGGGAGCCGGTGAGCTGGACGGGGACCATGGCTGCCGACCCTACTCGCGCGCGGATACCGTCGGAGCATGAACGACGAAGACCTGCGGCTCGCCCCGCGCACCAGGGCCGCCGACCTGCTCGCCTGGGCGGCCGGGCAGGACCGCCCACCGGTGGCCGAGGAGCCGCTGCGGACGGTGCTGGCGCTGCTGGAGCTGGGCGAGGGCAGGATGCACGACGGCTGGCCCGAGCTGACCTCGAACGCGGTGGAGCACCTGCTGTACGAGCGGCTGCACCTGTACGTCCAACCCGCGCCGGAGGCGGACCCCCTGGCGTACGGCGACGCCGTACGGCTGCTGGTCGACCACCAGCGGGCGACCAAGCGGCTCAACGCCAAGCGCCAGGAGCGGCTGCACGCCGAGGCCGAGTGGCAGGGGGAGGTCGCCGCGGGGCTGCTGCGCCGCGCCGACCTGGTGACCTGGCCCCGGCTGTACGCCCTGCTGCTGCACGCGCACGGGGTGGACGTGTCCGACGAGGCCGCCGTGCGCGACTGGCTGGGCGCCTTCGCCGAGCTGGGCGAGGAGGAGCGCCACGCCGCGTTCGAGGCGCTGGCCGAGGCCGGGTGGCTGGACGAGCCGGACGAGCGGGGCTGGGGCCCGGCCCGGGCGCTGTCCGTGGGCATGGCCACCGACGGCGCACGCCGGCTGCTGGAGCACGGGCTGATGCGGCGCAGCTACCGCAACCTGGCCGAGCTGACGGCGCTGGGCCGGCCGATGCCGGAGGAGCTGGCCGGGGACTTCGAGGGGCTGGAGGACGCGGCGGCCCGGGCGGCGCTGGAGCTGTTCGGGGAGTGGACGGTGCCGGGGCTGGCGCGGCTGCTGGTCGAGGAGTTCCCTGAGCTGGCGCCGGAGCCCGGTCCGGAGGAGATCGACGCGTACCTGGCGCAGGTGCCTGCGGAACCCGGGGAACAGGCGGACCAAGCGGAACTACAGGAGTAGTGGCACTACGCGAGTAGTGCCACTACTGGAGTAGTCCCACGACGGAAGCGGTGCGAGAAGGGCCCCGGCGAGCGCCGGGGCCCTTCCGCGATCCGTCAGGGGGTGAGGCCCCGCTGCTCGAGCCAGGTCTCCGGGTCGACCGGGGCGCCGCCGCCGGGGCGGACCTCCAGGTGCAGGTGCGGGCCGGTGACGTTGCCGGTGGCGCCGACCTTGCCGATCTGCTGGCCGCCGGTGACGCTGCCGGAGCCCTTGATGATCGAGGAGAGGTGGCAGTACCAGATCTCGGTGCCGTCGGGCAGGGTCTCGACGATCCGGTAGCCGTACGAGCCGGACCAGCCGGCCGAGGTGATGGTGCCCTGGCCGATGGCCATGACCGGGGTGCCGGTGTCGGCGGCGAAATCCAGGCCCGTGTGCAGGTGGGCCCAGTAGCGGGCGCTCTGGCCGTAGTGGGCGGAGAGGCGGTAGTCGGAGACCGGCAGGGTGAGGGCGGCGGCCTTCTTGGCCTCGGCCTCGGCTGCGGCCTTCTTCGCCTCGGCCTCCTTGGCGGCGGCCTTGGCCTCCGCCTCCTTCGCGGCCTGGAGGCGGGCGCCCTCCTCGGCGGCGGTGCGCTGGCTGTCGGCCTGCTGCTGGATGCGCGCGGCGAGGGCGAGGCCGGGGTCGGCGGCGAGGGCGACGGGGGTCTCGTCGGGGGCCTCGACGGCGGGGGCGGCGGCCGGGGTCGCGGAGGCGAAGCCGGTGGCACCCAGGGTGGCGGCGACGGCGGTGACGCCGAGCAGCGGGGAGGCGCCGCGGGTCTGACGCGGCATCCGGTGGCGGTTGGTCTCGGTCTCGGCCGCGAGGGGGCCGTCCGGCTCGAAGCCGTCGTGGCCGGGATGTTCGAGCAGCTGGGTACCGGCTGCGGGGCCGGCCGGGTGTGCCGGGGTGTGCGTCGACGCCACGGGGGCGCGCTCCTTTCCTTCCCTCGCGCCTACCGGGTTAGCTGACGGGTTCGGAGCAGGAAGGTCTCCTACGGCCGGGCCGGAGCCCCGCCGATTCACCCCAAGGAACGTGGTTCCCCGGCTCCCTGACCTGCCCGAAGGCCGGCCGGTGGGATTAGGCGACGGCGCACGGTGCCGTCTGGGTACGGCGTTGAAGACCGCGCTGCGTTATCAAACGTTAATCCGAGGAGGCTCTGATTCCAAGCCGTTCGTCCGGGACGACCGGGAAGCGGGTGAGGGGACGTCAACGAACGATCCCCCGTTGCACGGCCCCGACTGAGTACCGCTACTCATGTGCCAAGGGCCGGAGCGCACGCATGCTGGGCGCCATGAGCGCACCGATGCAGTCACGCACCACGGCCGCGTACTACGTCCAGGCCGTCCTGTCCTTCGGCGTCTCCGCCACGGCCCTCGCCGCGGGGATCGCCTATCTGCCGGTCGGGGGGTGGGTCCGCGCCTTCCTCGGCGTGGGCCTGCTCTACACCGTCACCTCCGCCTTCACGCTGGCGAAGGTGATCCGGGACCGACAGGAGGCCGGCGACACCGTCGCCCGGGTGGACCAGGCCCGGCTGGAGAAGCTGCTGGCGGAGCACGATCCGTTCCAGGGGGCCTGACAGGGCCCCGACCTGGGAATCCTCGATCCGTGGCGCCGATAGCTTGACAGCTAAGGCTATTAGCCTTAGCTTTATGGCTATCGGCAGCACCGCGCAGCACCCCGCACCGGACCGAGGAGAGAACCCATGAACGGCACCACCGCCCCCGCCACCCAGTACCTCGACCTCCCCGGCGGCCGGATCGCCTTCGACGACACCCGGCAGGGCGAGGGCCTCCCCGTCCTCCTGCTCCCCGGGATGCTCGACAGCCGCACCGCGTACCGCCACCTCAGGCCGCTGCTCACCGCCGCCGGCCGACGGGTGATCACCATGGACCTGCGCGGCTTCGGCGAGTCCGGCATCGCCTGGGACGACTACTCCCCCGCCGCGGTCGCCGGGGACGCCCTCGCCCTCCTCGACCACCTCGGCATCGAGCGGGCCGTCCTGGTCGGGCAGTCCTACACGGGCGCCACCGTGGTGCGCGCCGCCCTCGACGCGCCCGGGCGGGTCGCCGGGATCGCGCTGATCGACGCCTTCGTCGAGAACCCGCCCAGCGGGCTGATGAAGGCCGTCATGAAGGTGATGGGCACGATGCTCGTCCACTGGCCCGCCGCCTGGGGCTTCTACCTCCGCAAGATGGCCTACCCGGGCGCCAAGCCCGCCGACTTCGAGGCGTACGTGGACGGGCTGGTCGCCGCCCTGCGCACCCCCGGCCGCAAGGTCGCCACCCGCGGGCACGTCGGCGGGGACTCCGCGCCGGTGGGCTGGGCGGCCGGGGTGCGGTGCCCGGCGATCGTGCTGATGGGCAGCAAGGACCCCGACTTCCCCGACCCGGCGGCCGTCGCCGGGCGGCAGGCGGCGGCGCTGCGGGCGGAGAAGGTGATGATCGAGGGGTCGGGCCACTACCCGATGGCCGACAACCCGCAGGCCGTCGCCGAGGCCTTGCTGCCCTTCCTCGCCGAGCGCGGCTGACACCGCGAGCCCGCACCCGGTCCCGCTCCCGACCCCGATCACGCGCCCGATCACGCGCCCGCCCCTTCGTACGGAGAGAGACACCCCCATGCCCCGCGTAGGACTGAACCCCGAGCAGGTCGTCGACCACGCCCTCGGCCTCATCGACGAGCAGGGAGCGGAGGGGCTGACCCTCGCCGCCGTCGCCGCCCGGGCCGGTGTGGCGACGCCCTCGCTGTACAAGCACGTCAGCGGCGGCCTGACCGAACTGCGGCGGCTGGTCGCCGTCCGCGTCACCGGGGAGCTCGCCGACCGGCTCGCGGAGGCGGCCGTCGGGCGCAGCGGGGACGACGCCGTCGCGGCCGTGCTGCGGGCGTACCAGGCGTACGCCACCGCGTACCCGCACCGCTACCACGCGCTCCCGCAGGCGCCCCAGCCCGACGAGGACCTCACCCGGGCGGCGGGCCGGCTCGTCGGGGTGATCATCGCCGTGCTGCGCGAGTACGGGCTCGACGGCTCCGAGGCGATCCACGCGGCCCGGACGGTGCGGTCGATGGCGCACGGCTTCGCCGCCCTGACCACCTCCGGCGCCTTCCAGCTGGCCGAGGACCTGACGACCACGCACGACCGCCTGATCACCACCCTCACCACCGCTCTGCGCGGCTGGCCCGGAGCGCCCGCGCCGCGCTGAACCCCCGCTGAGCCCCCGCCGAGCCCCCGCCGAACCGTCGGCGGGCCGGGACGCGCGGGGCCGGTGGGGCGGGAGTCGGGCGTGGGCGAAATGGGGTATGAAGAATCAGTGCGCCCCGCCGAACCCGCCGCCGAGCCCGCCACCGAACCCGCCGCCGAGCCCGCCACCGACGAGACGATCCGGACGACCCCGCGCAGCGCGATGCGGTGCGTGCGGCTGCTGCTCGGGTGCGGCAGTGCGGCCGAGCTGCTGGGGACGGTCCTGGACGAGGGGCCCGGGTGGATCACCGGGGAGGGCTCGGCCCTCTACCTGGTGGACGCGGGCGGGATGCTGCGGCTGACGGCCTCGCACGGGCTGCCCGACTGGGCGCACGAGCGCTACGGCGTGGTCGACCCGGCCGGGGACCTGCCGGCGGCGATGGCGCTGCGGCTGCGCCGCCCGTACCTGATGAGCCCCGAGCACACCAGCGTCGACTACCCGAACAGGAACACCGGGATGGGCACCGGCATGGTCGCCGTGGTGACCCTTCCGATGGTGGTGGACGAGCAGCCGGTCGGGGTGCTGGCCCTGGCGCTGGCCCACCGGGGGACGGTGCCGCGCCGCGACCTGGACGTGCTGGAGACCATCGGCGACGCCTGCGCCCACCGCCTCGCCCATCTGCTGGACCACGCGGACGTGCGCACCCTGAAGCTCCCGGCCCCCGACGGCGCGGCCGCCGCGCATCCGCTGGTGTCGCTCGCCGTCCGGGCCTCCGGGCACGGCGCCTTCGAGCGCGACCTCGTCACCGGTGAGAGCTACTGGGACGAGGCGGCGTTCCGCCTGGCCGGGCGGCCCGTCGCCCCGGACGGCGAGGCGCCGGAGCTGGAGCGGGTCGTCCACCCCGAGGACCTGCCCGACGTGCAGGCCGCGCTGGCCGAGGCGCTGGCGGCCGGCGGGCGCTACCGGATCGGCTACCGGATGCTGCGCCGGGGCGGCCGGGCGACGCCCGTCGAGGAGTCCGGCGAGGTGATGCTGGACGTCCACGGCCGCCCGGTGCGCATCGCCGGGCTGCTCTCCGAGGTGCGGCGCCCGGAGGCCGCGGCGGCGGGGCCGGCCGGCGCGCGGACGGCGCTGCTGCTCTCCCTCACCCGGGCGCTGTCCCGGGCGGTGACCGTACGGGAGGTGACCACCGCCGTCACCGACGTGGCCCGCCCGGCGTTCGGCGCCGCGAGCATCGTGCTGGACCTGGTGGACGAGGGCCGGCTGCTGCCCGTCTCGCACACCGTGTACGGCGGGCCGCGCCGAGCCGAGCTGACCCGGCTGGCGGACCTGTCCGAGGGCGTGATGCGGGACGCGCTGACCCGCTCGGCCCCGCTGTTCAGCGAGCCGGCCGGCCCGAAGCCGGGTGGCGCCCCGGCCGCCTGGGCGGTGCTGCCGCTGGTGGCCTCCGGGCGGCAGGTCGGCTCCTGCCTGATCACCTTCGCCACCGAGCGCGCGTTCAGCCGCGAGGACCGCACCCTGTACTCGGCCTTCGCCGGGATCCTCGCCCAGTCCCTGGAGCGGGCCCGGCTGTTCGACACCCAGCACCACCGCGCCGGCGAGCTGCAGCGCGCGATGCTGCCGCGCACCCTGCCCGCGCTGCCCGGGATCGCCAGCGCCGCCCGCTACCTGCCGAGCACCGAGGGCATGCAGATCGGCGGTGACTGGTACGACCTGCTGCGGCTGCCGGACGGCCGGATCGGGCTGGTGATCGGCGACGTGCAGGGCCACAACGCCGAGGCCACCGCCGTGATGGGCCAACTCCGCAGCGGCCTGCGGGCGTACGCGACGGACGGGCACGACCCGGCGGCGGCGCTGGAGCGGACGAGCCGGCTGCTGGCCGGGCTGGACACCGACCTGTTCGCGACCTGCCTCTTCCTCACCCTGGACCCGGCGGACGGCACCCTGACGGCGGCCCGCGCCGGCCACCCGCCGCCGGTGCGGATCACCGGGGACGCCGAGGCCGTCGAGCTGGCGCTGCCGGGCGGGCCGCCGCTGGGCGTGGAGCCCGGGCAGCCGTACCCGCTGGCGGTGGAGCACCTGGGGGTCGGCGAGACGCTGCTGGCGTACACCGACGGGCTGGTGGAGGACCGCGAGGAGGACTACGACGAGTCGGTGCAGCGGATGCTCGGCGGGCTGGAGCTGTGGGCCCGCCAGGCGGGGCCGGGGAGGATCGGGTCGGCGGCCGCGCTGGAGCGCCTGGCCGACCTGCTGACGCTGAACGTGACCGAGCGGCGGTCCCGGCCGGACGACGTGGCGCTGCTGCTCCTGCACCGGGCGCCGTCGCTTCCCGACAGCCTGCACACGAATTCCACACATCCGGGGTCGTGAATCGGCCGATCACGGGGCGCCGCAGGCACCCACGAGGTCTGGACCGGCCAGTACTCCTGCCCTAGGATCGCGTTCGAACCAGGCCGAATTGACGCCACGTTGCCGGATTTTGACGAGATCCAGTCACTTGGCGAGATCTGTTCACACCTTCGTAGGATCATCGCCCTAGAATTCGCGGCGTGACGATGACTCAGTGGTGCGCAACGGCAACCGGCGTCCTCGCCGTCCTCGCCCTCGTGACCGCCGCGCGGTACCGGGCCGTGTCCGTCACCCACCGCCGCCGGGCCGACCGGCTCCGGCGCGAGCTGCACGAGGCCCGGGAGCAGCTCGCCCTCGAACAGGAACGCCGCGACACCGAACTGGCCGTCGTCCAGCACGAGCACGAACTCACCGCCTCCACCCAGCGGGCCTTCCTCAGCGTCGCCCGCCGCATCCTCGTCATGGCCCACGACCAGCAGGCCCTGCTCGACGAGATGGAGCGCACCCACGACGACCCCGTCCTGCTGGAGGGCCTGCTCAAGGCCGACCACGCCGCCGCCCAACAGGCCCGCCTCGCCCAGACCCTGGCCGTACTCTGCGGCGCCCGCGCCGGGCGCAACTGGCCCGAACCCATCGCCCTGGAGGACGTGGTGCGCGGCGCGCAGTCCCGCATCCTCCCGTTCCAGCGGGTGGTGCTGCGCAGCCGCATCGAGTCCGCCGTCATCGGCGCCGCCGCCGAGGCGCTGATCCACGCCACCGCCGAACTGCTGGACAACGCCACCCGCTACTCCCCGCCCAGCACGCAGGTGTACGTGACCCTCGTACCGGTGCACAACGGCGCCGTGATCGAGATCGACGACTGCGGCGTCGGCATGCCCGAGCAGGCCGTCGCCAAGGCGTCCGCCGCCCTGTCCGGGGGCAGCACCCTGGAGGTCTCCCGGCTCGGCGAGGTCCCGCAGTTGGGCCTGGCCGCCGTCGGCCGGCTCGCCGAGCAGTACGGCTTCCGCGTCACGCTCAGCTCGGCGCCCTCCCCGTACGGCGGGGTGCGGGTGGTCGTGCTGCTGCCCAACGCGCTGCTCACCGAGCCGCTGCCGCCGACCGTCCCGGGCCTCGGCCCCTCCGGACCCGCCTTCGGCGCCGTGCCCCAGACCGGCACCCCCTCAGGCCACTTCACCGGTCACCCGCTGGTGGAGACCCCGCCGCCCGGCCCCACCCCCACGGCCGACGGCACCCCGCCCCCGCTGCCTCGCCGGAGCCACCGGCGCCCCCGCGCGGGCCGCACCGCCCAGCACGCCGCTCCCCCACCGCCGCCCGCGCCGCCGCACCGCTCGGCCCGGGACGCGCAGGCGTTCATGGCGATGTTCCAGGCCGGGACGGCCAGCGGCCGCACGGCCGCCCGCGCCCGGGCCCTGGAGCAGAACGACCCTTCCCTGTCCGCTTCCCCCCGACTTCCCCAGCCCGGAGAGTTCCATGACCACCGCCCCTGACCTCGGTTGGCTGCTCGCCGACATCATCGCCGTGCCGCAGGTCCAGCACGCCGTCGTCGTCTCCAGCGACGGCCTGGAGATCGGCCGCAGCGCCGAGATCGCCCGCGAGGACGCCGAGCGGCTCGCCGCCGCCTGTTCCGGCCTCCAGTCACTGGCCCGGGGCGTCGCGGTGGGCTTCGGCGGACCGGACAGCGCCACCCGGCAGATCATCGTCGAGTACGGCGGCGGCTACCTGTTCATCGTCGCCGCCGGAGCCGGCGCGCACCTGGCCGTGGTCACCGGCGAGGCGGTCGACGCCGGGCTGGTCGCCTACCAGATGCAGATGCTCGTCGAGCGGATCGGCGCCCACCTGACCAGTCCCCCGCGCTTCGACCACGCGGCGCAGGGCCTGCGGTGAGCGGTCCCGTACGGCCGTACGTCATCACCGGGGGCCGCAGCCGGCCCACCCGGACCGACCTGGCCGTGGAGAGCCTCGTCAGCGCGTTACCGCACCCGCCGGAGCTGCCCCAGCACGTGCTGCTCAACCGGGAGCACCGGCGCATCGTGGCGCTCTGCCACAGCCTGCTGTCCGTCGCCGAGGTGGCGGCCCACCTGGGGCTGCCGCTCGGCGTGGTCAAGGTGCTGGTCGGCGACCTCTGGGACCTGGGCGCCGTGCAGGTCCTCCCGCCCGTCCCGCAGGCCGAGCGCCTGCCCACCACCCTCCTGGAGGAGGTGCTCGTTGGGCTCCGCCAACTCCGCTGACGTCGACTCCGCCGACGCCGGGCCGCAGTACCTGCCCTCCTCGGTGCGGGGCTCGGTGAAGATCCTCGTCACCGGGCCGTTCGGGGTGGGCAAGACCACCCTGGTCGGCTCGCTCAGCGAGATCGCCCCGCTGCGCACCGAGGAGACCATGACCGCCGCCAGCACCGGCGTCGACGACCTGACCGGACTGGACGGCAAGACCAGCACCACCGTCGCCCTGGACTTCGGCCGGATCACCCTCAACTCCCGCCTGGCGCTCTACCTGTTCGGCACCCCCGGCCAGCAGCGCTTCCTGCCGCTGTGGGAGGACCTCTCGCGCGGCGCGCTCGGCGCCATCGTGATGGTCGACCTGCGCCGGCCCGACGAGAGCTTCGAGGTGCTCGGACGGCTGGAGGAGCAGCGCATCCCCTTCGCCGTGGCCGTCAACACCTTCCCCGGGACGCCGAGTTACCCCGAGGAGGAGGTGCGCGCCTCGCTGGACGTGCTGCCCGACGTGCCGCTGCTCTTCTGCGACGCCCGCGACCGCCGGCAGTCCTACGACCTCCTGATCGACTTCGTGGACCACCTGCACCGCAGCTCCCTGCTGGAGCTGAGGGCATGACGCCGCCCGATCCCGAGGCCGCCGGCTGCCCCGTCACCCGCGGCGCCCGACTCCCGTACGGCGACCACCACTTCGGGCAGGCGCCGCGCCCGGCCCCGCTGTACGGCGCCGCCGTCGCCGACGACCCGCACGGCCTGTACGCGCGGCTGCGCGAGCGCCACGGGCAGGTCGCCCCGATCGAGCTGGAGCCCGGCGTCGAGGCGTGGCTCGTCCTCGGCTACGGCGAGCTGCTCGAACTCACCCGCAACGAGACCCTGTTCTCCAAGGACTCCCGGCACTGGCGGGTGCCCGCCGAGGGCCGCCTCGCCCCCGACTCCCGGCTGCTGCCGATGACGGCCTGGCGCCCCACCCTGCTCAACCTGGACGGCGCCGAGCACCAGCGACTGCGCGCCGCCGTCTCCGACACCCTCGCCCAGATCGACCACCACCAGCTGCGCGAGACCACCGAGGCCGCCGCCAACGGCCTCATCGACGGCTGGGGCCCGGACGGCACCGCCGACCTCATCGCCCAGTACGCCCGCACGCTGCCCCTGCTGGTCTTCACCCAGCTCCTCGGGCTGCCCGCCCAGGCCGGGCCCCGGCTCATCGAGCTGATCAGCCACCTCGTGGACAGCGGCCCCCAATCGGTGCGCGCCAACCAGGAGTTCCAGGCGATCCTGGTGGACCTCGTCCGCCGCCGCCGGGCCGCGCCCAGCGCCGACCTCACCTCCTGGCTGCTCGCCCACCCGGCCGCGCTGAGCGACGAGGAGGCGGTGCACCACCTGGTGGTGCTGATGATCGCGGGCAACGAGACGTCCATCAACTGGACCGGCAACACCCTGCGGCTGCTGCTCACCGACCGGCGCTTCCGCACCACCATCACCGGCGGGCGGCTGACCGTCTCCGACGCGCTGGAGGAGGTGCTGTGGCGCGACCCGCCGACGCAGAACTTCCCCGGCCGCTGGGCCACCGCCGACACCGTGCTCGGCGGCCAGCACATCGCCGCCGGCGACATGCTGGTGCTCGGCCTGGCCGCGGCCAACGCCGACCCGGCCGTCCTCGGCGGCGCCTCCGCCGCGCAGGGCTCCCTCGGCGGCAACCGGGCCCACCTGGCCTGGGGCGCCGGCGAGCACGTCTGCCCGGCGCAGCACCCGGCGCGGATCATCGTCGAGACCGCCGTCGAGACCCTGCTGCACCGGCTGCCGGACCTCCAGCTCGCCGTCCCCGCCCACGACCTGACCTGGCGCCCCTCCCCGTGGTCGCGGGCGCTGACCGCCCTGCCGGTGCTCTACAGCGCCTTCACCCCGCCCCGCCCCCCTGCACCGGAGAGATCCGCATGGACACCGCCCCCGGCCGCTCCGCAGCCGCCCGCGACGCCGAACCGATCCGGCTCGACCCCTTCGGACGCGACCAGCACGGCGAGAACGCCCGACTCCGGGCAGCCGGGCCCACGGTCCTGGTGGAGCTCCCTGGCGGGGTGGTGGTCTGGGCGGTGACGCACCACGACACCCTCCAGTCGGTGCTCGCCGACCCCCGGATCGGCAAGAACGCCCAGCTGTGGACGACCTTCCGGGAGGGCCGGCTGCCGCAGGGCTGGCCGCTGCTCAACTTCGTCGCCGTCCCGGGCATGGTCACCGCGGACGGCGAGGACCACCGGCGGCTGCGCGGGCTCGTCAGCCAGGCGTTCACCCCGCGCCGGATCGCCGCGCTGGCGCCCGCGATCGAGGCCCGGGCGCTCGCGCTGCTGGACGGGATCGCCGGTCTGGAGGGCGAGTTCGACCTGCGCGAGCGCTACGCCTACCCGCTGCCCATGCAGGTGATCGGCGAACTGCTCGGCTTCGCCGAGGATCAGCAGGACGAACTGCACGCGCTCTGCGACACGCTGGTCTCCAGCGCGGCCACCCCCGAGGCGGCCGTGGCCGCGCAGCGGGACCTCAACGCGCTGCTCGCCTCGGTGGTGGCGGCCAGGCGCGCCGAGCCGGGCGACGACCTGACCAGCGCCCTGATCGCGGTACGGGAGAGCGGCGATCGGCTGAGCGAGGCCGAACTCGTCGGCACCCTGCTGCTGATGCTGATAGCCGGGCACGAGACCACGCTCAACCTCATCACCAACGCGGTCCGCGCCCTGCTCGCCCACCCCGACCAGCTGCGGCTGCTGCTGGAGGGCGCGCGGCCGTGGTCGGCGGCCGTCGAGGAGACCCTGCGCCACGACTCGCCCGTCGGGCAGTTCCCGCTGCGCTACGCGATGGAGGACATCGAGGTCGGCGGGGTGCTCGTACGGCGCGGCGAGGCGCTGCTGGCCTCGTACGCGGCGGCCGGGCGCGACGGCGGGCACCACCCGGACGCGGACCGCTTCGACCTGTCCCGTACCTCCAGGCACCTCTCGCTGGGCCACGGCCCGCACTTCTGCCTCGGCTCGGGGCTGGCCCGGCTGGAGGCGGAGACGGCGCTGCGGCACCTGTTCGGGCGCCACCCCTCGCTGGCGCTCGCCGAGGGGCGGACGAACGAGCCGCTGCCGTCCTTCGTCAGCAACGGTGTGCGGACCCTGTGGGTGACGGCCTGAAAGGGGCCGCTCGGGGGTGACGGTCGGGCCCACGGGGTTACCTGAGGGCCGCCCGGGTCGTTCGGCAGGGCATGAAGAAACTCGCCACCCTCGCCGCCCTCACCATGGCGGGCCTCGCGCTCGCCGCCCCGGCCGCCTCCGCCACCGGCCAGACCGCCTCCTCGCCCGACGCCACCGGCGGCCTCACCGACGGCCTGAACGCCTCCCCCGCCGACCTCGCCCTCCAGACGGTCGGCAAGCTCCAGCTCCCGGTGGCCAGCAACACCGCCAACGAGGTGGAGGCCGTCGGCACCAACCAGATGAGCCACCCCGGCCTCAGCGGGCAGATCGGCTGACACGCGGGACGGGCGGCCTGCCGACCCCCGTACGGCCGGCCGCCCGAGTCTCATGTCGTCAGTGCTGTTGTTGCTGCTGTTGTTGTTGCTGCTGTTGCTGCTGCGACAGGCCGTTCAGCTCGGGGTAGGTGAGCCCGCCCTCCAGGGCCGCGTACGTGCCCTCGCCGTACAGCTCCTCGGCGGCGCGGCGCACGGCCGCGTACGCGACCTCGGCCAGGCCCGGGCCGAGGCTGATCCGGGCTACGCCGAGCTTCGCCAGCTCCGCGACGGACGGGAAGCCCGGGCCGGCCAGCACGTTCAGCGGGGCGGGCACGGCCTCCACCAGGGCGGCGATGGTCGCCGGGTCGGAGACGCCGGGGACGAACACGCCGTCCGCGCCCGCCTCGACGTACGCCCGCAGGCGGCGCACCGTCTCCTCCAGGCGGCCCTCGGGGGCGCCGATCCCGCGCAGGAACACGTCGGTGCGCCCGTTGACGAACGCCGGGACGCCGGCCGCGTCGGCCGCCGCCCGGGCCGCCGCGATGCGTTCGGCGGCCTGCTCGGGCGGGTGGGCGGCGTCCTCCAGGTTGAGGCCGACGGCGCCGGTGGCGAGCAGCGCGGTGACGGTCTCGCCGACCCCGGCGGGGGTGTCCGCGTAGCCGCTCTCGATGTCGGCGGTGACGGGCAGGGCCACCGAGCGGACCACCTGGGCGGTGCGGGCCAGCACCTGGTCGCGGTCGGCGCCGCCGCCGTCCGGGCTGCCGAGGGACCAGGAGACGCTGGCGCTGGCCGTGGCCACCGCCCTGGCGCCCGCGGCGACCACCAGACGGGCGCTCGCCGCGTCCCACACGTTCGCGAGGACCAGGGGGTCGCCGGGGCGGTGCAGCTCGCGGAGGAGGCGGGCCTGCTGCTGCTGAGTGTTCTGCCGAGTCGTCATCTGTGCGCCGCTCACTTCGCTGCCGGGCTCATGCGGGTGGAGACGCCGATGCGGTTCCACGCGTTGATGGTGGCGATCAGGGCGATCAGCCGGGCCAGCTCGGCCTCCTCGAACTGCGCGGCCGCCTCCTCGTACACGGCGTCCGGAACGTGCCCCTGGGTGAGCAGGGTGACGGACTCGGTGAGGGCCAGGGCGGCGCGCTCGCGGGCGGTGAACCAGGGGGTCTCGCGCCAGGCGGGGAGGGAGACCAGGCGGTGGTCCTGCTCGCCGTTCTCGCGGGCCTCGGCGGCGTGCATGTCGATGCAGAAGGCGCAGCCGTTGATCATCGAGGCGTGCACCCTGACCAGCTCGGCGAGGACCGGGTCCAGGCCCGCCCGGGAGGCCCGGTCGGTGGCGATCATCGCCTGGTAGAAGTCTGGGGCATGGCGGTGCAGTTCCAGACGCTGCGCGGGCGCGGGGACGGTCTCGTTGGTCGTCATGGTGATCAGCTTAGGAAGCGGGCGGCCCGGAGTTCTGGTGCATTCGGCGACGGTTTCCCTGGGCCACTTCGGCCATTTCGGCCACTCCGCCTCCCCTTCCGGTACGGGAACGCACGTGCGAGGATCGCGGGGAGGGCGAGACCGAGGGGGCCCAAGGGTCGTGTGTACGGCGTTCGTGAGCATAGAACCGGAGTCCGCGGCGCCGGTGCTGCTGCTCTCCGTCCGGGACGAGTACCTCGGGCGCGCCTGGCGGCCGCCCGGCCCGCACTGGCCCGGACGGCCCGGGCTGGTCGGCGGGCTGGACCTCGCCGCCGGCGGCACCTGGCTGGCCGTCGACCCCGCCACCCGCACCGCCGCCTGCCTGCTCAACGGCTTCGGGCCGCTCGCCCCCGCCGAGGCCCGGCTCTCCCGGGGCGAACTGCCGCTCACCGCCGTCGAGCACGGCGGGATCGGGCACCTCGACCTCGCCCCGTACGACCCGTTCCACCTCGTGGTCGTCCGGCCGGACGGCGCCCGCGTCACCAGCTGGGGCGGCTCCGGGCGGGCACAGGAGCGCGAACTGCCCGTCGGGCTCAGCGTGGTGCTCAACGACGGCCTGGAGGGGCGGGCCGCCAACCGGACCACCTCCGAGCGGGTGCGCGCCCTGATGGCCGCCCGCGCCGAGCACTTCCGGGCCCGGCTCACCGCCACCGCGCGCCCGCGGCCCGGCCCCGGCGGGCCGGCGCGGGAGGCGTGGGGCGCCTGGCTGCCGATCGTCACGGGCGACGGGCTGGCGCTGGACGCGGACGCGGCGCTGGTGCAGCGGCGGGACTTCGGGGACGGGCGGATCTGGGGCTCCTCCTCGATCTCGCTGCTCGCGCTCGGGCCGGACCTGCTGCGGTACGACTTCGCGGCGGCGCCTGGCGCGGACGCGTGGCAGCGGGTGGCCCTGGGGTAGCGCCTCGGCGCCTCGCCCCCTCGATGTCCCGGGGTCGTACGGTCGATGAATTTCTGGCGACGGACTTGCCGAGCGTCTACAGGTCCGTAGTAGCTTCGCGGGGGCCCCCGGATTCGGCGGGCGCAGATTCCCGAGCGAAGGTGTGAGATGTCCACCCTGACCTACCCGGAAGCGATAGGCGTCGGCCTGCTGCAGGGCGTGACGGAGCTCTTCCCGGTCTCCAGCCTGGGCCACAGCATCCTGCTCCCCGCCCTGGTGGGCGGGAAGCTCGGGCAGGACCTGGACATGACGGCCGAGGGCTCCTCCTACCTGGCCGCCCTGGTCGCCCTCCACCTGGCCACCGCGCTCGCGCTGGTGGTGTTCTTCCGGCGGGACTGGGTGCGGGTGGTCAGCGGGCTCGTCTCCTCGATCCGCCACCGCCGGATCCAGACCCGCGACGAGAAGCTCACCTGGCTGCTGATCATCTCCACCATCCCGGTCGGCGTCGCGGGCCTCGTCCTGGAGAAGGCCCTGCGCCACGCCCTCGGCAAGCCCGTCCCCGCCGCCGTCTTCCTCGCCCTCAACGGGCTGGTCCTCCTCGGCGCCGAACGCCTCAAGCGCGGCGGCAACGGCCGCCGCCGGGCCGGCCACGCGGCCCCCGTCGACGAGCCCGGGGTGGACCCGGCGATCGCCTCCGACATGCGGCTGACCAAGCTCAGCTTCGTCCAGGGCACCTGGATCGGCGCCGCCCAGATCCTCGCCCTCTTCCCGGGCATCTCCCGCTCCGGCGTCACCATGAGCGCCGGCATCCTGCGCGGCCTCCACCACGAGGACGCCGCCCGCTTCTCCTTCCTCCTCGCCACCCCGGTCATCCTGGCCGCCTCGGTCCTCAAGGTCCCCGAACTCTTCAAGCCCGAGAACTCCTCCGTCCTCGGCCCCGTCGCCGCCGGAAGCGTCGCCGCCTTCGTCGCCGGCTACATCTCCGTCCGCTTCCTCACCAAGTACTTCGAGACCCGCAGCCTCACCCCCTTCGCGGTCTACTGCTTCCTCGCGGGCCTCGGCAGCGCCGTCTACCTCTCCGTCTGAGCCCGCCTCCCCCACCGCCTCCCCACCGCCTCCCCACCGCCTCCCCACCAGCGCCCGGACCGCCCGACGGTCCGGGCGCTGCCGCGTCGTCGGGGAGAATGGGTGGGTGACCGGGACCTGGACGACGTTCGGCGGCGATCTGCATCTGGACCTCACCGAGCGGCGGGCCGGTGGGGTGGGGTTGAGGGCGGCGCTGGAGGACGCGCTGCGGGAGGCGGTGCAGGACGGGCGGCTGGCGCCCGGGACGCGGCTGCCGTCCTCGCGGGCCCTGGGGGAGGACCTGGGGATCGCGCGCAACACCGTGGTGGAGGCGTACGGGCAGTTGACCGCCGAGGGGTGGCTGAGCTCGCGGCAGGGGTCGGGGACCGTCGTCGCGGAGCGCTCCGTGCCGTGCGAGGTGGTGAGGCGCACCGCCGTCCCGCCGGGGCCGCAGCGGCGCAGCGTGCGCCACGACCTGATGTCCGGGCGGCCGGACCTGTCGACGTTCCCCCGCACCGCCTGGCTGGCCGCCGCCCGGCGGGCGCTGGCCACCGCGCCGCACGAGGCGTTCGGCTACGGCAGCCCGCTGGGCCGGATCGAGCTGCGGGAGGCGCTCACCCGCTACCTGGCCCGCGTCCGGGGCGTGCGCACCGACCCGGACCACCTGCTGATCTGCACCGGTGTCTCCCAGGGCTTCGGCCTGCTCTGCGCGGCGCTGCGCGAGCGCGGCACCCGGACGCTGGCGGTGGAGGCGTACGGGCTGCCGCCCCAGCACGCCGCGGCCCGGGCGGCCGGGCTGGCGGTGCACCCGCTGCCGGTGGACTGCGACGGCGCCCGGGTGGAGGGCCTGCACGAGACCCGCGGGGCCGTCCTGCTCACCCCGGCCCACCAGTACCCGACGGGCGCCGCGCTGTCCGCCGAGCGCCGGGCGGCGGCGGTGCGGTGGGCGCGCGAGCGGGACGGGTACATCGTCGAGGACGACTACGACGGGGAGTTCCGCTTCGACCGGCAGCCGCTGGGCGCGATGCAGGCGCTGGACCCGGAGCGGGTGGTGTACGCGGGCACGGCCGCCAAGAGCCTGGCGCCGGGCCTGCGGCTGGCCTGGCTGGCGCTGCCGGACGAACTCCTGGAGCCGGTGGCCCGGTTGAAGATTCGGGCCGACACGATGTCCCCCGTGCTGGACCAGCTGACGCTGGCCGAGCTGATCACCTCCGGGACGTACGACCGGCACGTGCGACGCTGCCGCCTGCACTACCGGCGGCGCCGCGACCGGCTGGTCGCGGCGCTGGCCGAGCACGCCCCGCACGTACGGGTGACCGGGATCGCCGCCGGGCTGCACGTGGTGATCCGGCTGCCCGCCGGCTCGGTGACGGAGGCCGAGCTGACGGCCCGCGCCGAGGCGGCGGGGCTGGGACTCTCGGGCCTCGACTGGCACCGGGCCGGCGGGGAGCCGGAGCCGGAGCCGGGCCTGGTGATCGGGTACGCGACCCCGCCGGAGCACGCCTTCCCGGCGGCCCTGGGGGCGCTGTGCGAGCTGCTCCGGTCGACCCGGGGCGGGTGAACTACCGGTTGCGGCTGCCCAGTTCGAACAGCAGCATGATGAAGCCGGCGAAGACGTGGATGCCCGCGGTGTAGATCACCAGGCGGATGTAGACGCGCTTGTTGGCCCACTTGCCGGCGTCCATGGTCTTCGGACCGGCGGGGGTGTCGGGGTTGAGGGCAGCGGCGGTGGTGGCGGTGGTGACGGTGGTGGTGGGATCGGCCATCGTGATCTCCTCCGAGGGGTTCTGACGATGCTTCGGTTCGATGCGTCGGTTCGATGCGTCGGTTCGATGCGTCGGTTCGATGCGTCGGTTCGATGCGTCGGCTCAGTGGCCGGCGGAGGGTCCGCCGCCCAGGCAGAGCTCGCCGCCGGGGCTCTGCAGCAGGGTGTGGATGAAGAGCAGCTCGACGCCGTCCTCCGACTCGGCGGCGAGGCAGTGCGGCGTGAGCGAGTCGTAGTGGGCGGAGTCGCCCGGGCCGAGGCGGTGGACGCGCTCGCCGAGGGTCACCCGCAGCGCGCCCTGCAGGACGTACAGCCACTCCTCGCCGGGGTGCACCCGGACCACCGCGTCCTGGACGCCCGGCGGCACGTGCACGTGGAGCGACTGCATGGCCCGCCCGGGGGCGCCGGCCCTGCGGTAGCCCCAGCCGCCCGCGCGGCCGGGCTCGACGGCGGCGCCGCGCACGATCGGGTCCGGCTCGGCCATGGTCTCGCCGAGCAGTCCGGAGACGGAGGTGCCGTAGGCGCGGGCCAGGCCCAGCAGGACGGGCAGGGAGGGCTGGCGCCGTCCGGTCTCCAGCCGGGACAGATAGGCTGGGGAGAGCCCGACCCGGGCCGCCGCGACCTCCAGGGTCAGGCGGCTCCCGAGCCGGTGCTCGCGCAGCCGGGCCGCGAGGCCGGCGACCTCCTGGTCGTCGTTCGGGCCGTCTGCGCCTGTGGGGCTGGTGGTCATGTGACCAGTGGACACCCGTCCTGCCTGGCGGGCAAGAAAATTGCCTCAGGGGCAAACCCGGTTTCGTTACGGCCAGGGAATGTTGCGCAGGTTGCTGCGCGCCAGGTCGACCATCCGCCCGACCCCTCCGGAGAGCACCGTCCGGCCCGCCGCCAGTGCGAAGCCCTTGAGCTGGGCGGCGGTGATCCTCGGCGGGATGGAGAGCGCGTTGGGGTCGGTCACCACGTCCACCAGCGCGGGCCCCGGCCGCTCCAGCGCCTCCGCCAGCACCTCCCGCACCCGGGCCGGCTCGGTGACCCGCTTGGCCGGGATGCCCATCGCCCGGGCGATGCCCGCGTAGTCCACGTCCCCGTTGTCGATCTCGGACTCCGGGTACCCGGAGACCAGCATCTCCAGCTTGATCATGCCGAGCGCGCCGTTGTTGAACACCACCGTCTTCACCGGCAGCCGGTACTTCACCACGGTGAGCAGTTCGCCGAGCAGCATCCCGATCCCGCCGTCGCCCGCCATGGCGACCACCTGCCGCCCCGGGCAGGCGAGTTGGGCGCCGATGGCGTGCGGGAGGGCGTTGGCCATCGAGCCGTGGAGGAAGGAGCCGATCACCCGGCGGCGGCCGTTGGGCGTCAGGTAGCGGGCGGCCCAGACGTTGTTCATGCCGGTGTCGACGGTGAACACCGCATCCTCGGCGGCGGCTTCGTCCAGCACCGAGGCGACGTACTCGGGGTGGATCGGCAGGTGCTTGTCGATGCCCTTGGTGTACGCGCCGACGACGTCCTCCAGCGCCCTGCAGTGCTTGCGCAGCATGCCGTCCAGGAAGGCGCGGTCCTTCCGTTCGTCCAGCAGCGGCAGGACGGCCCGCAGGGTGGCCGCCACGTCCCCGTGCACGGCCAGCTCCAGGGCGGTGCGCCGGCCCAGCCTGGTCGCGTCGTGGTCGACCTGGACGGTGCGGGCCTGCGGCAGGAAGGAGTCGTACGGGAAGTCGGTGCCGAGCATGACCAGCAGGTCGGCCTCGTGCAGCGCCTCGTGGCAAGCGCCGTAGCCGAGCAGGCCGCTCATGCCGACGTCGTACGGGTTGTCGAACTGGATCCACTCCTTGCCGCGCAGCGAGTGCCCGACCGGCGCGGCCAGGACCCGGGCCAGCTCCATCACCTCGGTGTGGGCGCCGCGCACCCCGGCGCCGCAGAAGAGGGCGACCCTGCGGGCGCCGTTCAGCAGCCGGGCCAGCTCCTGCACCTGGGACCAGGGCGGGGCGGCCACCGCCTGCTCGGTGAGGAAGTGGCTCGATCCCGTCGGTCCGGCGGCGGGCAGCGCGGCGACGTCCCCGGGGAAGGCGAGCACCGAGACGCCGTGCGAGCCCAGCGCGTGCTGGATGGCGACCCGCAGCAGCCGGGGCAGCTGGGCGGGGGCGGAGAGCATCTCGCACCAGGAGCTGCAGTCGGTGAACACCCGCTCGGGGTGGGTCTCCTGGAAGAAGCCGGTACCGATCTGGCCAGAGGGGATGTGCGAGGCCAGGGCGAGGACGGGCAGTCCACTGCGCTGGGCGTCGTACAGGCCCTGGATCAGGTGGGTGTTGCCGGGGCCGCAGGAGCCGGCGCACACCGCCAGCCGCCCGCTCAGCTCGGCCTCGGCGGCGGCCGCGAAGGCGCCGGCCTCCTCGTTGCGCACGTGCACCCAGCTGATGCCCTCGGCGCGGCGGATCGCGTCGACGACCGGGTTGAGGCTGTCGCCGACCACGCCGTAGACCCGCTCCACCCCGGCCTGCCGCAGGATCTCCACCATCTGTTCGGCCACGCTCGCCACGGGGGTTCTCCTTCGCCCGGCACCGGTTGCCACAGGATGTGACCACCCTCCGGCGCCCGGGCCCGCCCCGCACCCGGGACGGACCCGAACAGGTGGCCTACTCGGCGGCCAGGTGGTCCTGCTGGCCGAGCTTGCCCGCCGCCAGGCCCGCCAGCGGCTGGCGGCGGGCGGGCTCGCGCCCGGGCGGCTGGGCGCAGCGCTCCTGGGCGGGCGGGGCCGTGGTGGGCAGGGTGACCGGCTCACCCGCCTTGACCTGCACCATCTCCCCGTCGTGCCGCAGGTGGATCACCTCGCCCCGGCGCAGGGTGTACGTGGTTCCCTCGTGGCCGATCCGCACGCCCAGCAGCTGCCCGCGCACCATCAGCGAGAAGCCGAGCCCGGTCAGCCCGGCCGGCAGCCGGGGCCGGAAGGACAGCGTGTCGCTGTGGTCGCGCAGCCCGCCGAAGCCGGCGACCAGGGCGATGCAGGCCCCGGCGAGCGAGGCCATGTGGAGGCCGTCGCGGGTGTTGCCGCCGAGGTCGTGCAGGTCCATCAGGGCGGCTTCGGCGGTGTAGTCGTACGCGAGGTCCAGCTGGCCGACCTCGGCGGCGATCACCGCCTGGGTGCAGGCGGAGAGCGAGGAGTCCCGGACGGTCAGGCGCTCGTAGTAGGCGAAGTTGCGGGCCTTCTGCTCGTCGGTGAAGGCGTCGCCGCGCACCTGCATGGCGAGCACCAGGTCGGCCTGCTTGACGACCTGCTTGCGGTACAGGTCGAAGTACGGGTAGTGCAGCAGCAGCGGGTACTTCTCGGGCGGGGTGCCCTCGAAGTCCCAGACCTGGTGGTGGGTGAAGCCGTCGGCCTGCGGGTGCACGCCGAGGTCGGCGTCGTAGGGCAGGTACATCGCGGCGGCCGCGTCGCGCCAGGCGGCGGTCTCCTCGGTGTCGACGCCGAGGGCGGCGGCCGCGTCGGGGTGGCGCACGGCCGCGTCGGCGGCGGCACGCAGGTTCGTCTGCGCCATGAGGTTGGTGTAGACGTTGTTGTCGGCGACGGCGCTGTACTCGTCGGGGCCGGTGACGCCCTCGATGCGGAAGTTGCCGGCGGTGTCGTGGTGGCCGATCGAGCGCCACATCCTGGCGGTCTCGACGAGGAGTTCGAGGCCGTACTCGCGCTCGAACTCCACGTCCCCGGTGGCCCGGACGTAGCGGACCACGGCGGCGGCGATGTCGGCGCCGATGTGGAAGGCGGCGGTGCCGGCCGGCCAGTACCCGGAGCACTCCTCGCCCCGGATCGTCCGCCAGGGGAACACCGCGCCGGCCAGGCCGAGCTGGGCGGCCCGCTCGCGGGCCAGCGGCAGGGTGGTGTGCCGCCAGCGCAGGGCCTGGTTGACGGCGCCCGGCAGGCAGTAGGTGAGCACCGGCAGGACGAAGGTCTCGGTGTCCCAGAAGCTGTGGCCGTCGTAGCCCGGGCCGGTCAACCCCTTGGCGGGGATGGCGCGTTCCTCGCTGCGGGCGCCCGCCTGGAGGACGTGGAAGACGGCGAACCGGACGGCCTGCTGGAGTTCGACGTCGCCCTCGATCTCGATGTCGCTGGTCTCCCAGAACTCCTTGAGGAAGTCCGTCTGTTCGGCGACCAGGCCCTCCCAGCCCGTGTACCGCGCGGCGGTCAGCGCGGCCTCGACCTGGTCCCGGACGGCGGGCAGCGAGCGGGCGCCGGACCAGCCGTACGCCGTGAACTTGACCAGCCGCAGCTTCTGTCCGGGCGGGAGCACGGTGGTGACGGAGATCCGGCAGTGGTCGGTCTCGGCCTCGGCGACGACGTCGTACCGCTCCGGGCCCTCGATGACGTGGTCCATCCCGGCGGCGACCCGGATGCCGCTGTAGCGGGTGCGGTGCACCAGCACCGCCTTCGCCCCGCTCGCGTGGTGCGCCTCGGCCTGCAGCGGGGCCTCCAGCACGGCGGCGGCCCGAGGGTCCCCCTCCGGGCCGCCGGGCAGCTGCTCGTTGGCCACCAGCTCGGACTGCAGCACGATGCGCGCCGGGGCGTCCACCGCCTCCACGGTGTACTCGACGGCGGCGACGGCGCGCTGGGTGAGCGAGACCAGGCGGGTGGAGCGCACCCGGATCGTCCGCCCGGCCGGGGAGGTCCACTCGGCCTCGCGGTGGAGCAGTCCCTCGCGGAAGTCCAACCAGCGCCTGTGGCTGACGAGTTCGCCGTAGCGCAGGTCGAAGGGCTCGTCGTCGACCAGCAGCCGGATGATCTTGCCGTTGGTGACGTTGATGATGCTCTGGCTGGACTCCGGGTACCCGTAGCCGCCCTCGCCGTACGGCAGCGGGCGCAGCTCGAAGACGCCGTTGAGGTAGGTGCCGGGCAGGCCGTGCGGCTCGCCCTCGTCGAGGTTGGCGCGCAGGCCCACGTGCCCGTTGGAGAGCGCGAACAGGGACTCGGAGCGGGCCAGGGCGTTGAGGTCCAGGCCGTGTTCGGTGATCTGCCAGGGGTCGATGGTGAAGTTGTCGGACGGGCTCATGCTTCGTCTCCCCGCTTTTCGTCGACCAGGAGTTCGGCCAGGTCGTCGACGACCACCGTGGCGCCGTCGCGGCGCAGTTCGGCGGCCTGGCCGGTGCGGTTCACCCCGACCACCGCGCCGAAGCCACCCGCCCGGCCGGAGGCGACGCCCGCCAGCGCGTCCTCGAAGACGGCGGCGTGCGCGGGCTCCACGCCGAGCGCGCGGGCCGCGTACAGATAGGTGTCCGGCGCGGGCTTGCCGGGCAAGTGCTCGCGGGCGGAGACCAGGCCGTCCACGATCACCTCGAACAGCTCCTCGATGCCCGCCGAGCGCAGTACGTCCCGGCAGTTGGCGCTGGAGGAGACCACCGCGGCCGGCAGGCCCAGCGCGCGCAGCCGGTGCACGTAGGCGACGGAGCCCTCGTACGGCTGCACGCCCTGGTCGTGGATGAGCTTGAGCACGGTGTCGTTCTTGGCGCGGCTGATGCCCTGCACCGTACGGGAGTTGGGCGGATCCTCCGGGGTGCCCTCGGGCAGGTCGATGCCCCGGCTGCGCAGGAAGGCCCGGGTGCCGTCCAGGCGCGGGCGGCCGTCCACGTACACGTCGTAGTCGGTGACGGCGTCGAAGGGGACGAACTGCCCGCCGGTGCGGGCGGCTTCGGCGCGCAGGAAGGCGTCGAAGGTGTCCTTCCAGGCCGCGGCGTGCACCTTCGCGGTCTGGGTGAGCACCCCGTCGAGGTCGAAGAGGAAAGCGCGGATGTCGTCCGGTAGCCCCAGCATGGGTGCAGTCTTACCCGGGGAGCGCGGCGAAGCCGCCCATTCCCGGCGGCGCGTCGCGGGAAGGGCGGCTTCCGGTCACCGCCGGGCTCAGGCGGAGTCGGGCAGCTGCGCCTCGGGGGCCTGGATGACGGCGAACACGGCGCCCTGCGGGTCCCGGACGACGGCCATCCGGCCGGACTGCATGTCGAAGGGCGGCTGGACGACCGAGCCGCCCGCCTTGACCAGGGCGTCCACGGTGGAGTCGGTGTCGTCCACCGAGAAGTACGTCATCCAGTGCGAGGGCGTGCCGCCGCCCAGGTACCCGGGGACGGACTGGAGGCCGCCCACCGTGCGGTCGCCGACGTTGAGGGAGAAGTAGCCGTCCATGCCCTGGATGGTGGCCGGGCGCAGGCCGAGCGCCTGGTGGCAGAAGCGGCCGGAGACGTCGGTGTCGGTGGTGTTCAGCTCGTTCCACACCAGCGCGCCCGGCTCGTTGACGACGCCCGCGCCGATGAAGTCCATGGCCTGCCAGGCGCCGAACACCGCACCGGTCGGGTCGGCGGCGACCAGCATCCGGCCGATCGTGCCGACGTCCATCGGCTCGTACAGGACGGTGCCCCCGGCGCCGGTGATCGCCGAGGAGGTCGCGTCGGCGTCGTCCGAGGCCAGGTACGTCGTCCAGCCGACGGGCGGCAACGGCTGCCCCTCGGGCGCGGACCGCGCCATGATCCCGGCGACCGGGCGGCCGTTCAGCGTGCACACGGCGTAGCCGCCGAACTCGGCCGGGCCGACCTCGCCCTGCCAGCCGAACAGGTCGCGGTAGAAGTCGAGCGCGGCCTGCTGGTCGCTCGCCATCAGGTCGATCCAGCAGGGGGTGCCGGGCTGGTACGGATCGGTGACTACGGGCATTGCGGGGCCTCCCGGAGGCGGTGGTGGCCGGCTGTGGCGGGGTCGGGCGGGCCGCGGGCCGGGCCCCGGCCCGCACACCCGTCGCGCGGACGGCGGTACACCGCCCACCATCGGCCCGCCGCCGCGATCCCGCCACCGGACGGCGCCCTGGCGGGCGAAGGGGGGCGCCGGAGGACACGCCCTACGCGGGGTCGTGGCGGCGGGTGGTGACGAAGTACGGCTGCTTCTCGCCGCTCTGCGCGTAGTCCTTGAGGCGCACCACCAGCTCCGCCCAGGTGCCCGCCACCGCCGGGATGCCGTGCTCGCCGCCCGGCTGCCAGCCGCCGTGGCGCAGCAGCAGGACCGTGCGCTCGGGGGCGCCGGGCTGCTCGGCGAGGTCCCAGCTGATCCAGGTGCCCGCCCACTGCGGCGGGAAGACGCCCGCGTTGGACCACACCACCTTGTCGGTGTCGGCCCGCTGGACGCGCAGCCGGTACGGCTCCGGGGCGCCCGGGAGGGTGAGGAGCAGCACGTCGCCGTCGCGGTCCACGGCGTCCGTCCACCAGCCGGTCAGGCCGTCGTGGGTGGTGAGCGCGGCGAGGACGACGGAGCGCTGGGCGGCGATGTCGAGCTGCAGGGCGATCTCGGGCATGGGCCCGCCTTTCGGTGCCGTGGTGGCCCCCTCCGTCAGGGCCACCATGGCACGGACCCCGGGGGCACGCGCCCCGGGGCCCTCACCTCCCCACGGCTCAGCCGCCGCTGCCGTACGAGGTGTTGGCGCAGATGTCGTCGTCGGCCGAGCGGACGTCGTTGGTGACGGTGGTCGGCAGCGGCTGCGGGGCGCCGCCGGGGGCTCCCGGGGCGGGGGTGCCCGCGCCGCCGGTGGCGCCCGCCAGGCCGCTGGCGGCGGCGAAGTCCTGGCCGACGATGACGTTCACGCCGCGCCCGCCGCCGGCGCTGACCGTGGCGCCCGGGAACAGCGCGGCGACCTTGTCGGCGTTGGCCTTCTGCCCGGAGCCGTACTCGACCACGGTGGTCTTGTACTTGGTGTTGGGCCCCTGCCCGGCCGTCGTGGCGGTGAACTTGGCGCCCTTGAGCAGTTCGGTCGCCTTGCCGGCCAGGCCGTTGGTGCTCGTGCCGTTGTAGACCGCGACCTTGATCGAGGCGTTGGCGGCGTCCCCCGCCGGGGCGGCCGGGGTGGTGGGCTGCTGGGGCGCCGAGGTGGCGGGGGCGTCGGGCTGCTGGCCGGTGGCGTTCTGGCCGTCGACGGTCTGGTCGGCCTTGAGGGTCTCCCAGAGCTTGTCCACGTCGGGGTGGACCAGGTCGAGGTCCTTGTCCTCGGTGCGGAAGCGCCAGGGCGCCGTCACGAACTTCAGCTCGTGCATGTCGATGTTGCGCAGCGACATGCCGAAGGAGATCAGCTTGTCCGCGGAGTCCAGGCCGGGGTCGACGATCAGCGACTTGGTGGCGGCGTCGGCCAGCGGCAGGAGGGTGGTGGGGCTGAGCCCCTCCTTCTTGACCTTGCTGGCGAAGGAGCTGAGGAACGCCTGCTGGCGCTTCATCCGGCCGATGTCGGAGCCGTCGCCGATGCCGTGGCGCAGCCGGACGTAGTCCAGCGCCTGCTGGCCCTGGACGGTCTGCTTGCCCTGCGGCAGGACCATCGCGCCCTTCTTGGGCAGCTTGGGGTTGATGTCCCCCTCGTAGATCGCCTTCGGCAGGCAGATGTCCACGCCGTTCACGGCCTTGGTCATCGAGGCGAAGCCGCTGAAGTCCACCACGATGGTGTGGTCGACCCGGATGCCGGTGACCTTCTCGACGGTGTTCTGGGTGCAGGCCGGGTTGCCGTCGTCGCTGCCGCCCATCGCGAAGGCCGAGTTGAAGAGCTCGACGCCGCCGCCCTTGGTCCACTTGCCGTTGGGCAGTTTGCAGGACGGGATCGGGACCTTCGCGTTGCGCGGGATCGAGATGCCCACGGCGTGCTTGTGGTCGGCGTAGACGTGCAGCAGGATCGTGGTGTCCGAGCGGGCGCCGCCGTCCTCGCCGCCGCCGAGGTCGGCGTTGTTCTTGCCGCGGCTGTCGGAGCCGATCAGCAGGATGTTGACCGGCCTGTTGCCGTCCGCGTCGGCCTTGGCCTCCGGCGGGCGGTCGGTGGCTATCGCGTCGGCGTCGAAGGACTTGATGTTGGCGTTGAGCTTGAAGTAGATCGCTCCGCCCGCGCCCGCGATCAGCACCAGCACGCCGGCCGCCGACCAGGCGACGATCTTCTTCACGTTCTTCTTGGGCTTGCCGCCACGGCGGGCCGCCGCGCGTCCGGCGGCCCGGCCGCCGTCCTTGTCGCCGTCCGTCGCGCCGCCGCTGCGGTCGCCGCCCTTGCCCTGGGCGGCCCTGCGGGCCTCGGCGCGACCGCCGGTGCGCGGTGGCGGCACGGCTCCGTCGCCCCCGGTCGAGACCGCGCCGGAGGAGGCGTCCTCGCCCTGGGTCGGGCCTTCGCCCCACTCACCTGACATGCGCGTACCTTTCACCGACGGAAGCGACGCCCCGGACGATCTGGCGCACCGCACACTTGGATGACGACCCGACCACCGCCCCGGGTTGCACGGACGGTCGCCGGGACGAACCGACGAGCGTGACTTCCGATCATATTTAGGGCCACTGCGGTCACGAACCTCCGGTGTACCGACAACCCCTGCGGACGGCTCCGAGCACCCCGGCAGAACAGTCGAAAACGGTCGATTCCGGCGTGACCCACACCACTTGGGCCCCGCCCCCTCAGAGCCAGCCGCGCCGGCCCGCCAGCAGACCCGCCTCGAACCGGCTGCGGGCGCCCAGGCGGTCCATGAGGTCCGCCATCATCCGGCGGGCCGTCCGCAGCGACAGGCCCAGCCGCTTGCTCGCCATCTCGTCCGTGAACCCCTGGCCGAGCAGCCGCAGCAACTCCTGCTCCTGCCCGGTCAGCCCCTGCTCGTCGCGCCGCGGCGGGGCGCCGAACGGCTTCGCGTCCGCCCAGGTCTGCTCGAACAGCGACACCAGGGCCGTGATCACCCCCGGGGCGCTGAGCAGGATCGCGCCCCGGCGGGTGTCCGCCGGGTCCATCGGCACGAACGCCCGCTTCCGGTCGAAGACCAGCATCCGCAGCGGCAGCGCGGGCACCGAGCGGATCTGGCAGCCCAGCCCCGTCAGCCACTCGGCGTGCCGCACCAGCGGGCGGTACTTGCGGGCGGCGTCCAGGTAGATCGTGCGCATCGCCACGCCCCTGGTCAGCAGGTCCTCGTTGCCCGCGCGGCTCGCCTCCAAGGAGGTCGGAGGCCGGACACCGTCCGGGGCGAAGGTGAGCAGCTCCTCGCGGACGCCGCTGATCACCTGGTCCATCCTGGCGTGCACCGTCGCGATGCCCACCAGGCGCTCCAGGTCGGCGCTCTCGTCCGCCGACTCGTCCCGGTACTCGGCCAGCAGATCCGTGATCGCGGCCTGGCGCCGCTCGAACTCCTCCACACTGCGCTGCTGCGCCGACTCGATGTGCCGCAGCAGCGCGGGCAGCCCCACCCTGGGATCCACCGGCCGCAGGCCCCCGGGCGCCTCCCCCGCCAGGCCGTCCGACGGGATCAGCAGCCGCAGGCCCTCCAGTCGGTCGAGCGCGGCGCGCACCCGCGCCTCGGACAGGCCCAGCGCGACGGCGATGTCGGGGGCACCGATCCGGTGCTCCGCCAGCATCAGCCGGTAGACGTCCTGCGCCGCACCGTCGATCTCGGGCACCATCGGCCCACCCCTTCGCGTCCTCGTCCCCGTTCCCGGCCTGACGCCGGGCGAGTCGGCGGCTCGATCATGCCAGCCGTGGCACCAAGCTGCCAGCGCGATCTTCCTGCCGTCCGGAAACCCTTCCGGCGGCCCGGGCCCTGCAGCAGACTTCCGGGCGTCGGACACGTCGGACACGCAGAACGCGCACGTCAGGAGGCGAAGTGCTGCCGGACACCGAGCCCATCCTGCTGGACTTCTTCGGCCTTGAGATCGGCCTCACGAGCGGTCTCACGAGCGGCCTCGAACCCGGCCTCGAAAGCGGACTCGAAGCCGGCCTCGAAACCGGTCTCACCGGGGTCGAGCGCGAGGAGATCGCCTTCCGGTTCGGGCCGCACCTTCGTGGGGGCGGCGGCGGCTCCGCGCGGCTGCTCGTGGAGATCCGCCGGGGCGGCGCCGAACCGGACTACCTCGTACGGCGCGCGGACGGCACCCCCCTGCTGCGGCGGGCCTTCCGCGACTGGGGCAACCTGCCCCCGGCCGTACCGCCCTTCGCCGCCCTCCGGGACCGGTACTGCCTGACGCCCGCCGTGGTGCTGGCCCGGCACGGCCGGTCCGTGGCGCTGCTCGGCGGGCCGTACGGGGAGCAGGCCAACGTGGCGGCGGCGCTCGCGCGGCGCGGCTGGGCGTTCGTCTCCGGGCAACTGCTCGTCCTCGACCGCCGCACCGGCCACCCGCTGCCCTACCTCGCCCCGCTGGAAGCCCGCGGAGCCGCGGCCGCCTGGCTGCGCGGGGCCGGACTGCCCGAAGGCGCCTGGCGCACCGTCGAGCCGCCGGGGGGCGGCGCCGAGGTGCTCCAGGTACGGCCCGAGAGCCTCGGCCCCGTCGTCCCCCTCCACGCCCGACCGGGACCGCCCACCCTGGTGCGGCTCTGCCGCGCCGCCGAGGACGACGTCCGGCTCACCCCCGGCGACTACACCACCCGCCTCTGGCCCGCCGACGCCACCGCCGCCCTCACCGGGGCACCCGCCCTCCGCCTCCACCTGCCCGACGTGGGCTGGGCCGAGGAGGCGGCCGGGCTGATCGACCACGCCATGACGGAGGAACCGTGCCCCGACGTACCCGCAGCCCCCACGGCACGCCGTGCTGGGTTGACTGCATCACTCCCGACCTGAGCGGCAGCCGGGCGTTCTACTCCGCGCTGCTGGACTGGGAGTTCGTCACCGAATCACCCGGCTACGACCTCGCCGTCCTGCGCGGCCGGGCCGTCTGCGGCTTCGGCGCGGCCCCGGCCGGCCTGCCGCCCCACGCCGCGTGGAACATCTACCTGGCGACGGACGACGCCGACCTCACCTGCGAACGCGTGTGGCACCAGGGCGGGCGGGTCGTGATGCCGCCGGTGCCCGCCGGGGGCGGCAGCCGGCTCTTCCTGGCCATCGACGCGGTCGGGGCCACCGTCGGCTTCTGGGAGGGCGAGCGGGCGGTGGGGGGCATGCTCGTCGACGAGCCCGGTGCCCTGTGCGGGCACGAGCTGCGGACGCAGGCGGCGGGGTGCGCGGAGGCGTTCTACGGGGAGCTGTTCGGCGGCGGGGGCGGCGGCGTCCCGGTGGTCGAGAGCGACCAGGGCCGACCGCAGTGGCTCCCCCGCTTCGGCGCCACCGACCCGGAGGCCGCCACCCGCCGGGCCGTCGCCCTGGGCGCCCAGGTCCTCCGGCCCGCCCGCGAGGAACCCGCCGTCCTGCGGGACCCGTGGGGCGCCGAGTTCGGCCTCACGGCGGCCCCGGCGGCTGGGTAGGGCGGGCGCCGCCGCCTCACCCCGCACAGCCCGGAGCCGGATCCCCGGCCTCCGCCCGGCGGCGGCCCGTACCTGCCCCGGCGGGTGCGCCTCTCACAAGCCCTCGACGGCCGCCGCCAGTTCGGGGCGGCCCTTGATGCCCAGCCGGCGGTAGATCCGGCCGAGGTGGGTGTCCACCGTGCGCTTGCTGAGGAAGAGGCGCTCGGCCACCTCCAGGTTGCTCAGCCCTTGCAGGACCAGGTCGACGACCCGGCGTTCGCTCGGGGAGAGCCGGGCCTGCCGCCTGGGGCCGCCCGCCGGGGACGCCGGAGCGGCTTCCAGGACGTGGGCGGCGGCATGGTCGCCGAGGGCGCGGCTGGCCCGGACCGCGTGCGAACGCCAGGGCACGCAGGCGGGGTTGGTCACGCCGTGGGCGGCCAGCAGGGCGCCGCAGGACCGGAACAGTCGCAGCGCCTCCCGGTGGTCACCGTGGTGGGCGGCGAGCAGCCCTCGCGTCTCCAGGGCCACCGCCCGCAGCAACGGGTGTGCCTCGACCGGGAGTTCGGCGACGGCCGGGTCGCCCGGCCGACCCAGCGCCAGGCGCGACCGCAGCGCCGACGTGCCCGCCGTCGAGGTCAGTTCCTGCGCCCGCAGGGCCGCGCCCAGCTCGGCGGCGCGCTCGGCGTCGGCCAGGGCGTCCTGCGGGCGGGCCCGGTGGTGGGCGAGATCGGCACGGATGAGCAGGGCGAGCGCGAGGTCGCCGCGGCGGTTCCAGCGCTCGGCCGAGCGCACGGCCCGCCCGACCCAGGCGATCGCCTCCTCCGGAGCCCCCGTCCAGGCGAGTCCCAGGGCCGCCCCGAGCACCTCGACCCCGGCCTCGGCGGGCGAGGTCGCCTCCAGACAGCGCCGCGCGAACCGTACGGCCGTACGGGAGGAACCTGCGGCAGCGGCCGAGGCCGCCAGCGCACCGAACAACGCCGGGGCTCCCGCCCGCCCCGCGCCCGTACGCAACGCGGCGAGCGCGGGCCGCAGGGGCGCGCGTCGACCGGCCAGCACGGCGTGGGCGGCGAGCACGGGCAGGGCGGGCGGGGCGGGCAGGGCAGGCAGGGCCGCCAGGGCTGCTGCCGCTTCCGAGAAGGGGGCCGCCGCGACGCCGAGGGTGAGGAGCGGGGCGGCGAGTGGGGCCAGGAGCAGGGCCCGCTGTGCCGGGTCGGGGATGGTGGCGAGGGTGGTGGCGCAGCGGATGGCGGCGGGGATGTCGCGGTGGAGTTCGATGGTGCCGAGGTGCGCGGTGAGGAGGTGGGCGGTGAGGGGGTGCGCGGTGAGGGGGTGCGCGGTGAGGGGGTGGGCGGGGTCCGGGGGGAGGGTGTCGGCGAGGGCGCGGTGGAGGTAGCGGGCGGCGGTGTCCCAGTGGCCGTCGGTGGCGGCTTCGTGGGCGGCGGCGCGGAGGACGGGGACGGAGCGGTCGGGGTGGGTGGTGCCGGCGGAGAGGAGGTGTTCGGCGGTGCGGGTGGCGGGGGCGCCGAGGCGGGTGAGGAGGGTGGCGGCCCGTTGGTGGAGGGCGAGGAGGGTGGCCGGGTCGGTGTGGGCGAGGACGGCGGCGCGGATGGTGTCGTGGCGGAAGGCGGCGGGTGACCCGGGATGGAGGAGGTCGGTGCGGCGCAGTGCCTCGTGGGCTTCGTCGGTGTGGAGTTCGCCGAGGCCGGTGAGCAGGGCGGCGGTGGCGAGGTCGGCGTCGGGGCCGAGGACGGCGAGGGCGGTGAGGAGGTCGGCGGCGCGGGGGTGGCTGTGGCGCAGCCAGGTGAGGCTGGTGTCGGCGAGGGTGGCGGCGCCGATCCGGTGGACGGCGGCGAGGTCGGGGGCGCCGACGGGGATGCGGGCGGCGCGGAGGCGGGCGGCGAGCTCTTCGAGGACGAGCGGGTTGCCCCGGGTGAGGTCGTGGCAGAGGGCGGCGAGGTCCTGGTCGACGGGGGTGTCGAACTCCTCGGCGAGCAGTTCGGCGACGCAGCCGTCGCAGAGCGGGTCGGGGGTGACGGTTCGGGCCTGGCCGAGGCCGGCGAGTTCGGCGGCGAGCGGGTCGGCGGCCTCGTCGGGGGTGGTGGCGAGGAGGGCGACGGGCAGGCCCTCGATGCGGCGGGCGAGGTAGGAGAGCGACCGGCGGGATTCCTCGTCGGCCAGGTGCAGGTCGTCGACGGCGATCACCACGGGGGTGCGGGTGGCGAGGGATCGGACGGTGCGGAAAAGGTGGTCGAGCACCCGTTCCGGGAATTCCCCGGATTCGGGCGGCTCGACCTCTCGTCGCTTTTCCGGAAAGTGGTCGAGGAGCTGTCGTACCACCGCGTACGGGAATTCCCGCTCGGCGGCGTGGCAGCGCGCCCGCAGCACCACGGCCCCGCCGTCGACGCGGGCCGGTGCGGCGGCGAGCAGGGCGCTCCGGCCGATGCCCCGAGGGCCGCGGACGAGCACGACGGCGGGCCGGCCGGCCCGGATGCCGGCGAGCGCGCGGGCCAGTTCGGTGAGTTCGCGCTCACGGTGCAGCAGCGTTCCGGTCGGCATCCCCGTTACCCCCTCGTCGGCTCGCGCGGCCCACCGTACCCCCTGCTCAGAGCCCCTTCCCACGGGTGTCAGCGCACCCGGGGCCCGCGCCAGCGGAACGTGAGCGCGGTGAGCGCCAGTCCGGCGAGGGTCCAGGCGGCCAGCACCAGCGCGATGTGCCCCTGCTCCCAGTTCCCGGCGGGTTCGACGGCGGTGAAGGTGTCCGGCAGGAACACCGAGCGGAAGCCCTGGGCCATCCACTTGACCGGGAAGAACGCGGCCACCGTCTGCATCCAGGAGGGCAGTTGGCCGAAGGGGAAGAACACCCCGGAGATGAACTGCAGCACCATGAACACCGGGGTGACGATCGCCGCCGCGGACCGGCTGTCGGGGATCAGCGCCGAGTACGCGGCGCCGGCCATCGCGCAGGCGGCGGTGCCGAGCGCGAGGTCCCAGAGGAGGGTGGACCAGCGCTCGGGGGTGCTGGGCAGCGGCAGCCCGAAGGCGAGGAGGGCGAGGCCGATGAGCAGCACCGCCTCGAGTGCGGTGGTGACGGTGACCCGCACCAACTTGCCGATGAAGTAGGCCGACTTGGGCATCGGTGTCATGGCGAGGCGGCGCACGGTGCCGTTGTCCCGCTCGATGGCGATGTTGACGGCCAGGCCGGAGAAGGCGGTGCTCATGACGCCGGCGGCGATGATGCCGGCCATGAAGACCTGCTTGAGGTCGGTGTCGGTGCCGGCGACCTTGCCGGAGAAGATCGAGCCGAAGACGAGGAGCAGGATCACCGGGAACATCAGGGTGAAGACGAGTGACTGCTTGTTGCGGAAGAAGGCCCGGAGTTCGGCCTTCGAGCGGGCGGCGCAGGCGCGCCACATGCCGGGCGCGGGGGCGGCGCGGCGGGGTTCGGTGGCGGTCGGGAGGGCCCGGGGTTCGAGGGTGGTGGTCATCGGTCGGCCGCCTTCCGGCTGATGGTCGGGCTGCTGGTGTCGGTGGCGCGGGCGGCGGCGCGGTCGGTGGCACGGTCGGTGCCGCGGTCGGTGGCGCGGTCGGTGCCGTCGGCGTGTTCCCGGATCAGGTCCAGGTAGACGTCCTCCAAGGTGGGCCGGTGCACCCGCAGTTCGGGCAGTTCGCCGATCCCGGCGGCGTGCGCCCAGGGGGCGAGGACGGCGAGCAGGGCGGTCGGCGCGTGGGTGGCGATCCGCAGCACGCCGTCCTCGCCGACCGGCGCGGCCTCGGCCCCGGGCGGCAGGGCGGGCAGCACGGGCGGATGTGAGCGCATGGACTCGTCGGGGAGCCGGAAGGAGACGGTGGTCGGGGTGCGGTCGCGTCCGCCGAGCTCGGCCAGCGGCCCGTACCGGACGACCCGCCCGGCGACGACGACCGCCGCCCGCTGGGCGAGCGCCTCGGCCTCGTCCAGGTAGTGGGTGGTGAGGACGGTGGTGCGGCCGCGCTGGCAGAACCAGCGCACGAGGTCCCAGGCTTCGCGGCGGGCCACCGGGTCGAGGCCCGTGGTGGGCTCGTCGAGGAAGATCAGCTCCGGGTCGCCGACGATGCCCACGGCGACGTCGAGGCGGCGGGCCTGGCCGCCGGACAGGTCGGCGCTCCGCCTCCGCTCGTGCCTGCCGAGGCCGACCATGTCGATGACCTGGCCGACGGGCAGCGGCCGGGGGTAGAAGGCGGCGAAGTGCTCGACGACCTCGCGCACGGTGAGGTCCGCGTACGCGCCGGTCGTCTGCGGCACCACGCCGATCCGGGCCCGCCAGTCGCGCCGGTCGCGGCCGGGGTCGCAGCCGAGCACCCGGACCTCGCCGGCGGTGCGCTGCCGCACGCCTTCCAGGATCTCGACGGTGGTGGTCTTGCCCGCGCCGTTGGGCCCGAGCAGGGCGAACACCTCCCCGCGGTGGACGTCCAGGTCGAGGCCCTGGACGGCGTGCCGGTCGCCGTAGCTCTTCCGCAGGCCGCGGACCGATACGGCGTACTCCCCGGCTGTGGTGGTCCCGGTGGACCGGTGGTCGACGAAATCGGCCCGTTGCCGCGCGTCCAGAGCCATGTGAATGATTTCCTTCTCTCGGTTGCGGACCGAGTATTGAGCACGCCGACCGGGCGCGGTAGATTCCATCCGCCCGAATCCCGGGAATACGCATGGAATGACGTATGGAATGACGCACCCTCAGAATTGCGTTGAGCATTTCGAGGAATGCGTACGTACGTGTCCGGCCCCGGGTACGCATGCGAGCGGGGCGGGAGGTGTCCGTCAACCCCTCCCGCCCCGCCGCAGTCGTCCGCGCGCTATGCGGTGGCCCCAGCGGTGGCCTCCGCGGTGGCCTCCGCGCCGTCCAGGAGGACGGGCAGGGTGCGCGGCCCGTTGGAGATCAGGGAGTCCACGGGTTCGAGGTCCACGCCCGGGACGAGCACCAGCCGGGGGAAGCGCTCGAACAGCGCGCTCAGCGCCGTCCGCGCCTCCAGGCGGGCGAGTTGGGCGCCGAGGCAGAAGTGCGGGCCGTGCCCGAAGGCGAGGTGGTCCTTGACCGTCCGGGTGACGTCGAAGGCGGTGGCGCCGTCCCCGTGCCGTGCGGGGTGGCGTCCGGCGGCGGCGTAGGAGGCGAGGATCGCCTCGCCCCGCCGGACGGTGACCCCGCCGGGCAGTTCGACGTCCTCCAGGGCGTAGCGCAGCGGCAGGTGGGCGACCGGTGCCTCCAGGCGCAGCGACTCCTCGACCGCGTCGTCCCAGGCCGCCTTGCCCCCGCGCACCAGGTCGAGCTGGTCGGGGTGGGCGAGCAGCAGGGAGATCGTGTTGCCGATGAGGTTGATGGTGGTCTCGTACCCGGCGGAGACGACCAGCATCACGGTGTCGCGCAGTTCGTCCTCGGTGAGGGCGCTGCCGTCGCCCTCGGTGTCCCGGGCGGCGATCAGCAGGGAGGTCATGTCGTCGCCGGGCTGTTCGCGCTTGGAGGCGATGAGGGCGTCGATCATCGCGTAGAAGGCGAGCGCGTTGGCCTCGGCCTCCTCCGGGGTGAGGACGGTGGAGAAGACGCCGTCGACGTACTGGCGGAAGCCGTCGCGCAGTTCCTCGGGCAGGCCGAGGAGTTGGGCGATCACGAGGATGGGCAGCGGCCCGGCGAGGTGTTCGCGCAGGTCCACCGGTTCCCCGCCCTCGCCGGCGGTGGCGATGCCGTCGAGCAGGGTGGCCGTCAGCTCCTCGATGCGCCCGGTGAGCGCGGCGACGCGGCGGGAGCTGAAGGCCCCGCTGACCAGGCGGCGCAGCCGGCGGTGCTCGTCGCCCTGGGCGGTGAACATGTTGCGGGCCGTCACCCAGAGAGCCAGCGGCCAGCCGGCCACCACCGGCTCGAAGTCGGGCCAGTCGCGCAGCCCGTCCTTGGAGATCCGGGGGTCCTTGAGCAGCTCCTCCAGGAGGTCGGGGTCGGACACCGCCCACACCTGCACCCCGAGGATGTCGGCCGGGACGGCGGGCCCGTGGGCGATCAGCTCGGCGCTCTCGGCGTCGCGGGCCCTCCCCGTGGGGTCGAGGACGAGCGTCGGGCGGTTGACCGGGCACTCCAGGGGGCGGTTCAGCGAGGCCGGACGGTTCTCCAACGGACGCTCCACGAGGGCTCCTTCGCACGGGACGGGGACGTTCGGGACTGGGACGTTCGGGACTGGGACGTTCGGGACGTTCGGACCACACACGCACGATCGAGGATGACCCGCCGCCCCTCTCCCGTCGAGAGCGCATCCCGCCGCCCCGCACGCCCCGGGCTCACTTCCGGTCGCCGCCGCCGGGGGCGCGGCGGGCGAAGAGCAGCCGGGTGCGCATCCGGCAGACGGGCGTGCCGGACTGGTTGTCGGCCTCGACGAGGAAGTGGACGACGCCCGGGGCGGGCCGCCTGGGGTGCGGGTCGGCGGCCTCCACCCCGGAGCCTGGACGGACCGTCATGTCTCTTCAACCACCCTCTCGGCTAGGGCAGTTGGGGCATGTCCGCGATCTAGTCCTGCTGGTACGCCGCCATGACCACCTCCCCCTGCCGGCCCGCGCCCCGCACTGGCTCCACCGGGCGAGCGCCCGGCCGGGACGCCCGACCTGCTGGTGGCGGCGCTCGACGCCTTCACCCCCCCGGAGGCCTCGGCCGGGCGCACGCGCTCACCGAGAGCCGGGTCGCCGCGCGGCTGCGGGGGCTGCTGCCCTCGTACGGGGTGGCGGCGGAGAACGTCTTCGCCAAGGGGTACTGGAACGCCTGACCACCTCCTCGTCGCCACGAGCCGGACGGCTGGATGCCGTCCGGCTCGGCCCTTTCACCGGCCCCGGCGGCCGATCACCGTTGTGTCCGTCGGGTTGATCAGGTCCCAGTCATCCACTCGTACTAAGTCCCTACCGCCGGGTACGACACGGCGGGCCCGGCGCTGCGAGCACCACGCTGCGGGCACGAAAAAGGGCCCGGGCCGGAAGCACTCCGACCCGGGCCCGGGCAGTGGGCCGCCAGGGGCTCGAACCCTGAACCTACGGATTAAAAGTCCGCAGCTCTGCCAATTGAGCTAGCGGCCCGCGGCCCTTCGGCCGGGCGTGCCGGTGGGAAGGACCACCGCGATCCTACCCGGTGCAGGGAGGGGCTTGGCCAGTGGATTGAGCGGGCGTGGCGGTGGCTGGGGCAGGCCTTAGGCCGCGGGTGCGTAGTGGGCGGCGCGGACGCGGCGGAGCCAGGCTTCGGCGGGGCGCGGGTCGGGGGCGTCGGGCAGGACGCCGGGGCGGGAGAGGCGCTCGGCGGCCTCGGCGAGCAGGGATTCGGCGGTGGCGGGGCGGGCGGCGATGCGCTCGCCGAGCTCGCGGACGCGCTCCGGGTCGGGCAACCGGATCAGGTTGAGGCCGCTCTCGTGCAGCCGTACGGCCTGTTCGGTGAGCCGGACGAGGTGGCGGGCGTGCTTGGCGGCCCGGCGGCGGGCGGCCGGGTCGGCGGTGTCGCGGGCGAGGAGCTTGCGGAACTGCTGGTCGGCGTAGCCGAGATACGCCCTGCGGACGGCCGGGGCGCTGAGGAACGTCGAGCGGAGGGCGATCAGCTCCTCACCGAGCGGGGTGCGGGTCTCGTACAACTCGTCGGGCAGCCAGACGAGTTCGGAGGCCGTCGGATTGCAGTTCAGCGCCAGCCGGCACCACTTGGCGGCCTCGTGCAGGGTGAGGTCCGGCTCGGTGGTGACCTGGGACTCCGCCGGGCGGTGCAGGCCGTGCAACTCCTCGGTGGGGACGGCGAACAGGCCCAGCCGGTCGATGTCGGAGCCGGCGTGCGCGAAGCCGTACGCGGTGGAGCCGACGATGCCCGAGAGCAGGACGGTACCGGGAGTGGTGGGCATCAGGGTTCCTTCCGGCCTCTGGGATTCGTGACATCCTCCCTGGTGGGCCGCGCCCGGGCGAGCGAATTCCGGACCGGGGCGGCCTCCGCCGCCGATACTGGCCCCATGCAGCACGCTCCCTCCGACGCCCTGCCCGCCCACGGCCCCTCCCACGGCCCCGCGCTCGACCCCGCGCTCGACCCCGCCCGGCTGCGCGCCTGGTGGTCCCACCGGCAGTGGCTGGACCGCCCGCACACCGGCGCCTCCGCCGCCGAGGTGCTGGCCGCCACCGGCTGGGCCCGCTCGGTGGGCGGCGCGGCGCCGTACCTGGGCCTGTTCGCCCGGGCCGGGCTGCACCGGGCGGAGGTGGACGCGGCGGTGGCCGGGCTGCGGGTGCACGAGCTGCCCTCCGCCCGGGGCTGCACCTATGTGCTGCCGGCGGCCGACTTCGCGCTCGGCCTGGCGGCCGGAGCGGCCGCGCCGGAGTCCGAAGTGGCCTCCGCCGAGCGGCACTTGGGCGTCGCCCGGGACGAGGTCGAGAAGCTCTGCCTGGCCATCGAACGCGTCCTCGGCCCGTCGGAGCCCGTGGATCCCACCACCATCCGGGAGGCCGTGGGCGACGCCGTCCGCTCGCTCGGCGAGGCGGGCCGCAAGCGCGGGGTGTCGACCACCCTGCCGCTCGCCCTCGGGCTGATGCAGTCGCGCGGCCGGATCCGCCGGGTGCCGGTCAACGGCCGTCTGGACCAGCAGCGTTACGGCTACGTCACCTGGGACCAGCCCGTCCGCGGGGACGCCGCCGACCTCGCCCGCCGCTACTTCGCCTGGGCGGGCCCCGCCACCCTGCGGCACTTCCGCTGGTTCTCCGGCTTCGGCGCGGCCACCGCCCGCCGGGCCGCCGCCGAGGCCGGGGCCGCCCCCGTCGCGGAGGGCTCCGAGCTGCTGATCACCGCCGAACTCGCCGGAGAGTTCCAGGAGTTCGAACCCCCGGCCGACCCCCACTACACCCTGCTGGCCGGGATCGACGGCATCCACCTGCTCCACCGCGACCTGCCCCGACTGCTCGACCCCGCCGACGCCGCCCGCCCCCTGCCCGCCGGTCGGGCCGGACGCACCTTCGGCGGCGAGGCCGACCCGCAGACCCACCTCGTCCTGGACCGCGGCCGGATCGTGGGCCTGTGGGAGTACGACGTCGAGCGGTCCGAGATCGTGCTGCAGTCCTTCGTCCCGCCGGACGAGGCGCTGCGCGCCGCCGTCGCCCGTACCGAGGCGTTCGTCCGCGAGGAGCTCGGGGACGCGCGCGGCTTCAGCCTGGACTCCCCGAAGAGCCGCGCGCCGAAGATCGCCGCCCTGCGCGCGGCGGCGCCAACTGATCGATAGAGTACGGAACATGACGACTTCCGAAGGCGCCCTGATCATCACCGGCGCCGGGCGGGGCATCGGCGCCGCCACCGCCCTGCTCGCCGCCCGCCGCGGCCACCGGGTCTGCGTCAACTACCGCTCGGACGAGGCCTCGGCCGCCGCCGTCGTCGACGCCGTCCGCGCCGAGGGCGGCACCGCCCTCGGCGTCCGGGCCGACGTCACCCGCAGCACCGAGGTCGAGCGGCTGTTCGCCACCGTCGACGCCGAACTCGGGCCGCTCACCGGGCTGGTGAACAACGCGGGCACGCTGGAGAAGCAGTGCCGGCTGGAGGAGATCGACGAGGACCGGCTGAACCGCATCTGGGCCTCCAACATCACCTCGGCCTTCCTCTGCGCCGCGCAGGCCGTCCGCCGGATGTCCACCCGGTACGGCGGCAGCGGCGGCGCGATCGTCAACGTCTCCTCCGCCGCCTCCCGGATCGGCTCGCCCAACGAGTACGTCGACTACGCCGCCGCCAAGGGCGCGGTGGACTCGATGACCAGGGGCCTGGCCCTGGAGGTCGCCGCCGAGGGCGTCCGGGTCAACGCCGTACGCCCCGGGCTGATCCACACCGACATCCACGCACTCGGCGGCGAGCCCGGCCGCGTCGACCGCGTCGCCCCCAACCTGCCGATGCGGCGCGGCGGTCGGCCGGAGGAGGTCGCCGAGACGATCCTGTTCCTGCTCTCCCCCGCGTCCTCGTACACGACCGGGGCGATCCTGGACGTCACGGGCGGGCGCTGACGCCGCGGGCGTACAACCTGACATCTCCTTCCCCCGGCCCCGCCCGCGCCCGTACGGTGGGGCCATGACCGACGCCTTCATCGAGATCCCCGGTGTCCGCAACTTCCGTGACGCGGGCGGCATCGGCGCCCTCCGCCGGGGCGTGCTGTACCGCTCGGGCTCCCTCCACACCCTCACCGAGGAGGGCGCCGGCCGCCTCAAGGACCTCGGCCTGCGCACCGTCGTCGACCTGCGCAGCGCCTTCGAGCTGGAGGTCTGGCCCGACGAGCTCCACGGGCTCGACGTCGAGTCCCTCAGCGTGCCGACCCTGCCCGCCAACCGCGAGGACCTCGACCGCCCCTGGCCCGAGGACCAGGCGTCCCTCTACCCCTTCATGGCCGAGACCGCCGGCCCCTCCCTCGCCGCCGTCGTCCGCCGCCTCGCCCAACCGGGCGCCACCCCGGCCGTCGTCCACTGCGCCGTCGGCAAGGACCGCACGGGCCTCACCATCGCCGTCCTGCAGTCCCTCCTCGGCGCCACGCCCGAGGAGATCACCGCCGACTTCCTGCTCTCCAACATCGGCCTCGGCCTCGACCAGGGCCCCACCCCCTACATCGACGAGACCGGCTCCGAACGCATCTCCCGCCCCATCAGCGCCGAACTCCTCGACTCCGCCCTCACCTGGATACACACCCACCACGGCGACCTGCGCACCTACCTGGCCACCCACGGCGTCTCCCCGGCCGAACTCGACGCCCTCTACGCCAACCTCTCCGCCTAGCCCTCACCCATCGGCTGAATGTGCGGCATCTCAATGGACTTCCGCCCGACAGAAAGGACACCGCCGCATTCCGCGCCCGCACGCGGCATTACCAGCTCCGCCGTTAAAGGTGAATCCTGGAGGTTTCGTTCGTGCGCGTTCTACTGGTTAGCCGTTGCCACCTTCAGCACAAGGTCGGCTTCGTGATAGCACTGCGCCGAATTGAACAGGCGCACGATGTGGAGCACATCGACCGCCGGACGCCGGGCCGCGCTATGAAGCAGTGCATCCGCCGCAACAACGAAGCCCTGCCCCTGACATGCCCTCACCACATCCGGAATGCGATGCAGCGGAAGCTTGTCGCCGGCTTCGGCAAGCACCAGGTGCGCGTCACGGTCACGGCCCGCCCTGAGGTACTGGATGGCTTCTTCCAGACCTGGCTCAAGCGGGGTCAGCTCCGCGGCAGCTTGCCGGTCCCCCTCCGCCGGGGGGACCGGCAAGGCGAGCTCCTCCACCGTCCCGGCGTCAGCAGGCCGGCCGCCGGGGCCTTCGCCGACTGCCACCGGCAGTGACGTCCGGGGCTCAGTACAGGCATCACTGCGGTGACCGCAGTGGCGACAGGTCCGGTGCTGCTCCTCATCGCACCGCTTGCACGGCCGCAACAGCGCCAGGCCGTGCAGCTCCTTGAGCTCCGCCAACGGCCTCGGCGGCTCCCCCGCGTCCTCTTGCACCACCTCACAGAAGCGCTCCACAATCCCCCAAGACGGGACGTTCCGGGCGCGCAGATACCCACTGAGAGCGCTCTCCGACACGTTCAAGCGCTCAGCATGGGCTGCCATGGTTCCCGGATTCGGGCCATCAGCAGCAGCGCCCGCCGGGCGCGGACGTGCTTTGAGCATGCCGTACATGACGCGCAAAGCCTCCGCCAGCTCCCGCTGCTCCGGCGTCCTCCTCGCGACATAACTCCTGCCGACTCGGCCAAGCGGTGGCACAGCCCCTCCTCAGTGTCCGCACAGTAGTGGTCATCTGAGTCTGTCCGATCAAGCCCGGCAAGAAAAGGAGACCCTCTTCAGAGTATTCTCGAAAGATCATTTAGGGCTGGCGTTCATAGGGTCCGTGCCCGTAAAACTGTCCTATCCACGTGGGTGGTCCGATGCATGGAGCCGCCCTTGCGTAGCCATGCGCTGCAGCCCGCGTGGACCCCTTCGTACTCGACGGAAAGGAACGGTCATGGCACTCCCTTCGTGGGAAGACCCCAAGCTGGGTTCGATGAAGCGAGTGGCCCTGTGGCTGGCCACCGTGGCCGGCGAGGGCCGTATCTTCACGTACACCCAGCTGCGTGACGTGTTCCCCGGCGTGGCGCAGATCGACCGGAGAGTCCGCGATCTGCGGGGCCGCGGCTGGCGCATCGATACCGCGCGCGAGGACACCCAGCTCGGCATGCACGAACTCCGGCTGGTGTCCGTCGGCGAACCCGTCTGGGAGGACCGCAAGGGCCCAGGCAAGGAGACGTCCGGCCTTACCGGCACCCGCCGCCGCGAGGTGCTGGCCAAGGACGGCCACATCTGCCGGAGCTGCGGCATCTCGGTGGGCGAGGATTACGCCGGGTCCTTCGAGCGGTCGCAGCTGGACATCGCCCGCCGGGAGGTCAGGCTCCCGGACGGCTCCACGGCGGTGGAGCTGATCACGGAATGCCGGCGCTGCCGGGTGGGGGCGTCCCAGCTGGAGACGGACGCCGCCCAGACGATCGCGGAGATCTCCCACCTGGGTTCCATGGAGCTCCGGATGCTCGACTCCTGGGTCAAGGAGGACAAACGGGAGTTCGGAAAGGTCGAACTCCTGTGGGCGGCCTACCGCACCATGCCGGCTGACTCCCGCGAGCGTTTCAGGGTTGCCCTCAAGTCCAGTCTGGGCTAGCCCACCGCGCGACCCGCAGATCATGTTCGAAGCAGTGCCTGAAACCCCATGAAGAGGAGAACTGGGTTCATGAGTCCGGACCTTGGCCGCCCCCCGATGGCTGCGTACAACCAGGATCTGGTGGCAAAGCGGCTCCAGGAGGGCGCCCGGACCGGCGGGGTGCGTGAGTCGGTGAAGATCGAGTGGCGCGGTCAGCCCGTGAACGTCGAGGTCATCGACATGCCGACCGACACGCTCTACTACAACCCGGGAACGCATCGCATCCGGGCTCAGCGCAGCCACGACCCGAGGCTCGACACCGCACTCGACGCAAATCCCTGGAGCGCCGAGAGCCAGGCTTACCTTCATCATCTGCTCCAGGCCAAGCCGTCCAACCCCCATGAGACGGACCCGGACTTCGCGGAACTGAAGAAGAGCATCCTTGACTTCGGCCAGAACGACCCGGGTCTGATCACCCGGGACGGGATTCTCGTCAACGGCAACAGCCGGCGGGCCGCCTTGAAGGAACTCGGCAAGCAGAGCATCCGCGTTGGAGTCCTCCCGGGTGACTGCACCTGGGAGGACATCAGCGCGGTGGAGCTGTCGCTGCAGCTCCGCAAGGACCACCGGCGCGAGTACTCCTACATCAACCGGCTGCTGGCGATCGAGGAGCAGGTCGGACTCGGGCGGCCGATCGGAAGCGTCGCGCACGACTTCCGCTCCAACGCAGCCGCATGCGAGCAGGACCTGTGGGTCCTCACCTGCATTCGGGAGATGATCGACCGGAGCTCCAGCGGCGACGTCTCCCTCCGGCTGATCGATTTCGAGGAGCATCAGGAGAAGCTCAAGGAGCTTCGCCGGCGATACGCCAAGGAAGTGGCGGACAACAAGCGGGACAGTGCGGAGATGATCAAGGAAGCCCGGACCGCCGCGATGATGCTCGGCTTCTCCAAGACCGACGTCCGCGTCATCGACGAGGACTTCCTGGACCGCTACCTGAGCAAGCAGCTGCCGGAGGAATTCCACACGCCGGCCGCTAAGACCCCGGCAGCGGTGGTCATCCCCGGACTCAACCGCACGGTGCAGCCGGCCGAGAGCCCGAGGGTTGCAGCGGCGAAGGCCTTCACGGACACGGTGCTCCGTACCAAGGCAGCAGCGGGAGCTGCGGACAAGCTTTCACCTGCGGATGTCAAGGCCGCGTCCGAGAAGTTCGAAGCCGTCAGGGAGGCAGTCGAGAGGGCCCTCGACCCGGCAGGTCGTGACGCGCGGCTCCGAAAGCGCAAGCGGGCGGCTCCAGATCGTCTGAACGACGCGAGCCAGGACATCGATCAGTGCATCACGGACCTCGTCCTGTCCCGCGCCAACCGCAGTCTCGATGAGGAGGCCTTCGACGAAGGAGTGCTCCAGCTCCGTGACAGTCTGTCCAAGCTGGCCAAAGAGGCTCAGCGGAGCATCACGGAGCCAGGAGACGGAGTCATGTGGCTGCTAGCCGCCGTACAGCAGGAGAATAAGTGAGCCTGACCGCAGAACCGTCTCTGCAGATCGGCTTTGACGTCACGCGGACCGCTGCTGTCCTCCGGGCGGCAGCGGGCTACCACAGTGACCTTGCCCGGCTGGCCATGCGCTTCGGCAACGGAGGCATGCGAGGCCCCTCATCTGCCGAGATCCCGCTGGATGACTTCCTGGCCTCCCTCGAGGTGCTGGGCAGCTGGCCGGCCCCGGAGAGCGTCCACTGGGAGGACGCGCTCGCAGAGCTGACCGGGGACATCCTCGATGACGCTTCGACGGCTGGCAAGCGGCTCTCCGGCGAGACCGCCGACGATGCCGCCGTCTCGCCGAATGCCGTGCTCGGCCTGCTTGGAGATGACTGGTCCGCAGACCTGACGTCATTCCAGAAGCGAGATGTCGCGAGACTTCTCTCCCTGCGCCACGGCGCCAACTTCAGCGTTCCCGGCGCGGGTAAGACTCGCTCCGCCCTGGCCGTCTTCGCGGCTCTTCGTGAGCAGCAGGATGTCAGCCGAATCCTCGTTGTCTGCCCGAAGTCCGCGTACGAGGCGTGGCAGGCCGAGCCCGAACTGTGCTTCAGGCGCAAGCCGAGGACAGCTGTGCTGTCCGGCCCGCCTGATCCCGGTACGGAGATCCTGATCGTCAACTACGAACGGCTTGAGCGGCATCTGGCCGCCCTGGCCAGCTGGCTGCGAGCAGCTCCCAGCATGCTCGTACTCGACGAAGCCCATCGCATGAAGCTCGGCTCACAAGGAATCTACGGCGCGGCCTGCATGGCGCTCGGGCCCCTGAGCAAACGACGGCTGATCCTCACGGGCACCCCGGCGCCCAACGGCGCGAAGGACCTCGAGAACCTGCTCTCATTCGTCTGGCCGGGACACGGGCGCCGCGTCGTCAGCCAGGCAGTGGCAGGCGGCGATCTCGCGCACGCGAGCGCTGTACTTCGCCCCCTGTACACCCGGACGACGAAGCGGGAACTGGGCCTGCCGCCGGCGGTGACGACCATCCGGTATGTGGAGATGCCCAGTCTCCACCGCGAGATCTACGATGCGCTGGCCGGACAGTACTCGCCTCGGGCCGAAGCCGTCCGTTCGGACTTCGAGGCACTCGGCAGGTCCATGCTGCGCATGTTGATGGCTGCCACCAGCCCGGCACTCCTCACCGAGGGCGGCAGCTCCTACGAGCCGCTTGAATACCGGCTCGATCCGCTGGAGATCCCCGCAGGCGCACCACTTCAGAGCCTCATGGCAGAACTACCCGCCTACGAGCTGTCCCCGAAGTACCAGGAAGCCCGGAACCTCGTATCCGCAAACGCCGCCAGGGGACGGAAGACCCTGGTGTGGGCCAGTTTCGTTCGGAGCCTGACGACCCTCAACCTCATGCTCAGGGATTTCCAGCCCGCACTCGTCCACGGCGGCACAGCCGACAGGGAGGAACAGATCCAGCGCTTCCGGGAAGACCCGGACTGCATGGTGCTCATCTCCAATCCCGCCACGCTGGGCGAGGGCATCAGCCTGCACCAGGTATGCCACGACGCCGTCTACGTCGACCGGGACTTCCAGGCGGGACGGTTCCTGCAGAGCCTGGACCGCATCCATCGCCTCGGACTCGCGCCTGACACCGAGACCCGGATCACCGTCCTGGCTTGCCGTGGCTCAGTGGACGAAGCAGTGGCCAAGCGCTTGGAGCAGAAGCTCGAGTTCATGGGACGCATCCTGGACGATCCGGCGGTCCAGCAGCTCGCCGACCTTCAGGAAGAGCCCTCTGTCACCGCGGGAATGGACATGGCGGACATCGAGGCCTTCCTGGAGCACCTTCGTGCCACAACTGCCCGCTGAGGGAACCATGAAGGCAGCGCTGCGCTGGCTTCACACGATGCAGACGGAAGACGTCCACCGGACTCGGGCTCTCTTCACCAGCCACGAGTCCTTCTCCGATCTGACCCCGGGCCAGTACGACGACGGGCTGGCCTGGCTTCGGCGCATAGGTCTGGCACCATCACGGCGACGGCCGGCACAGTCTGTGACGGAGCTGAGACTCCTCTGCCTTCAACTGCTGGAGCGATCTCTAGAAACAGCCTGCCCTGACTGGATAGCCGAGATCCACAGCGCCCCCTCCGCGAGCACGCCGCTGCCGCCCGCTGGACAGCGCCTGGCGGCGAGCCTCGGCCTCCGGGACAGCGACATGACGGCCGCAGTGTCAAAGGCCTGGATCGCCGAACGTGCTCGAGTCGGCGCTGCAGGGGAGCGAGCACTGCTGGCTCTCCTGAACCTCACGGTGAAAGCCGACGTCATCCACGTCTCGGCCATCTCGGACCGGTTCGGCTACGACATCTCCGTGGAGTCGGGTGGCTCCACTGCGCACCTGGAGGTGAAGAGCACTGCGGGTGCGGGCAGGGCTCCCGTGATCTTCCTGTCACGCCATGAGTACGAAACCATGCACGCTGATCCCGCGTGGCACCTGGTCTTCGCGGTCCTGGACCGGGAGGACCAGCTGACGTCCGTCAGCAGCATCAACCGGGACTGGATCACCGAGGTGGCGCCCTCTGACGGCCACACCGATGCCTCGCAATGGGCGTCGGCCCGATTGACGGTCCCCTCGGCAGCCCTGATACCAGGCATCCCGGCCATCTGGCCGTGGCTCCGGCCGGACGCACCCGGGCCTCGACCCGGCATGGATCATTCCTCCCGTCTGCTGGTGAGCGGCAGGACCACCGGCAGCTAGGCGGCCGGGCAACTCCGCTGTCGGTGCCCCCTGGCAGAATCGGCGAGAGTTACCCGCCAGGTGCCCACAGTCCAGCCGAGAACACATCCACGCCTCAGCCTCTGCGACACTTGGCCTTTGTGTGTCACAGCAGGGAGGACGACCTATGACTACCAGCGCCGAGCGGCTGACCTCAGTCGAGATCTGTGCGGGCGCTGGCGGCCAAGCGATCGGCCTCCACGATGCCGGGTTCAGGCATCTCGCACTCGTCGAGATCGACGGACACGCCGCGACTGCCCTGAAGAAGAATGTGGAGAAGCGCCGCGGCTGGGAATGGGAACGAAAGAACAAGGTTGTCCATGAATTGGACGTGAATAAGTTCTTTCCAAAAGACCATCTCCCGGACATCGAACCGTTCGATGTCGATTTGCTCGCCGGAGGCGTACCCTGTCCGCCATTCTCGCTCGCAGGCCACCAGCTGGGTCAGGACGACGAGCGAGACCTGTTCCCGAGGATGCTCGATCTAGTCAGGGAAATCAGCCCGAAGGCCGTCATGATCGAGAACGTCCGAGGCCTTCTGCAGCCTGAACACAAGTTCGCCGGATATCGGAAAGAGATTATCTCCGAGCTAGAAGAACTCGGATATCACGTCTGCAATTGGGGCATGGTCGAGGCGGCCGACTACGGGGTTCCGCAACTGCGCCCCCGCGCAATTCTTATCGCCATCCACAGGGAATTCTATTTCGAAGAATTCGAGTGGCCCTCCGGGGACCTGGAGCGCAAGACGGTATTCGAGGCCTTGCGGAAGAGCATGGAGGAACGCTACAGGCACGCCGAGGAGCTGCACAAGAACAAGAAGGCGGCGCTCCAGAATGCTCACCAGAAATGGAAGGAGCGCGCTGAACGTCACGGAGTCGCTCCCACCCTGGTCGGCGGCTCAAAGAAGCACGGAGGTGCCGACCTCGGCCCCAGCCGTGCCAAGGCAGCCTGGAAGCTCCTGGGCGTCGACGCCATGGGCGTAGCGAATGACATGGGTGACGATATCAATGTGGACCGCGACCTTCTGTGCGAGGCCGGACCGAAGCTCACCGTAGCTCAGGCCGCCATCATTCAGGGATTCCCGGAGAACTGGCATTTCGAGGGCGGCAAGACAGCCCGATACCGCCAGATTGGGAACGCTTTCCCGCCACCTGTGGCCAAGGCCTTCGGTGAGAGCATTGCCAAGGTTCTGCGACTCGGAAAGCGGCCGGAGGGCGAAGTCCCTGCTTCATTCTCCTCGACGATCTCTGACGGCGCTGGCGATGGTGCGGGCGCAGGCCTCCGGGGGCTCGTGCTCCCAGAATCTGAGAACAATCCACCCAGCCTCTTCTAGCCGGGAGTCCGTATCCCGGTCCCGCAAGACGTTCCGGGTTACTTTTTCGGACCAGTAACCCGGATTGGTCCTCGGTGAGACATAGTGCTCGGGACATCCGTGCCAGTAGCACCCGTCCACGAAGACGGCGACCTTCACCGGACGGAACACCATGTCGGCCGTACGGCGCAGCTCAGGAAGCGGCCGGGCTGCCACGCGGTAGCGGAGGCCGTCCGCGTGCACCAATTGCCTGATCCGCAATTCGGGTTTGGTGTCCCGGCTGCGGATGGCCTGCATGTTCCGTCGACGTGCTGCGGATGACGCCCATGAGCCCTCGGGTGGGACCCAGCTGTCAGTCATGCTCTCCTGCCTTGGTACAGGTGCCGTATCCAGACTAGGACGGGGCTCCCTCACCGGTTCTGGCGTTCGAAGCGCCACCACTGGGTGGGGGTGTCGAGGTCCTCCCACTGGTGGACGGGGTCGGTGGGGGGTTCGGCGGCGGTGAGGGCCTTGCCGCTGACGAAGCTGGTGACGGTGTAGGTGCCCGGGGCGTCGACGTGGGCCTCGAGGAGCCACTCCTGGGCGCCGAAGGCGTTGGCGGACCACTGCTGGATCGGGACGCCGTCCTCGGTGGCGGCTCCGGTGACGTCGAGGCGCTTGCCGCTGCCCGCGTTCTCCAGGTGGACGAGCGCGCCGCCCGGGTGGATGGCGGTGAGGTGCCACAGCTGGGCCTCGGAGCCGTCGTCGGCGCCCTGGCGGACGCGGGCGCCGAGGCGCTTGGAGCCGTCCGCGACCTCCAGCAGCAGGCCGCTGCCGACGTTGCGGATCAGGTAGCTGCCGTCGGTCACGGGGGCGTTCGCGTTCGCGGAGTCAGTCACGCTCGAAGTCTCCCACCGACCTCCGACGGGCCTCGTAGGCGAAGACCCCCGCCAGCACCGCCGCCACCGCGCCCACCTGGTCGGTCGCGGAGACGGAGGCGCCCAGCGGCACGGCGGCGAGGATCAGGGCCGCGCCGAGCAGCCGGGCCCGGTTGGGCCGCAGGGCGAAGAACCGGCGGATCGCCGCGTTGACTATCAGGTACAGGGCGACGCCCCCGGAGAGCGCGGCGGCCTGCGGCAGGGTGCTCGCCGCCCCCGGGTGGGCGACGGCGGCCTTGACCCCGGCGGCGAACAGCAGCACGCCGAGCAGCAGCCCGAAGTGCCCGAGGTAGTAGACGAGGACGGCGGCCCGGTTGCGCTCGGCGTCGGCCAGCGCGGCCATGTGGTGCTCGGCGCGGGCGTCGTCGTCGTGCCCGAAGTACGCCCACCAGAGCCCGACGCAGACGCTCAGGCTGAGCAGGGCGACGGCGATCAGCGAGGGTCCGAGGCCCAGCGCCCCCGCGCCGACGCCGATGGCGATCACCGACTCGCCGAACGCGATGATCATGATCAGCCCGTGCCGCTCCACGAAGTGGTCGGAGCGCAGTCGGAACGCGGGCAGCCGAGCGGCCCTCTGCGTCACGTACTGCATCGCGAACGCCGCCGTCCAGAAGACGAGTTGGACCGTCCCGGTCAGGTACCCGCCGGCCACCACCAGGCCCCCGAGGGCGAGGTTGGCCGCGCCCATCCGCAGCACCGACTCCGGCGCCACCCCGGCCGCGCCGAACATCCCGGTGTGCAGGAGGACCACCACCAGGTACGCCCAGCCGAAGGCCGCGCCGCTGCCCTGGAAGGCGTGCGGGACGGACAGCGAGATGACCAGGAAGGCGCCCATCGCCAGCATCAGCAGCCCGCGCCGGCCGTGGGTGCTCGGCGGCATGGCGTTGGTCAGCCAGATGAACGCGTCGTACATCCACCAGATCAGCGCCAGCATGACCATCACCTGGGCCAGCCCGCCGGGGGTGAGGTGGTGGGCGAGGCTACCGGTCAACTGGGTGACGGTGAAGACGAAGACGAGGTCCAGGAAGAGTTCGAGCGGGGCCACCTTCAGGGCGGGCTCTCCGGCGGAGGCGACGGAGGCAGAGGAGGCGGAGGCGGCTATCGGCACAGCGGCGGCAGCGGCGGACGAGGCGGTCCGGGGAGGCACGGTCACGGCGCGAGTATCCGGCACCGGGCCCCGCCCCCGCCCGGGTTTCCGGGGGACGGACCGGTCGGCCGCCGCGTCCTCGGGCTCCTCAGTCTCCGAACCGGGCTTCGAAGGCGGCCCGGTTGGCCGAGACCGGGGAGCGGTCCCAGACCGCGAACACCACCCGCTCGAAGGCCGCCCCGTACCGCCCCAGCGCGTCCTCGAACGCCTCGGCGACCTGCGCCGGGTCGTTGCGGAACACCCCGCAGCCCCAGGCCCCCAGCACCAGGGTGCGCACCTCGTGCCGGGCGGCGGCGGCCAGCACCCGCAGCGCCCGCTCGGCGAGCACCCCGCGTACGTCCGCCCCGCGTACGTCCGACCCGCGTACGTCCGACCCGCGTACGTCCGACCCGCGTACGTCCGACCCGGCCGAACGGCGTTCCAGCTCACCGGCGTTGGGGGCGGGCGAGGTCAGGAAGGTGACCGGGTACGGCCGGGCGAGCAGTTCGCCGCGCCCGCCGCGGATCACCGGCACGCCGGGCGAGACGATCACCCGGTGGCTGTACCGCAGGTCGTCGGAGGCGCGGTGGGCCTCGTAGTAGTCGGGCGCCTCCAGCAGGCAGGTGTACAGCAGCGCGCTGCGGCACAGGTCCTCCTCCTGGGCGCGGGCACCGCGCAGGTACCCGCCGCCGGGGTTGCGGGCGGAGGCGAAGTTCAGCACCCCGACCGGGCCGGCCCCGGCCTCGACCAGCCTCCGGGCCGCCTCGACGCTGCCCTCGGCCGTCACCTCGACCCGGCCGGCGCCCAGCGGCCCCGGCTCCCCGCCCTCGCGCAGCAGCGCGTCGAGGCCGGACGGCGTGTACGACACCGTGCCGGCCCGCGCCGCCGCCAAGTCCTCCCCCACCTGCACGAGTTCGCCCCCGTCGGCCCGGTAGCTCCCCCGCTCGGCGATCTGCTCGTTCACCCGCGCCACGTCATGCAGTCGACTGCTCATGCCCGCGACGCTACGGGACTACCGCTCCCGCCCGCCACAGGTTATTCTCACTTCCAGAACAACGCCCTCGCCGAGCAGCAGGGGTCGGTGTTCGGGGGGAATCGGGGGAACACGAAGGGCCCGCTCCGGCGAACGGAGCGGGCCCTTCGTGTCACCGGTCGGCCCCGGCGGTCTCATCGACCGCCGGGCCTACCGGCTGATGATCAGTTCTTCCAGCGCGGCTTGCGGTCCTCGCGGCCGAAGCCACCGGCGCGGCGGTCGTCACGGTCACGGTTGAAGCCACCGCGGTCGTCACGGTCGCGGTTGAAGCCGCCGGACGCCTGCGGGCGGCCACCGGAGCGGTGGTCGTCGCGGCGCGCGAACGGACGGCTGCTGCCGCCGCGCTCGTCGCGGTCACGGCCGAAGGAGGGACGGTCACCGAAGGCCGGGCGGTCGCCGAACGAACGGGCCGGGCGGTCGCCGAAGGAGCGGGCGCCGCGGTCGTCACGGTTGTCGCGGTTGAAACCGCCCGAGCGACGGTCGTCGCCACGGTCACGGTTGAAACCACCGGTACGGCGGTCGTCACGGTCACGGTTGAAGCCACCGCGGTCGTCACGGTTGTCGCGGTTGAAACCACCCGAGCGACGGTCGTCGCCACGGTCCCGGTTGAAACCACCGGTACGGCGGTCGTCACGGTCACGGTTGAAGCCACCGCGGTCGTCACGGTTGTCGCGGTTGAAACCACCCGAGCGACGGTCGTCGCCACGGTCACGGTTGAAACCACCGGTGCGACGGTCGTCACGGTTGTCGCGGTTGAAGCCGCCCGAGCGACGGTCGTCGCCACGGTCCCGGTCACGGCCGAAGGCCGGACGCTCGGTGCGCTCGGTGCGCGCCTCACGGTACGACGGGGTGCGCTCCTCGGCCTGCGGCGCGGCGGCGGCCGGAGCCTCGGCCGCGGCCTGCTCGGCGCCCTCCTCCGAGGCCGCCTCGGCCGGCTCCTCGTCCACGATGCCCAGGTCGGCCCGCTCGCGCGCCGCACGGGCGGACAGGCGGTCGGCCTCCTCGCGCAGCTCGGTGGCGCGGCGCTGCGCGCGCTCCAGCTGGCGGGTCATGTCGGCGAGCTCGCGCTCGGCGGCGCCCGCGATGTTGGCGGCGCTCTCGGCCTGGACCTCGGTGAGCGAACGGGCGCCGGTGATCTTGGCGACCTCGGCGTCGAAGGCGTGGTCCAGGATGTGGCGGCTGGCGTCGACGCCCGCGTCCTCCATCAGGCGGAAGACGCCGCGGCGCTGGTGCGGCAGCACCAGGGTGACGACGGCGCCGGAGCGGCCGGCGCGGGCGGTGCGGCCCGAGCGGTGCAGGTAGTCCTTGTGGTCGCCGGCCGGGTCCACGTTGAGGACCAGGTCGATGCCGTCGACGTGGATGCCGCGGGCGGCGACGTCGGTGGCGACGACGACGTTGACGTAGCCGTCCTTGAAGTCGCCGAGGACGCGGGTACGGGCGCCCTGGGTCATGCCGCCGTGCAGCGCGTCGGCCTTCACGCCGGCCTCGATGAGCTGCTCGGCGACGCGGTCGGCGCCCATCTGGGTGCGGACGAAGATGATCGTGCGGCCCTTGCGGGCGGCGATCGCGTTGGTGATCGGCGCCTTGTCCTTGGGCTTCACCACGAGGATGTGGTGGGTCATGGTGGTGACGGCGCCGGCCGACGGGTCGACCTCGTGGGTGACCGGGTTCTTGAGGTAGCGCTTGACCAGGGTGTCGATCTCGTTCTCCAGGGTGGCGGAGAACAGCAGGCGCTGGCCGCCGGCCGGCACCTGGTCGAGGATCTCGGTGACCTCGGGCAGGAAGCCCATGTCGGCCATCTGGTCGGCCTCGTCGAGGACGACGGTCTTGACCTCGGCCAGCTTGGCGGAGCCGCGGTTCAGCAGGTCGCGCAGACGGCCGGGGGTGGCGACGAGGACGTCGACGCCGCGCTCCAGCGCGTAGATCTGGTTCGACATCGAGGTGCCGCCGCAGACGACCTTGAGCTTGAGGCCGAGCACCGAGCCGAAGGGCTCCAGGGCGTCGGCGACCTGCATGGCCAGCTCGCGGGTCGGGACGAGGATCAGGCCGCGCGGGTGCTTGGGCTTGGTGCGCTCGCCGTCGGCGAGGCGGGTCAGCAGCGGCAGGCCGAAGCTGAGGGTCTTGCCGGAGCCGGTGCGGCCACGGCCCAGCACGTCCTTGCCGGCCAGGGCGTCCGGGATGGTCGCGGCCTGGATCGGGAACGGGGTGGTGACACCGCGCTTGGCGAGGGCGCGGACGACGTCGTCGTGCAGGCCCAGGTCGCCGAAGGTGATGGTCGGCTCGGCGTCCTCCTCGACGCTCTCCTCGACCTCGGCGGTCTCGGTGGCGTCGGCGGAGTCGTCGGCCTCGACGATCTCGACGATCTCGACGATCTCGACGGCCTCGGGGGCCTCGATCAGGGTCTCGGTGGTGTCGGCGGCGGTGTCGGTGACATCGGCGGCGGCCTCGTTCGCGGGCATGGCGAAGCGGGCGTCGTCAACGAGAGACATGTAAAACCTTCCGGAAGTGGCACGCGCCAAAGTCCGGGGGTTCTGTTTCACAACCGCCTCTATGCGGTCAGCCACGGATCGCCGGAACGCGCCAAGGGCGCCAGATGGGAATAGGGCGCCAGTCAAATGAATCAAACGAACGATCTACCACCATAGACGAACCTCCGGATCGGAGGCAAATGCCCTGGCCAGCTCCCTAATGCCCACCCGCTCGCGGGCTCGGTGCCGACGAACCCGAGCTTCCGCCGGTGGGCTCCCCCGGCCCGGGCGTGGCCGAGGACGACGGGGTGTGCTCCGGCTCGGGGGAGCCGGTCGGGTGGGCGCTCGGGCCCGCCGAGGGCGAGCTCCCCGAGCCCCCTGAACCCCCTGCGCCGCCGGACCCGCCCGCGCCGCCAGCGCCCCCGGTGTGGCCGTCCCCGGTGCCGGAGGTGGTCGTGCCGGGGTGGGGTGCGGGGCTGGTGTTCCCGCCGCCCGCACCACCGCCTCCCGGCGCGCCGTCCGGGGCGACCGCCCCCGGCACCGGCACCACGCCGGTCACCGCGCCCGGCGCGCCCTCACCGGGTGCGCCGGGGACGCCCGCCCCCGGCGCACTCTCGGCCTGCAAGCCCCCCTGGCGCTCCGCGTGCCCCGCCGCACCACCCAGGTGCCCGGTCCCCGGGGAGGCGGAGGCCCCGCCCGACGCCCCCGGACGGCCCGCAGGACCGGCCTGCCCCACCGGCGCCACGCCGTGCTTCTCCTCCGCGGCCGAGCCCACCGACATGCACCCGGTCAGCCCGAGCCCCGCCACCGCCAGCACCGCCGCCGCCCGCAGCGCCCGTCCCGACCGGCCGGACCGTCCCGACCCGCCGGACCGCCGGGTCCACTCCGCCCGCACCGACCGCGCCGACCGGACCGCCCGCACCACACGCACCGAAGCCACCGAGTTCCCTCTCTGACGCCCCGCCCGGGCCGCCCATGGCGCGGCCGCTTTCGGTGCCCAACGCGCGCCCACCCCGGCGGGACACGGCACGCACGGCAGGAAGGTTCCGCCGAGCGGCCGGCGGCGTTCTCAGCCCCAGAGCGCCGAGGCCAGCTCCGCCCCCGCGTACACCGCCGCCAGCCCGGCCACCACGCTCCCCGCCACGTTCGCCGCCGCGTACCGCCCGGCCCCCGACTCGGCCAGCCGCAGCGTCTCGTACGAGAACGTCGAGTACGTCGTCAGCGCCCCGCAGAACCCCGTCCCGACCAGCAGTTGGACGTGCGAGGAGGCCGCCCCGGCCGCCACCGCCCCCGTCAGCGTGCCGAGCACCAGGCAGCCGACCACGTTCACCGTGAACGTCCCCCACGGGAACACCGAGTCGTGCCGGGACTGCACCGCCCGGTCCGTCAGGTACCGCAGCGGGGCGCCGACCACCGCGCCCGCCACCACCAGCAGCCAGTTCACTCCCCGGCCCCCGCTCCCCCGTCGCCGCCGCGCCCCGCGTACCGGACGACCTCGCACCGCTCCAGCGTCACCAGCCCCTGCGCCACCAGCCCGTCCAGCTGCGGCAGGAACGCCCGCACCCGCTCCTCCCCGTCCACGATCACCACCGCCACCGGCAGGTCCTCGCTCAGCGACAGCAGCCGCGAGGTGTGCACCACCGACGAGGCCCCGAAGCCCTCGATCCCCCGGAACACGCTCGCCCCGGCCAGCCCGGCGGCCCGCGCCCGGTGCACGATCTCGTCGTAGAGCGGCCGGTGGTGCCAGGTGTCGCTCTCGCCCACCAGCACCGTCAGCCGCAGCGCCGGCCCGCTCAGCCGCCTCGTGCCGCTCACCGCGCACCGGCCCCGGGGCCCCGGCGCAGCAGACGCCTGGTCAGCACCGCCGCCGCCCACACCGCTCCGAGCGCGCCCAGCAGCGTCAGCCCCAGGTACGCGAGCCCCGGCCCGAGCCGCCCGGCCTCCAGCAGCCGGCGGATGTCCACCGCGTACGTCGAGAAGGTGGTGAACCCGCCCAGCACCCCGGTGCCGAAGAACGGCCGCAGCAGCGGATGCGCGGGCCGCGCCTCGGTGATCACCACCAGGAACACCCCGATCACCGCGCAGCCGACCACGTTGACCAGCAGCGTCGTCCACGGGAACGCCTCGGGCGCCGTCCCCCACAGCAGCCCGGCCCCGTACCGCGCGAGGGCCCCGATCGCGCCGCCGACGGCGATCACCGCCACCGCGGGCCCCTGCCCGCGCAGCACCGCCGGCCGGACCGGAGCCGTCCGGCCCGCCGCGTCGTCCACCACGTCCTCCGAGGTCGCCACAGCCCCATCAAACACCGGCCCCGACCGCCTGGCACACCGTCACCCCAGACCCGACAATGTTCCGGTGGAGATGACCCGGGAAGAGTTCGAGACGCTGGTCAGCGATGCCCTGGACCAGATTCCCCCGCAGCTCGCGGCCATGATGGACAACGTCGCGGTCTTCGTCGAGGACGAACCGGAGGACCCGGGCGACCCCGAGCTCCTCGGCCTCTACGAGGGCACCCCCCTCACCGAGCGCGGCGAGTGGTACGCCGGCGTCCTGCCCGACCGCATCCTGATCTACCGCGGCCCCACCCTGCGGTTCTGCGAGACCCGCGAGCAGGTGGTCGAGGAGGTCCGCACCACGGTGATCCACGAGGTCGCCCACCACTTCGGCTTCGACGACCACGAGCTCGACGAACTCGGCTGGTCCTGACCCCCTCCCCAACCGCCCCACGACCACCCCACCCCCACCCGGCCGAAACCCGTTTTGGCGATCCGCCCGGCATCCCATATGCTTCTCGACGTCCCCGAACGCCGGAAACGGCACAAGGAACGGCCGCAAGCCCTCATCGTCTAGTGGCCCAGGACGCCGCCCTTTCAAGGCGGTAGCACGGGTTCGAATCCCGTTGGGGGCACGTAGTACCGTAGTGAAAATGCAGTGCCGCAAGACCTGAGTGGTTCGCACCACCTCTAGGTCCCGTGGAGCAGTTGGTTAGCTCGCCACCCTGTCAAGGTGGAGGTCGCGGGTTCAAGTCCCGTCGGGATCGCTCGTCTCTCAGGAGACGGTGCAGTACGGCCAGGTAGCTCAGTTGGTACGAGCGTCCGCCTGAAAAGCGGAAGGTCGCCGGTTCGACCCCGGCCCTGGCCACAGAAGGAAGGCCCCGGAGAGTTCACTCTCCGGGGCCTTCCGCCGTTCCCGGCCCTTGAGGGCGGGCCCTAGTGGAGCATCGACCGGCTCACTCGGAAGGGCACCGCACATGGTGATCGCCGTCGAACTGGTCTCGCCGTCCAACCCGGAGAACGACTGGGTGAGCAAGGTCCGCGACTACCCGCTCATGGGCATCCCGCTCTACCTGGTGATCGACGCGCGAGACAAGGGCGTCACGCTCTTCAGCCGGCCGGACGGCACCAGGTACCACCGCCGCGAGGACATCGCGTTCGGCGAGACCATCCACATCCCGGAGCCGTTCGACTTCGAGCTGGTCACCGCGGGCCTGCTCCCCCACTGAGCGCAGAACCAGCCGGTCAGGAGCTGCGGAACCACCCGGTGTCGGTGCCCAGCACCGCGCCGTCCGCGCCGTAGTAGGTGAAGGTCTCCGCGTCCGAGCCGGGCTTCCGGGCGATGGCGAACCACCGGGTGCCGGAGTCCGCGACGGCGACGGGCACCGCCTCGGTGGAGCCGCCGGTGCGCCAGGTGACGACGATCTTGGCGACCTTGGGCTTGACCCCGGCGACGACCACCGGGGAGGCGCCCATCTCCCCGCCCTTGAACCCGAGCATCGTCCCGCCGTTCGCGGTGGGGCTGCTGGAGCCGTCCTTCGAGCCGGGCGAGCCCGGGGCGTCGACCTGGTGCGTGGAGTCGTCCACCTGCCGCTTGCCGTCCAGGGTGAGGTAGAGGTTCACCTCGTCCATGTCCGGCCGCCAGGAGCGGTCGACCTCGGCCTCGGTGGGCTTGGGCAGCTGTGGGATGGCCGCGTGCCGGTCCTCGAAGATCAGCTGCGCCTGCCGGTGGGCGGCCTCCTTGGTGGGGGCGGCCGGCCACAGCGCGGCCCAGGCCTGCCAGGTGTGGCCGTCCCGGGTGCCCTCGCCGAGCTTCACCCGGATCGGGGTGTACGGGTCCCGCGCGGGCGTGGGCGCGGCGCTCGGCGTGACGACGGGCGCGGCGGCCGCGGCCGTGGTCGGCGCGGCGGCCACGGTGACGTCCGCGCCCGACCCCCGTACGGTCGCGAACACCACCCCCCCGCCGACCGCCGCCACCAGCGCCGCGGCCGCCCCGGCGGTCACCAGGCGACGGCGCAGCAGCCGCCGCCGGCCCCCGGCGACCAGCCGGTCGTACGGCACCGGCCCGATCTCCACACTGCCGGCCAGCTCCCCCAGCCGGGCCGAAGCCTCGGCAGCCGAAGAAGCCTCCGCCGGTTTCCCGGCTCCGAACACGGACTCCTCGTTCATCTCCCACCTCCGACGTTGGTCAGTCCACTGAGCGAGGAGGCCCCCCGCAGCTTGGCCAGCCCGCGCGCGGCCTGGCTCTTCACCGTGCCGACCGAGCAGCCCATGGCCGCCGCGGCCTGCGTCTCGGAGAGGTCCTCCCAGTACCGCAGCACCACGGCCTGCCGCTGCCGGGGCGGCAGCGTGCCGAGGGCGGCGAGCAGCGCGGCCCGGTCCTCGGCGTCCGGCCCGGCCGGCGCGGGCCGGTCGGGGACGTCGGTGACCAGCTGTTCGGCGGGCCGGCGCCGCCGGAACCGCTTGGCGTGCTCGTTGATCAGGATCCGGCGCACGTACGCGTACGGGTCGTCGGCCGCCCGGACCCTTCCCCAGGCGACGTACGCCCGCTCCAGCGCCTGCTGGACCAGGTCCTCCGCCCCGTGGCGTTCCCCCGCGAGCAGATAGGCCGATCGGTACAGCCTGCTCCACACCCCGCCGGCGAACGCCCGGAACTCCTCGTCCCGTGCGCTCTTCTGGGCTTCCATGGGCACCTCCTCACCCCCTCCGATCCCGTCCGCCCTGCGAACCGTTGCATCCCGGCGGACGGGCGCTGTTCGCGAGAGCCCGGCGGAGGCTGTGACACTGGAGGGGCTCGAAAACCGAGGTGCGCGCCACCGTGCCTCCTTGCGAACCTAGAGGGATGCCCGCAGTGAGTTCTCCCGCAGCCCAGTCCACCGCCGCCGACGCCGCGCAGAGCGCCGGGCCCGGCATCGGTGAGCTGGCCGCCCGTCTGCCCGAACTGACCCTGCGCGACCAGGTGCGGATCGGGCGCCGGCTGGAGGGGGCCCGCCGGGTCCGCAAGCCGGAGGCCCGGCAGAAGATCGCCGACGAGATCGGCGCCGAGATCGACCGCGCCGAGCTGCTGGTGGAGCAGCGCCGCGGCGCCGTGCCGAGGATCAGCTATCCCGCCGAGCTGCCGGTCAGCCAGAAGAAGGACGAGATCCTGGCGGCGATCCGCGACCACCAGGTGGTGATCGTCGCGGGCGAGACCGGCTCCGGCAAGACGACGCAGATCCCGAAGATCTGTCTGGAGCTGGGCCGGGGTGTGCGGGGCCTGGTGGGCCACACCCAGCCGCGCCGGATCGCGGCCCGTACGGTGGCCGACCGCGTCGCGGAGGAGCTGAACACCCCGCTGGGCGAGGCGGTCGGCTGGAAGGTCCGGTTCACCGACCAGGTCGGCCAGCAGACGCTGGTCAAGCTGATGACGGACGGCATCCTGCTGGCGGAGATCCAGACGGACCGCGACCTGCACCAGTACGACACCCTGATCATCGACGAGGCGCACGAGCGCAGCCTCAACATCGACTTCCTGCTCGGCTACCTCAAGCAGCTGCTCCCCCGCCGCCCTGACCTCAAGGTCGTGATCACCTCCGCGACCATCGACCCGGAGCGCTTCGCCCGCCACTTCGGCGACGCCCCGATCGTCGAGGTCTCCGGCCGCACCTACCCGGTGGAGGTCCGCTACCACCCGATCGTCGACGAGGGCGACGAGGACGAGGCCGACGACGCGGACCGCGACCGCGACCAGGTGCAGGCGATCTGCGAGGCCGCCGAGGAGCTCCAGGCCGAGGGCCCGGGCGACATCCTGGTCTTCCTCTCCGGCGAGCGGGAGATCCGCGACACCGCCGACGCCCTGACCAAGCTGAAGCTGAAGAACACCGAGATCCTCCCCCTGTACGCCCGCCTCAGCTCCGCCGAGCAGCACCGGGTGTTCCAGCGCTCCCACAGCCGCCGGATCGTCCTGGCCACCAACGTGGCCGAGACCTCGCTGACCGTCCCCGGCATCAAGTACGTGATCGACCCCGGCACGGCCCGCATCTCCCGCTACAGCCACCGCACCAAGGTGCAGCGGCTGCCGATCGAGGCGATCAGCCAGGCCAGCGCCAACCAGCGCAAGGGCCGCTGCGGCCGCACCTCGGACGGCATCTGCATCCGGCTGTACTCGGAGGAGGACTTCCTCTCCCGCCCCGAGTTCACCGACGCCGAGATCCTGCGCACCAACCTGGCCTCGGTGATCCTGCAGATGACGGCGGCGGGCCTGGGCGACATCGCCGCCTTCCCGTTCCTGGACCCGCCGGACTCGCGCAACATCAAGGACGGCGTCCACCTGCTGCACGAACTGGGCGCCCTCGACCCGGAGGAGAAGGACCCGCGCAAGCGCCTCACCGACCTGGGCCGCAAGCTGGCCCAGCTCCCGGTGGACCCGCGGATGGCCCGCATGGTGCTGGAGGCCGACCGCAACGGCTGCGTGCGCGACGTGATGGTGATCGCCGCCGCGCTCTCCATCCAGGACCCGCGCGAGCGCCCGGCCGAGAAGCGCCAGGCGGCCGACGAGCGGCACCGCCGCTTCAACTCGGAGACCTCGGACTTCCTCTCCTTCCTCGCGATGTGGCGCTACGTGCGCGAGCAGCAGCGGGAGCTGTCCTCCTCGGCGTTCCGCCGGATGTGCAAGTCGGAGTTCCTGAACTACCTCCGGATACGGGAGTGGCAGGACATCTACACCCAACTCCGTACGGTGGCGAAGCAGTTGGGCGTCACCATCGAGGAGCCGCATCCCGACGCCGAGCCGGACGCGGACCGCATCCACCAGTCACTGCTGGCCGGCCTGCTCTCCCACATCGGCCTGTACGACGTGGAGAAGCGCGAGTACGGCGGCGCCCGCGGCGCCCGCTTCGCGGTGTTCCCGGGCTCGGGCCTGTTCAAGAAGCCCCCGCGCTGGGTGATGTCCGCCGAGCTGGTGGAGACCTCCCGCCTCTGGGCGCGGATCAACGCGAAGATCGAGCCGGAGTGGGTCGAGCCGCTGGCCGGCCACCTGATCAAGCGCAGCTACAGCGAGCCGCACTGGGAGAAGAAGGCCGGCGCCGTCCTGGCCTACGAGAAGGTCACCCTGTACGGGATGCCGGTCGTCGCCCAGCGCAAGGTCAACTACGGGAAGATCGACGCGGAGCTCTGCCGCGAGCTGTTCATCCGCAACGCCCTGGTCGAGGGCGACTGGGAGACCCACCACCGCTTCTTCGCCGAGAACCGCAAGCTGCTCGGCGAGGTCGAGGAGCTGGAGAACCGGGCCCGCCGCCGCGACATCATGGTGGACGACCAGACCCTCTTCGACTTCTACGACGCCCGGCTGCCCGAGGACGTCGTCTCCACCCGGCACTTCGACTCCTGGTGGAAGAAGGCCCGGCACGACCAGCCGGACCTGCTGAACTTCGAGAAGTCGATGCTGATCAACGACGCCGCCGGCGGCGTCACCGAGGCCGACTACCCGGACCACTGGCAGCAGGGCAAGCTGCGCTTCCAGCTGACGTACCAGTTCGAGCCGGGAAGCGACGCGGACGGCGTGACCGTCCACATCCCGCTGCCGGTGCTCAACCAGGTCACCGCGGAGGGCTTCGACTGGCAGATCCCGGGGCTGCGGGAGGAACTGGTCACCGCGTACATCAAGTCGCTGCCGAAGGCGATCCGGCGCAACTTCGTCCCCGCGCCGGACTTCGCCAAGGCGGCGCTGCGCGCGGTGAAGGACCGCCAGGAGCCGCTGCTCCCGGCCCTGGAGCACGCCCTGAAGCGCCTGACGGCGATCACCGTGCCCCCGGAGGCCTGGGACGACTCCCGGGTGCCGGAGCACCTCAAGGTGACCTTCCGGGTGGTGGACGGCAAGCGCAGGCTCGCCGAGTCCAAGGATCTGGAGGAGCTGCGGCTCAGGCTCAAGCCCAAGCTCAAGGAGACGCTCTCCTCGGCCGCCTCGGGCCGGGGCATCGAGCAGAGCGGGCTGACGGCCTGGCCGGCCTCGCTGCCGGTGCTGCAGCGCACCTTCGAGCAGCGCTCCAAGGGCCACTCGCTGCGCGCCTACCCGGCGCTGGTGGACGAGGGCGCCTCGGTGGGCGTGAAGCTGTTCGACACCCCGGAGGCGCAGCAGCAGGCGATGTGGGAGGGCACCCGGCGGCTGCTGATGCTGACCACCTCCTCCCCCGCGAAGTCGATCCAGGGCCGCCTGGGCAACCAGGCCAAGCTGGCGCTCTCGCACAGCCCGCACGGCTCGATCGCCGCCCTGTTCGAGGACGTGGTCGCCGCCGCGACGGACCGGCTGACGGCCCTGGCGGGCGGCCCGGCCTGGGACGAGGCGGCCTTCGGCAAGCTCCACGACAAGGTGCGCGCGGACCTGTACGACCTGTCCGCCGACACCACCCTGAAGACGGCGACGGCGCTGATCGCCTTCCACAAGGCGTCGACCCGGCTGAAGTCGGTGAGCAGCCCGGTGCTGCTGAACGCGGTGAACGACGTCCGGCTGCACCTGGCCTCCCTGGTGCACCCGGGCTTCGTGACGGCCACCACCTGGCAGCGGCTGCCGGACCTCAAGCGCTACCTGCTGGCGGTGGACCGCCGCCTGGAGGCGCTGCCCAACCACCCGCAGCGCGACGCCCAGCAGCTGCTGAAGGTCCAGCAGGTGCAGCAGGCGTACGGGGAGCTGCTGGCGGCCGTGCCGGCGGGCCGGCAGCCCTCGGAGGAGGTGCGGGCGATCCGCTGGATGATCGAGGAGCTGCGGGTCAGCTTCTTCGCCCAGGGACTGGGGACGCCGAGCCCGGTCTCGGAGAAGCGGATCATGAAGGCGATGGAGGCTGCCCGGGCAGCGCTCTGAGCTGCGGGTGGGCCTCCAGGAGCCAGTTCGACCTGGAGGCCCACCATGGGCTACGATCTGTCTTGTTCGCAGCGCGGCAAGCGAGTGAACGAGATCAGAACACTCTGGTCCTGTGGAGCAGTTGGTTAGCTCGCCACCCTGTCAAGGTGGAGGTCGCGGGTTCAAGTCCCGTCAGGATCGCCGTAGTGCCGGAGGCCCGGAACCGTCAGGTTCCGGGCCTCTCGCTTTTTGACATCCGGCCTTTACCCCGGACTAGGTCTAGACCACAAGGCGCGGCACGCGTGACGGTCGTCACCCGACCCCTCCCGAGAACGGTCGTCTTCCGCCCCATCCCGGACCCCGTTAATTTAATATGTAAAATTGCACTGTTATTCACTGTAAATCCCCCCCGTATCACGCGCGTCGAATCGTTATCCGGAGTTCAACATTCCGTCACCTGGAACGCCGGCCCGGGGTACGGCAAAGGGGCTGCTTACCGGACCCGGCGGAGTCCGGTAAGCAGCCCCTTTAAAGAGCCTTGGGCCGCTTGAGCAGCGGCTTATGCCTCGGTGCGCTGAGCGGGAATCCCGGCCAGCAGAGCACGCACCTCCGCCTCGCGGTAACGGCGGTGACCACCGAGCGTGCGGATCGACGTCAGCTTGCCCGCCTTGGCCCAGCGGGTGACCGTCTTCGGGTCAACGCGGAACATGGTGGCAACCTCTGCCGGCGTCAGCAGGGGCTCAGCATCAGGGGTACGAGCGGTCATGAGCGGCCTCCTCGGAGAACCGAACCAGGGCGGTTCTATCCTTCAAATTCTGCACCTTGGCCCGCGATGCCCGAAATGGCATAGACGGGCCGAGTCGGTTATAGGACGAACGGCTTGTCCTGGTGTCTACAACTACACCATCCGTCCAGCCCTATCGACCAAACCGCCAAAATTGACCCCTCACGGGTTCAAGGCCGACGGATGGCGATGGACCACCCCATAACGGACAGTCACGCGGTGATGACGACCGGTTACGGTGGGACCAGACCCTCCGTTTCCCCGCAAAGCACGCATCGACTCCAGAACCACCCAAAAGTGGGCACGCTCACGTGAAGTTGGGCTGGTTGTCCCATTTTTGCACATAGGGGTAAGTTCGCGTCAACGGTGAGTAGTGTCACGTTCGACAGGTATTGACCCGAACCGGGACCTTGGTCATCGGCTCCCGAGGACGTAGGGCCCTTACAGTCAAACACGGCTGCTCGGACGTCAGTTCGCGTGCCTGAGCGCCAGCACCCCGCGCCAGCGCACCGTCAGTTCCCCGTACACGCGCAGCGCCTCCGCCGGGTCCCCGGCCCGCAGCGCCCGCAGCCCCTCCTCCAGTTCCCCCGCCGAGCGGTCCGCCGACAGCCGCTCGGGGCCCAGCAGGTGCACCAGGCCCCCGTAATCCAACTCCACCAGCGAGCGCGGATGGAACTCCTCCAGCCACCGCCCGGTCCGCTCGGCCCCCCGCACCAGCTCCCCCTCCGGCACCCACTCGCGCAGCGCCCGGTACGCCCGCGCCACCCGGCGGCGCGCCTGCGACATGGGCACCAGGTAGTACAGCGCCGCCGCCCGCACCCGCCCGTCCACCCCGCCCTGGCCGTCCACCCCGCCCGGTCCCTCCGGCGGTTCCGGCGGCAGGAAGCAGCGGTCCTCGTCCCCGAAGGGCAGGAACCACCGCACCGGGACCTCCCACCGGCTGGTGAGGATCCACGGCCGCGCGTCCGGGTGCTCCGCCTTCCAGCGCTCCCGGGCCGCCTCCGCGGCCTCCCGCACCGCCGCCGGCAGGGCCGTCTCCAGCAGCGCCACCGGCGCCGCCTCCCGCATGCCCTCCAGCGCCTGCCAGCTGCGCAGCCGCGTCGCCCACGGGCAGACGTAGAGGACGCCGTCCAGCACCCGCAGGAACGCCCGCCCGCTCTCCCGCTCCGGCAGCGCCCTCGGCGTGCGCGAGGCCAGCTCCGCGAGCGCCTCCCGCTGCTCCTCCAGCACCGCCTCGGCCACCGGCTGCCCGGCCTCCGTCGCGTCCGGCCCGTGCTCGGCCGCGTACGCCTGCCAGTGCGCGCGCTCGGGCTCCGGATAGGCCGCCAGCGGCTCGTACACCCGCAGGTGGGCGGCGTAGGGCGGCTGTACGGACGTACGCACGACGGTCACGTCCTGCATGGTCGCACGCACCACCGACGCCCGGGAGGGCGCGGACCCGAACCGTTCGCGCCCGCACTCCGCACCCCCTCACGTCTCATTCCTCGGACAACCGCCCCCACCTCGGACGGAACCGGGGAACGGCCGCCCCCGCGCGACTACGCTTCGCCGTAGGGCGCCCGCACCACAGCAGCGGGCCTTTCATACTGGAGTCACCACAGTGACCGACGTACAGACCCCGGCAACGCACCCCGCACCCGGAGTGCTCAGCAGGATCTTCCGCACGGAGCAGGACGGCGCCGGCGACGGCCACGAGCAGGTCGTCCTCTGCCACGACCGCAGCTCCGGTCTGAAGGCGATCATCGCCATCCACTCCACCGCGCTCGGCCCCGCCCTCGGCGGCACCCGCTTCTTCCCGTACGCCTCCGAGGAGGCGGCCCTGGAGGACGCGCTCAACCTCTCGCGCGGCATGTCCTACAAGAACGCGCTCGCCGGGCTCGACCTCGGCGGCGGCAAGGCCGTCATCATCGGCGACCCCAACAAGGACAAGAACGAGGCGATGCTCCGCGCGTACGGCCGCTTCGTGGAGTCCCTGCGCGGGCGCTACATCACCGCCTGCGACGTGGGCACCTACGTGCAGGACATGGACGTCATCGCCCGCGAGACCTCGTTCGTGACGGGCCGTTCGCCCGAGCACGGCGGCGCCGGCGACTCCTCCATCCTGACCGCCTTCGGCGTCTTCCAGGGCATGCGCGCCTCCGCCCAGGCCCGCTGGGGCCAGCCGACCCTGCGCGGCAAGCGCGTCGGCGTCGCGGGCGTCGGCAAGGTCGGCCACTACCTGGTCGGCCACCTGGTCGCGGACGGCGCCACCGTCGTCGTCACCGACCCCTTCGAGGCCGCCGTCAACCGCGTGCGCGCCGCCCACCCGGAGGTGGAGGTCGTCGCCGACACCACCGCCCTGCTCCAGGCCAAGCTGGACGTCTACGCCCCCTGCGCCCTCGGCGGCGCCCTGACCGACGACGTCGTCGCGGCCCTGGGCGAGTTCGGCACCTCCGTGGTCTGCGGCGCGGCCAACAACCAGCTGGCCCACCCGGGCGTCGAGAAGGACCTCGCCGACCGCGGCATCCTCTACGCCCCGGACTACCTGGTGAACTCCGGCGGCGTGATCCAGGTCGCCGACGAGATCGACGGCTTCAACTTCGAGCGGGCCAAGAACAAGGCCACGAGGATCTTCGACACCACCCTCGAGATCTTCACCCGCGCCACCTCCGACGGCGTCCCCCCGGCCGTCGCCGCCGACCGCCTGGCGGAGAAGCGGATGCGCGAGATCAGCGCCCTGCGGACCGTGCTGCTGCCGGCCGCCCGCCGCGCCTGATCCGATACCCCGCGTTGCGCGGGGGGCCCACGTCGGGCGACCCCCACCCGCCCCCCGCGCATCACGATGTGGAACCGGATTCTCACTTCTCCGCCCGAACGGGTGATCCCACGTCCCCCTAGGGGGGATAATCGTTCTCGGAACGACGGACCCGAGCCACCACCGAACAGCGTGCAAACCGCCGCAAAACCTCCGCTGACCTGGGAAGACCTGGCCACGGATGCGGTCGGTGCGCGCCACGTCACACTGACGACGTACCGTCCAGCGGCGGAAACGGGTACCGTTAATGCTCCAAGGGACGGTCCTCCCATTCGGGCGCGGCCGGTCCTGAACATGAACACGTGTCAGACTCGGGGCCGTGAGCCCCATCGTTGAGGGGGTCGACCCATGGGGCGCGGCCGGGCCAAGGCCAAGCAGACGAAGGTCGCCCGCGAGCTGAAGTACAACAGCGGCGGGTTCGACGCTAACCGTCTGTCCAACGAGCTGGGCGTATCGCCGTCCACCTCTCCGATCGAGCCGGAGCCGATCGAAGAGGAGGAGGAGGACGACGACCCGTACGCGGAGTACGCCGCCCGCTACGCCGACCTCGACGACGAGGACGACACCGAGCCGGGCACCGGGCCCTCGCAGGCCCGCAGCCGCTCGTAACCCACAGCTTCGCCGGACCGGTCCGGGCGCCCTGGGCGCCGGGCCGGTCTTCGGCGTTCCCGCAGACGCTCCCGCGGTCGTTCCCGCGCGGCCGGGTTCCTGACCGTACGAGGAGGGCCCCCGCGGCATGCGCCGTGGGGGCCCTCCTCGTACGTCACCGGGCGGGTCAGCGGGTCGCGAAGCCCTCATAGGCGTTGTACAGGGCCGCGCCGCCGTCGTGCTCGTCGGTGCGCTCGACGATGTCGCCCAGCAGCCAGGACTCGACGCCGCGGTCCTCCAGGATCGACAGCACCGCGTCCACCGAGTGCGGCGGGACGACGGCGACCATGCCGACGCCCATGTTCAGCGTCTTCTCGATCTCCAGGGTGGCCACCCGGCCGACCTCGGCGACGGTGCGGAAGACGGGCAGCGGGGTCCACGTGCCGCGGTCCAGGCGGGCGTGCAGGCCGTTCGGGATGACCCGGGCCAGGTTGGCCGCCAGGCCGCCACCGGTGACGTGCGAGAAGGCGTGCACCTCGGTGGCGCGGATCAGCGCCAGGCAGTCCAGCGAGTAGATCCGGGTCGGCTCCAGCAGCTCCTCGCCGAGGGTGCGGCCGAACTCCTCGACCCTGCGGTCCAGCTTCCAGCCGGCCTCGTTCAGCAGCACGTGGCGGACCAGCGAGTAGCCGTTGGAGTGCAGGCCCGAGGCGGCCATGGCGATCACCACGTCGCCCGCGCGCACGCGCTCGGAGCCCAGCAGCGCGTCGGCCTCGACCACGCCGGTGCCGGCGCCCGCGACGTCGTACTCGTCCGGCCCGAGCAGGCCCGGGTGCTCGGCGGTCTCGCCGCCGACCAGGGCGCAGCCGGCCAGGGCGCAGCCCTCGGCGATGCCCTTGACGATGGAGGCGACCCGCTCCGGGACGACCTTGCCGACGCAGATGTAGTCGGTCATGAACAGCGGCTCGGCGCCGCAGACCACGATGTCGTCCACGACCATGCCGACCAGGTCGTGGCCGATGGTGTCGTGCTTGTCCATGGCGGCGGCGATGGCGACCTTCGTCCCCACGCCGTCGGTGGCCGAGGCCAGCAGCGGACGCTCGTAGTCCTTGAAGGCGGAGACGTCGAAGAGGCCGGCGAAGCCGCCGAGACCGCCGACCACCTCGGGGCGGTTGGCCTTCTTCACCCACTGCTTCATGAGCTCGACGGCGCGGTCGCCCGCCTCGATGTCGACACCGGCGGCGGCGTAGGTGGCGCCGTTCTGGTTGCTGGTCACGCGTGCGGCCCTTTCGGGTCAGGTGGGGGGGGTGGTTCTCGAAACAGCGGTGGGGCCCCGGTTCGCGGGACCCCACCGTGCGCTCTTACGGGCGGCGCAGCGCGTCGGCCGCGCCCGCCCCGCCGAGCAGCGACTGGACGCCGTCCAGGTCGCCGCCGCTGGTCGGCTTGCCGCGGACGGCCGGCTGCTGCTGGCCGCCCTTGATCTCGGCCTCCAGCAGGAGCTTGCCGAGCAGCGCCGGGTCCGGCAGCTCCATCGGGTACTCGCCGTCGAAGCAGGCCCGGCAGAGCTTGTCCTTGGGCTGCTTGGTGGCCTCGATCATGCCGTCGATCGAGATGTACGAGAGCGAGTCCGCGCCGAGGGTGCGGCCGATCTCCTCGATGGTCATGCCGTTGGCGATCAGCTCCGCGCGGGTGGCGAAGTCGATGCCGAAGAAGCAGGGCCACTTCACCGGCGGCGAGGAGATCCGGATGTGCACCTCGGCGGCGCCCGCCTCGCGCAGCATCTTCACCAGCGCGCGCTGGGTGTTGCCGCGGACGATCGAGTCGTCGACGACCACCAGGCGCTTGCCGGCGATGACCTCGCGCAGCGGGTTGAGCTTGAGGCGGATGCCGAGCTGGCGGATGGTCTGGCTCGGCTGGATGAAGGTGCGGCCCACGTAGGCGTTCTTCACCAGGCCGGAGCCGTACGGGATGCCGCTGGCCTCGGCGTACCCGATCGCGGCGGGGGTGCCGGACTCGGGCGTCGCTATCACCAGGTCGGCCTCGACGGGGGCCTCCTTCGCCAGGCGGCGGCCCATCTCCACGCGGGAGAGGTGCACGTTGCGGCCGGCGATGGAGGTGTCGGGGCGGGCCAGGTAGACGTACTCGAAGACGCAGCCCTTGGGCTTGGCCTCGGCGAAGCGGCTGCTGCGCATGCCGTTCTCGTCGATGGCGATGAGCTCGCCGGGCTCGACCTCGCGGATGAAGGAGGCGCCGCAGATGTCGAGCGCCGCCGTCTCGGAGGCGACCACCCAGCCGCGCTCCAGCCGGCCGAGGACCAGCGGGCGGATGCCCTGCGGGTCACGGGCGGCGTAGAGGGTGTGCTCGTCCATGAAGACGAGCGAGAAGGCGCCCTTGACCTCGGGCAGCACGACCTTGGCCGTCTCCTCGATGGAGAGGTCCGGGTGGCCGGCCAGGAGGGCGGTCACCAGGTCGGTGTCGTTGGTCGCGGCCGTCCGGCCGGAGCGCGAGACGTGCTCCTCACCGGGCAGGTCGGCGACCATGGCCGCCAGTTCGGCGGTGTTCACCAGGTTTCCGTTGTGCCCGAGGGCCAGCGAACCGTGGACGGTCGCGCGGAAGGTCGGCTGGGCGTTCTCCCAGACCGAGGACCCGGTGGTCGAGTAGCGGGCGTGTCCGACGGCGATATGCCCGTGCAACGACCCCAGGGAGGCCTCGTCGAAGACCTGGGAGACGAGCCCCATGTCCTTGAAGACGAGAATCTGGGAGCCGTTGCTCACTGCGATGCCCGCGGATTCCTGACCGCGGTGCTGCAGGGCGTAAAGGCCGAAGAACGTGAGCTTGGCGACCTCCTCGCCGGGAGCCCAGACACCGAAGACGCCGCAAGCGTCCTGGGGGCCTTTCTCGCCGGGAAGAAGATCGTGGTTGAGTCTTCCGTCACCACGTGGCACGCCTTCGAGTCTAGGGCAGTTGACCAGGGCTTCCGGAACGCGGGATGCCCTGATCAGCGGGCCGGGGACGGGCGACGCGCGTAGACAAAACCCCTTACGGGGCGGGGAATTCGGGTGGGGGGAATTCCGGCGGAGGGCGGTTGGCCTTGTGGTTCGCGCCCGTTGGGGATTCGGGGGCGTACGACGGGGGCCGGCGGGGCGGGCGGGAAAGTGAGCCTGCTCACCCGGGGTTCACCTCGGCGTCATTCGGGGCCCGCCGGAGCACGGGAGCCGGCCGGGGGTCGGTCGAGGGGCCCGCTCAGGCGGCGGGGAGCAGCAGGTCCCAGGCGCCGGGGTGGGCCGTCCACGTCCGGGCGCGGACCGGGCCGACGGGGTGGCCGTCCGCCTCGTAGCCGAAGCCCCGGCCGACCACCGAGACGCTGGCCGCCCTGGCGCGCACCTCCGCGCCGAGGGCGCGGACCACCACCTCCAGCACGCCGTCCGCCGGCAGGGTCAGCTCGACCAGCCGGACCGGACGGTGGACGTCGGCGAGCAGCCGCCCGTCCGCCTCGACCCGGACGCGGGGGCTGTGGTCCACCGCTTCGGCGCTGAGTGCGTTCGCCTGCTCGGCCGCAGCCAATTTCGCCCATAGCGAACGCCAGCCACCCGTTCGGCCCACCGGACGCCGGGCGCCGCCCCCGATGATCCGCACCCCGCCCAGGGCCACCCCGCCGCCGTCGTCCACGAGCAGGTCCAGCCTGCGCGCGATGCCGGACAGCACCGCCCGCGCGGCCCGTACCGGCTCCGTCGGCACGCCGAGCGCGCGGGCCGCCGCCACCTCCTCGGCGCGGCCGACCGGAACCATGCCCACCGGTTCCGCGCCCAGCTCACGCTGGCGGTACAGGGCTTGCAGCACCCGCTGGAGCGCGAGGTCGGAACCGATCACCACCGGTCGTCTCCGGCCCCGGTGCGAAAGCAGCCGGTCGAGTTCGGACGGGGTCTCCGGATGGGCCACCTTGACGTCCGCGCCTCCGCAGAGCACGTCCTTCGCGATCCGCACCGACTCCCCGTCGACCTGCCGGGCCACCGGGTCGAGGAGCAGCAGGATCGGCTCGGGGCCGCCGTTCACGGGCGTGGACTGGGACGACACGACCGGTCCTTCCTCAGGTAATCTCTCGGTGCAAGAGCCCCTTGCGCTACTGCGCCAGGGGCTTCGTCTATCTCGGGGCAGACTGCGGCCTACGCAGGATGCCCCAACCGGAAGGGGTGTACGCCTGTGCCGGCACTCGTGCTCGTTGGCGCTCAGTGGGGGGACGAGGGCAAGGGGAAGGCCACCGACCTCCTCGGCGGCTCCGTCGACTACGTCGTCCGCTACCAGGGCGGCAACAACGCCGGTCACACGGTGGTCATCGGCGACCAGAAGTACGCCCTGCACCTGCTCCCCTCCGGCATCCTCAGCCCGAACGTCACGCCGGTCATCGGCAACGGCGTCGTGATCGACCCGGGTGTGCTGCTCTCCGAGCTGGCCGGCCTGAACGACCGCGGCATCGACACCTCGAAGCTGCTGATCTCGGGCAACGCCCACCTGATCACGCCGTACCACCGCACCATCGACAAGGTGACCGAGCGCTTCCTCGGCAAGCGCAAGATCGGCACCACCGGCCGCGGCATCGGCCCCGCCTACGCGGACAAGATCAACCGCATCGGCATCCGGGTCCAGGACCTGTTCGACGAGTCGATCCTGCGCCAGAAGATCGAGGCGGCGCTGCACGACAAGAACCAGATCCTGGTCAAGCTGTACAACCGCCGCGCCATGCCGGCCGACCTGGTGGTCGAGGAGTACCTGGGCTACGCGGAGAAGATCCGGCCCTTCCTCGCCGACACCACCCTCGTCCTGGACGAGGCGCTCAAGGCGAACAAGGTCGTCCTGCTGGAGGGCGGCCAGGGCACCCTGCTCGACGTCGACCACGGCACGTACCCCTTCGTGACCTCGTCGAACCCGACCTCGGGCGGCGCCTGCACCGGCGCCGGCATCGGCCCGACCAAGATCGACCGGGTCATCGGCATCCTCAAGGCGTACACCACCCGCGTCGGCTCGGGCCCGTTCCCGACCGAGCTGCTCGACGAGGACGGCGAGGCCCTGCGCCGCATCGGCGGCGAGCGCGGTGTGACCACCGGTCGCGACCGCCGCTGCGGCTGGTTCGACGCCGTGATCGCGCGCTACGCGACCCGCGTCAACGGCCTGACGGACTTCTTCCTGACCAAGCTCGACGTGCTCACCGGCTGGGAGCAGATCCCGGTCTGCGTCGCGTACGAGATCGACGGCAAGCGCGTCGAGGAACTCCCGTACAACCAGTCCGACTTCCACCACGCCAAGCCGATCTACGAGACGCTGCCCGGCTGGACCGAGGACATCAGCAAGGCGAAGACCTTCGCCGACCTGCCGAAGAACGCCCAGGCGTACGTGAAGGCGCTGGAGGAGATGTCCGGCGCCCCGATCTCGGCGATCGGTGTCGGCCCCGGCCGTGACGAGACGATCCAGATCAACTCGTTCATCTGATCGAGCAGTTGAGACGAAGGCCCGTCGGGAGATCCCGCCGGGCCTTCGTTCTGCCCGCCTTTCACACTTTGAACTAGTGCAGGAATCTCTTGCCTCTAGTGCAAAAGCCGTCTACGTTCGCACCATGACCGCGAAGCTTCCCGCCCCCGTCACCCTCACCGGCCGCCACATCCGCCTGGAGCCGCTGGAGCGCCGCCACCTCGCCGACCTCTGGGCCACCGTCGGCCCCGACCCCGAGGTGTGGCGCTGGAGCATGTGCCTCACACCCGGAACGGAGGAGGAGCTCGGCCGGATCGTCGACACGAGGATCGCGGAGACGGACGCCGGGACGGCGGTCTTCTTCACCGCCGTCGACCTCCCGAGCGGCCGGGCCGTCGGCATGACCGGCTACCACGACTTCAGCGCGCAGGACGAGTACCTGGAGATCGGCGCCACCCTGTACGCCCGCTCGGTCTGGCGCACGGCGGTCAACACCGAGGCCAAGCTGCTGCTGCTCACCCACGCCTTCGAGGAGTTGGGCATGGGCCGGGTCTACTGGAAGACCGACGCCCTCAACGAGCGCTCCCGCAACGCCGTCCAGCGCCTCGGCGCGCAGTTCGAGGGGATCCAGCGCCGCAACCGCCTGCGGCCCGACGGCACCTGGCGCGACACCGCCTACTTCGGGATGCTCGCCGACGAGTGGCCCGAGGCCAAGTCCCGTCTCACCGAGCGCCTTTCGCGCGGCTGAGACCGCGCCGCGCGGAAGGGCGCCCCCCTTCCGCGCACGCGAAATGCCCCGAGGGGGGCATGGGGTCATTTGCGCTCGGCGGGGCGGGAATGACGGACGGGGAACTCGGAATCGGGGGAACGGCGTTCGCGTGGCTGGCTGTTCACCAGCCAGACCAGCCAGCCGACGAAAAGCACGGCGAGCAGCAGGGCGGACAATCCGCCGACCAGGAGGGCATTCACCGAGGTGGTCGAATGCCCGGGTGGGGGCGGGGAGCGGGGGAAAGGGGCACGGGCGTATCCGGTCGGTGATGTCGGGCGCACTGGGCCATGCAACCGGTGTGTTTTACGGCTGGATTGTGGACTGTTCAGCCGACAACAAGTCAGCGAGTGACACGGAAGACCCTAGAGTCGGGGTGCAAGACTTGCTACCGAGGCCGTGGACGTTCACTCCATCGTGGGGTATCCCCCATTTCGGTAGCTACGTCCGGTTACGCGCGGCACACTTCACCGGAAGCATCGACCGAAGCCCGCGATCCGGAGAGCAGAGACATGCCACCCCGCTTGTCGCCCACCGTGCGCCAGCAGCGCCTCGGGATCGAGCTGCGCAAGATGCGCGAACGCGTCGGCGTGACGCCCAAGAACCTGGCCGCCACGATCGGCACCGACCTGCCGAAGATCTCCCAGATGGAGAACGGGAAGTCGGGCATCAGCGCCGAGCGGCTGCGCATCTGGGCCCGCACCTGCGACTGCCCGGACGGGCCATACCTCGACGCCCTGCTCGCCATGACGCAGGACCGGCGCAAGTACTGGTGGGACGGCTTCCGCGGCCGGATGCCGGGCGCCATCGTCGACATCGCGGAGATGGAGCACCACGCCGAGTCGCTGTCCATCCTCAACACCACCTTCATCCCCGGCCTGTTGCAGACCCCGGCCTACGCCGCGGCGGTGTTCGAGCGCCTCCCCCCGCAGATGCGGCAGGACGCGCCGGTCCGGGCGGAGTTCCGGCTCCGGCGCCAGCGGATCTTCGTCGACTGCCCGAAGCCGTACTGCGCGATCCTCCACGAGTCCTCGCTGCGCATGCAGTTCGGGGGGCCCGATGTGCAGCGGGAACAGCTGATCGCGCTGCTGGAGAAGTCCGAGCAGCCGGGGCTGGACATCCGGGTGATTCCGTTCAGCGTCCCCAACTACCGGGGTTCCAACGAGAGCAGCCTCTACCTCGCCCGGGGGCCGGTCCCCGAACTCGACACCGTCCAGATCGACCTCTCCAACGGGCCGAAGTTCGTCCACGCCGAGGCCGAACTGGCCACCTACCGCCGGATCAAGGAGGAGGCCACAGCGATCGCGCTCGGCGCGGAGGAGTCCCGGGACTTCATCCGGGCCTTAGCGAAAGACTTCTCATGAGCACGTGGAGAAAGGCGTCGACCAGCGGTGAGCAGGGCGAGTGCGTCGAGGTCAGGGCGACGGGCGGGGTGGTGGAGATCCGCGAGTCGGACTGGCCCGAGATCGTGGTGCGCACGACGCCGCGCAAGTGGGCGGCCTTCGTCCGCGGGGTGAAGGCCGGCGAGTTCGACCGCTACGGGGACTTCGGCCAGCCGTGAAGCCACGGCCGGCCGGTTCCCTCGGCCGACCCGCTCAGCCGACCCGCTCAGCCGGCCCGCTCAGCCGGCCCGCTCAGCCGATCAGGTCCAGCGCCCCGGTGTTCGCCAGGTCGTAGGCCCCGGCCAGCAGCAGGAAGAACAGCGCCGACAGCGTCACCCCGGTGTAGTGCACCCGGCCGAGCACGCCCCACCAGCCCTTCACCCAGGCCAGCACCGTGCACACCGTCATCGGGACGGCCAGGGCCAGGGCGGTGAGGATCAGCACCGGCACGACGGTCAGCAGCGGTGAATCGCCCAGGAACAGCGTCTCGTTGAGAGCGTTGGAGTCGGCCGTCAGCATCGCGAATCCGCCGGTGGCGGCGGTCAGCAGCAGGGCGGTCGTCCAGCCGAGCAGGCGGGCGGCGGACGGGGCGGCGGGCGTGGCGGGCCGGCTCCGGCGGCGCAGCAGCCGCACCGCCGCGGCCACCGCCCACCCGATCAGGCTCAGCACGAGGACCGCCAGACTGACGATCATCACGACCTGGTGCAGGCCCGGGGCCTGGTACCAGGCGAGCGGCTCGTAGGCGACCGTCGGGTCGGCGTCGCTGAGCAGGGAGACCACCCGGCCGGCCGCGTCCGTCCGGAAGGCGATCCGGGCGCTGCCGCCGACCTCCTGGAACAGGCCCGGCTCGATCTGCTGCCAGTGCGTCTCGGTGACCTGCGGGTCGCGGGAGAGCGGGCCGGAGACCGTCAGCCGGCCGCCCTCGGCGGTGACGTGCAGGGAGCCCGTCAGCGCCGAGGCCCTGGTCAGGGTGGACTGGCTGGTCCGGGTGGAGCGGTAGTCGCCGGTGTAGGCGTCGAGGCCCGAGGTGAGGACAGGCGCGGGCGGGGCGGCCGCCGCGGGCGGGGCCGGGTAGAAGCGGTCGAGGAAGGCGTTGAGGACCTGCTGGGTGGTCCAGCCGCCGGTGGAGTCCTCGCCGTCGCCGTTGACGCTCACGTAGAGGCCGACGCCCTGCCCGGGCAGCAGCGCCACGTTGGTGTGGAAGCCGGGCACGTCGCCGTCCTTGACCAGCAGGCGCAGGCCGTTGCGGTCGCGCTGCTCCAGCAGGTACGCCATGCCGGGCAGTCGGGGATCGGGGCCGTAGTGGCGCTCCAGCAGCCGGGCGGTGGTGGCCGGGTCGAGGATGCGCCGGCCGTCGACGGCGCCGCCCTGGAGCAGGGCGAGCAGCAGCCTGGACATGTCGGAGGCGGTGGTGACGGCGGCGGCGCCGGTGGGGGTCAGCGGGCCGTAGAGGCCCTCGGCCTCGGTCTGGCCGGATCCCTCGGGGCGGTAGCCGTGGGCGAGTTCGGCGTCGATCGGGGCCGGGTGGGGCTGGGCGAAGCTGGTGCGGTCCATGCCGAGCGGGCGCAGCACGTGCTCGCTCAGGTACCGGTCGTACAGCTGCCCGGAGACCACCTCGACCAGGTAACCGGCCAGCGCGACACCGTAGTTGTCGTACGCGGCGGCGGTGCCCGGGGCGCGCACCCGCTCCGGCTGGTGGGCGGCGAGGGTGGCGCCGAGGGCGCCGACCTGCTCGGGGCGGGCCTGGGCCAGGCCCATGAAGGTGTCGTCGAAGCCACCGGTGTGGGTGAGGAGGTTCTCGACGGTGACGGGGTGGCCCGGGTAGGTGTCCCTGATCCTGAAGGCGGTCAGGTAGTGGTTGACGTCGGCGTTCAGGTCCAGCTTTCCGGACTGGACCTGCTGGAGGACGGCGATCGCGGTGAACAGCTTGGCGTCGGAGCCCATGAAGAAGGCCGTCCTCGCCGGGTCCACCGGCTTGCCGGCCGGCACGTCCGAGACCCCGTAGCCGGCGGCGTACAGCTCCCGGCCCCCGCCGACCACCGTCACCGTGGCGCCGGGGACGTGGTGCTCGGCCAGCAGCTTCGGGACGGTCTCGTCGAGCAGCCGCTTGACCTCGGCTGGGGATGGGGACGGGGCGGCGGACGGGGCGGGAGTGCCGGTCGTGGCCGCCTCGGCACGGGCCGGGGTGAGGCCGTAGAGGAAGAGGCCGATCGCGGCCAGGACGAGCAGCAGCCGGACGTACTTCTTCTTCATCGGAACTCCCGTACGTAGAAAGGTGGTTGTGGAAGCTCCGGCGCTGTGCCGCGGGCCGCTTCCCGACACCGGGAACGCTACGCACGGGAATTGTTCGTGGACAGGGACTCTGGAGGTGGTTTGGATGGTGTACCCAGGTACCCCCGACAGGGGTCCTGGGCCCAGTGTTCTCCGCGGGGGGACGCGGCAGTCTTGCTCCTGTCAGCGGGAATTGAGCGGGTACGAGGGGGGTCGAACACCATGGCGAGCGACGTCGGCAGTGGAATCGGGGACAGGACGCGGGGCGGGGAGGGCGGGGCGCGCAGGCCGGGCCTGATCGGCCGGATCGGGCGGGCCCTGCGGGCCACGGCGCTCAGCACCGCGCTGGCCTCGTTCCTCGTGCCGCAGATGGTGCTGCTGACGGCCGTCTCCCTCACCGCCTCCCTGGTGGGCCTGGGCGTGGGCCTGCTGCTCGTACTGCCGACCTTCCTGGCGGTGCGCCGGGTCACCACGCTGCGGCGGGAGTTGGCCGCCAGGTGGACCGGCGTCGAGATCCCCGAGCCGTACCTGCCGATGCCCGAGGCCGCGCCGGGCCTCCGGGGCCTGTGGCAGCGCTGCCAGAGCGTCCTCGGCGACCCGGCCACCTGGCGGGACATCGCCTGGCTGCTCGCCGACTCGATGATCGGCTTCACCCTGGCGATCCTCCCGCTCTCGTTCATCGTCTACGGCCTCTTCGGCCTGGCCATGCCCTGGGTCTGGCAGCCGATCGTCGACAACGGCGGCAACGACTGGTACCTGTGGGTGAAGGTGACCGACGACACCAGGGCCCTGATCTGCACCGTGCACGGCCTGCCGCTGATCGCCGCCGGGCTCGCCATGGCCCCCACCGTGCTGCGCGCCCACAGCCTCTTCGCCAGGGCCCTGCTCGGCCCGACGGCCCGCGCCGAAGCCCTCGCCGCCGAACGCAAGGTCGCCCACCTCACCGAGACCAGGCGCGACGCGCTGACCACCCAGGCCGCCGAACTGCGCCGCATCGAACGGGACCTGCACGACGGCGCGCAGGCCCGGCTCGTCGCCATGGGGATGAACATCGGCGTCGCCGAGCGGCTCCTCGAGCGGGACCCGCAGGCCGCGAAGGCACTGCTCGCCGAGACCCGCGAGGCATCCGCGGCGGCGCTCGGCGAACTGCGCGACCTGGTGCGCGGCATCCACCCGCCGGTCCTGGCCGACCGCGGACTCGCCGACGCCGTAAGGGCCCTGGGTCTGGACAGCCCGCTCGACGTCACCGTCACCGCCGACCTGCCCGGCCGGCCCGAGGCGCCCGTCGAGTCCGCGATCTACTTCGCCGTCTCCGAGGCGCTCACCAACGCGGCCAAGCACTCCGGCGCCGACCGCGTCGACGTCCAACTCTGGTACGAGGACGGCAAGCTGCGCGCCCAGGTCACCGACGACGGCACCGGGGGCGCCGACCCCTCGCGCGGCAGCGGCCTGCGGGGCCTGGAACGGCGGCTTGCTACCTTCGACGGGATCTTGGCCGTCCGCAGCCCGCTCGGCGGCCCCACGACTCTGACGATGGAGCTGCCGTGCGAGTTGTACTCGCCGAGGACCTCTTCCTCCTGAGGGATGGTCTGGTCCGGATGCTGCAGGCGTACGACTTCGAGGTCGTGGCCGCGGTGGACACCGGACCGGACCTCCTGCGGGCCCTCCTCACCGAACGCCCGGACGTGGCCGTCGTCGACGTGCGACTGCCCCCGACGTTCACCGACGAGGGCCTGCAGGCGGCGTTGGAGGCCCGGCGGCAGATACCCGGCCTGCCGGTGCTCGTCCTGTCCCAGTACGTCGAGCAGCTCTACGCCAAGGAGTTGCTCGCGGACGGCAGCGGGGCGATCGGGTACCTGCTGAAGGACCGGGTCTTCGACCCCGACGAGTTCGTGGCGACCGTCCGGCGGGTGGCCGCCGGCGGCACGGCGCTGGACCCTCAGGTCATCGCCACGCTGGTCAGCAACACCGAACGCACCAAGCCGCTGGCCCGGTTGACGCCGCGTGAGCGCGAGGTGCTGGAGCTGATGGCGGAGGGCCGCTCCAACGGGGCGATCGCCGAGCGGATGGTGATCACCGAGCGGGCGGTGAAGAAGCACACCGCCAACATCTTCCTCAAGCTCGACCTGCCGCCCTCCGAGGAGGACCACCGGCGGGTGCTGGCGGTCCTCGCCTACCTCGACGTCGCGCCGCCCTCCGCCTAGGACTTGCGGGCGGTGTGGACCGTCATCGCGGAGAGGTAGAAGGCGTCGGGGCGGTGCAGGACGCCGGTGGGGGCGTCGGCGAGGAGGGCGTCCAGGGTGGCACGGTCCTCGGGGTCGAGGTGTTCGGCGAGCTGCTCGCGGCGGCGGTCGAGCTGGGTGTGCAGGTACTCGCGCACCGGCCGGGCGAGCGGGGCCCGGTGCTCGACCAGGAAGGTGCGGGTGCCGCTCGGGGTCAGCCCGGCGCGCTCCAGCATCGCCGCCCAGTCCTCCACCTCCTCGACGGCGCCCGGCAGTTCGGCGCGCATCGCGGCGAAGCCGTCCTCCTGCACCGCGTCCATACGGGCCTGGAAGCCGGGCCGGCCGAGGCCGAAGTCGCGCGGCAGGTAGCGCGGCGGCAGGCCGCTCTCGGCGACGGCGAGCAGCCCGCCCGGGCGCAGCACCCCGGCGAGGGAGGTGAGCGCGGCCTGCTGGTCCCCGAGGTGGTGGATCGCGTTGCCCGACCAGATCAGGTCGGCCTCGCCGAGCTTGCCGAACTCGGCGGGCAGGTCCGCCTGCTGGACGGAGAGCCGGCCGCCCGAGCGGGCCGCGGCGCGCTCCAGCAGCGCGGCGGACTGGTCCACGGCGACGACCTCGGCCCCGGTGAAGACCTCGGCGAGCATCGCGGCGATGACCCCCGGGCCGCTGCCCACGTCCAAGGCTCGGCGCACCCCTCCTTCGTGCAGGCCCGCCAGCCACCGGGCCGCCTCGCCGACGGCGGCGCCGCGCAGCTCGGCCTCCCGCTCCAGGTGGGCGGCGAGCGCGTCCCAGTCCATGTCGGCGGCGGGGACGCCGTGGTGGTGGCCCGCGTGGTGGCCCTGGTGCTTGTGCTGGCCCTTGTGCATGGAGGTTCCCTTCCGAGGCATGCGGACGACCACTGACGAGCCTGCGACCCCCGCCCCGGCGCGGCAAGTTTTGTTGCCGCCTCAGCAAACCCCCGCCGTCCGGAGCCAGTAGGAGCGGGCGGCCACCGCCGGCCCGTACGGGACGGGCGTCGCTGCCGCGGTGCCCCCTCCCGGGGGTTCCGGACCAGCGGCAATGCAACACGCTGCAATACGGCGCGATACACTGGTCTCATGAAGACCATCACGCAGCGCGAGCTCGCAGCGCGGTCCAAGGCCGTGCTCGACGACGTCGAAGCCGGCGAGATCTACCACATCACCCGCAACGGCACCGAGATCGCCGAGGTGCGGCCGATCAGCACCCGCCGCCGCTTCGTCCCCGTCGAAGAACTGCAGCGCAAATGGCGGAACTCCCCCACCATCGACGCGGCGCAGATGCGCGCCGAGGCCGACGCCTTCTACGGCGACGAGGACCGGGTCGGCGGTGACGACCCGTGGGAGCAGGCGTGACCGAACACCACCGGCGCGGGCTGCTCGACACCTGCGTCGTGATCGACCTGCCACAGATCGACCCCCGTCTCCTGCCGGCCGAGGCTGCCGTGGCCTCCATCGTCCTGGCCGAGCTCTCCCAGGGCGTCGCCATGGCCAAGGATCCGGTGGAGATGCTGGCCCGGGCCCAGCGACTGGCGGACGTGGAGGCCGAGTTCGCCACTGTCCCGTTCGACCGGGAGGCCGCCCGAAGGTTCGGAACACTGGTCGCGCTCACCATCCGGGCCAAGCGCGACCCCCGTCCTCGGCGGATGGACCTGATGATCGCGGCCACCGCCGCTGCTCACGGCCTGCCGCTCTACACCCGGAACGCGAGCGATTTCGTGGGCCTGGAGCAAGGCGTGGAGGTCGTGCCGGTCTAGGCCGTGTCTTTCGGATCACGTCGGGCGGGCGACCCGGCGGGGGCTACGTCCTCGGGGCGGCGAAGGAGTGGACCTCGACGGTGCGGCCGGAGGGCCAGTGCTGGGGGGTGGTGCCGAGGAGGGTCCAGCCCTGGTGGCGGTAGAGGGCGATGGCGGCGGTGTCGGTGGGGAGCACGTCGAGGACGGCGTGGAGGCCGAGGGTCCGGGCGTGGGCCACGGCGTGGGTGAGGAGTTGCGCGCCGAGGTGGTGGCCGCGGGCCGTGGGGGCGACGTAGAAGCGGGCGATGACGGCGGTCAACTCCGGGCGCCCGCCCGTACGGTGGCTCCACAGGGCCGGGGCGGCGTCGCCGGGGCAGCTGCGGCTCAGGCCGATGTGGCCGGCGATCCGGCCGTCCGCCTCGGCGACCCAGGCGGCCAGCAGACCGTCCGGGGTGAGCCAGGAGGCGGGGTGGTCGGGCCAGTCGGCGGGATAGCGGTCGGCGGCGTGGACGTCGCCGAGCACCCGGACGCAGTCGGCGAGGTCACCGGGACGGCGCCCGCGTACGGACGCCACCTCCTCGGACCGCCGAAGGCCGGACGCGACGACGTTGGCGCGTTCTTCAAGGTCAGCCATGCCGGTACGTTACCGGCCGAACCGCCGCGGCGCAGCGATTCGGCCGGACATTCCGTCAACTACACGCACGAACCTGACACTTGTGCCACTTCGGGCGATCACGCCCGAACCCGGCTACTCCTCCTCGTGCACCAGGTGGTCCACGCAGGCCGCGATGGCCAGCAGCAGCCCGGTGTCCGCGCCGTCGGCGATCTCCACCCCGTACGTGTCGCGGATGCGGAACCACTTGCGGGAGATCCGCGCCAGCTCGTCGCCGTGGTGGTTCTCGATCCGGTAGTCCTTGTCGATGAGGTCGCCGTGGATCTTCAGCTCGCCGCCGTGGGCCAGCTCCACCAGGTACTTGTCGCGGAACGGCGTGAACAGCTTCTCCCGGACGGTCGCCACGACGTCGCCGTGCGCGTCCTCGATCTTCATCGCGTCGCGGACGGTGAGCATCTTCTCCTTCACCACCGCGACCACGTTCCCGTGCGCGTCCTTCAGCTCGAAGGTGTGCCGCAGCCTCAGCACCTTGCCGTCGACGAGGTACGCCTTGTGCCCGCGGTCGTCCTCGATCCAGTAGTCGTCGCCGACCGCGAACAGCTTCTCCCTGACCAGGTAGCGCACCGTGCGTCTCCTCCGTGTAGGTCCGTGCAGGCGTCGGGTCCCATTCGACCCGATGCCCCCGCTCCCCGGGAAGCACCGCCGCCACTGCGGTTGGATACCTCCATGCGACCCGACCTCACCGCCACCCTGCGCAGCGACCGTCTGGACCTGCCCCCGATCGGCCCCGGGCACGCCGAGGAGATGGCCGCCGCCCTCGACGACCCGGCCCTGTACGCCTTCACCGGCGGCGCCCCCGCCACCGCCGACGAGCTGCGCGTCCGCTACGCCCGGCTCGCCGCCGGCTCCCCCGACCCGGCCGAGGCCTGGGGCAACTGGGCCCTGCGGCTGCGCGGGTCCGGCGAGCTCGTCGGCTACGTGCAGGCCACCGTCCGCCCCGACGCCGCCGAGCTCGCCTGGGTGGTCGGCACCGCCTGGCAGGGCCGCGGCCTGGCCACCGAGGCCGCCCGCACCCTCCTCGCCCACCTCACCGCCGGGGGCGTCACCACCGCCCTCGCCCACGTCCACCCCGACCACCACGCCTCCGCCGCCGTCGCCCGCTCCCTGGGCCTGCACCCGACCCCGCACACCGTGGACGGCGAGACCCGCTGGCAGGCCACCTTCTGACGGGCCCCGGGGAAGCGCCCCGGTCGCGGTCGTACAACGGTCGGTACCGGGATCGTTCATGCGTGCGAGGGCTGCGCTAGCCTCCTCAGGTGTCTCTCATCTCCCAGACCCCGCCGCCGCCGGCGACGACGGACGCCGGGCAGCCGTCCGCCGCACCCAAGAAGGCCGCCCGGCTCGGCTGGCTGGACGCCCTGCGCGGTCTGGCGGCGCTGATCATCGTGGTCGCGCACTTCACGCAGTTCGTCCTGCCGGAGCAGTTCCCCAAGGTCACGGCCCACGTGGACCTCGGCACCTTCGGCGTCTTCCTGTTCTTCCTGGTGAGCGGCTACATCATCCCGGCCTCCCTGGAGCGCCGGGGCAGCGTGCGCGGGTTCTGGGTCAGCAGGCTCTTCCGCATCTACCCGCTCTGCCTGGCCGTCGTCCTGGCGGGCGTCATCGTCTGGAAGTCCGGCTACTTCGCGCCGGGGCTGCCCCCGGTGAACGGGTTCACGATGCAGCACCCGGCCGTCGCCGCGCTGGGCAACGTGACGATGCTGCACGACTTCACCGGCGTCCACGGCACGATCTTCGTGATGTGGACCCTCTCCTACGAGATGGTCTTCTACCTGCTGGTCGCCTCGCTCTTCGTCCTCGGCCTGCACCGCCGCAGCACGGAGATCTCGGCCGGCCTCGGCGTGGTCGCGGTGACCGCGGTCGGCGCCTTCCCGCTGATCACCCTGTTCCAGACCTTCCCGGAGCAGAAGCGCGTGCTCGTCGCGGTCACGGCCGTCATGGCGCTGGGCCTGCTCGCCGTGATGAGCCGCCGCCGGCCGGTGGCGATCCTCGGCGCGCTGATGCTGGGCGGGCTGGCGGTCGTCCTGCTCATGGGCCACACCCGCATGCCCGGCTGGTTCGGCATGACGATCCTCTCCACCATGTTCGCGGGCACCGCCATCTACCGTGCCGAACAGCGCCAGATCAACCGGATCTACGTCGGCGTCGGCCTGGCGGTGGGCCTGGCCGCCGTTCTCTACGTCGGCAGCAACTTCGGCGAGAACGGCCAGAAGTACCCGACGGTCCAGTGGGTCTGGGTGACCACCCTGCTCGCCGTCTGGGGCACCTTCGCCGTCGGGATGGCGCTGCGCAACCGCCGGATGCCCCGGCCGCTGACCTGGCTGGGCGGCATCAGCTACTCGGTCTACCTGATCCACCCGGTCCTGCTCTCCGTACTGCTGAAGGTGATCGGCCCCGCCCCCGTCACCTCGCTCGACACCGGCAAGCGCGTCGCCCTCGGCTTCGTCTTCTGCGCCGTGGTCCTGGCCCTCAGCCACCTGACCCACCGCTGGATCGAGAAGCCCTTCCAGAAGCTCGGCCACCGGGTCACGAAGCTGGTCGACCGGCCCCGGGACGCGTCCTAGCGGCCCCGCGCTCCCACCGCGATCCGATCCCCGCCCCCAGACCACTCAGACCGCCCGGAGACCCCCGAGCCATGCGCACCATGACCCACACCGAATTCCTCGCGCTGAGACGGTTCGACGCCCTGGACGGCTTGCGGGCGCTGGCGGCCGTCATGGTCGTCTTCTTCCACTACGCGAGGCCCTGGGCCGACGGTCTGTCGGGCTGGATCGGCGTCCACGTCTTCTTCGTGGTCTCGGGCTTCCTGATCACCACCCTGATGCTGCGCGAGCGCGACCGCACGGGACGAATAGACCTCCGCGCGTTCTACATCCGCCGGATCTTCCGGATCTGGCCGCTGTACTACCTGGCGCTGTTCGTCACCGCGGTCGGCGTGTACCAGAGCGGCTGGGGCTGGAACGCCCTCATGGGGCACTTCAAGCACTACCTGCTGTTCATGAACGAGTACCACCTCCACGGCTACGAGCCGTTCCTCCACTCGTGGACGATCGGCATCGAGTGGAAGTTCTACATGGTCTGGCCGATCGCGCTGATCGCCGTCAGCGCCATCTCCACCAAGCTGCGCATCCCGCTCGCGATCGCCGCCATCGCCGCCACGCTCGTCCCCTGGACGCAGACCTGGAGCGGCATGGGCCTGCACTACTCGATCCTGCTGATCGGCGCTCTGCTGGCGCTCGTGCTCCACTCCCCGCGCGGCTACGCGCTGATGCGCCCGCTCACGCACCCGGTGGCCGGCGTCGTGCTGGCCGCCGGATTCGTCTACCTGCACCTGCGCCTCCCCGACCTGATCGAGCACTTCGGCGGCCAGCCCAAGCCGATCTTCCTGTACGCGCTCGCCCTGGCCCTCGTCATCCCCTCGCTGCTGGCCGCCGGTCCGGGCCGATGGCTGCTCTCCCTGCGCCCGCTGGTGTTCGTGGGCGAGCGCTCCTACGCGCTGTACCTGTTCCAGGCCATCGCCTCGGGCCTCGCCGCCGTGCTGACCCCCTGGGCGAGCGCGGGCAACCTGCGGCACGGCACCGCCGTCGTCCTGGTCAGCCTGCTCGTGGCCGACTACCTCTACAAGCGCCTCGAGCAGCCGATGATCGACCTCGGCCGGACCGTGATCAAGCGGTACGTCCCCAAGCGCCCCGCCCCCGTCCCGGCCCCCGCGAGCGAGCCGTCCACCACCTCCCCCGGGGCCGTCCCCGAGCCGGTCGGCCGCTGAGTCGGCACCGGCCGCCGGAATGCGCGATCCGGGCGTGCGGTTGGATTGGGGCATGACCTCTCGTGCACGTGTACGCGCCCCCGAGCTCGTCGGCGCAGGCGGCTGGCTGAACACCGGCGGCAAGGAGCTGACGCTCGCCGACTTCCGGGGCAAGATCACCGTCCTGGACTTCTGGACCTTCTGCTGCATCAACTGCCTGCACGTCCTGGACGAGCTGCGCGAGCTGGAGGAGAAGCACCGCGACACCGTGGTGATCGTCGGGGTGCACTCGCCGAAGTTCGTCCACGAGGCCGATCACCAGGCCGTGGTGGACGCCGTCGCGCGCTACGAGGTGCACCACCCCGTGCTGGACGACCCGGCGCTGGCCACCTGGAAGCAGTACGCCGTCCGGGCCTGGCCGACGCTGGTGGTGATCGACCCCGAGGGCTACGTGGTGGCCCAGCACGCCGGTGAGGGCCACGCCCACGCGATCGAGCGGCTGGTGGAGGAGCTGGAGGCGGAGCACGCCGCGAAGGGCACGCTGCGCCGGGGCGACGGCCCGTACGTGCCGCCGGAGCCGACCGCCGGCGACCTCAAGTTCCCCGGCAAGGCGGTGCGCCTGCCGAGCGGGAACTTCCTGGTCGCGGACTCGGGCCACCACAGCCTGGTGGAGCTGGCCGAGGACGGCGAGACGGTGGTGCGCCGCATCGGCGACGGGCAGCGCGGGCTGGTCGACGGCACCAGCCCCCGGTTCAGCGAACCGCAGGGCCTGGCGCTGCTGCCGCAGGGCCACCCGTACGACGTGGTGGTGGCGGACACCGTCAACCACGCGCTGCGCGGCGTCCGCCTGGCCGACGGCAGCGTGACCACCCTGGCCGGCACCGGCCGCCAGTGGTGGCAGGGCTCCGCCACCGAGGGCCCGGCCCCGGAGGTGGACCTCTCCTCCCCCTGGGACGTCGCCTGGTTCGACGGCGAGGTCTGGATCGCCATGGCGGGCGTGCACCAGCTGTGGGCCTACGACCCGGCCACCGGGACGGTCCGCGTCGCGGCTGGCACCACCAACGAGGGCCTGGTGGACGGGCCCGTCGGCGAAGCCTGGTTCGCCCAGCCGTCCGGCCTGGCGGTCTCGGCGGACGGCGAGCGGCTCTGGGTCGCGGACTCCGAGACCTCGGCGCTGCGGTTCGTCTCGGGGGGAGCGGTCCACACCGCCGTCGGCACCGGCCTGTTCGACTTCGGCCACCGCGACGGCGCCGCCGAGCAGGCGCTGTTCCAGCACCCCCTGGGCGTCACCGTCCTGCCGGACGGCTCGGTGGCCGTCGCCGACACCTACAACCACGCGCTGCGCCGCTTCGACCCCGCCTCCGGCGAGGTCAGCACCCTGGCCACCGACCTGCGCGAGCCCTCCGGCGCCGTCCTGGTGGACGGGGACCTCGTGGTGGTCGAGTCGGCCCGGCACCGGCTGACCAGGCTGCGGCTGCCCGAGGAGGCCGTCCGCGTCGAGTCGGTGGCGCACCGCACCCGGCGCGCGGCCACCGAGGTCGCGCCGGGCGCCTTCCGGCTGGACGTGGTCTTCGAGGCGCCCAGCGGCCAGAAGCTGGACGAGCGCTACGGGCCGTCCACCCGCCTGCTGGTCAGCTCCACCCCGCCCGAACTGCTGGTCTCCGGCGCGGGCGCGGACTCCGCCCTCTCCCGCGAGCTGGTGCTCTCCGGGGAGGTCGCCGAGGGGGTCCTGCACGTCTCCGCGATGGCCGCCTCCTGCGACGACGACCCGGAGATCGAGTACCCGGCCTGCCACGTGCACCAGCAGGACTGGGGCGTGCCGGTGAAGCTCGTCGCCGACGGCGCCCGGCGCCTGCCGCTGGTCCTCGCCGGGATGGAGTAGGAGCGGGAGTACGGAGGAGGGGCCCGGTGGCAGCTGCCGCCGGGCCCCTTCCGCGTCGCCTCAGCCCTCCAGGAACGCCTTGATCGCGCTCGCCAGCAGGTACGGGTCCTCCGCCCCGCACAGCTCGCGCGCCGAGTGCATGGACAGCGCCGCGATGCCGCAGTCCACCGTCTTGATGCCCAGGCGGGCCGCCGTGATCGGGCCGATCGTCGTCCCGCAGGCGACGGCGTTGTTGGAGACGAAGGACTGCCACGGCACGCCCGCCTTCTCGCAGGCCGCCGCGAACACCGCCCGGCCGACGCCGTCCGTCGCGTAGCGGTTGTTGACGTTGACCTTGAGGATCGGCCCGCCGTTGGGCACCGGGTGGTGGCCCGGCTCGTGCCGCTCGACGTAGTTGGGGTGCACGGCGTGGCCCATGTCCGAGGAGAGGCAGACCGTGCCGGCCAGCGCCCGGGCGCGGTCCTCGGCGGTGCCGCCGCGTGCGTGGATCGTCCGGTCGAGGACGTTGCCGAGCAGCGGGCTCTGCGCGCCGGTGTCGGACTCGCTGCCGGTCTCCTCGTGGTCGAAGGCGGCGAGCACCGGGACGTACGGCAGGTCGGCGGCGTCGGGCCCGGAGGCGACGGCGGCGAGCGCGGCGGTGGCGGCGTGGACGGACAGCAGGTTGTCCAGGCGCGGGGCGGCCAGCAGTTCGCGGTCCCGGCCGAGGTAGGAGGCGGGCTGCACGTCGTGCGTCATGAGGTCCCAGCCGGCCACGTCCTCGGCGGCCAGACCGGCCCGCTCGGCGACGTAGGAGATCAGCGAGCCCTCGTCGACCGGGCCGAGGCCCCAGATCGGGGTGAGGTGGCGCTGGCGGTCCAGCTTCATCCCGTCGTTGACCGAGCGGTCCAGGTGGATGGCGAGCTGCGGCACGCGCAGCAGCGGCTCGTCCAGCTGGACGAGCCGCGCCGTACCGTCCTTCAGCACGAGTCTTCCGGAGAGGCCGAGGTCCCGGTCCAGCCAGGTGTTCAGCGGGACGCCGCCGTAGATCTCCACGGCGACCTGCCGCCAGCCGGCCGAGCCGGTGTCCGGCACCGGCTTGACGCGCAGGTTGGGCGAGTCGGTGTGGGTGCCGACCACACGGAACGGCGTCTCGGGCCCCACGCCCTCCGGGAGGTACCAGGCCACCAGCGCGCCCCCGCGGATCAGGTAGCGCCCCCCAGGCGCGTCGTCCCAGGCGTCCGTCTCGGCGACCTGCCGGAAGCCCGCCTTCTCCAGCCGCTCGGCGGCGCTCGCGACCGCGTGGTACGGAGACGGGGACGTCCCGAGGAACGCGATCAGGTCGTCACTGTGCGTGCGGTCGAAGAAGGCCTGGTGGGCGGCGGTCGACATGCTGCTCCTGGGTCGAGGGGAGCCGGAGCCGGTTGGGAAGTCGGCTTGGCACCTTGAGCATATGCCCGTACACGGACAGGACATTCGGAACATCCCAGAGGACGCGGAACACGGACACACTGCCGACCACGTCCGAACACCCTCCTTCCGTTCATCACCCTGAGTGACCGATCTCGCGGCCCACCCGGCTGCCGCCGAACCGGGCGATCGCGACGGACGCCCTCAAGTCCCCTGCGAGAACGGGATGTTGGGACCCAACCTCCTGTTCACCTCGCCCCACCCGCGTCAGGATGGGCCCCATGCGAACCACCCCGCATCCCGCCCCCGCCGCCGCCCGGCGCGAACTTCCGGGGAACGCAAGGAGATCGGCCGGTGCCCGCCTCCTCTCCGCCGCTCTGCTCGCCGCCGCCGCGGCCGGCTGCTCCGGCACCACGGCGGGCGGCTCCGCGAAACCCGGACCCCCGCCGCTGGGCCCCGTACCGAGCGTCACGGCGCCGGAGCAGGTCTCCTACCCGACCGACCCCTACCGGGTGACCCCGGAGCAGGCCCGGCTGGTGCTCCAGGCCCAGGACGCGGTGATGGCCGAGTGCATGAGGGGCTTCGGGTTCACCGCGCGGCCGACGATCGCCCTCGGGGTGGACGAGGCGCCCGTGACGCGGCTGACCCGCAGCGGGCTCTACGGGTACTTCGACGTCGCCGGGGCCTCCACCAAGGGGTACGACACCTTCGTGCGGCTGCCCGCCCGACAGCCCGGCACGGACGGGCCACCGCCCTCCGCCGAGGAGCTGAGCGCGCTGAACGGCGACGACCCGGCCACCCGTCAGCCGGTGACCAGGGTCGGCGGCAGGCCCGTACCGCCGGGCGGCTGCGCCGCCAAGGGCCGCGAAGCCTTCCGAGGCGAGGAGTTCCCGCTCGGCGACGCCGCCCTGCCCGACGGCGGACCGAAGATCCCTGCGGGTGACGCCCGGCTGACGGACGCCTACGCCGCCTGGTCGACCTGCATGAAGGACAGGGGCTTCGACTACCCGGACCCGATGGCGGCCCTCGGCGACCCGAGGTGGCACGACAGCCGCGCCGCGACCCCGAACGAGATCGCGACGGCCACCGCCGACATCGCCTGCAAGCTCGCCCACAACACCGTCGGCGTGCTCGTCGCCCTCCAGAGCGCGTACGACAAGCAGTACCTGGAGGCCAAGGCTGCCGAACTCGCCGCCTACCGGCAGCGGAAGGACGATCTGCTGCGCCGGGCGGCCCAGGTCGCCACCAGGGGCCGGGGTTGATTGCGCCCCTGTTCGTTTACGGCCCTCCGACAGCCGGAAGATGACACTGACGAGCAGTGAAGTCCCCGGGGAGAGAACTCAGTTGACCACGACGACGATGACCGCCGACGAACCGGCCGGCGCCCTGGAGCCGCCCGCACGTTCGCGGGCCGCGCGGCGGAGGCGGGTGCTGCTGGGGGTGGCGCTGGCCGCCGCGCTGGTGGCGGTGGGCGGGGTGGGGGCGGCCACGCTGGTGAAGTCGCCGGCGGAGCGGGCGGCGCGGACGGCGCCGCCGGCGAACAGTCTGCTCACGGCGCCGGTGGTCAGCCAGGTGCTGACGCCGTCGATCGCGGCGCGCGCGGTGGTGTACCCGCCCGCGCAGTACAACGTGGCCCCGGCCGCCGCCTCGGCGGACATCACCCAGCTGTTCGTCTCCAAGCTGGCCGTGAAGCCGGGGGACAGCGTCGTGGCCGGGAGGCTGCTCGCCGAGGTGTCCGGGCAGCCGCTGTTCGCCCTGCCCGGGGCCGTGCCCGCGTTCCGCGACCTCAAGCCGGGCAGCACCGGGCCCGATGTGGCCGAACTCCAGGATGCCCTGGCCGGGTTGGGGCACGGGAGCGGTGGGGACGAGAAGGGGACGTTCGGGCCGGGCACGGCCGCCGCGGTGTCGGCCTTCTACGGCGACCTCGGCTATCCGGTGCCGACCACCGGTGCCACCACCCAGCAGGCCGTGGACACGGCGCAGAAGGCGGTGGACGCGGACAAGCAGACGGTGGACGGGCTGACGGAGAGAAAGAAGGGCGGCACGGCCTCGGCCGCCCCCACCGCGCAGCCCCAGCAGCCCCCGGCGGGAGACCTCGACCAGCAACTCGCCTCCGCCAGGAAGCAGTTGGCCACCGACCAGGCCGCCCTCGCCAAGGCCAGGGCCGCCAACGGCCCGATGGTCCCGGCCGCGCACGTGCTGTTCCTGCCCGCCCTCCCGGCGACCGTCACGGCCGTCAACGGCTCGGTCGGCTCGCCCGTCTCCGGCACCCTGCTCTCGCTCACCAGCGGGGGCCTGGCCGCCACCGGGCAGCTCACCCCCGCCCAGGCGGCGGGCGTGAGGCCGGGCATGGCCGTCGAGCTGCTCGCCGAGGACACCGGCACCATCGTCCCCGGCACCGTCGCCGAGGTCGGCGCCCCGACCACCGCTCCCCCGGCCGGCAAGGTGATCACCCTCGGCGGCGCGGCGGGCGGCAAGTCCGGCCCGGAGGGTGGCGGGGCCCCGGCCGGGCAGGCAGGTGCGCAGGCAGGTGCGCAGGCGGGTGCGCAGCCCAACGGCCAGCCGGGCGGCCAGAGTTACGTCCCGGTGACGATCACCCCGAACGCCCCGCTGCCCGCCGCGATGAGCGGCAAGAACGTCCGCCTCACCGTCCTGAAGGCCAAAGCGGGCGCCCCCGTCACGGCGGTGCCGGTCGCCGCCGTCTCCACCAACGCGGCCGGCCGGACCTCCGTCACCACGGTGGACGCCGCCGGGAACCGCACCACCGTCCCGGTCACCACCGGTGTCACCGCCGACGGCCTGGTGGCCGTCACCCCGGCGGAGGGCGCGAGCCTCAAGCCCGGCGACCAGGTGGTGGTCGGCAAGTGACCGACGCAGGGACCGAACCGCCCGTCATCGCCCTGGACGGCGTCGGCCGCACCCACCCCGGCCGCCCGCCCGTGGTCGCGCTGCGCCCCACCGACCTGACCGTCCGCCGCGGCGAGTACCTGGCCGTCACCGGCCCGTCCGGCTCCGGCAAGTCCACCCTGCTGCACCTGCTCGGCCTGCTGGACACCCCCACCTCCGGCCGCTACGAACTGGACGGCATCGACACCGGGAGCCTGGGCGACAAGGACCGCTCCACCCTGCGCGGGCGCCGGATCGGCTTCGTCTTCCAGTCCTTCCACCTGCTGGCGCACCGCACCGCCGAGGAGAACGTCCTCCTCGCCCAGGTCTACAACCGCACCCCCCGCCGCGCCCGCGGCGGGGCCGCCCTGGAGGCGCTGCGCCTGGTCGGCCTCGGCCACCGCACCGACGCCCTGCCCGGGACGATGTCCGGCGGGGAGCGCCAGCGCGTGGCGATCGCCCGGGCCCTGGTGAACCGGCCGAGCCTGCTGCTGTGCGACGAGCCGACCGGCAATCTGGACTCGGCCAACGCCGGGGCCGTCCTCGCCCAGTTCGACGAGTTGCACGAGCAGGGCTACACCCTGGTCGTCATCACCCACGACCCGGCCGTGGCCGCCCGCTCCCGGCGCCGGGTGACCATCCACGACGGCGTACTGACCGAGGCGGAGGCGGCCGTCCAGTGATCCGGCGACGACGCGGCCGGGCCCTGCTCCCCGAGCCGCCCTCCCGGCTGAGCCCGCGCGACCTGCTCTCCGAGGCCCTGTCCGGCATCCTCCAGCGCCCGGGCCGCTCGGTGCTCACCATGCTCGGTACGGTGCTCGGCATCGGCGCCTTCGTCGCCGTCCTCGGCCTGACCGCGACGGCCACCGGCCAGATCGGCGAGCGGTTCAGCCTCACCAGGGCCACCACCGTCACCGTGACCGACCTGCCCCGCACCGACGGCACCGCCCCCGGCGTCAACCCGCCGAGCAGCTTCCCCGCCGACGCCGACCGCCGGATCTCCATGATCGACGGCGTCCGCGCGGGCGGCGTCTGGTGGCCGGTGCCCGGCGCCCCGGCGATCTCCAGCCGCCCGGACGGCCCGAACGAGGGCACGGGCCTGTCCGTCCTCGCGGCCACCCCCGGCGCGGTGGCCGCGATGGAGCCGACCCTGACCGCTGGAGTGACGCTCGACGAGTTCGTCCAGAAAACGGCCCAACCGGTGGTCCTGCTCAGCGAGGCCGCCGCCAAGCGCCTCGGGGTGAGCCGGCTCGACGCCCAGCCGGCGGTGTTCATCGACCGCGTCCCGTACACCGTCGTCGGGATCTACTCGGACGTCCAGCGACAGCCGGGCGCGCTGCTCGGCCTGATCGTCCCGGCCGGTACGGCGCTGGAGCGGTACGGCAACCCCGCCCCGCAGCCGGAGCGCGGCGCGCAGGGGCTGGTCTCGACGCGGGTCGGCGCGGCCGGGGTGGTCGCCGCCCAGCTCCCGCTGGCCCTGCGGCCGGACGCCCCGGAGTCCTTCACCGTCGTCCCGCCGCCGGATCCGCACAGCCTCCAGGACGGCGTGACCTCGGACCTCACCGGCCTGTTCCTGGCCCTGGCCGGGATCTGCCTGCTGGTCGGCGCGGTCGGGATCGCCAACACCACGCTGGTCGCCGTGCTGGAGCGGACGCCGGAGATCGGCCTGCGCCGCTCGCTGGGCGCCCGTACCGGGCACATCGCCGCCCAGTTCCTCACCGAGTCGACGGCCCTGGGCACCCTCGGCGGCCTGGTCGGCACGGGCCTGGGCGTGGTGACGGTGGTCGCCGTGGCCGCCGCCCGCGAGTGGACGGCCGTCCTCCAGCCCGCGACCACCCTGCCCGCCCCGCTGATCGGCTCGGTGGTCGGCCTGCTCGCCGGCCTCTACCCGGCTCTGCGCGCGGCCCGTACGGACCCGCTCACGGCCCTGCGGAGCGCATGAGGAAGCCGCACGGGGAAACACCGAAGGGCCCGGTGGCAGCCGGGCCCTTCGGTGTGAGGGTTTCGTCAGGCGGTTCAGAAGGGGGGAGGGCTTAGAAAGCCTCCTCCGCCAGCTCCATGATCTCGTTGTCGATACCCTCGGCGATCACCCGCTGCGGGGCGACGGTCGGGAGGATGTTCTTGGCGAAGAAGCGGGCCGCCGCGACCTTGCCCTGGTAGAACGGCACGTCCTTCTCCGAGGCGCCGGCCTCCAGCTTGGCCAGGGCCACCGCGGCCTGGCGCAGCAGCAGCCAGCCGATGACGACGTCGCCGCAGACCATGAGCAGGCGGGTGGTGTTGAGGCCCACCTTGTACATGTTCTTGACGTCCTGCTCGACCGAGGTCAGGTCCGCCAGCAGCTTGCCGACGATGGCCTCCAGGTCGCCCGCGGCCTTGGCCAGCAGGTCGCGCTCGACGGCGAGGGCGTCGCCGCCCTCGGCGGAGCCCAGGAACTTCTGGATCTGCTCGGACAGGGCGGTCAGCGCCTGGCCGCCGTCCTTGACGATCTTGCGGAAGAAGAAGTCCTGGCCCTGGATCGCCGTGGTGCCCTCGTAGAGGGTGTCGATCTTGGCGTCGCGGATGTACTGCTCGATCGGGTACTCCTGCAGGTACCCGGAGCCGCCGAAGGTCTGCAGCGACTGGGCGAGCTGCTCGTACGACTTCTCGGAGCCGTAGCCCTTGACGATCGGCAGGAGCAGGTCGTTGAGGCGCTCGGCGGCCTCGTCGTGCTCGCCGCGCAGCTTGGCGACCGTCATGTCGTCCTGGGTGGACGCGGTGAACAGGACCAGCGCGCGCATGCCCTCGGCGTAGGCCTTCTGGGTGAGCAGCGAGCGGCGCACGTCGGGGTGGTGGGTGATGGTGACGCGCGGGGCGGTCTTGTCCAGGAACTGCGAGATGTCGGCGCCCTGCACGCGCTCCTTGGCGTACTCCAGCGCGTTCAGGTAGCCGGTGGAGAGGGTGGCGATGGCCTTCGTGCCGACCATCATGCGGGCGAACTCGATGATCTTGAACATCTGGCGGATGCCGTCGACCTTCTCGCCGAGCAGCCAGCCCTTGGCCGGGTGCTTGGCACCGAAGGTCATCTCGCACGTGTTGGAGGCCTTGAGGCCCATCTTGTGCTCGACGTTGGTGGCGTAGACGCCGTTGCGCTCGCCGAGCTCGCCGGTCTCCCAGTCGAAGTCGAACTTGGGGACGATGAACAGGCCCAGGCCCTTGGTGCCCGGCTTACCGCCCTCGGGGCGGGCCAGCACCATGTGGATGATGTTCTCGGACATGTCGTGCTCGCCCGAGGTGATGAAGCGCTTCACACCCTCGATGTGCCAGGAGCCGTCCTCCTGCTGGATCGCCTTGGTGCGGCCGGCGCCCACGTCGGAGCCCGCGTCGGGCTCGGTGAGGACCATGGTGGAGCCCCACAGGCGGTCGGTCATCCGCAGGGCGACCGCGTGCTGCTCCTCGGTGCCCTCCTCGGCGATGACGCCGGCGAAGGCCGGGCCGGAGGAGTACATCCAGATGGCGGGGTTGGAGCCCAGGATCTGCTCGGCGAAGGCCCAGATCAGGGAGTTCGGGGTGACCTGGCCGCCGATGGACTCCGGGATGCCCAGGCGCCACCACTCGGCGTCCATGTAGGTCTGGTAGCTCTTCTTGAACGTGGCCGGGATCGGAGCGGTGTTGGTCTCCGGGTCGAAGACCGGCGGGTTGCGGTCGGTGTCGGCGAAGGACGCGGCGAGGTCGTTCTCGGCGAGGCGCGCGATCTCGCTGAGGATCTCCTTCGCGGTCTCGACGTCCATGTCCGCGAACGGTCCGGTGCCGTAGACCTGCTCGCGGCCGAACACCTCGAAGAGGTTGAACTCCACGTCCCGCAGGTTGGACTTGTAGTGACCCATGGCCGTTTTCTCCGGTTCGTCGCTTCCGGGAGACCGCCGCGTTCGGGCGTCCCGTACCCACCAGTAGGCATCATGATGCTACCCGGCGGTAACTTGGGCAAGCCCCTGACGGCAAATCCGATATGAACGTGGTCACGTCCCACAAGGCGGGACGACCACTCCTTGTCAGGATCGACGCCCGCACAGGCGGGTGCGCTCCCGCTAGCCTGTCCGTGTGTACGGATATGACCAGAACGCATACCCGGGCGACCCCTACCAGCAGCAGGCGGGTCCGCAGCCGGGCATGGGCGGCATGCCCGGACCGGACGCCTACGGCGCACAGGGACAGGCCCCCCAGCAGTCCCTGTACCCCGAGCCCTCGCCCCCCTCACTCGCGGACGCGGTCAGGGCCTTCACCACGGGCTCGATGGCGGTCGAGGACTTCCAGGCGATCTTCATCACCTCCAAGGTCCACTGCCCGCGCGGCGAGCGCCCCGGCTTCCTGGCGCTGCACAACACCCCCACGCCGGTGATCCCGATGTTCAGCTCGCTCAAGGAGCTGCGCCGCTACGCCGGCAAGGAGTCCAAGCACTTCACCGTCACGGGCGCCGAGGTGCTGGACCTGCTGCCGACCGGCTACGGCTTCGCCCTGGACATGGAGGGCGAGCACCGGATGGTGTTCGACGCCAAGGCGGTGGAACAGATGGTCGACTTCACCATGCGCCGGATGTACGGCTGACCCATCCTTGGGAGAGGAGCCCCGGCTCCCTCGTCACCATTTGGTTCAACTTTCAACTTGCTTGTTGTTGAGGATTGAACTATTCTCGTGGACGAAGGCCGAGAGGACCCCCCGAAGGAGGCCGACATGCCCGCCGTGACCGTCGAGAACCCGCTGACCCTGCCGCGCGTGACCACCCCGGACGCCGCCGCTTCGACCGCCCGTCCGGTCCTCGCCGTGGCCACCGCCCCCGAGGGCTTCGAGGGCGAGGGCTTCCCCGTCCGCCGCGCCTTCGCCAAGATCAACCAGAAGTACCTCGACCCGTTCATCATGATGGACCAGATGGGCGAGGTGGACTATGCGGCCGGTGAGCCCAAGGGAACCCCTTGGCACCCGCACCGCGGCTTCGAGACGGTCACCTACATCATTGACGGAACGTTCATCCACCGGGACTCGCACGGCGGCGGCGGCACCATCACCGACGGCGACACCCAGTGGATGACGGCCGGCTCGGGCCTGCTCCACATCGAGACCCCGCCGGAGTCGCTGGTGCGGTCCGGCGGCCTCTTCCACGGCCTCCAGCTGTGGGTGAACCTGCCCGCCTCGGACAAGATGATCGCCCCGAAGTACCAGGACATCCGCGGCGGCAGCGTCAAGCTGCTCAGCTCCGAGGACGGCGGCGCGCTGCTGCGCGTCATCGCCGGCGAGCTGGACGGCCACCAGGGCCCGGGCACCACCTTCACCCCGATCACCATGATCCACGCCTCGATCAACCCCGGCGCCCAGATCACCCTGCCCTGGCGCTCCGACTTCAACGCCCTCGCCTACGGCCTCGCGGGCAACGGCGCGGCCGGCACCGACCACCGCCCCTTCCACCGGGGCCAGGCCGTCGTCTTCGGCGACGGCGACTCGATCACCCTGCGCGCCGACGAGAAGCAGGACTCCCGCGACGACAACTTCGAGGTCGTCCTCCTCGGCGGCCTCCCGATCCGCGAGCCCGTCGCGCACTACGGCCCGTTCGTCATGAACAGCCACCGCGAGCTCCAGCAGGCCATGGAGGACTTCCAGGCCGGCCGCCTCGGCACCATCCCGGCGGACGCGCACCTGCCGAGCTGACGCCGGGCCCGTATCGGAGCGGGGAGCGCCTCACCGGAAGAACGGCGGAAGCCGGGAAAACGGCGGGGCGCTCCCCGCTATTTCCGGTGGGATATTACTGATGCGTCATCATTTATCGGCGTTCCGGAAATTACCCCGCAGCAGCGATCTTGAATGTCCACGTAGTGGAATACGATCGACTGGCGTGACCAGGGGGCCAGGGACGAGGCCCTCTGATTTGTTATACCTCGGGGGCGTTATGGAGCACGGCGTTTTGACGCATCTGGCGGTGTCGCCGGATGAGGAACGGATCTACCGGGCGGTTCTCTGCGCCCCGGGCCTCGGACTGGAGGCCCTCGCCCTGAGCTGCGCGCTGGACCCGGACACCCTCCAGCCGGTCGTCGACCGGCTGGAGGAGCGGGGAATGATCAAGATCGACCGGCAGCAGCGGCTCAGCGCCACCGATGCGGCGGTGGTGGTCGAGCGGCTCGTGGAGCAGCGGCTGGCCGAGCTCCAGAACGAGCTGCGGGAGGTGATCTCCTCCCGCCACGTGGCGAGCGTGCTGCTCAAGGACCAGCAGGACGGTGTGCGCAACGCGGTGCCCGCGGGCGTGGAGCGGATCGAGGGGCTCGACGACGTCCGCGCGCGCATCGACGAGCTGACCTTCTTCACCCACCACGAGCTGCTCTCCGTCCAGGCGAAGGGCGTGCTGTCCCCGGCGGCGATCGAGGCGACCCGGGAGGTGGACCTGCGCTGCCTGCGACGCGGCGTCGAGATGCGCACGGTCGTCCGCGCCAACGCCCTGGATGACCGGCTCACCGCCGACTACCTGCGGGAACTCTCCTCCCAGGGGGTGCGGATCCGCGCCGCGGACGGCCCGCTGGAACGCATGCTGATCTTCGACCGGCGGACGGCCCTCGTCCCGATCGACCCGCAGGACAGCTCGAAGGGCGCCCTGGTGGTGCACCAGGCCGGCATGCTGTCGAGCCTGCTCGCGCTGTTCGAACGGTTCTGGGAGGGCGCGACCAGCCTGGACGAGGAGCGGCTGAGCGAGATCGAGCAGCGGGTGCTGCGGATCATGGTGAAGGTCGACAAGGACGAGGCCGGCGCACGGGAGCTGAACATCTCCGTGCGCACCTACCGCGGCCACGTCGCGGAACTGATGCGCCGCCTGGGCGCCACCAGCCGGGTCCAGGGCGCGCTCGCCGCCCGGGAACGCGGGTGGATCTGAGCCGGGCGGGGATCGAAGGCGGGGCTCAGGAGACCTCCGCCAGGTACCACCCGTTCAGCCCGGCTTCCGCGAAGGCCCGGTCGATCGCCTGCGTGTCCGCCGCCGGCGGCTCCCCGTCCGGGGTCTCGATCTCGAGGGTGAACCCGCCGCCCGCCATCACCGGCGTGCACCGCCACTGGGCGGGCAGCCGCGCGACCAGGCGGATCGACGCCGTCTCGGGGGGCGAGAAGGCCGCGTCCGACGCCTGGTCGGCGAGGACACGAATTGTCAGGATCGCCATGACCGCTTGCTCCTAAGGAAATGTCACCGGCCGGTGGGGGAAGGCGGGTCGAGCAGCTGCACACTCTAGATGAGCGGATGGGGCGCCCACAGCGGTTCACCGTTGTTCAGGGCGCTTATTCCGGTGCGCTGTTCCGCCGAGGCCAGTCGGGGGTGGTTCCAGCCGAACGGCGTGCGCTCGTCCATCCGCAGCGGCTGGAGGCCGACCGGGACGACCTTGACGGCCGCCCAGCCCATCCGGCGCAGGGCGGCGGGCAGCCGGTGCGAGAGGTCGACGGCGAGCGGGTCCGCCCCCTGCTCCCGCAGGGCGCTCACCAGCCGCGCGACCGTGACGGGTTCGGCGGGCTTCTCGGTGGGCTTCTCGGTGGGCTCGTGGCCGACGGGCTGCGGATCGCCGAAGCCCGAGCACCACAGGGCGACCGCGTCGGCGCCGGGCGCGTCGGCGAAGTAGCGGGCGCGGTCGACGTCCTCGGTGACGACGGACGGAGTGGGCCCGTCCTGCGGGGCCCGGCGGGTGAGCCGCAGGACGGTCCGGATCTGGAGCGCCTCCTGGAGCGCCCCGGCCAGCGTCCGGCCCCAGTCGGTGGAGGCGTTGCACCCCACGGCCGCGAGCGGACGGCCGTCGCAGCTGTCCAGCACGATCCCCACCGCGCAGACCACGCCCGGCACACCGGTCGGGATCCGGGCGAGCACCGGCTCCACCCCGCTCTCACGGGCCAGGTCCAGGGCGGTCCGCAGCCGGCGCCAGGCGGGGGTGGCCGGGGCGTCGCGAAGGCTCGCGTCGAGGTCCACCCGGGGCAGGGCGAGGCGCCGGGCCCAGGCGACCATCACCGCGTCCCGCTCGATCACCTCCAGCAGGGCGGAGCGCAGCGCCATGTCGAGGCCGTCGCCGGAGGCCGCGCCGGACGGGGACGGGTCGAAGCCGGCCGTCTCCGGGCCGGCCGCCGGGTAGTCCACCAGGCCGGCCGGCACCAGGACCTCCGTGTCGTCGGCGAGGCGGCGGGCCGGGTAGCGGCCGAGGACCGTGGCATCGGCACTGCCGAGGGCGATCCCGGGTGCGGCGAAGTCGAGCCGCTCGCCGTCCGCAGGCGCGCTCCAGACCTCCCGGTCACTGGGCGAGGGGCGCAGCGCGAACCGCTCGACGGCCTCGCCGGCGGCCCGGACCACCACGTCGCTGCGGGCCACCCCGCACGCGCCGACCACCTCGGGGGAGATGGTCCGCTCGGCCGAGGAGGACTCGTCCTGCTGCCAGGCGAGTTCCACCAGGCCCTGCCAGAGCGGCTCCTCGGAACCGCGCGGCGGCCGCAGCTCGCTGGCCCGGGCGAGGCCGGACCCCGGGGCCAGGGTCAGGGTGAAGTCGATCATGCTGCGGGGGCCCCTTCCAGGACGTCGGTGTAGAGCTCGGCCAGTTCGGCGGTGCGGAAGGCCCCGAGCATCGGCAGACCCGCTCCCCAGACCCGGGCGGCGCGGGTGGCCAGCACGGCCGGGTCCTGACCGTCCGTCGGGCAGGCCGGGACGCCCCAGCGCCGGGCCAGTTCGGCGATTCCGGCCGGCGGGTCCTCCGGCAGGTCCGGGATGCCGGTGCGGACGGCCTGCCAGGCGGTCCGCAGTCGGCCGGCGTCGCCGAGCCGGGTGTCCCCGGCCAGGACGCGGGCCCAGACGGCGGGCAGCACGAGAACGGTGGCGGACATCTTGCGGGCGCCGGTGGCGAGGGACAGCTCGTTGGCCAGGTACCAGACCTTGCCGACGAAGGGGTCGCGGCCCAGCATCGACCAGCCGAGCACCGTCTGCGCGCTGAGCAGGGCGAGTTCGGTGCGCAGCTCCGACGACGCGGCGGGCGCGAGGTCCTGCCCGGAGGCGGTCTCGTGGTCGGCTGCGGCGAGCCGGACGAGCAGCGAGCGCGCCTCGGCGTCGCCGGCCCGGGGGACGTGCCGGCCCGGTTCGGGGAGGTAGGTGTTCAGCAGCCGGCACAGCGCCTCCAGGGCGCCCTCCAGCAGCAGCCCGGTGGGCAGGGTCGCGGTGGCCCGCGGGTCGAGGACCGCGAGGTCGGCAGCCAGCGGTTCGGCCATGACGAGCTTGCGGGCACCGTCGACCAGGACGGTCGCCGCGGAGCTGACCTCGGCGGCGGTTCCGACCGTGGTCGGCACGGCCACCAGCTCCGGGCCGCCCCCGTGCGGGGCCGTGGCGGCGGGGGCGCCGGTCAGGGCGACCAGGCCGGGGCGGGGGCCGCCGTGCCGGATGCGGCGGGCGGCCTGGCCGTCGGTGCTCAGCAGCCGGGCCAGGGCCGCGGCGTCCAGGACGCTGCCGCCGCCGACGGCGACCAGCCGGGCCGATCCCCTGACGGCGTCGGCGAGTTCCTCGACCGCGTCCAGGGTGAGGGCCCGCGGGTCGAGCGCGAGCGTCCGCAGCCGGCCGCCCGAGGCCACCCGGGCGGCCTCGGCCAGCGGGCCGGTCACGGCCTCGGGCAGGCCGCGGTCGGTCATCAGGACGGTGTCCGCCGACGGGCCCTGGGCCAGCGTCCGGACGCCCGACTCCGCCCCCAGGTGCAGGCGGGTGCGGCGCTGCCACATCGCCATGGGGGGCAGGGTCGCGGTGTTCACCGGTGGTTCCCGACCTCTCGCGCGGCGGTCGCCAGCCCGGCGCGCAGGGCGCGCTCGAGGTCGTCCAGGTCGGCGTCGCTGCTGGTCAGCGGCGGGATCAGCTGGATGCAGCCGGGGCCCGGGTAGACCAGCGCGCCCTCCAGGCGAACCAGCGAGATGGTCTGCTGGATCCGCGCGGCGTCCAGCGGGACGCCCTCGGCGTCCGTCAGCCGGAGCGAGCGGAAGCAGCCCGTGCCGGTGACGCCGGCGGCGCCGGGCAGGGTGTCGAGGAGCGTGCGCAGGATGGCGTCGAGCCGGTCCGCCGTACGGGCGCCCGCGGCGAGGGCGTCCAGCCGGGTGAACTCGTCCAGGGTCGCCGAGATCGCCGCACAGGTGCTGGGTGAGCCGGCCTGGGTCTCGCCGTGCACCAGGATCGCGTCCTTCTCCTCGAAGGCGGCCGCCACCCGGTGGGAGACCAGCACGGCCGAGGCCGCGCAGGTGCCGTTGGTCAGGCCCTTGGAGGTCAGCAGCAGGTCCGGCCCGTCCGCCCAGAGGCCGGAGGCGAACAGCGGGCCGGTCCGGCCGAAGCCGGTGGCGACCTCGTCGGCGACGAGCAGGAAGCCGTACTCCGCGCGGAGCTTGAGCAGCGCCTCGATCATCTCCGGGGCGACCACGTGCGTCCCGGAGCCGAGGACCGGCTCGCACACGACGGCGGCGACCCGGTGGCCCTCGCGCTCCATCAGGCGGACCAGCTCGTCCGGGCGGTCGGGGCTGACGTGCCGGACCTGCCGGACGTCGACCCCGTACATCTGCTGCCCGAGGTCCTCGCCGCTCACCGCGAACGCCCCGTACGTCAGGCCGTGGTAGCTGCCCTTGAAGCCGACCACCAGGGTGCGCCGGGTGTCGCCGTTGAGCACGGCGTACTGGCGGGCGAGCTTCATGACCAGGTCGTTGCCGGAGCCGCCCGAGGTCGAGTAGAGCACCCGGCGGTAGGTGTCGGCGCCGGCCGCGGCCACCAGGCGGGCGGCGGCGTCGACGGCGTAGCGGTGGCCGAAGCGGAACAGGCTCAGGTAGGAGGCCTCGGTGAGGGCCTCGCCGATGGCGGCGGCGATGGCCGCGTTGCCGTAGCCGAGGTTGACGTTCCACAGGCCGCTGGTCGCGTCCATCACCTCGTGGCCGTCGGCGAACCGCAGGCGGCTGCCCGCGGCACTGGCCAACTGCCGGTCGGGGCGGGCGAACTGGCTCGGCGGGACGAGCATCTCCCAGAGCGGGTACGGGCGGTCCGCGCGGTCGGCCATCAGATGCTCCTCGCGATGATCAGGGAGTGGACGGAGCCGTCCTCGGTGGCGGTGGCCCGGACGGGGCGGGTGGTTTCGGCCTCGAAGCCGGCGTCGGCGAGCTCCGCGGCCAGCTCGTCGGCGGTGGGGAGGTGGACGACGGAGGTCAGCAGGACCGGCGGCCGGCCGGCGACCGTCTTCAGCACGGTGACGTAGCGGCGGGAGCGGTCGGCGACCAGGTGGGAGATCACCGTGCACTGCGCGTCGCCGAGTTCGGACGTACGGACGGTCTCGGTGGGCTCGGCGGGCTCGGCGCTCGGGGCCCCGGTGCCGGACTCCTCGGGGAGGTGGACCGTGAGGACGAACGGCGCGCCGGGGGCCAGGTGGCGGCGGACCGAGCGGAAGACCTCGGGCCGCAGGGCCGGGTCGAGCAGGCCGACGGTGGTGGTGCCCAGCAGGGCGCCGGCGAAGACCTTGCCCAGGGCGAGGTCGCGCATGTCGGCCTCGACCACGGTCAGCCGCTCGGCCAGCCGGGCGCCCTGCGGGGCCAGCAGCCGGCCGCTCAGCACGTCGAGCAGCGAACGGGAGTTGTCGATGCCGGTCACCCGGTGGCCGGCGGCCAGCAGCGGGATCGTCAACCTGCCGGAGCCGCAGGCCAGTTCGAGCAGCGGGCCGCGCAGGCCGCGGAAGGCGGCGAGCAGGTCGGGGATCTCGACCGTGTCGGCGGCGGAGAGCGCGTGGTAGACCGGGCCGCCGTGGTCGCCGTACATGTCGGCGACGATCAGGTCGGGGCCGAGTTCGGCCGCCAGTCGGCGGGCGGTGCCGGGCAGTTCGGCCAGTGCGTCGAGGGCCAGTGCATCGACGGCGGGCGCGGGGGCGGGCGCGGGGGCAGGTGCGACGGCGGTGGTCACGCGGCACCGCCCGTCGGGAGGCCCAGCCGCTCGGCCACCGCGGTGTGCAGCTGCCGGACCGCCTCGGGCAGGAAGCCGAGCGCCTGCGCGGCGAGCCGCTCCGCCTCCTCCGGGGCCACCGCGTTGTACGCGTCGAAGACGACCGCGGCCTCGCGGTTCACCCGGAACATCCTCAGCTCGGCCCCGAGCAGCACGTGCGGCCGACCGTCGACGGCGACCGCCAGCGGCGCGTCCACGTCCTCGACCGGGCCGGCGGGCAGCCCCTCGCAGAACCGGACGCCGAAGCCGGAGACCTGGATGCTGCCCGGGTGGCGGCTGTTCAGCCGCCGGACGGCGTCCAGCGCCCGGACGTAGCGGGCCAGCCAGGGGCGCTCGGCGTGGGCCTCGGCGAGCAGGCCCGGGGTCAGGACGCCGTCCAGCGCCGCCACGGCCTCCGGCGCCTCGGCCCCGGCCGGTGCGCCCGGCCCGGTCCGCAGGGTGCCGTCCTCGTCCAGGTGCAGCCGGGACGCGCCGCCGAGCACCTCGGAGGCCGCCAGTGCGGTCAGGTCGGCCAGCTGGACCGACGGGTGGGCCAGCTGCTCGGGGAAGACGCCCTCGGCGACGGCCCGGTCGGCGTCGGCGAGGAAGGCGGCGAGGTCCTCGTCACCGGTGATCCGCACGACGGTCGGGCCGGCCACGGTGAGGAAGCCGATCGAGGAGTAGTCGAAGACCTGGATGTAGATCTCGTCGGCCAGGACGATCTCGTCCCCGCTGAACCGGAAGCTGCCGTCGGTGGGGATCACGGTCGCGGGGGTGGCGCCGGCGAGGCCGGCGGCGGTCTCCCGGTCGGCGAAGATCCAGGTGTCCTCGGTGACGAGACCCGAGTCGAGCAGGGGGCCGAGGTCGGCGCCGGGCTCGGCGACGATCTCCAGCGCGGTGTCGCGCGGACCCGGGTAGCAGCCGGAGACCCAGCGCTGCAGCCGCAGGGCGGCTTCGGACATGAGCTCCGGGGTCGGCCCGGCGTCGAGCATGGTCATGGGAGTCTCCAGTGGTTCCAGGTACGTCGTGGGGCGGTTCAGAAGAGCTGCGACCAGGCCGGCGCGAGGAAGGTGCCGACCAGCCAGGAGCCGAGCGGGACGTCGTCCAGGTGCACGGAGGTCAGGCCGTCGGGCTGGGCGAGCGGGCCGTCCGTGCAGAGCGGCACCACCGTGCGGGAGATCTGCGCGTCGACGCCGATCTCCACCGGCGAGCCGGCCGCCGCGGAGACCGGACGGCTGACGGCGCCGCCGCAGACGACGGCCTCCCCCGCCGCGGGGTGCAGCACCATGCCCGATGCCTGAAGGCTCACCCGGTGTCCGGCCAGCCGGTCGGCGCCGGTGTCGGCGGGCAGCACCATCACCGGGCCCTGCGGGGTGGAGGCGTACACCGAGGTCACGGTGCGCGGGACGGTGACCCCGTACAGCACCGCCGCGACCAGGGCCGCCAGGACGAGCGCCCCGGCCGAGCGCCGCAGCGGTCCCGCGCCGTGCTCACCCGCCAGCCGGAACCAGCGGACGGCCTTGCGCAGCCCGAGGAAGCCGGCCCAGCCCACCACCGCGAGGACGAGCACGCTGCCGACCGGGCCGAGCACCACCAGGGCGAACGCCTGGTAGTTGAGGAAGGCCGAGGTGACCAGGGCGGGCGCGGTGACGGCGCAGGCCACGCCGAACAGCACCCGGCGCAGGCTCGGACGGCTGTCGAGCCGGCCGCCGAACACGGTGACGGCGGCGACCCGTCCGGCGTCCTCCATGGACTGGGCGCGCAGGTTGGGCCGGTCGAGCCAGCCGATCAGGGCCAGGTAACCGTCGAACTTCACGAACGGGCACAGGTTGACGGCGCCCATCAGCAGGTTGGAGACCACCAGCGCCGCGGCGAGCTGCCGTGCGCCGCCGTGCGGCAGCAGCGGGGCGATCGCCCCGGACAGCCCGGCGGTGGCCAGGTGGACCCGGATGCCGGCCAGCGCCACCAGCAACCGCTCCCGGCGGGGCAGCCGCCAGGCCTCGCTGACGTCGCAGAACATCGCGGGGCTGCCGTACATCAGCATCACGCCCAGCCGGTGGACCCGGCCGCCACCGCGCACCAGCGAGAGGCCGTGGCCGAGCTCGTGGACGAAGGTGGTCGTGACCATCGCGACCAGCAGGGCCACCAGGACGGGCAGGCTCGCGGGCCGGTCGAGTTCGTGGAGCGCGCCGGCACCGGCCAGCGCGAAGTGGGTGAGACCGCCGACGGTCACCGCGGCGCCCAGGGCCGCGCCGGCCCGGGAGGCCAGCGCGCGCCCGACCGGGGCGCAGGCCGCGAGCAGGAGGGCCGGGTTGAGGATGGTCAGTTCCAGGATGCCCGGCGGACGGTAGCCCCAGCGGCGGGGCGCCTTCGGTTCGGGCAGGTGGGCCGCGTCGGCGACGGTGGTGGTCAGCTCCAGCTCCGCGAACCGGGCCAGCGCCCGGTCCACCACGGACGGGTCGGCGACCCCGAGGTCGGCGGCCAGGGAGGCGCGGGTGCGGGTGCCGTCCAGGGAGCGGAGCAGACCGGCGGCGCTCGGCGCCATCCGCAGCTGCCGGCCGCTCACCCGGTCCACCACGATCACCCGGCGGCCGTCGCTGTCGGGGACGAAGTCGAGGCCGGGACGCATCACCAGGTCGAACGCGCCTGCGTCGCCGTCGGGGATCTCGTCGTGCGCACGGCCGGTCACCGTGGCCGTGGCCTGTACCGCGCTCACTGTTCCTCCGGAAGTCTTGGGGATCTGCTCAGACGTGGGGCGGGGCGGCGACCGCCCGGGTTTCTCACCCTGCGGTCACCGCCCCGTGCCGATCAGGTGATCGCGATGCCGATGCCGATGCCGGCGCCGACGGCACCCGCGAAGGCGCCACCGAGGGCCACGCCGTCCCAGAAGCCCGGAGCCTGAAGCTCCTCCAGCTCCTCGACGACCAGCTCGGACTCGCTCTGGATCAGTTCCAGCGTCATGAGGTATCCTTCCTTTGATCGTTCTTCGCGCTTCCTGTTCGAGTCGTCTTCAGCTGCCAGGCTTGTGACTCTTTCAGGGGGCGCTTTTTTCTTGCCTGTTCGGTCAGTGGCCGGATCAGGTGATCGCGATGCCGATGCCGATGCCGGCGCCGACGGCACCCGCGAAGGCGCCACCGAGGGCCACGCCGTCCCAGAAGCCCGGGGCCTGGAGCTCCTCGAGCTCCTCGACCTCGACCAGGTCCATCACGTCGATGTTGTTCTGCATTCCATTCACCTCCTCTCCCGCACTCGAACTCCCGCCAGAGGCAGGACGCTTGACCGGATCAGGTGATCGCGATGCCGATGGCCAGGCCACCGCCGACCACACCGGCGCCGACCGCGAAGCCCGCCGCCGTGTCCCAGAAGCCCGGGGCCTGAAGCTCCTCGAGCTCCTCGACCTCGACCAGCTCCATCACGTCGATGTTGTTCTGCATTGTTTTCACCCCCTCTCCCGCACTCGAACTCCCGCCAGAGGCAGGACAGTTGACCGGATCAGGTGAGAACGATGCCACCGGCGATGATGGTCGTGCCCACCGCGGTCCACTCGGGCCAGCCCCAGCCCGGGGCCTCCAGCGCCTCGAGCTCCTCGACCACGAGGGCGAGGTCCACGGCGCCGGAAGGGTTCAGCTCGGTCATGTGCTGTTCCTCGGTTCCTGTAGAAGGTCGGATCAGGTGATCGCGATGCCGATGGCCAGGCCACCGCCGACCACACCGGCACCGACGGCGAAGCCGGCCGCCGTGTCCCAGAAGCCCGGAGCCTGAAGCTCCTCCAGCTCCTCGACCTCAACCAGCTCCACCACGTCGATGTCGTTGCGCATGCCGGTCACCACCTTTCAGTGTTCTTCTCCACCGCCCGCCACGGATGTGGCAGGCGCTCTCCCCCCGCCGTACGGCGGGGAAGTCTCTTGGGGCCGACGTCTCAGCCGGCCACGTCCTGCGCGGCCAGGCGCCGGGCGCCGACGTACAGGGCCGCTCCCGCCCAGGCGGCGTAGAGCAGGAAGCCCGCCGCCATCGGCACGTGGTCCACTCCGGGGTCCAGGGCGATCGCCGCGATGGCGCCGCCGGGCAGATACCTGCCGACCTCCGGGAGGAACTTCACCAGGGCGCCCTCCAGCAGGATGGTGTAGATCACCAGACCGGCCACGGAGGCGACCTGATTGCGCACCAGCGCCCCGATCCCCACGCCGAAGACGGCGGCGAACGGCCCGAGCAGACAGGTGCCCCAGATGGTCCCGAAGAGGTCGCCGTGCCAGAGGTCGACGTCCACGCCCTTCGATCCCAGCATCGGCACCCCGATGGCGAGGACGGTCAGCTGACCGAAGATCGTGTAGACCAGCCCCAGGGCCGAGGCGACCACCGCCTTCGCCAGCAGCCACGTCCCGCGGCCCGGCAGCAGGGTGATCGAGTCACCGGCGGTGCGGTGGCGGTACTCGGTCGTGACGAGCAGCGCGCCGAGCACGGCGGCGAGCAGCGCGGAACTGAACCCGTTGCTCAGCGCCTGGTGCAGACCCTCGGGGGTGCCGGCGTCCAGCCCGCCGGGCTTGCCGACGGTGCTGACCGCGCCCAGCGTGGACATCGCGGGCATGCCCATCGCGCCCAGCAGCAGCCCCCACCAGACCCGGGTCGTACGGACCCGCACCCACTCGGCCGCCGTCGCACGCTTCAGCGTGGCACCGTCGACCGCCATCGATCCGATGGCCACTGCAGCGCTCATGCTGCCGCTCCCGTTCCGACCAGCTGACGGTACAGCTGCTCCAGACTTCCGTCGGTTGACTCCTCGGCCGCGTCGCCGTGCGTGCCCTGCCAGACCACTCGGCCCTGGAGGAACACCACGTCGTCGACCAACTGCTCGAGCTCGCCCAGCAGATGACTGCTGACCAGCACCGTGGCGCCGTCGTCGGCGGCCCGGCGCAGCCGCTCGCGCAGCCAGAGGATGCCGTCCGGGTCCAGGCCGTTGGTGGGCTCGTCCAGGACGAGCACCTTCGGCGAGCCCAGCAGGGCCCGGGCCAGGCCCAGGCGCTGGCGCATGCCCAGCGAGTAGCCCCGGGTACGGCGGCCGGCGGCCTCCAGGAGGCCGACGTCCCGCAGGACGTCGTCGATCCCGCTGCGGTCGAGTCCGAGGGCGGCGGCCTGGATCTCCAGGTGCGCCCGCCCGGTCCGGCCGGGGTGGAACGCCGAGTCCAGCAGGTGGCCGACGGTCCCGGGCGGCAGCTGCCGGTGCGGGAGGCCACCGATGGTGGCCGTGCCGCTGCCGGGCGCGGCCAGCCCGAGCAGGATGCGCATCGCGGTGGTCTTCCCCGCGCCGTTGCGCCCGACGAATCCGGTGACCCGGCCGGCCCGCGCGGTGAACGACACCTCTTCCAGCGCCCGGTGGCCGCCGAACTCCTTGGTGACCGCGTCGAGGACGATGTCGAGCCCGGGGCCGGTCATCGCTTCCCCCTCATCATGGTCCCCACCGCGATGGCCCCGACGAAAACCAGCCCGAGAAACGCGTAACCGATTCCCTTGGATTCGGATTCCGACCGGATCAGCAGGCCTCCGCAGGCCGCCATGACCGCGAGAATTCCCGCAGCCGCCACTGAAAACTTCGTCCGCATCGTCCGCATTGTTTCTTCCTTGAATTCGCTGTTTCCCAGGGCTTTTGCCGCGCGGGCCCAGCACGAAGCCGGGACTAGTCCCAGGCGGCCGTGCGCGCCGTGATCAGGCCTCCGGCCGCGCCCGCCTTGACGACCGGCAGCGGGCCGATGATCGGGCAGGTGGGACGGGTCGGCAGCACCGGGGCGACGAGAGAGACGGAGGTTTCGCCGATGGCGGCGGTGACCCCGAGCGGGCAGTTGACGGCCGCCTGGTTCGTGGTCACGGCCTGCGCCGAACCGGCGCTCCCCAGCACCAGACCGCTCACCGCGAAAGACCCCGCGAATGCGATCCCGGAAATCCGGCCGATCATTCGCCGCTTCATGTTCTCCCCCGACCGAGCCACTTTCACTCCCGTTCCCTTTGGCGTTTCCGCTCGCTGCTGACAACGAGAAATATGCCAGCCGGCGGGGGCCGCTTCCAGGGAGTTCGGGTGCAGCATCTTGCAGAGTTGCGCTGCAGCACGATGCAACAAGTGACGGGAACCGTACGGAACCGAAGCGGGCGCGCGTCTACAGGAGTGCGTAGACGGCGGAGGCGTCGTCGTGGGCCTTGCCGCGGGGCCAGCGTTCGCACCGGGCGTCGGTGCGTTCCACGGCGCGGACCTGGGCGATCAGTTCGGCCGGGCCGGCCTCGGCGAGCAGGCGCAGGGCGTCGGCCCAGCTGCCCAGGCCGAAGCGCTCGGTGTAGCGCGAGGCGCCGTCCGTGAGGGCGGCCAGGGCGCGCAGGCCGTCGAGCCGGACGAAGCCCGTCTCGGCGTGGCCGGCCGCGCGGGGGCTGGCGGCGGCGATCCAGGGGCCGTCGCCGCGGTTGCGGGCGGCGCGGACGGCCAGCGCGTACTCCAGGTGCAGCGCGGCCCGTTCGGCGGAGCCGGGGACGGTGGACCAGACCTGGCGGCGCAGCTCCTCGCCGTCCGGGAAGCGCTGGTTGTCCCCGATCACCCGGGGCGGGCCGTCGGTGAACTCCAGCACCAGCAGGGAGTCGCCGAGCACCAGGTACTCCAGCGACTCCCCGTGCCGCCGGGCGGCGACGACCGTCGCGGCGGGGGTGTTGGGGTGGCCGAGGTCGCAGCGGCCGCCGTGCAGCGCGGCGGTCTCCACGATGGCGTCGGCCAGGCACTCGGCGATCGAGCGGTCGGCGCGGTCGGTGAGCCGGGCGAGCAGGTGCACCCCGAGTCTGCGCACGTACCAGGCCGTCCCGTGCCGGCAGCCGGACTCCATCCCGGCCGGTGAACCGGAGCCGTCCAGCAGGACCAGGGCTTCCGGCGAGGCCGCCGCGAAGTCCTCGCTCTCCCGGTCGGGCCGCTGTGCTTCACCCGCGAGCTGTAGCTGCATCCCGACAGTGTGGACGCCGCCCCCGGCCCGCGCCCAGACCCGTGCGCCGGTGTGGCGCGGATCGGGGGCGGTGTCCGGTGGCAGCGGGGGCGAATCGGCCATACCGTCGGATACCGGCTGGACTTTTCGGCCAATTCGGGCCTGCCGGGTTTGGGTTCACCTTCGAGTGCCCGGGCGGCCCTGGACTGACGAGGAGCGGATCATGTTCTGGCAGTTCATCGTGGTGCTCGCCGCCTCGCTCGGGTTTCCCGCCGCCGCGCTGCTCTTCCTGATCGGCGGGCCGCGCTTCCCGGACGAGAAGCCGTCCAAGCCGTCTAACTAGCGGCCTTCCAGAGCGGGTCGCGGCCGAGCAGGGCGAGGGCGCGGGCGAAGCGGGCGCCGCCTTGGCCCGGTTCCAGGCCGGGGCCGAAGGCCATGCCGGGGGCCCGGGCCTCCGGGGTGTCCGGGACGACCTCGGTGACCTTGAGCAGCGTGCCGACCAAGGCGTCCTCGGCCTCCACCGCGGCGACCAGGGCTTCCGCGGTGCCGAGGGCGGCGGCGACGTCCCAGCCGTGGACCAGGGTGTCGAGCAGGTGGAAGCCCACGGTCTGGGTGATCGGGAAGGGGCCTCCGTCGCGGATCTCGGGCAGCCAGACCGCCCGCTCGGCGGCGGCGGCCTCCCGGAAGGCGTCGGTGAGTTCGGCGCCGGTGCGGCGGAACTCGGCGGCCACGTCCGGCCCGACCGGCGCGTCCGTGAACAGCGCGAGGTCCGGTCCGGCGCCGCGGGCGGCCGCGGCGAAGCCCTGCTGCTGGCCGATGACGTGCTCCAGCAGCTTGCGCAGCGTCCAGCCGGCGCAGGGGGAGGGCAGGTCGAGGTGCTCGGGCCGTACGGTGTCGACCACCTCGGCGGCCAGGTCCAGCGAACGGGCGTGCAGGTCGACGAGCTTCGCGGCCACGTGCTTCATGTCGTAGGGCGTCATGCGGTGGTGACCTCCTGGTCGGTGGATCCGTCGGTGGGTCCGTCGGCAGACGTGTCGGCAGACGCGTCGGCAGACGTGTCGGCGGAGATGAATCCGATCACCTGATCAACGACGGTCGGTTCCGTGACGATCCTTCGGTGACCCAGCCCCTGAGTGACGATCAGGTCGAGCCGGTCGCCGTACGCGCGGTGCAGCCGGTGCGCCTGGCCGAGCGGGACGACCCGGTCGTCCTCGTCGTGCACCACCAGGACGGGCAGGCCGACGGCCTCCGCCTGCTGGGCCGCGTCGTAGCGCTCCCAGGCGCCCGCGTCCCCCGCGAAGAGCGACTCCTCGATCCGGAGGCGCAGTTGGCGCTCCACGGCGGCGTTCAGCCCGAGCCCGGCGCAGAACGCGGCCGGGAAGAACCCGACCGAGGACACCCCGGAGACGGCGGCCAGCCGACCGGCCCGCAGGCCGTCCGCCAGGGCGCCGAAGGCGGCGCAGACGCCCAGGGAGTGGGCGACGACGGCCTCGAACGGGCCGTACCTGTCCTGGAGTTGGAGTGCGAGGTGGCGGTACTCCAGCACGCTGGTGGCCCGCCCGCCCGAGTCGCCGTGGCCCGGGGCGTCGAACGCGAGGACGCTCAGGCCGAGTTCGCGCAGCCGGGGCACGTACGGCGCGAAGCGGGAGGCCCGGGAGCGCCAGCCGTGCAGCATCAGGACGGGCCGCTCGCCGTCGCCCCAGCGGTAGCCGACCACCGGCTTGCCGTTCACCCGCAGCGGTTCGACGGCGGCGCGGCGGTGGATCTCCAGCTCGGTGCCGCGGACCCGGCTGCGGCGCAGCGGGCGGCGGAACAGTTCGAAGGCGGCCCGCCCGGCCGGGCCGGGGGCGAGGGCGGCGGTGCCGTTGAGCGTGGTGCGGATCAGTGCGTGGGCGGGGCCCATCGGAGTCTCCCTGTCGCTCGTTCCTGCGGACGAGATGCTAGCACGACCGTTCGTACAGTTTTATGGACGCCCGCGCAAGGGCGCAACTGCGCCCACGCACTACCCTGGGCTGGCAGCACCGCGACCCACGGCGACCAGAACGGGGCGGACGATGGCCGGACCGACCACCGACAGGCGACTCCTGCGCGGGGAGGAGACCCGCCGGGCCGTCCTGCGCCGAGCCGTCGAGATCGCCTCCGTCGAGGGCCTCGAAGCCCTCTCCATCGGCCGGCTCGCCACCGACCTCGGGCTCAGCAAGAGCGGCGTCTTCGCCGGCTTCGGCTCCAAGGAGGAACTGCAGCTCGCCACCGTCCGCGCCGCCCGGCGGATCTTCGCCGACGCCGTCGTCGCCCCCGTCGCCGACACCCCGCCGGGCCTCGCCCACGCCCGTGCCCTCTGCGAGAGCTGGCTCGCCTACTCCCGGGCCCGGATCTTCCCCGGCGGCTGCTTCTTCTACGAGGTCACCGCCGAGTTCGACGCCCGCCCCGGCACCATCCGCGACGCCCTCGCCGCCTGCTCCCGCGAGTGGCACGAGACCGTGACCGCCACCCTCGCCGAGGCCCGCGCCACCGGGGGCCTACGACCGGACACCGACCTCGGGGACCTCGCCTTCGCCCTCGTCTCCGTGCTGGAGACGGCCAACTCCCAGGCCGTGCTGCACGAGGAGGACACCCCGTACCAGCGGGCCGAACGCCTCCTGCTGCGCCTGCTGCGCGCCGAGGCCACCGACCCTGCCGATCCGGCGCTCGCCTAACCCTCCGCCAACACCCGTTCCACGTCAGCTGCTTGAGCCAACAGCAGCTCGTCCCGCCCCCGCGCGCCGACCACCTGGAGGCCCAGCGGCAGCCCGGCCGCCGTCCGACCGGCCGGCAGACTCAGGGCGGGCAGGCCCAGGTAGCTCCACGGGAGCGACATCACCGCGTCCCCCGTGCTGTGCAGCCCCTCCGGCGCGCCACCGGTCGCGGACGGGGCCAGCCACAGGTCCACCCCCGCCCCGGCCGCCTGCGCCGCCACCCGCTCGCGCAGCCGCTCCCTGGACCGCAGCGCCGCCGTACGGTCCTCGGCCGCGACGCCCTGGCCGACGCGGATGCCCGCCGCCGTCTCCGGCCGGTACAGACCGCCGAACCGGGCGAACCAGTCGGCGTGGCTACGGGCCATCTCGAAGCGGTTGATCACCTGCAACTGCCGTGCGGTCTCCACGAATTCGGGGAACAGCGGCACCCCGCGCACCACCAGCCCGGCCGCCTCCAGCCCGGCGATCCACCCCTCGAAGGCCCGCAGCGCCTCCGGTTCGGCCCGCTCCAGGTACGGGCCCTCCGGCACCCCGAGCACGGGCTTCCGCGCGGCAGCGGGGTCGGCCGCGGGGTCGGGCCGCCAGTCCTCGCAGAGCAGCGAGGCCGCCAGGGCCGCGCCCGCCAGGTCGGAGGTGAACACGCCCAGGGTGTCGAAGCTCGGCGCGTTCGGGATCACCCCCGCGAACGGGATCCGCCCGTACGTCGGCCGGAAGCCCACCACCCCGCAGTACGCGGCCGGGCGGATCACCGAGCCGACGGTCTGGGTGCCCACGGCCAGCGGCACCAGCCCCGCCGCGACGGCGGCCGCCGAACCGCTGCTGGAGCCGCCGGGGGTGTGGCCCGGGTGGTGCGGATTGCGCGTCGGGCCCGGGGCGCTCCCGGCGAACTCGGCGGTGGTCGTCTTGCCCGCGACCAGCGCCCCGGCCGCCAACAGCCGGTCCACCACCACGGCCTGCGGCCCGGCCAGCACCCCCGGCGGCAGCGCCGATCCGGCGTGCGTCGGCAGGCCCGCCACGTGCACGATGTCCTTGATCCCCACCGCCACCCCGTGCAGCGGCCCCCGCCCGGCGGCCTCCCGCACCTGCGCGTGCAGCCGCTCCGCCCGTCCGGCCTCGGGCACGAACGCGTGGATCAGCGGGTCCACCCGCTCCAGCCGCGTCAGGAAGGCGTCGACGTACTCCCGGGGCGAGCTCCGCGCGGCACCCCCTTCGATCTCATCGGTCAACGACCGTGGCCGGACCAGGGATTCGTCCATGCCGGACACGGTAGTGCCGCGCTACTGGTGCTCGGCCGCCAGGTACGGCGCCTCGCGCAGGAAGTACGCCCCGCAGGTGTGGCAGCACAACTCCGCGGTCTTCCCCCAGTCCACCGCCTCCCGCACCCGAGCGTCCGCCGCCAGCTCCCGCCCGCACATCGCCACGCTCTCCTCCCCCCGGACCACGTGCCACAGCCGCACCCCACCCGCCGCCCCGCCGGCGCCGTACTCGGCTCGCATCTGATGCCTCATGCCCCTCATCGTCCGCCCGCCCCCGACCCCCGGCAACCGGGCGGCCGCCGGGTCAGGACGCGGCACGCAGGAGGGCGTTGTCCTGCCACTTGAGGATCTTGTCGAAGCTCACGATGGCCCCGCGCAGGGGGTGGTTGCGGAGCTGGACGTGGTCGGTGAGGGCGTGGATGAGGAAGAGGCCGCGGCCGGACTCGGCGGTGAGGTCGGGGAGGGTGTCGAGGTCGACGGGGCGCAGCGTGGGGGCGGTGGGGCGGTGCGGGAGGACGTGGGTGTCGTAGGGGTGGCCGTCGCGGCGGGGGCGGTGGGAGGTGAGCACGCGGGCGGGCACGCTGGCGCGGCCCCGGCGGGGGCGGGCGTGCGGGGCCGGGCGGGTGGGGGCGGCCGCGGGGGCGGCGGGGCGGCGGGTGCGCGGGGCGGCCGGGGCGGGCAGGCCCGGGCCCGAGTCGGTGACCTCGATGCGCAGCCGGTCGCCGCTGATGGAGGCGGTGACCTGGAAGCCGTCCTCGGGCCGGCCGCAGGCGCCGTGCTCGACGGCGTTGGCGCAGGCCTCGGTGAGGGCGACCCCGAGGTCGTGGGCGATCTGCGGATCGACACCCGCCGTCGCCATGGCACCGAGCAGGATGCGCCGGGCGAGCGGGACGCTGGCCGGGTCGCGCTTGAGGTGCAGAGTCCACCAGATGTCCACGGGAGGTCCCTCCTGGCTGCGGCTCCACATACAACTAGGTATCTCCGGGCGATGACGCGGTGAACCGTGCCGCGGGGCCGCTACCGCTCGTTCGGCGGATGGACTCGGGCCGGGGTCTGTGCCGGGCGGCGCACTGTTCACCCCTCGCGCCGCGGCCGAACGGGGCATTCGTAGGGATTTCCCACCCTGCCCGTGTCGGCCCGGTAGGCGATGAGATGATGGCGCAGCCATGACTGCCCTCCCCGCCGCCCCGCTCCCGGGCGCCTCCGCCCCGGCCCGGCCGGTGGGGGCCGCCGCCTGGGACCTGAGGGTTGCCCGGGCCGTCCCGTTCGCGCTGGTGTGCACGCTGATCGCGGCCGTCGGGCACGCGCTGGCCGGCGGCGGGAACCCGGCGCCGGTGGCGCTGGTGACGGGCTTCGCGGCGGTGCTGGTGTGCGCGGTGGTGCTGGGCGGGCGGGAGCGTTCGCTGGCGGGCATCGCCGGGGCGCTGGGCCTCGGCCAGCTGGGGCTGCACTGCCTCTTCCACGGCTTCGGCGGTGGCTCCGGCTCCGGCGCGATGGCGGGGATGCACCACGGCGGCGGCGCGATGGGCGTCCCGCAGGTGGCCACCCGGCTGATCTGCAACGAGGCCCACCCGGGCACGCTGGCGGGCCTGCCCGGTTCGCCCTCCGCCGAGCAGCTGGTCTCCTCGGCGGGGCTGGACCCGCACGCCTTCGCCGCCGCGCCCTGGTGGCAGGGCGGGCTGCTGGGGATGACGCCCTCGATGCTGGCCGGGCACCTGGCGGCCGCGCTGGTGGCGGGCTGGTGGCTGCGGCGCGGCGAGGCCGCGCTGTGGCGGCTGCTGCGGGTGGCGGCCTCGGCGGCCCGGGAGCACTGGGCGGCTCCGCTGCGCTCGGCGCTGCTGCTGGCGGCCGCGCTGCTGCGCGGGCTGGTCGGCACCGCGGGCCCGGAGCCCCGGTTCGGGCGCGGGGGCGGCGGGGCGCCGTTCCCGGTGGGTGCCGCGCTGCGGCACAGCGTGGTGCGGCGGGGGCCGCCGCGCGGGGCGTTCGCGTACTGACCCGGCCTTCCCCACGGTTCGACGGCTCTGCCCGTACGGCCGTCCCGGGGCGCGGGTGTGCGCGATGACCGGACCGTCCTTCGATCACGAACGACGGCCTCAGGCTCGACCCCCACACGTCCTTCCTCCGATCGGAGACCCCGCATCATGCGTACCCTTCCTGCCCGCCGTATCGCCGCCGTCGCCCTGACCGCCGCCGCCTCCGTGGTCGCCCTGGCCGGCCCCGCGTTCGCGCACGTCACCGTGAACCCCGGCTCGGCCTCGCAGGGCGGCTACACGGCCGTCGACTTCCGGGTGCCGAACGAGAGCGACACCGCGAGCACGGTCAAGCTCGAGGTCAACCTGCCGCTGGACCACCCGCTGGCCTCCGTGCGCACCCTGCCGATGCCGGGCTGGACGGCCGTCGTCGAGAAGTCCAAGCTCGACAAGCCGATCAAGGTCCACGGCAGCGACGTCAACGAGGCCGTCTCCAAGATCACCTGGACCGCCGACGCCGGCACCAAGATCGCCCCCGGCCAGTTCCAGGAGTTCCGCGTCTCCCTCGGCCCGCTGCCGACCGACGCCGACAGCATGGCGTTCAAGGCCCTGCAGACCTACGACAACGGCGACGTCGTCCGCTGGATCGACGAGTCCAAGGAGGGCCAGCCCGAGGCGGCCCACCCGGCGCCCGTCCTCAAGCTCACCAAGGCTTCGGGCGACGCCCACGGCGCCGGCGCGAGCGCCACCGCCGGCCCGGCCGCCGGGACGCACGGCGACAGCTCGGACCACGCCGCCGCCTCCGACGGCGACAAGAAGGCCAGCGACTCCACCGCCCGCACCCTGGGCGTCGTCGGCATCGTGGTCGGCGTGATCGGCGCCGCCGTCGGCATCGCCGGCCTGCGCCGCAAGAGCAGCGGCTCCGCCTCCTGATCCAGGCGCCGGCGGGGGCCGTCCCGCGACGGCCCCCGCCGGCGCTCCAGCGCGCACGATCGGAAACCCCATGCCCCGCACCGCCCGCACCACCCGCCTCGCCGGCGCCGCCGCCCTCGCGCTCGCCGCCGCCCTGGCCCTCTCCGCCTGCGGCTCCGACGGAGGCGGCAGCGGCAACGCCGCCACCGTCGTCCAGCAGAAGGAGAAGACGCCCTACGAGGGCACCAAGCTCGCCAAGAACTTCGAGAAGCCCGACCTCCAGCTGACCGACACCAGCGGGCAGCCCTTCGACCTGCGCAAGCAGACCAACGGGCACAGCACCCTGCTGTTCTTCGGCTACACCAGCTGCCCGGACGTCTGCCCGACCACCATGGGCGACATCGGCGTGGCGATGAAGGCGCTGCCGGAGGAGGAGCGCAAGAAGGTCGACGTCGTCTTCGTCTCCACCGACCCGCAGCGCGACACCCCCAAGGTGCTGCGCACCTGGCTGGACTCCATGGGCAAGGACTTCATAGGTCTCACCGGCGACCTGGAGAAGGTGAAGGCCGCCGCCAAGTCGCTGGGCATCATGATCGAGGACCCGGTGGTCAACGCGGATGGCACCGTCACCTCCACCCACGGCGCCCAGGTGCTGGCCTTCCTCCCCTCGGACGACAAGGCGCACGTGCTCTACATGAGCGGCACCGACGTGAAGACCTACACCCACGACCTGCCGCTGCTCGCCAAGGGGGTGGCGGCGTGACCGCCGCGGCCACCGGCACGGGCACGGGCACCGGCACCTCCCGCCGCTTCCGCCGCTCGGCGCTGACCGGCGCGGTGCTCGCCACCGCCCTGGGCGCCGGGGCGATCCTCGCGGCCTGCGGCTCGGGCAGCCAGGCCGACGCGGGGACCGGCCCGGCGAAGCTGAGCGTCGCCGACTCCTACATCCCGCTGCCCCCGGCGGGCGGGATGGCGGCCGGGTACCTGACCGTGCGCAACGACGGCGGCGGCCAGGACCAGCTGGTCAAGGTGAGCAGCCCGGGCGCGGAGTCGATCACCATGCACCGCTCCACGGAGTCGAGCATGGAGCAGGTCGAGAGCATGGACGTGCCCGCGCACGGCGCGCTGCAGCTCGCCCGCGGCGGCAACCACCTGATGATCATGGGCTGGCAGAAGGCCCCGGCCCTCGGCGACGAGGTCGAGCTGGACCTGACCTTCGCCAAGTCCGGCACCATCGCGGTCAAGGTGCCGGTCAAGGAACTCACCTACCGCCCCGGCCAGAACTAGGACTCGCCAGCCATGGAAACGGCCTCCACCCGCCGGACCCCCCGCCGGATCGTCCACCGCCGCCTGACCGGGCTGGTCGGGGTGCTCGGCGCGCTGCTCGCGCTGATGCTCGCCGCCGCCGGCCCCGCCTCCGCGCACGCCACCCTGGACTCCACCGACCCGCGGCAGAACTCGGTCGTCGCCACGGCCCCGCAGGCGGTCACGCTGACCTTCAGCGAGGAGGTGTCGCTGTCCGGCGACTCCGTCCGGGTCCTCGACCCGGCCGGCAAGGCGGTGGACGCGGGCAACCCCGTGCACGCGGACGGTAAGGCCAACACCGCCCGCGTCGGCCTGAACGGCGGCCTCGCCAACGGCACGTACACCGTGGCCTGGCGGGCCGTCTCCGCGGACTCCCACCCGGTGGGCGGGGCCTTCACCTTCTCCGTCGGCGCGCCCTCGGACACCTCCGTCTCCGCCTCCGCCCTCCAGGGCGCCGACGCGGACGGGCTGGTCGCCGCCCTCTACGGCACCGGGCGCACCGTCGCGTACGCCGCGTTCGCCCTGCTGGCCGGGGTGGCCGCGTTCGCGCTGATCTGCTGGCCCGGCGGCACCGCGCGCCGGTCGGTGCAGCGGCTGCTGATGACCGGGTGGACGGCGCTGCTGGTCTCCACCGTCGCCGTGCTGATGCTGCGCGGCCCGTACGAGCGCGGGTCGGGGGTCGGCAAGGCGTTCGACCTGTCGCTGGTGCGCGCCACCCTGGACGAGCGGATCGGCACCGCGCTGGCCGCGCGGCTGCTGCTGCTCGCGGCGAGCGGGGTGTTCCTGTCGCTGCTGGTCGGACAGCTGGGGCAGCCGCCCCGCGCGATGCCGGTCCCCGCCGCCGAAGGGGCCGCCGAGGGGGATGCGGAGGACGCCGAGGAGGCGGAGCTGCGCGAGCTGGAGCGCCGGGCCGCCGAGCGCCCGCAGCGGGAGACCAGGCTGGGCCTGGGCGTGGCCGGGCTGGTGCTCGCCGTCGCGCTCTCGGCGACCTGGGTCGGCGCCGACCACGCCTCGGTCGGCATCCAGGTCTGGCTGGCGCTGCCGCTCGGCATCCTGCACCTGATCGCGATGGCGCTCTGGCTGGGCGGCCTGGCCGCGCTGCTGGTGGCGCTGCGCGAGGGCGTCGGCGCCGAGGTGGTGGACCGCTTCTCGAAGATCGCGTTCGGCTGCGTCGCCGTCCTGGCCGCCACGGGCCTCTACCAGTCCTGGCGGGGCCTCGGCAGCTGGGGCGCGCTCAGCGACACCGAGTACGGGCGGCTGCTGCTGGTGAAGACCGGCTGCGTCGTGGTGATGCTCGGCGTCGCCTGGATCTCCCGCAGCTGGCTGGCCCGGCTGCGCTCGGCCCCGGAGGAGGCGGCCGAGGTCGAACCGGCCGGGCTGCCCGAGCCGGAGCCGGTGGCCGTCGCCGCGCACGGCGAGGACCCGGCCCGGCAGGCCCAGCTGGAGCGCCAGCGCGCGGCCCGGGAGAGCGCGGGGCGCGAGCGCGGGCTCACCCCGACGCGGGCGGGGCTGCGCCGCTCGGTGCTGGTGGAGGCGCTGGTCGCGGTGGCGGTGCTGGCCGTCACCACGATGCTGACCAACTCCCCGCCCGGGCGGGTGGCGGGCGAGATCAAGGCCGCCGGGACCGCCGGGAGCGCCGCCCCCGCGGCCGGGGCCACCCCGCAGACCGAGCCGGGGCGCACGGTGGAGCTGAAGCTCCCGTACGACACCAAGGGCCGCACCCCCAACGCCAAGGGCACCGCGACCGTCACCCTCAACCCGGCCAGGACCGGCCCCAACGAGGTGAAGCTCGCGCTGGACGGCGTGGACGGCAAGCCCGTCGAGGTGCCCGAGATCCAGCTCGCCTTCACCCTGCCGGACCGCGACCTCGGCCCGCTGCCCGTCGTGCTCACCCCCCAGGGCCCGGGCCGCTGGAGCGGCACCACGCAGCTGCCGCTGGCCGGCACCTGGGTGGTGTCGGCGCAGATCCGCTCCTCCGACATCGACCAGACCACCCCGACCCTGCAGTTCAGGATCGGGTGATCGCGATGGAGGAGACCACGCGTACGGAGGGCTTCACCCGGCGGGCGCTGATCGGCACCGCCGGGGCCGGGCTGCTGGCCGGAGCCGGGGCGGGGGTGGCCGGGGCCGTCGCCCTGGACCGGCCCGCCGCCACGGGGGCGGCGCCGGCCACGGGAACGCCGGGCACCGGGGCGCTGGGCGCCGCCCGGGTGAGGTTCCACGGGGAACATCAGGCGGGCATCCTCGAACCGCAGCAGGCCCGGGTGCAGCTGGCCGCCTTCGACCTGACCCAGGGCGTCGGCCGCGACGGGCTGCGCACCCTGTTCCGGCGCTGGTCCAAGGCCGCCGAGAGGCTGACGGCCGGGGAGCCCGTCGAGGAGTTCGAGGACCAGGTCGCGCTGGACGCCGGGCCCTGCTCGCTCACCCTCACCGTGGGCGTGGGCGCCTCCCTCCTCGACAAGGCCGGGCTGGCCGACCGCCGCCCGGCCGCGCTCGAACCGCTGCCCGCCTTCCCCGGCGACGCCCTCGACCCGGCGCGCGGCGACGGCGACCTGTTCGTGCAGATCGGCGCCGACGACGCGCTGGTGGCCGTGCACGCCCTGCGGGTGTTGCAGCGGCTGGCGGACGGGACGGCGGCGCTGCGCTGGCAGTCGGCCGGCTTCGCCCGGACGCCGGGGGCCGCCGCGCAGGCCGTCACCGGGCGCAACCTGATGGGGCAGATCGACGGCACCAACAACCCCAAGCCCTCCGAGGACGGCTTCGCGGCCAAGGTGTTCTGCACGGCCGGCGAGGACCGGCCGGCCTGGCTGGCCGGCGGCTCGTACCTGGTGTTCCGGCGCATCCGGATGCTGCTGGACCACTGGGAGGCGCTGCCCGTCGACCGGCAGGAGCGGGTGATCGGGCGGCGCAAGTCGGACGGTGCCCCGCTGAACGCGCCCGCCGGGGCCGGGGAGCACGCCCCGGTGGACCTGGCGGCCCGGGGGCAGGACGACGCCCTGGCGATCCCGGCCGACGCCCACATCCGGGTCGCCGCACCGGCGGCGAACGGCGGGGCGGCGATGCTGCGGCGCGGGTTCTCGTACCACGACGGCCTGTCGGCGGACGGCAGCCCGGACGCCGGGTTGCTCTTCCTCGCCTTCCAGTCCGATCCGCGCCAGGGCTTCACCCCGGTGCAGCGCAAGCTCTCCCGGGGCGACGGGCTCTCGCGCTTCCTGCGGCACGAGGCGAGCGGGCTCTACGCGGTCCTCCCGGGGGTCGCGGCGGGCGGATATCTCGGGCAGGAGCTGCTGGAGGGCTAGCCTCCGCTTCGCGCCGTATTCCATCCATGTCCCGTCCCCTGGAACAGGCCCGTTCCGGGTGGCCGGAATCGCTAGGGTGGCAGGAGGGGGACGGCGGTCGGTCCACGGCGCCGGACCCCTTCTTCCGTTTGTTCCGTCCCACCGCTTCGATCGCTGAGACCTCCGGAGGCGTCCAATGTCGGCCACGGCCACGCGCTACACCTACCTCGGCCCGGCCGGCACGTTCACGGAGGCGGCGCTGCACACCCTGCCCGAGGCGGCGACCCGGGAGCTGGTGCCGCTGTCCTCGGTGGCGCTGACCCTGGACGCGGTGCGCAACGGGGACGCCTCCGGGGCGTTCGTGCCGATCGAGAACTCCGTCGAGGGCGCCGTCACCGCGACCAACGACGAACTCGCCTCCGGCGCACCGCTGATGATCTACCGCGAGGTGCTGCTGCCGATCACCTTCGCCCTGCTGGTGCGGCCGGGCACCGAGCTGTCGGAGATCAAGACGGTCACCAGCCACCCCGTCGCCCAGCCGCAGGTGCGGCGCTGGATGGCGACGAACCTGCCGGAGGCCGTCTGGGAGTCGGCCGCCTCCAACGCGGACGGCGCGCGGCTGGTGGCGGAGGGCCGCTACGACGGGGCGTTCGCGGGCGAGTTCGCGGCGCCGATCTACGGCCTCGACCCGCTGGTCAAGGACATCGCCGACGCCAAGACGGCGACCACCCGGTTCGTCCTGGTCGGCCGGCCCGGGCGGATCTCCTCGGCGACCGGCGCGGACAAGACCTCGCTGGTGGCCTGGCTGCCGGACGACCACCCCGGCGCGCTGCTGGAACTGCTCCAGGAGTTCGCGGTGCGCGGGGTCAACCTGATGCGGATCGAGTCCCGGCCGACCGGTGAGGGGCTGGGCAGCTACTGCTTCCTCATCGACTGCGAGGGGCACCTGTCCGAGCGCCGGGTGGGCGAGGCGATGATGGGCCTCAAGCGGATCTGTCCGCAGGTGCGCTTCCTCGGCTCCTATCCGCGCGCCGACCGGCAGGTCTCGACCCTCCGGCGGCCCGGAACCTCGGATGAGGATTTCACCGAGGCCTCGGACTGGCTCTCCCGCTGCCTCGACGGGCGCGCGGACGTCTGAGCACGGACATCTGAGCACGGACATCCGAGCGCGGACATCCGAGACATCTGAGCGCCGGACATCCGAGGGACGCCTGTCGTCTTTCTACGCTTTTCCCGACGTTTTCGACCGGTTTCGATCGCGGCGATCGGGCGGGGTCGCGTGAGTCCACCGCGGCCCCGCAGCTCGTTCCACCGTCGTCCACAGGGCCCGCCCCGGGCGGGGCCCGCTGTCCACAGGCCCGCGCGCTGTCCACAGCCGGAAGTTATCCACAGGCATGGGGACGAGTCGACAAACCGGTATAGCCATTGCCCAGACCCGGTCGGACCATCGGTTTGCGTCGCAGAGATGACTAATCGGACCAGAGTCACCCCCTTGCCTGCAAATCACCCGTCTGAGTGCTTCAATTCCCTCACCCGAGTAGGTCGAGTGAGGTTTGAAACCTCAATTCCCTGGTTCGGATTCGCGGAGGGTGACCCTCCCCCTCTCTCCACAGGCTCGGGGTGGCGCCTGTGGATAACCCGCCCCGGGGAACTTCCCCACAGGGGTTATCCACAGGACGGGCCGAGTTATCCCCAGGGGAAATCCGGTACCGGTGGGGAAGCCTCCGCCCGGTACGCTAGGGCCTGTGATTGACCTTCGCCTGCTCCGTGAGGACCCTGACCGAGTGCGCGCCTCGCAGCGCGTCCGTGGCGAGGACGTCGACATCGTCGACGCCCTCCTCTCCGCCGACGAACGGCGCCGGTCCTCGGGCAGTCGCTTCGACGAACTGCGCAACGAGCAGCGGGTGCTCGGCAAGCAGGTCGCCCAGGCCAAGGGCGACGAGAAGGCCGCCCTGCTCCAGCGCACCAAGGAGCTCGCCGCCGAGGTCAAGGCCGCCGACGCCGAGCAGAGCGCCGCCAAGGAGGAGGCCGACCGCCTCCTGCGCTCCCTGGCGAACCTCATCGACCCGGCCGCTCCGGTCGGTGGCGAGGAGGACTTCGTCACGCTCGAGGAGATCGGCACCCCGCGCGACTTCGCCGCCGAGGGCTTCGAGCCCCGCGACCACGTCGAGCTCGGCCAGATCCTCGGCGCCATCGACACCGAGCGCGGCGCCAAGGTCGCCGGCGCCCGCTCCTACTACCTGACCGGTCCCGGCGCGCTGCTGGAGCTCGCCCTGGTCAACATGGCCATCGCCCAGGCCACCGCGGCCGGCTTCATCCCGATGATCACCCCGACCCTGGTCCGCCCCGCGGCCATGGACGGCACCGGGTTCCTCGGCCAGGCCGCCGAGAACGTGTACCACCTCGCCGAGGACGACCGGTACCTCGTCGGCACCAGCGAGGTGCCGCTGGCGGCGTACCACATGGACGAGATCCTCGACGCCGACAAGCTGCCGCTGCGCTACGCCGGGTACTCCTCCTGCTTCCGCCGCGAGGCCGGCACGTACGGCAAGGACACCCGCGGCATCATCCGCGTCCACCAGTTCGAGAAGGTGGAGATGTTCGTCTACACCACTCCGGAGGAGGCGGAGGCCGAGCACCGCCGCCTGCTCCAGTGGGAGAAGGACTTCCTCAACGCCCTCGAGCTGCCCTACCGGGTCATCGACGTCGCCTCCGGCGACCTCGGCGCCTCGGCGGCCCGCAAGTTCGACATCGAGGCGTGGATCCCCACCCAGGGCAAGTACCGCGAGGTCACCTCGACCTCGAACACCACCGAGTACCAGGCCCGCCGGCTCTCCATCCGGATGCGCGAGGAGGGCAAGACCCGCCCGCTCGCCACCCTCAACGGCACCCTGGTCGCCATCCCGCGCACCATCGTGGCCATCCTGGAGAACCACCAGCAGGCCGACGGCTCGGTCGTCGTGCCGGAGGCGCTGCGGCCCTTCCTCGGCGGGCGGACCGTCCTCGAGCCGGTCACGTAGGCATCTGCCGCACCGGTTCGACCGGCTCCACCGGCTCCATCCGCAGAACCCGGGAGACGTACGGCCCATGAGCACCACCAGCCCCGACCTCCCGGCCGACGCGCGCGCGGTCGGTGGCGACCTGCCCTACCGGCTGGTCGCCACCGACCTCGACGGCACGCTGCTCACCAGTGCCGAGACCGTCTCCGAGCGCACCCGCGCCGCCCTGGCCGCGGCCACGGGCGCGGGCGCGCTCCACATCATCGTCACCGGCCGCTCGGCGAGCTGGGCCCGGCCCGTCTTCGACGAGATCGGGTACACCGGCATAGCGGTCTGCGGGCAGGGCGCCCAGGTCTACGACGCCGGGGCGCACAAGCTGCTCACCTCCCTCACCCTCGACCGGCGCCTGGCCGCGCTCGCGATCGAGAAGATCGAGGCCGAGGTCGGGCCGCTGGCCGTCGCCTCCAGCCAGGACGGCCTGGACGGGCAGGTGCTCGCCGGGCCCGGGTACGAGCTGATCATCGGCTCGGACCTGCCGGTGGTGCGCGTCGAGCGCGAGGAGCTGCTGGCCTCGCCCGTCAGCAAGCTCTACATCCAGCACCCCGGTCTCGACGACGACGCCCTCGCGGAGGCCGCCCGCAGCGCGGCCGGCGGGCTGGTCGGCGTGGTGATGGCCGGGGCCGGCGTGGTGGAGCTGCTGCCGCTCGGGCTCTCCAAGGCCACGGGCCTCGCCGTCGCCGCCCACCGCCTGGGCGTGCGCGCGGCCGACACCATCGCCTTCGGCGACATGCCCAACGACGTCCCGATGTTCGGCTGGGCCGCGCACGGCGTGGCCATGGCGGGGGCGCACGAGGAGCTGCTGGCCGTCGCGGACGAGGTCACGGCGGGCAACGACGAGGACGGCGTCGCCCTCGTCCTGGAGCGCCTCTTCCCCGCTCGGTAGTCACCGCTCGGTAGTCACCGCTCGCTAGTCACCGCTCGCTAGTCGCCCACTTCGGCCGGACCGATCACGGCGAGGGCGGCCTCGCCGAAGGCCCGGACGCGGGCGGTGGCGCCGTCGGCGGGCCACACCAGGCTCCACTCGACCGGCTCGGCGTCCGTGAGGGTCACGTAGGCGACGTCCGGGCGGGCGAAGTACCGCCGGGCGTGGGCGCCCACCTCGAAGACGCCCTCCCCCGCGCCGACCAGGGTGAGCGCCTCGTTGAACGTGGTCGCCTCCGGGCCGAGAGGGCCGAGGGGGCCGCCCGGGCCGAGCCCGCCGAGCCCGCCGGTCGGCGTACGGTCCTCGAACGCGCTGGGCGTCCCGGGCAGCCGCAGCACCGTCAACCCGCCCAGCTCCGCCGGGGAGACGGCGCCCCGGCGGGCGAACGGGTGCCCGGCCGGCACGGCGAGCATCCGCGCCTCGCGCACCAGGACCGGGCCCACCGCGACGTCCTCCCCGAGCACCGACTGGCAGGTCAGCGCGAGTTCGACCGCGCCCTCGCGCAACCACGGCATGACCTCGGGCAGTTGGGCCTCCCGCAGCCGGACCTCGCAGTCCGGGTGCCGCTCGCGGAACTCCTGCGCGATGCCCGCCAGCAGCTGGCCCGCCGCCGGGCCGACGAAGGCGACCCGCAGCCGCCCGCTGAGGCCCCGCCCCGCCTCCACCGCCCGTACGACGGCGGCGCCGATCCGCTCCCAGGCGGGCCGGACCTCCCCGTACAGCTCCAGCCCCGCCGAGGAGAGCCGGACCCGGCGGCTGGTGCGGTGGAACAGCGGGACGCCGATCCGGCGCTCCAGCCTCGCGATCGTCTGGCTGATCCTCGCCGTGGAGACGTGCAGCCGCTCCGCCGTCCGCCCGAAGTGCAGTTCCTCGGCGAGCGTCAGGAACGCCTCCACCTCGTACCGCTCCAACATCCCGGTTCCCTCCCCCGACCCCGGTCCATCGTCAACCTGGGCTTAACGATCGTGCCTCACAAGCGCGTTGATACCCCGTCCGGCGGCGGGAAGGATCACAGGTGCCGGAAAACCGGAAGATCCGCCCCCGCCGAGGAGAGTCCATCATGTACGTCACCGCACCCCGGGCCCTGACCGCCCCGGCCCAGGACACCGCGGCCGTGGTCGCCGAGCTGCGCGACCGCGCGGAGATCCTCGACGCGCTCCACCGCTTCGGCCTCGGCCAGGACCTCAAGGACCGGGATCTGTTCGCCTCGGCCTTCGCCGAGGACGCCGAGCTGGACTTCCGCCCGGCCGCCGCCAAGTGGGGCGGTGAGCCCCCGGTGATGACCGGCCGGGACTTCATCGTCGACACCATCCTGGGGATGTTCACCGGCCGGATCGACACCACCCACCAGGTCACCAACCCCCGGATCGTCGTCGACGGCGACACCGCCCGCCTCACCGCCCTGGTGGAGGCCCAGCACCTGCTGATCGCCGACCCGGCCGTCCACGCGCTGCTCAAGAACCCCTACGACGTGGAGCTCGTCCGCGACGGCGACCGCTGGGTCGTCCGGCGGATGCGCATCGACAACGCCTGGTTCACCGGGGAGCCGAAGGCGATCTTCGGATGAAAAGCCCCCACCCAAAGCGCGCATAGTTGATTGGCAGGAAGCTGCCGATCACCAATGGATAACGTTGACCGTCCCGAGAACCCGTTGCTAGCGTCAGGTACAGCTCAACACGCACAACGCACCATTGGCCACCAAACCAAGGGAGTTAGCATGTCTGAGAACACGCAGGTCAACGAGTTCAACGAGCTGGACGACCTCGAGGTCATCGAGTCCGCCGAGCTCAAGGTCGGCGGCGCGTTCCACGCGTTCCGCTTCAAGACCCTGCTCGAGGCCACCCCGGAGGCCTGATTTCAGAACCGCGCGGAGCCGGGTTTCCCCCGGCTCCGCGCGGCCCGAATCGCACGATCGCCCGGGGGAGAGTGGAAAGTGATACGGGAAACCGGACAGGTGGACGCGATTCTCATCTTTCCGCCCCAGACCGAAGCCCGTCTCTTCCCCTATCTGAGCCTCCCCTATCTCGCCGGACATCTACGCAGGCAGGGGCGGACGGTTCACCAGGCCGATCTGAACCTCGGCCTCTTCCACGAACTCCTCCGGCCGGGCCCGCTCGGGAACGCGCACGACCGCCACCGGGCCGCCGGCGGAATGCGGCCCTGGTACCGCGCCGCGATGGCCGATGCCGCGCGGGCGAACCTGCCCGAGGTGCGCAGCCACGTCCTGACCAAGGAGGGCTCCGGACCGCTGGGGCCGGCCCGCGCCGTGCGGCTGGCCAACCAGGCGGTGGAGCTCGTCCTGGAGGACACCTTCCTGACCCGCAGCTGGCCCGGACTCGCCGCCCTGGACGAGGAGGTGCGCCGGACGGCCGCCCTCCCCGAAGGCGCCCTCGACGAGCCCACGGCCACCCTCCGCCGACTGGTGGAGCGCACCCTCGCAGGTCGCAGCCCCCGTATGGTGGGCCTCTCCGTCGCCTTCTTCAGCCAGCTGGCCCCCGCCCTGCTGATCGCCGCCTGGGTGCGCGCGCTCGCGCCGGGGGCCCGGATCTGGCTCGGCGGCCAGCAGATCATGCTGCGGCAGAACGAGCTGGCGCCGCTCGCCGCCGTCCGGGAGAGCGTCGACGCCCTGTGCGTCACCGCGGGCGAGGAGCCCCTCGCCCGCGCGCTCGAAGCCCTGGACGGCACCGCCGCCGAGAGCGAGGTGCCCGGCGTCCTCTGGCTCGACGGCCGGCCCGGGGCGGGCGACGTCCGGCCGGTCCGGATGATGTTCCGCGACACCGGGGCCCCGGATTTCGAGGGCCTTCCGCTGCGTTCCTACGTCGCCGAGGACTTCCAGCTGGCGATCGTCTCGTGCGTGGGCTGCTACTGGGGCCGCTGCGTGTTCTGCTCGTACGGGAACCGGTCCCTGCCGCAGGGTTCCTATCAGCAGGGAACACCCGAACAGATAGCCGACGTGGTGGAATCAGTCGTCCGGCAGCAGGGCGTGGACTTCGTGGCCGTCGTCGACGAGAACACGAATCTGCGGCTCGTCGTGAAAGCGATGAGAGAAGTCCGCAGACGAGGTTTACGGATCACTTTCAGCACGCGCAACCGGCTCGAATCCGTACTCCTCGACGCGGAATTCTGCCGGGAACTCTCCGAACTCGGCTGCGTGCTGATGAGCGTCGGCTACGAAACGAATTCCCAGCGCCTCCTGGACCGCATGGACAAGGGCGTGAAATCCGCCGACTACCAGACGATCATCGACAACGTGGTCGGCGCCGGAATCAATCTGCGGCTCTCGGTCATGGGCGGCCTTTTCGACGAGAGCACGGCCGAGGCGGAGGCCTCCCGGGAATTCCTGCGGGAGAACGAGTCGAAGATCGGCATCGACGTCCTCCAGCTCATGGTCGCCGAACCCGGGACGCTGCTGACGGCGGACGCCGACCGGTACGGCGTCACCCTCGACCGGTCCGGGCCGCTGAGCTCCAACCCCGAACTGAACTACCTGGGCGGGCGGCACGGCCATCCGATGACGGTGTCCGAGGGCCCGGACCGCGCCGAGTCGCTGCAACGGCTGATCGACACCTTCCAGGCCGTCAAACCCCAGGGCAACGACGCGCTTCCGCCGCACCAGCGCCGCGCCAAGGCGGCCCCGGCGCCGGTGTGGCGGGCCCGGCTGCAGCCCTGGGTCCGCCCCGTACCCCCGGACGCGGCCGAGGAGTTGCTCGGCCCGGGGGCGACGTCCCTCCTGCTCTCGGACCTCGTCTGGCAGCAGCTCTTCGCCGTCCCCCACGAACAGATCGGCGTCACGGAGGACGGGGACGTCCTGGTGGCCCGCACCGAGCCGGGGGCCAGACGCCTGGGCCGCCTCGTCGCGGCCGACGTCGCCGTCGGCCTGCCACTCGCCCACCTCGTCGCGGGGAGCCCGTCATGACCGCTGTACCGGCAACGACCCCTGTACCGGCGACGACCGCAGGCCCCGCCGCCCGGCTGGGGCTGGGCGTCGGCATGGACCTGCCCTGGGGCGAACGCATCGGCTTCCGCGAGACTCCCGGGGGCGGCGACGTCACCCCCCGGGTGCGGGCCTTCCTCGACCGCCACGCCGACCACTTCGGCTACTCCTTCTTCGCCTTCCAGCCCCGCAGCCGGGCCCGGCTGCGCGCCGGGGACTACACCCCCGCGTACGACCGGCTGTACGAGGCGATGCCCGCCGGGAACGTCCGCGCCTTCCACCACACCCTGCTCAACATGGGCACCCCCGAGCGCTACGACCGGCGCCCGGCCGCCGAGTTCGCCAACGACCTGCACGCCCGCTACGGGTTCTCCTGGGTCGTCGAGGACCTGGGGATCTGGAGCCTGCGGGGCCGGCCGCTGCCCTACCCGCTGCCGCCCGTCATGACCGAGCGGGGGCTGGAGATCGCGACCGGGCACGCCCGGGACGCCCGCGAGCTGCTCGAACCGCCGCTGCACGTCGAGTTCCCCGGCTTCACCGAGGGCGGCTCCTTCGTCCTCGGCGACCTCGACGGCTTCGACTACTTCCGGCGGCTGGCCGAGGACGCCGACGTGTGGGTCACCCTGGACGTCGGCCACCTGCTGAGCTACCAGTGGCTGCGCGGGCGCACCGGGCAGGCGATGTACGACGAGCTGGAGCGGCTCCCGCTGGAGCGCTGCCGCGAACTCCACCTGTCCGGCTGCCAGATCACCAACGGCAAGTTCCGGGACCTGCACCACGGCGTGCTCCTGGACGAGCAGATCGACCTGACCCGCCACCTGCTGCCCAGGTGCCCGAACCTGCTGGGCGTCACGTACGAGGACCCGGTCTACGGGGAGGACGGCGTCCTCGTCGAGAAGTCCCGGCGCAACTACGAGCGGCTGCGCCTGATCGTCGGGGAGTGGGCCGCCGCACCCGGGGAGGACCAGGGATGACCGCCTCCGCCCGGCACGAGCTGGACGCCGACGAGCTCACCGACCTGCTGCTGCGGCTGCTCACCGACGAGGGCTACCGCACCGCCCTCGCCGACCGGGGCGCGCGGGCGCTGGCCCGGGACGAGGCCGAGCTCGTCTGCCTGAGCACCATCGACCAGGAGGAGCTGGACTTCACCGCCCGGCGCTTCCGCAGCAACCTCTGGAACGGCGACGGCGGCAGCGGCATCGCCGCGGGCTTCCCGCGCTCGCTGCCGCTCCTCGCGGAGGCCGGCTGGCCCCGGGAGCGGCTGCTGTCCGCCTTCCTCACCTCGCCCGCCTTCGAGGCGTACCGGGCCCTGCCCCACACCGGCGAGGGCATCTCCCTGGAGGAGGCGTTCGCCCGCTTCGCCGACGGCCTCACGCACGGCCTCGCGGACGGCGCCGGCGCCGAGGCGCTGCGGCACACCCTGGAGCACGAGCTGCTGCGGGCCCTGCTGACCGCGCTCGTCCACGAGCACCCGGTGAGCTTCCGCAGCGACGTCGAGGGGATCAGGCGCACCGACAACGGCTACGCGGCCGTACGGCGCCACCCGGCCGAGGTGGTCGCCGCCTGGGGCGTCGCCGTCGACGGCCCGGGCCCGGTGGGCTGCCTGTACTCCAGCACCGCGCGGGGCCTGGCCTTCGGGAAGGTCTCCGAGCGCGTCGTGACGGCCGTGGAGCACCCCGACGACCCGGCCTCCGCGCAGGTGCTGGACGCCCTACGGATTCGAGGACTCTGGTGACACCACTCGACGAGACCCGCGACGGCCTGACCATCGTCCCGGAGCACGGCCACGTGCTCCCGGTCTGGGACGTCCGGGGCTTCCGCGAGGAGCGGCTGCTCTTCTTCGACCGGCACCTGGACCTCAAGCACCTGCCCGCGGCGGACTGCGAGGCCCTCGCCGGGCTGCGCGGACGCCCGGAGGAGCTGGCCGCCCAGTGCCGCCGGCTGCCGTTCCGCGAACCCGGCCACGGCCGTTACGGGCTGGACGACTTCCTCTACCCGGCCCTGGCGGGCGGCTGGCTGTCCTCGGTGTGCTGGGTGGTGCCGGGCCAGGCCGGACGCGACCCCGGCGCGGCCCTGCTGGGCGCCCTGAGCCTGGTGCCGCACGTCGGCCGCCGGGTGATCGAGACCTTCGCGCGCGAGCCCTGGGGCGTGCGCGCGGAGCTGCCCGTCGGCACGATCGCCTGCACCGGGCTGCCCGGGCTGCGCCCGGAGCTCCTGGACACGATCACCGCCGTCGACTTCGACATCGACTTCTTCGTGGACAGCGACGGCAGCGTCGACCACACCGTCACCGAGACCGTGGCCGCGCTCGCCCCGCTGCGGGACCGGATCGACAGCTGGAGCGGCTCGATGAGCGTCTCCAGCGGCTTCGTCCCGCAGGAGTTCGCCTCGCTGGCCGACCGGTTGGCGGAGGCGCTGGGCCTGACGCTGCACCGGCCCGCGGCCACCGTCTTCATGCCGCCGGACGCCGACACCATGCCCGAGCGCAGCCTCGCCGCGGCCGCGCTCGGCGCCCTGACCACCCCGGAGGAGCTGGCCCGGCTCTGGGACGAGGAACTGGCCTCGATGGGCGCCGAGGGCCACACCCTGAAGGCCGTGCTCGACGCCCAGTCGGACCGGATCGACGAGGCCCTCGCCGGGGTGCACCGGGCCCGCGCCCTGGGCGCCCGCGCCACCTGGCCCGGCTACGTGACCGGGCTGGCCGCCATGCGGGCGGGCCGGCACGAGGGCGCGCTCGCCCTCTTCGACCTGTGCACGGAAGAGGTCTCCGACACCCTCGACGCCCACGCGGCCATCCTGAGCGTCATCTGCGCCCTGCGCCTGGGCCGGGCCGGGGAGGGCGTGCGACGGGCCCGCCTGGCGCTGGACGTCGTCCCACTGCACCGGGACTGCGCAGGCCTGCTCGCCCTGGCCGGCCGCAGGGCCGGGGACGACGCCGCCGAACGAGACGCCCAGCAGCACGCCGAGATCCTCGCGGAGGTGTGGAATGGCTCCTGACATCGACTTCCTGCCCGGCCTGAGCCGGGAGACCTTCTTCGCCGAGTACTTCCGCCGCAAGCCCTTCGTGCTGCGCGGCGGCGCCCGTACGCTGCTGAACCCGCCGCTGACCGTCCCCGAGTTCGACGCCGTCCGCGAGCGGATGACCCGCGAGCAGCCCGTCCAGGTCGTGGAGCGGCCCGGCGAAGCCTGGTTCGTCCGCGTCGCCGACCTGGCGAGCGAGCGGCTGGCGGCGCTGAGCGAGACCGTCCGGCGGACCCTGGACTGGCCGAACGTCTGGTGCGACGCGGTGCAGACCCTCGGCCCCTCCGGCATCGGCTGCCACTTCGACGACAGCGACAACTTCGTCCTCCAGCAGGAGGGCACCAAGCGCTGGCAGCTCTCCCCGCCCTCGGGCCTGCCGGACGAGTCCTTGCGCCGCCGCATGGTCGGGGACCACTCGGTCGGCACGGCCTACATGCCCGAGGACGCCCTGGAGTTCGAGCTGAACCCCGGGGACCTGCTCTACCTGCCGATCTTCTGGAGCCACTGGGGCGTCAGCGACGGGCCCTCGCTCAGCGTCAGCCTCGCGCTCAACTCGGCCAGCGCCCTCGACGCCGTACTCCCGCTGATCACCTCGGAGTTGGCGCAGCGGCGCGCCTGGTGGGAGCCGATGCCCCCGGGGCCGGCCGACCTCGACGCCCTCTGGGAGGCCCTCGCCGACCCCGCGCTGCGCGCCCGGGTCGAGACGCTGCTGGCGGAGCGGCACGGCGCCTGGGTCGCCAACGGCCTCAGCGAGCAGCGGGTCGAGGAGAGCGGCCTCGGGGAGAGCGGCCCGGCCGCCGAGGCCGCCGAACAGCCCCTGACCCTCTCCCTCGGCGGCGGGGCGCTGCGCGCACTGCTGCACCGGCCCCAGCGGCTGCCCGAGCCGAAGGAACTGCTCCTCGACGGTGCCACGGAGGCGAGTTGGGCCGCCGCGCGCGCCGAGCACTCCCGGCACGTCCTGCTCCGGCTGCTGCGACTGCTGCGCCACCGCAGCGAGCAGTGGGGCGCGCAGCCGCGGATCCGGGCCACGGCGCAGGCGCTGATCGACCTGCTGGCCGCGGCCACCGCCGAGGACCTGGCCCGACTCGCCCTCGACCCGGTGGTGCTGGGCGCCGTGCGCCGCGCCGAGCACGAGGCGGCGGCCGACTACCGGGAGACCGGGGACGCCTTCGTCGCCCAGCTGGCCACCGCCGTGCTCGGCCTCGCCGCCCGGCGCCCCGACATCCTGGCCGGCCGCACCCTGACCGTGGCGGTCTCGGAGCCGCGCGGGATCGCCGAACTGCACCTCGGCGAGCGCTGGACGGCGCCCGCGGACCTCCCCGCGGTCACCGAGGCGCGCTTCGAGCCGCAGGCCGCGACACCGCTGCTGCGGGCCGTCGACGGCTCCTGGCACCGGGCCGCCGCCGAGCCGCTCCCCCGGGTGCCCGGCAGTTCGCTGCTGCTGCTGGAGCGGCACGCCTGGTGGGACACGGCCCAGCGGCACGGCGTCTCCTGGCACTGCGGCCGACTGCCCGCCCCCTCGGCGGACCTGCGGGAGCGGGCGGCGGAGGCCCTCTCCCTGCTCGCCGACTGCTGGCCGCAGGCGCATGCCGAGGTCGAGTCGGGCCTGTTGACGTTCACTCAGCCCGGGACGCCCGCCGAGTGGCTCTGCTGGCCCCCCGACGGCGAGACCGGCACGACTGGCACGACCGGCACGACCGGCGCGACCGGCGCGACCGGCGCGACCAGCCGAACGGTGGAGAGCGTGGCGGCCGGCCTGGTCACCGTGCTGGCCAGGGCGCGCTGGCGGATCGTCACCGACCTGTACCCGGTGGAGACCCACGCGCTGCCCCCGGTCACCTCCCCCTGGGACGGCTCCTCCCGCTCGGCGGCATGGTTGTGCGGCCAGATCTTCGCCGCCAGGATGCAGGGTGAACTCGCCCACCGCCTCCTCGACCGCGGCCTCGGCGGCGCGGCCGCCACGACGGCGCTCTCCGCCGCCGCCAAGGCCGTGGACGAGGTGCGGGCGGAGCTGGCCCGGGCCCAGGCGGGCCCGGGCGGCTGGTTCGAGACCTTCATGACGACGCAGGCCGGGACGACGCAGGCCGAACGGATGGACAGGACATCGCAGTGACATCCACCGACACCGCCGAGGCGACCGGTTCCTGGCGAACCGTGCTGCGCGAACCCACGTTCGCGCGGGTGTGGATCAGCCAGCTGACGAGCACACTGGGCGACCAGATGTTCCCGTTCGCGATCGCCACCTCGGTGCTCATCGAGAACCACAGCGTCGCCGGGTTCGGCGCCGTCCTGGCCGCCCGCTCCCTCGGCATGGCGCTGTGCGTGCTCATCGGCGGCGTGGTGGCCGACCGCTTCCCGCGCACCCGGATCATGGCGGGCGTCGACGTGCTGCGCGCCCTGCTGGTCGGCGGCGCGGCCCTGGCCGTGGTCGGCGCCCCGACCTGGGTGCTGGCCCTGCTGGTGCTGCTGGTCGGCGCGGGCGAGGCGTTCTTCGACCCGGCCTACGAGTCGCTGCTGCCCCGGCTGCTGCCCAAGCACCAGATGGAGGCGGCCAATTCGCTCACCACGGCGACCGAGCGCACCCTCGGCATCCTCGGCCCCACCGTCGCGGGCGCCGTGGTCGCGATGATCGGCGCCCGCACGGCGCTGCTCTTCGACGCCGTCACCTTCGTGGCCAGCGCCGCACTGCTGCTGGGCGTGCGGGAGAAGCCCGTCGAGCGCGCGCCCGAGCCGGGCGGGGGCTCGCTCGTCGCGGAGATGCTGGAGGGCGTCCGCGCGGCGCGCTCCAGGCCCTGGGTGTGGGCCGTGCTGCTGATGTCGGTCTTCCACATGATGACCTCCGTACCGGTCTGGTTCGTGCTGCTGCCCGAACGGCTGCTGAAGTCCAGCTCGGACACCGTCGGCTACGGCGTGGTGATGGCGGCCTTCTCGGCCGGGGCGCTGATCGGCGGCCTCCTGGTGCGCCGCGGCCGGCGCAACGGCTCCGGCACCCTGGCGCTGCTCGCGCTGGTGCCGTTCGGCCTCGCCATCGGGATCCTCGGGCTGACCACCTCGGTGCCGCTGCTGGCCCTCGCCGCGCTGCCCGCCGGCGCGGGCCTGGCCTGCTTCCAGGTGCTGTGGATGAGCGCCCTCCAGCGCCGGATCCCGGACGAACTCCTGGGCCGCATCATGTCCCTGGACTGGCTCTGCTCCACCGCCTCCGCGCCGATCGGCTACGCCCTGGTGGGGCTCGCCCTGGCCAGGGTGCCGATGTGGTCCATCACCCTGACCGGTGCCGGGCTGTTCATCCTGAGCACCCTCGCCCCCCTCCTGGTCGCCGGGGTACGGGAGTTCGGGCACACCGAGGCGGACCCGGCGGACCCGGCAGACCCGGCAGACCCGCAGGCCGGGGCCTCCGACCCGGCGGACCCGGTCGGTTCACCGGCGTAACCCGGGCGCTGCCGCACCGCGCCTCCACACCAACCACCGCTTGCTGCCAAGGGGATGAGATGTCTCGAGCCACCGCGTCGAGCGGCCTGACGGCCGACCGGGTGCAGGTCGACGTGTCGTCGCTGCGCCCGCTGTTCCACGAGCCCGCGCCCGCGGTCGACCTCAGCCGGGCCGTCCTGCCCGGGCACCCGGACGACCCCACCCCCGTCCTGGCGCGCAGCGCCGCCAAGCTCTACCTCAAGCGGCTGCTCGTCCAGCTGCGCGACCAGGGCAACGCGAGCGGCTCCCCCGAGGCCCGGCGCTCCGCGCAGGGGCTGGTGGACGGCCTGCTGCGGCTGCCGCACGAGGAGTTGCTGCGCACCGTCCTGCGCCCGGAGGTCACCTCCTGGACGAGGGTCGCGCAGCTGGTCCAGCGCGGCGAGCGTCAGGTCGACCCGGAGCTGCTGGTGGCCTACGCGGGGAGCTTCCTGCTGCCGGGGCTGCTGCGCCCGGGGGTGCTCGCGGAGGCCGGGATCCTCGCCGTCGCGGAGAAGGGTCCGGAGGAAGGGCCGGAGCAGGGCGAGCTGCCGCTGATGCCGCTGGGCCGCGCGCTGCGGCTTCCGGCGGCGGCCGGCACCCTGCTGACCGTGCGGGTGGACGGCACCTCGCTGCGGGTGAGCGCCGGGGAGCGGGTGGTGGCGGTGCCGCTGGAGGCGCTGTCCGGCGCGGGCGAGCACCCGGCACTGCGTGAACTGCCCTCCCTGGCCGAGGGCTTGGTGGTCACCGGGCCGCAGTCCTGGCACCGGATCGCCTACCCTCCGGCGGCCGGCAGGCCCCTGGAGCTGTCGGCGCCGGAACTCGACGGGTTCGCCGCGGCCATCGGTACGGGCCTGGCCACCGTGGACGCCCACTGGCCGGAGGCGGCGGCCGTGGTGCGGCGCACCGCGAAGCAGGTGATGCCGGTGGTCAGCCAGGGCAACTGGCCGTTCAACTTCACCATCCCGGAGTTCCGCGGGCTGGTCCTCACCAGCGGGCGGCACACCTACCTCTCCGCCCAGACCCTGGTGCACGAGTGCGGGCACAACCGCTTCAACACCGTGCTCGACCTCTACTCCGTCGCCGAAAACGCCGCCGAGGAGCACTACTCGCCGTTCGTCGAGGTCCCCCGCCCGCTGGTCAACATCTTCCACGGGGTCTTCGCGTTCCTGAACGACGTCCACATGGCGATCCGCTGCCAGGAGGTCTTCGGCCCGGCGGACGGTCCGGCCATCGCCCCGTACGTCAAGGACATCACCGACCGGCTGACCGTCGGCCTGGAGACCCTGGAGCGCCACGCCCGGGTGACCGAGCAGGGGGCGCAGCTGCTGACCGCCTTCCGCGCCGCGATGCCCGGATGACGGCTGGGCCCGACGTGATCGCGCACCGCCGGGTGACGGTCTCCGGGCCGGCGGCCCAGCCGGCGATCGAGCCGGCGGTCGCCGAGGAGGCGTCCGGGCCGCACCCGGACGCTCCGCTGGTCGAAGCGGCGCGGCTGCGGGAGGCGGCGGTGGCGCTGCACCGGGCGGCCTCGGCGGTCGCCGAGGGGGCGGGGGCGGCGGACACCCGGGTCGCCGTCCGGCTGGTCAGCCGCTGGGTGAACCGGGAGCTGGGGGCGCTGGGGTACGTGCCGCGCACCCGGCTGGAGGCGCTGGTGCAGCTGCGGGTGGTCGGGCCGTCGGGGCGGGCGGTGCCGCTGCTGTGGCAGTGGGCGGGGGCCGATCCCCTGGCCGCGCTGGGCGCCACCGCCGACCGGCTGGCCGGGGAGATCCGGGCCGCGCTGACCGCCGCGCCCCTGGCCGAGCCCTTCGCCGGGCCCGTGGTGCTGGCGGCGGACCTGGCGGTGCACTTCGCGCACGAGACCCTCGGGCACAGCCTGGAGGCCGACAACTACCGCGGCTACGCCGCCGGGGCGGGCCTGGCCCTGGGCACCCGGGTCGCCTCGGAGGTGCTCACGGTGCTGGACGGGCCGGTGCCGGACGGCGCGGCGGTGGACGGCACGGGACTGGACGGCGCGGCGGTGAACGGCCCGGGCCTGGACGGCGCGGGGCTGGACGGCTCGGCGCCCGGCGGCCTGGAGACCTCGCAGCCCGTGGACGACGAGGGGCACCCCGCCGCCGTCACCCCCCTGGTGGACGCCGGGGTGGTCTCCGGGGTGCTGACCGACGCCCGGGAGGCGCGGGAGCAGGGGCTGCCCCGGACGGGCAACGGCCGGCGCGCCTTCGGGGCCGGGCGGGCCCTGCCGCGGATGTCCTCCGTGTGCGTGGCGCGGGGCGCCACCCCGGCCGGGGAGCTGATCGGCTCCGTACGGCGGGGGCTGTACTGCCGCGGGGCCTGGGGCGGCGGGTCGGTGGAGGAGTTCTTCGTCATCCGCCCGGCCTACGCGGAGTGGATCGAGGATGGCGAGCTCACCGGGCGGCTGGTGGGCCGGCTGGACCTCAAGGGCCGCAAGACGGCGGCGCTGCGCTCGCTGCGGCAGGTGGGCGACGACCTGGCCGTGTTCAATCCGGTGACGGGCTGCGGCAAGGACGGCCAGGAGCTGCCGGTGAGCATGGCGAGCCCGTCCCTGGGGTTCGAGCGGCTGACGGCGGTGCCGCTTCCCGTAGCGCGGAGGGCGCCGGTTGTAGGATGACCGGGCAAGTGGTTGTAGGATGACCGACGACCGATGAGCGGTGTGCGAAGGGAGGCCCGGTATGGGCGGCGAGAGCCTGCAGGCGGCCGGGCGGCGTTCCCTGGTGGACACCGCGATCGAGCAGCTGCGCGCGCAGGTGGTCGGCGGAACCTGGCCCGTCGGGTCGCAGATCCCGACCGAGCACGAGCTCGCCGAGCAGCTGCGGGTCGGCCGCAACACCGTGCGGGAGGCCATCCGGGTGCTGGCGCATGCCGGGATGCTGGTCTCGCGCCAGGGCGAGGGCACCTTCGTCCGCTCCACCAGCGACCCGGCCGCCGTCCTGCGCGGCGTCCAGCGCTCCGGCGTGCGGGACGTCCTGGAGGTCCGCGCGGCGCTGGAGGCGGAGGCCGCCCGGCTGGCCGCGCTGCGGCACACCCCCGAGGACGTCCGGCGGATGCGGGCCGCGCTGGCCCGTGAGGCCGAGGTCATGGCGGCGAACCCCGAGCGGGCCAACCGCGAGGCGACCGTCGAGCACGACCTGGAGTTCCACACCGCCGTCGTCGACGCCGCGCACAACCCGGCGCTGGCCGAGGTGTACCGGTACTTCGGCGCCTCCGTGCGCGAGTCGATGACCACCGCCTTCGGCGACCACGAGATGCCCGAGGTGGACGTGGCCACCCATGCGGCGCTGGTCGACGCGATCGAGAGCGGCGACCCGGACCGCGCCGAGACGGCCTGTCGCGAGCTGCTCGCCGAGCCCACCGCGGCCGTCGAGCAGCTGCTCGCCGCCATCGCGGCGCGGAAGTAGGACGGGCGAGAGCCTCCCTTCCGCCGTCCGCCAGCCCGCCCCGTACACGAAAGAACCGCACAACCATGGCCGTCACCCGTGCCCAGCAGCCGGTGGTCACCACCTCCGCCGCGCTCCCCGTCCGCTCCCGGCTGGCCCACCCCGCCCTGCTGCTGACCGGCATCCTGCTGGTCGCGCTCAACATGCGCGCCTGCCTGGCGGCCGTCTCGCCGATGATCGCCGAGATCCAGCGCACCTTCGGCCTCTCCGCCACCGCGAGCGGCCTGATCACCACCGTGCCGGTGCTGTTCCAGGGCGTCGGCGCGCCGCTCACGCCCCGGCTGACCCGGCGCTTCGGCGCCGAGCGGGTCGTCCTGGGCGCCGTACTGGTGCTGGGCGCGGGCGTGCTGCTGCGGGTGCTGCCCTCGGTGTACGCGCTCTATCTGGGCTGCATGGTGATCGGCGTGGCGATCGCGGTGCTGAACGTGTCGATGCCGGGCCTGGTCAAGCGGGAGTTCCCGGACCGCGCGGCGACGATGACCGGCGTCTACTCGACCACCATGCTGGTCGGCGCGACCCTGGCCGCCGGGCTCTCCGTCCCGCTGGAGCACATGCTGGGCGGCGGCTGGGAGGCCTCGCTGGGCGTCTGGTCGCTGCTCGCCGTCGTCGCCGCGGTGGCCTGGCTGCCGCAGGTGCTGCGCTCGCGGCAGGAGCGGGCCGAGGAGCAGGTTCGGGTGGCCGCCGTCCAGCCAGGCAAGCCGATCGCGGGGCTGTGGAAGACGCCGCTGGCCTGGCAGATCAGCCTCTTCATGGGCATCTCGTCGCTGCTGGTCTACATCGTCGTCGCCTGGATGCCGACCATCCTGGCCGACCAGGGCATGGCGCGCGGCCAGGCCGCGCTGGCCTTCGCCTTCTCCAACCTGCTGCAGGTCGTGGGCGCCTTCCTGGTGCCGCTGCTGGCCGGCCGGATGACCCGCCAGCGCGGGCTGGCCGTCACCATGGCGGTGCTGAACGGGCTGGGCATCGCCGTGCTGCTGGCGGCTCCGGTCTCCGGCGCCTGGGTCGCGGCGGCGATCCTCGGGGTCGCGCAGGGCGGCTCGCTGGGCCTGGGCCTGGCGTTCATCGTGCTGCGGACCGGCTCCGCGGCCGGGGCCGCCCAGCTGGGCGGCATGTCGCAGGCGATCGGCTACGTCGTCGCGGCGGCGGGCCCGGTCGGCGCCGGTGCGCTGCACCAGCTGACCGGCGGCTGGACGGCCCCGCTGACGGTGATGCTGGTGCTGGCCGCCGTGGTCGGCGTGGCCGGCTGGGGCGCGGGGGGGGGGGGGGCCGGGGGGGGGGGGGGGGCCGCCCCCCCCCCGGGGGCCGTGCCGCTCGGGGAGTAC
>NZ_JBITFA010000005.1:0-257127 GCF_044455705.1 Kitasatospora sp. NPDC051170 | reverse complement strand
CGGGGGGTGGGGGGGGGGGGGGGGGGGGGGGTGGGCGGGGGGGGGGTTTGGGGGGGGGGGCCCCGGGGGGGGGGGGGGGGGGGGGGGGGGGGGGGGGGCCCCGGCCCGCGGGGGGGCCGGCCCCCGCCCCGCGCTCGGGAGGCGTTACTCCTCGGCTATTCCTCGGCGGCCAGGGTCAGCCCCGCCAGCTTCACCGAGGCGAAGACCGTCGCGCCGACGGTGACCACCGCGAGCAGGATCACGCCCGCGCCCAGCGAGACCGCGGGGTTGAGGTTGGTGGTGTCCCCGGCGACGGCCTCGGCCACCGCGCGCCCCCACTGCTGGATGCTGAGCGTCCGGGCGCCCTCGACGTAGTTGCCGACCAGCGCCTCCCAGACCAGCGCGTACCCCAGCCCGGCCACCACCGCGTGCCGGGTGATCACGCCGAGCATCAGGAACAGTGCGCTGTACGCGGCGCCCGAAACCAGCACGGCCACCGCGTAGCCCAGCGCCAGCCCGTCCTTGGTGCCGTACATCAGCAGCCCGGCGATCAGCGTCGGGACGGCGGCGAACACCCAGGTGGTGACGACGGCGACGACCAGCTTGGTGGTGATGATCCGCCAGCGCGGCAGCGGCTTGGCGAGCAGGTAGACGATCGAGCCGTCGTCGATCTCGGTGGCGATCACGCCGGTGCCGACGACCAGGCCCAGGATCGGCACCAGGGTGCCGAGGTCGAGGTCGCCGAGGATCTTGACGGTGAGGTCCAGCTTGTCGCCGTCCGTGCTCGCGGCCAGGGCGGCGATCAGCAGCAGCAGCGCGGGGACCACCAGCAGCAGGAGGCCGCGGCGGCGGCCCAGCAGGCCGCGTACGGTCAACCTGGCGACGGTCGGGTTCATGATCGGTCGGCCCCTTCCCGGGTCCAGTTGTCGGCGCGGTCTTCGGGGTCGCGGTCGGCCCGGCTCATGCGGAGACCAGGTAGGAGAAGACGCTCTCCAGCGACTCGTCCGCCGGGGAGACGGTGTACAGCCGGATGCCGGCCTCGCGGGCGACCACGGGCAGCAGGGTGGTGAAGCCCTGGAAGTTCACCGCCTCGATGCGCAGCGCCCGGTCCCGTTCGTCGACCTCGATGCCGCTGGTGGAGCCGTCCGCGATCAGGGCGGCGGCGAGGCGGCGGTCGTCGCTGGAGCGGACGAGGTAGCGGTGCGGGCGGTCGGTCATCAGCCGGCGGATCCTGCGGAAGTCGCCGGAGGCGGCGTGCCGGCCGGCGACGATCACCTCGATGTGCCGGGCGAGCTGCTCGACCTCCTCCAGGATGTGCGAGGAGAAGAGCACCGTCCGCCCGTCCGCGCCGAAGCGGCGCAGCAGCTCCATCAGCTGGAGGCGCTGGCGCGGGTCCATGCCGTTGAAGGGCTCGTCGAGCAGCAGGACCGACGGCTCGTGGACGAGCGCGGAGGCCATCTTGACGCGCTGCTTCATGCCCTTGGAGTAGGTGCCGGTGCGCCGGTCCTTGGCGTAGGCCATCTCGACCAGGTCGAGGGCCTTGCGGGCGGCGGCGCCCGGGTGGGTGAGGCCGTGCAGCTCGGCGTTGGCGAGGACGAACTCCCAGCCCGTCAGGTAGTCGTACATCGACTCCCGCTCCGGGACGAGGCCGACCTGGCGGTACACCTCCTGGTTGCGCCAGATCGGGGCGCCGTCCAGGGTGACCGAGCCGCTGGAGGGGGCCAGGAAGCCGCTCATCATGTGGATGAGGGTCGACTTCCCGGCGCCGTTCGGGCCGAGCAGGCCCGTGATGCCCGGGCCGATCGTCATGGAGACGTCGTTGACCGCGACCACGTTCCCGAACCAGCGGGAGACCTTGTCGATGGTGATGGTGGCCATGCCGCCCTCTCTCAGATGGTCTTGTAGCGGCGCAGCAGCAGCCGGTAGGAGCCGGCCACCATCGCGGCGGCGACGAGCGCGAACACCATCAGGCCGAACCCGCCCGGCGCGTGCCGGCGGTCCAACCCGCTGCCGAGGTCGAACAGTTCGTTGACCAGGCTCTCCACCAGGGTGTCCGGCGAGACCAGGGCCGTCCACTGCGCGGCGTCGGCGCTGTCCGTCCCCCGGGTCATGCCGATCGTGACCGCCGCGAGCGTCGCGCTGACCGCCAGGTAGCCCATGATGGCCGCCACGCCGAAGCCCCGGCGCGGGGTGCTCGCCGCGATCACCAGCGCGACCGAGGTCGGCACCAGGGAGTGGAGCACGGCCGCGACCAGCCCGTACAGGAAGCTCTCGGTGTTGTCGCCGAAGTCCATCCCGCCGAGCAGCGCCCCCGCGTACAGCACCACCAGCGGGGCCAGCATCAGCAGGAACTGGGCGCAGAACATGGCCGCGAACTTGGCACGGACGTAGTCGGTGCGGGTGATCGGGCGGGAGAAGTACAGCGGGACGGTGTTGTAGCGCAGGTCCCGGGAGAGCAGGACGGGCGCCTGGGCGGCGAGGAAGATCCAGATGAGGATGCCGGTGGAGGACAGGTAGTTGGCGGGCTCCACGGGCAGCGAGTCCTGCTTCGCCGCGACGGCGATCGCCACGACGATCGCGGCGGGCACCGTCAGCACGCCGAGCACCAGCATCGGCAGCACCTTGGACTTGCCGGAGCGGCCGAGGCCGTACGCGGCGCGCAGGCTCTGGGTGAAGAGTGAGCGGGCGGCGTAGGCGCGGCCCAGGCGGGGGCCCTGGTAGCCGCGGTAGCCGATGTCGTGGATGACGCCGGTGTCGGCGGTCCTGGTGTCAGGAGGCAGCGACATCGTCCGTACCTCCCCTGGGGTTCTGCGCGGCGCCGTCGCCCGCGTCGGTGTCGCCCGCGTCGGTGAAGAGCTCGGCGACGCGGTGGCGGCGCTGCTCCAACCGGACCAGGCCGAGGCCGAGTTCGGCGACGGCGTCGCGGATGGTGTCGTACGTGTCCTCGCCGGCGAGCCTGACCAGCAGCAGGTGCGAGCCCTCCGACTGGACGTACAGCCCCTCGGCGGCGAGGCGTTCGCGGACGGCGGGGCCCGGCTCCAGCGCCTGGTCCTCCGGGTGGTCGGTGACCTCGACCGCGAGGACGGCCGTCGCCTCGGTGAAGGAGGCGGTGGAGGAGGAGCGCAGCAGCTTGCCGCCGTCGATGACGACCAGGTGGTCGCAGGTGCGCTCCAGCTCGCCCAGGAGGTGGGTGGTGACCAGCACCGAGATGCCGAAGTCGCTGTGCACGCGCCGGATCAGGCCGAGCATCTCGTCGCGGCCGGCCGGGTCGAGGCCGTTGGTCGGCTCGTCCAGCAGCACCAGCTTCGGGTCGTGCACCAGGGCCTGGGCGAGCTTGACGCGCTGCTTCATGCCCGTCGAGTAGCCGCCCATCGGGCGGTACCGCTCCTCGTACAGGCCGACGTGGCGCAGGGTGTCGGCGGTGCGCTCACGGGCGGCGGTGGCGGGCAGGCCCGCCATCCGGGCCATGTGCACCACGAACTCGGTCGCGGAGACGTCCGGCGGAAGGCAGTCGTGCTCGGGCATGTAGCCGACGAGCTCACGGATGTCGGAGCCGCGCGTGGCGATGTCCAGGCCGAGGACCTCGCCCCGGCCCGACGTCGCCGGGGCGAGCCCGAGCAGGATCTTGATGAGTGTGGACTTGCCCGCGCCGTTGGCCCCGACCAGCCCGACCACCCCCGGCTGCACCTCGACGGTGAGCTGGTCGAGAGCCGTGACACGGGGGAACCTCTTGGTGAGGCCGTCCGTCTTGATGACAGCTGTGGACACGCCTCACAACGTAACGGGCCCGCCCGGCAGCGGTCATGAGCTGGAATGACGAGACCTCCTGCTGCTGCGGTATGACTCCCGGGCGCCTCTCCCCTAGGGGGTGCGACCTCGGAGTTCTCACCGGGCCGCAGGCACCGCGCCTGCCGAGCGGCCGGCGCGTCCCGCCCGGAAGTGGGCACCGGCGGCGGGGAGGAACATCAGCACCACGGCGGTGAGCACCGACCCGGTGTGCACCACCCGGCTGGCGGCGAAGAGCAGATCCACCGCCCCGGCATGCTCCAACTCCCAGGCCACCGTACGACCTTGGGCCAGAGCCTGGATCGGCTGCATCACCATCGACGCCGTCCCCAGGACACCGAGCCCGATCGTGAGCGCCGTCCGCGCCCAGCCGCGCCCCCGGCGCATCTGCCGGGCGACCAGGAGCGCGGCCGCGAACACCGGCAGCCGGACGGCGAGGCCCGCGGCGATCTGGCCGGCCGAACCGGAGCCGTCGGCGAGCATCCGGCCGACGGCCAGAACCGTCTCGAACGCCCCGGCGGCGACGGCCGTGACCCACAGCGCGTACGCGGTCCGCACGGGGCCGGGGATCTGTGCGGTGGGGGCGGGGTGGGTCATGGCGTCCTCCGGTGGCGGGGCGGGGTCCTTCGTGGTCGTTCCGACACCCCGATACTCCCGGCGCGGACCGGCCCCGCACCCGCCTGCTGCCCGGCCGACTCCACCGGGGGTTGTCCCCACCCTTTGATCCGTCAAGGTCCTTCGGGCTTGACCGAGTTCGGGCTTGGCCGAGTTCGGGCTCAGGCGAGTTCGGGCTCAGGCGAGCCAGCGGCCGGCCCGCATCAGGGTGCGGTCGGTGAGCTCGTCCTCCTCGCGCCACGCCTGGACGCGGTGCGGGGTGATGCGGAACCAGCGGTAGGACGTGGCGAGGGTGCGGGGGTCGAAGCCGGTGCGGGCGGCGAAGTGGTCGCCCTGCTCCTGCGGGAGGGCGTCGAGGTCGAGGGCCTCGACGGTGGCGTCGATCATGACGACGTCGCGGGTGGGCCCGAGGGCGAGCCGGGCCGTACCGGCGGTGGCGAGGTTCCTGCCGGTGGCGCTGCCCGCCGGGGTGGCCAGCCACAGGGCCTGCCCGTCCCAGTCGAAGGACAGCGGCACCAGGTACGGGGCGCCGGCGAAGGAGGCCGTGGCCACCCAGACGTCGACGTCGTGGGCGAGCCGGTGCTCGGTGTCCAGGCGGCGCTGGGCGCGGGAGCGGGGCCCGGCGGCGGCCTGGTCCTGGAGGAGGCCGAGGATGTTGCCGTCCGGGTCGGCGACGGTGGCCACCAGCCGGCCGGCGCCGACCTCGTGGGCGGGCTCGGTCACGGTCGCGCCCGCCGCCTCGGCCGCGGCCAGGGTGGCCCGGATGTCCGCCACCTGCCAGTACGTCACCGGCGCGGTCATGTTCTGCGGTCCGCCGCCCGGCACCAGGCCGACGTGCTGGGCCCCGGCCTCGAAACCCACGTAGTGGCGCGACTCGTGGCTCGGCGGCACTCCGAGCACGGCCGCGTACACCGCCCTGGCCCTGTCCAGGTCGGACACCGGGTGGAGCACGGTCTTGATTCCCGGGGTGGACGAGCCGGTCATGGGCGCTCCCTTGGGGTCGTGGGCCGCGATCGGCCCGCTGTGTCTGCTCCCCAGCCTCCCGGCCGGGACGGTCGGTCGGCATCCGTGGTGACCACGGAGAGGGCCACGGAGGGCGATCGCCCGAGGGTCCGTGGGCCTAGGCCACAATGGGGGCCCATGGGAACAGGCGTGGATGTTTCGCCCCGCGAGGCCGAGGTGCTGGAGCTGGTCGGGGAGCACCTCAGCAACGCCGAGATCGCGGCACGGCTGTTCATCTCGGTGCGGACGGTGGAGACCCATGTCTCCTCGCTGCTGCGCAAGTTGGACGTTCCCGACCGGCGGGCCCTCGCCCGTCGCGCCTCCGAGTCGGCCCGCGAGGACCGTTCGCGTCCGGCCTCGGCGCCGGCGCTGCCGAGGAAGCTGACCTCGTTCGTCGGCCGGGTGCGCGAGCGGGCCGAACTGGCCGCGCTGTTGGCGGAACACCGGCAGGTGACCGCCGTCGGCCCCGGCGGGGTCGGCAAGACCCGGCTCGCGCTGGCCGTGGCCTCGGACGCGGGCTCGGGCGCGGACTCGGACAGGGACGTGGGCGCGGGCGCGGGCGGGGAGTTCGCCGACGGGGTGTGGTTCGTCGACCTCGTCCCGGTCACCGATCCCGGCATGGTCGCCGCCGCCGTCGCCGAGGCGCTCGGCCTCGGCGAGCAGCCGGGCCACGACCTGGCCGGTTCCGTGACCGCCGCACTGACCGATCGTCACGCCCTGCTGGTGCTGGACAACTGCGAGCAGGTCGTGGACGGCGTGGCGCTGTTCCTGGAGCGCCTGCTGGCCGCCTGCCCCCGGGTGCGGGTGCTGGTGACCAGCCGCTCCCGGCTGATGGTGCCCTTCGAGCGGGTGTACCCGGTCCCCCCGCTGTCGCTGGACGGTGACGACGGGTCGGACGCCGTCGCGCTGTTCATGGACCGGGCCGCCTCGGTGGGATGGCCCCTGGACCCGCCCCTGCACGAGCAGGTCACGGCGATCTGCGAACGGCTCGACGGCATGGCGCTGGCCATCGAACTCGCCGCCGCCCGCTACCCCACCCTCGGGCTCGACGGCATCAGCGCCGCCCTCGCCCACCCCCTGCGGATGCTCACCGGCGGCTCCCGCGCGGAGGACCGGCACCGTTCCGTACGGGCCGCGCTCGACTGGAGCCACCAACTGCTCGACCCAGCCGACCAGTTGCTGCTGCGGCGGGTGTCGGTGTTCGTGACCCCGTTCACCGCCCCCGCGGCGGCGCAGGTCGCCGGGTCCGACGCGGCGACCGTCGTCGACGGCCTGGCCCGGCTCGCCGAACAGAGCCTGCTGACGGTGACGCCCTCCCCCGACGGCACCCGCTACCGGGCCCTGGAGACGCTGCGCCAGTACGGCACCGACCGCCTCACCGAGGCCCGCGAACTGGACGACACCCGCGCCCGGCACCTCCGCTGGTGCCTGAGCCGCAGCGCCGACCTGACCCGCGCTACCGACCCGACGCAGCCCCGGGCCGACTGGCGGGCCCGTTTCGACCGGGTGGCCGACGAACTGCGCGCCGCCCTGGCCTGGGCCGAGAACCGGCCGGAGCACCGCCCGGACGCCCACCGCCTCGCCCGCGCCCTCGCGGAACTCGCCTTCACCCGCCAGCTGGTCGGCGAATCCCAGCAGCGCTACGAGCAGGCCGCCGCCCTGGCCACCACCCCGGCCGACGCGGCGTCCATGCTCCGGCAGGCCGCGGCCGTGGCCGGATGCCGCCTCCACGGCGACGACATGCACCGCCTCACCCGCGCGGCCGCCGACGTCGCCCTCCGTTCCGGCGACACCGCCGCAGCCGCCCGCGACCTGGCCACCGCCGCCGGCAACGCGTACCGGTTCTCCAGCAGGTACGTCCGCACGCTCCCGCCGGAGGAGGCCGACGCGCTCATCGCCGAGGCGCGTGGCCTGGCCGGCGACGACCCCGCCGCCCTGGCCGCCACCGCGCTGGCCGAGGCCGGGCGCGGCCTCGCACACGCGATCGGCGCCTCGTCACCGGCCCCCGGCCCGGCCCCCGGCCCGGTCGCCGCCGCCGAACGGGCCGTCGACCTCGCCCGCCTCACGGGCGACCGGCTGGCCGAATCCGCCGCGCTCGACACCCTCGCCGGCGCGTTGAGCTGGGCCGGGGACGCGTTCGCGGCGGCCGCGACGGCCGGGCGCCGGGCCGAGCTGCTCTCCGACGCACCGGCCGCACCGGCCGCACCGGCCGGCACCCACGAGCTGATCGAGGCACTCGGCGAGGCGTCCGAGGCCGGCCTCGGCGTCGGAGACCTGCCCGGCGCCCGCCGCTGGGCCCGGCGCCTCGCCGAGCACCCGCAGCTGGCCGAGGTCGGCCACCGCGCCACGGGCTGGCTGCTCGTCGCCGACGTCCTGGCCGGTGACACCGCCTCGGCGCTCGCCACCGGCGTCCGCTTCCGCGACGCCTGGCAGCGGGCCGGCGGCCCCGCCCACACCGTCCTCGGCCCGCCGATGGCGGCGATGGCGACGCTCCACGGGCTGCGCGGAGACCAGGAAGCCCAGCGCGACTGGACCGAGCTCCTCGCCCGGGTCGACCCGTCCCCGTGGAACACCCGCGGGTACGGGGCCGTCTTCGACGCGCTCCTCCTGCTCCACCGGGGCCGCCCCGAGGAGGCCCTGGAACGCACCGCCCCCGACCCCGGCCAGGTCCGGCAGTGGACCACCTGGATCTGGCTCCACTGGTACGTGGCGCTGCGCGCCGAAGCCGCCGTCCTCGCCGGGGCCCCCGACGCCGCCGACCGCCTGGCCGCCGCCCGTACCGCCGTGACCGGCAACCCCGTCGCCGCCGCCCTCGTGGAACGCGCCGAGGCGCTCCTCACCGGAGACACCGGCCGGCTCCTCGCCACCGCAGCCACCCTCGACGCCGCCGGCTGCCCCTACCAGTCGGCCCGCACCCTGACCCTCGCGGGCGGCCACCACACCACCCGCGGCGCCACCGCGCTCACCGGCCTCGGCCTCACACCGCCCGCCTGACCAGCTCCGCGATCCGCGCCTCCGCCTCGTCCGTCACCTCGGTCAGGGCGAACCCGGCCGCCCACATCGGGCCGTCGTCCAGCTTCGCCAGGTCGCTGAACCCGAGCGTCGCGTAGCGCGCCTTGAACTTCTCCGCGCTCTGGAAGAAGCAGACCACCTTCCCGTCCAACGCGTACGCGGGCATCCCGTACCAGAGCTTCGGCGCCAACTCCGGCGCCTCCGCCGTCACCACGGCGTGCACCCGCTCCGCCATGACCCGGTCCGAGTCCCGCATCTCCGCGATCTTCGCGAGCACGTCCCGCTCCGCCTCCGCCGCCTTCTCCGCCTTCGACCCCCGCCCCGCGGCCTTCTTCACATCCGCCGCGTGCGCCTTCATCGCCGCCCGCTCCTCAGCCGTGAACCCCTCGTACGTCCCGCTGACCGTGCCGCTCATCGCCCACTCCCTCACTCGCTGCCGATGCCTCAACCTTCCCCTCACCACCCCCCGCCCCGCCTCCGTACCCACCACGGAACCCACCACGGACCCCGGCCCCGTACCCGGGCCCAGGGGTGTGAGAACGGCTGGGAACGCCACGCGCGACGTAGGGTCGTCGGTATGCGCTTGAGTACGGTGATCCTCCCCATCCACCGGTGGAGTGAGGGGCAGAAGGTCTGGCGGCAGGCCGAGGAGCTGGGGTTTCATGCGGCGTACACGTACGACCACCTGAGCTGGCGGTCCTTCCGCGAGGAGCCGTGGTTCGGGTCGGTGCCGACGTTGACGGCGGCGGCCTGTGCGACGGAGCGGATCCGGCTGGGGACATTGGTGACCTCGGTCAAGCCTCGTTCACCTATCGCATGCTGACCTGCTCTTTCGTGGGTGCTCTGGGGTGAGCCACGGCCAGGTCCAGTGAGCGTTAGACGACATGCAAGAAGGCGCGGTACTCCCGGGCTACCAGGTTCACCTCATGGGAGTGCCTGTTGAGGTACTGCCCGATAGAGATGATCCCGCCATCAGCCGCAATGCTTGCGTACGCCTGCGCGTACCCGCGAGGATCCGTATCCGAGGAGTACACGCGCGCACCCTGATCTCGATGCATCCAGATGCGGTGCTCGTCAGTCACCGTCCCCTCAAACCCATCAGATCCGATCTTCTCCAGCAGTACGTAGTGCAGTCCCAGGAGATCCAAGAGCTCTCGGTCACGTTCCCACACGGTCCCCGCATACATGTTGCTCATCAGGAACAGCGGATCGCGGTACACAAGGCGTACTGCATCGGGCAACGACATGCCTCGGCCGTTCCAGCATAGGGCGCCACGCACCGAATGCCGTAGCCCGCGGCGGGGTACGGCCTCGCCCATGACCATGGGCAGGAGATTCCCCAGGCCGTCTGGCCACCCATGGATGATTGTTTGCAGGAGATCACAGGGGTTGTAGACGTGTAGTCCGACGTCTCCCTCACCGACCTTCTGGCCCACTTCGTCGAGCCAGCCGGCCACCAGCGACTCCCACTCGTGATTGCCGGCCAGGCTTCGCTGAGCCTCTTGCCGAAACGCCTTCCAACGGCTGGCTACCTGCGGGCAGACAGTGCCCGTGTACAGGATCTGACTGTCTCCTCGTTCGTCCCCGGTAAGGAAACGGAACAGGTCCTGCTCTTCGAAGGCGGTTGTGACGCCGTAGGCGCCGGTGCCTCGGAAACCTTGGATGGCCCAGTTGGGGTCGTCACGGAGGTTCTTCAACAGCCCTGGCTGTGCAGACTCCATGTTCAGTCCGCGCAGCTTGCTGCGTGCAAGGCGGTTGCAGATCTCGCAGAGGGCCAGGTACTCCGCCTGGTGCTCGTCAGCGAACGGCTCAGGTCCGTCGTAGCCACCCAGGAGATCCACTGCGGCGAGCTCCTCGTTCACCCGGCCGACCGCCAGGTATAGGCCGAAATGCGCAGGGATGTAGTGCTTCTCCGCTACCCGGTCCAGATCCGCCGCCAACAGATCGAGCGCCCCCAGCTCTTCCGCAGTCTTGCTGATGATCCTCCAGCCCTGTTCGCGTTGTTCTTCCGTGGCGAAGAAGAACAGGTTGTGGATGGAGGTGATACGGGGTTCGAAGGCCTGAGGCAGGAGTTCCACCCGCTCGGTCCCGATGGGAATTCCTTTGCTGTCCAGGCGCAGCCGGTACCCGCGAAGATCATGCTTCCAGTCGCGTGCAGCATGACTGACTGCGATTAGGAGTTCCTCCCAGTCGTCCGGCATGGCGACGATCACCGCACGGATGCGGTCCGGCGCGAGGTTCTTCTCCCGACAAAGAAGCTCGGTGTACTTGTTGACCTCGTGCAGGGCTTGCCGTGCGCTGGACCGGGACCGTTTCAGCTCGATGACCACCCACATCTGATGGCGATCACGGGCCAGGATGTCGATACTCCCCCTGGTGCCGTAGCCATTGGGCAGGGGGTACTCCTCGAATTGAACTGGGCGCAGCCCCGGCTCGATCAACTCCAGGTTGTGTACAAGCGCATTGCGAAGTTCATGTTCAAGGGGTGGTCGCATGACCGAAGGCTAGACCTGAGGGCGGACGACCCGCCGACGCTGGTACGCAGTTGGCGAGCCTCTCCGCGCGTCACCATCGACATCCGGACCCAGCGAGCCGGTTCCGAGGACGGGCTCTGCCGTTGGACCTGGAGCCAGGCCGGGACATGAGGGCGGGCGTGCCGACCAGGAGTCCGCCAACCGAAGAACTCGGATGCCTGACGCACCAGTTCGTCCTGGGACGTGCCAGGGCACTCGTTGGCCAGCTCCACCAGCGCGCCACCGTTCCCCGGGTGCGACGTGGACGAGCATTCAGCCGGGCCGACCGTTCCTCAGGGTCCTGTCCACCGCACGATCACCGATTGACCGGGAAGGCGATCCCGGCGCGTACCTCAGGTGCATCGCGCCCTCGTGAAATCTCGCGGTCAGCCGCCTGCAGCAAGCTCGCTCAGGCGCTCGCCAATCACGGAGACGCCGGGGCGGGGCTCGTTCTCGTAGTAGCGGGGCTTGTACCGACGCAGCAGTTCCTCGCCGCACTCGGTCCAGGTGAATCCGGGCTTGCGTAGCAGTTTCCGGAAGACCGCGTCGACCGTCTCCGGGTATGCGGCGGCCAGGCGGCGGATCGGCAGCGGCGCAATCGACTCCTCGCGCAGGTAGGCGCGCAGGACGTCCTGGTGCTGTCGGCGGCCCACGAGCTCAGGGATGGCGAAGAGGTCTTGCAGCATTCCGTAGTCCCGGTAGAAATTGAGCCCTTCGACCTCGTCGTAGATGACGCCGACCGTGTCCGATTCCGCCAGCCCACGGGGCAGTTCGAACGCCGGGAACGCCAGGCTCGGCAGTCGTCGGCCTCCCACCCGGTCGGGGCGCCCAGCGATGGCGGTCTCCTGCCGGTGCTGGTAGTAGGCGTTGAGCCGGTCCTCGGCTTCGGCGGGGGGAAGGACCAGTTCGTCGCTGCCGCAGAACTCGATGAACGCTGCCCGGTCCTTCCTCATCGACTGCCATCCCTGCTCGATCTTCTCGGGGTTGCGGAAGACCAGTTCGGGGTGGGTGGTGGCCAGTTGGAGCGCCGCCTGAGTGATCTCGGTGGCGCTCGACTTCGGATAGGAGGACATCGTCCCGGAGATCAGCCATGCCCCGTCGGCAGGGTGGACGGGCACCAGGCACGCCAGGAGGAATCCTCCCTTCGACACTCCGCGGAAGGCCTCCCGCCCGACGTTCGAGTAGGTGCGGTACTCCAGGTCGTCGATCAGGTTCAGCAGGACGACGGCGTCCCCGTCCTTGCGCCGGATCTCGAAGATGCCCTCGACCGGGTCACGCCAGCCGAGCAGCATCTTCCGATCTGCCTCGGTCAAGCCCCGTCGTCCGGCGACGAACCGGTCCACCACGGTCGAACCGTCCGGCAGGCGGTACCGGAGGATGAAGTTGTCGATGATCCGGACCGCGTCGGCCTCGGCCAACTGCCGCTCAGGGCCTGCCGCCTCCAGGAGGAGAGGAGTCAACCACCGGTCGAAGCGAGCGCTCTGGGCGAACTCGACCAGTTCGCCCTTCAGTTCGGCGCAGTGCTCGACCATGCCTCGCAGCGACGTCTCGTCCTCGCTCCGTACCACGACAGCCATGCGAGCCCTCCTGACCTTTGAAGGTTGCGACGCTCACAGCGCCCAGTAGTGGCGGTATGCCTCGACCCACTCCGCTCTGTCCGGAGTCGGTCCGGCAGAGGGAGGCCCGGCAGCCCAGTCATCTGCCGGAACTCACCGCAGGCGCCTGCTCCATGTCCCTGGCGCCAGGCTAACCGACCTACTCGTGTCGCCACACGAGCAGACCTGAGCCCCCGCCGATCTGCGCGTATCGTCCATTGCATGCGCTTGAGTACGGTGATCCTCCCCATCCACCGGTGGAGTGAGGGGCAGAAGGTCTGGCGGCAGGCCGAGGAGCTGGGGTTTCATGCGGCGTACACGTACGACCACCTGAGCTGGCGGTCGTTCCGGGAGGAGCCGTGGTTCGGGTCGGTGCCGACGTTGACGGCGGCGGCCTGTGCGACGGAGCGGATCAGGCTGGGGACGTTGGTGACCTCGCCGAACTTCCGGCATCCGGTGACGCTGGCGAAGGAGCTGATCACGCTGGACGACGTGTCCGGCGGGCGGGTCACGTTGGGGATCGGAGCCGGGGGGACGGGGTTCGACGCCACGGCGATGGGGCAGGAGGCCTGGTCGCCGAAGGAGCGGGCGGACCGCTTCGGGGAGTTCCTGCCGCTGCTGGACGAGCTGCTGAGGAACGACGCCACGACGCGTGAGGGGACGTACTACTCGGCCGTCGAGGCCCGGAACATCCCCGGCTGCGTGCAGACCCCGCGCATCCCCTTCTACGTGGCCGCGGCCGGCCCGCGCGGGATGCGGCTGGCGGCCGAGTACGGGCAGGGCTGGGTCACGTACGGGGACCCGAAGGGCCCGGCGGACGTGCCGGTGGAGCAGGCGCCCGGGGTGATCGCCGCGCAGATCGGGAAGCTCACGGCGGCCTGCGAGAAGACGGGCCGGGACGTGGCGACGCTGGAGAAGATGCTGCTCCAGGGCTCGACGGCGGAGAAGCCGCTGGAGTCGCTGGACGCCTTCGTCGACTGGGCGGGCACGTACAAGGAGCTGGGGATCACCGAGCTGGTGATCCACTGGCCCGTTCCGGACTCGATCTTCGCCAACGACCTGTCCGTCTTCGAGCGGATCGCCACGGAGGGCCTCGCCCAGCTGGGCTGATCCGCCGCTGATCCGCCGCACCGTTTCCGGCCCGTCGACCGTCCGTCGGCGGGCCGGTGGCGTGTCCGGTGGCGTGTGCGGTGGCGTGTGCGGTGGCGCCCGCGGTCACAGGAGGGCGGTGACGAGGCGGGCGAGGAGGGCGTGCTGGGTGGGGACGGGGGTCGTGGCGGTCATGAGGAGGTGGTGAGTGGTGGCGACGACGGCGAGGGCGAGCACGGGGCAGTCGGTGGTGGCGGGGAGGCGGCCGAGGCGCTGCTCGGCGGCGAGGTAGTCGGCGATCAGGCGTTCGGCGGGGTTGTCGGCGGACCAGTGGGCCCTGATGCGGGTGGCGACGGCGGGGCGGGAGAGGGCGGCGACGGTGAGGGCGGGGCCGTTGCTGCCGAGGAGGGTCCGGGCGGCGTGGGTGAGGTTGGCGACGACCTCGCCGGTGCCGGCCCGGGCGGGGAGGGGCGCGAGGTCCTCGGCGACGCGGTGGAAGCGGGTCAGGACGAGCTGGGTGACGAAGTCGTCGAGGTCGGTGAAGTGGCTGTAGAGCAGGCCCTTGGCGCAGCCGGCCTCCTCGGTGACGGCGCGGTTGGTGAGGCCGGCCGGGCCCTCGCGTTCCAGGACGCGTTCGGCGGCTTCGAAGAGCCGCTCCTTGACGTTGGGCACGGGCACTCCGCGAGGGGACAAGGTCGGCCTCCCTTAAGGGGGTTGAAAGTATGGGCACTCGCCCATACCTTGGAATGAGCGCACGCCCATACTAGAGCGGCAGGAGCCGAGCGATGACGCGTCACCTCGTCAACAGCGAACAGTCCCGGGCTTGGAACGGATACGAGGGCCGCCACTGGAGTGACCACGCCGACCGCTGGAACGCGGTCAACGGAGGCTTCGACGCGCCGCTGCTGGAGGCGGCGGGCGTGGGCCTCCGGGACCGGGTGATCGACCTCGGCTGCGGCACCGGGCAGACCAGCCGGCTCGCGGCGCGGGCGGCGAGCAGTGGGACGGTGCTCGGGCTCGACCTGTCCGGACCGATGCTGGACTGGGCACGGGAGACGGCCGCGCGGGAGGGGCTGGCGAACGTGGAGTTCCGGCAGGCGGACGTGCAGGTGGAGGAGTTGCCCGCGGGCGGGTTCGACGTGGCGATGAGCCGGTTCGGGGTCATGTTCTACCAGGACCCCGCCGCCGCCTTCGCCAACGTCGCCGGGGCGCTGCGGCCCGGCGGGCGGATCGCCTTCGTCTGCATGGCCGATCCCGCGCGTACGGACTGGGTGCACCTGTTCGCCGCGCTGAGCGATGACGCGCCGCCCACCGGCGGCAGCGAGGGGCCCGGGATGTTCTCGCTCGCCGACCCGGAGCACGTCCGGGGACTGCTCGGGGGCGCGGGCTTCGAGCAGATCGCGCTCGAGCCGGTGGAGAAGGCCGGCGTCTGGGGGCACGACGCGCAGGACGCGGCCTCGTTCCTGCTGAGCACCGGGCCCGCGCAGCATCTCCTGGGCGGGGATTCCGGGCGCGCGCGGGAGGCGCTGACGGAGCGGCTGCGGGCCTACGAGGGGGCGGGCGGGGTGGAGTTGAGGACCTCGGCCTGGCTGGTGACGGGCGTCCGGCGAGGGCCCGGGGAGATGTGACGCGGGTCACGGGGAACGTCGCGCGGGGGCTCCTCCTCTTTTCGGTGACAGGACGTCGACCGGGGTGGAGGGGAGAGCTCGTGATGCGGGTTTCGGATCGGTTGCTCGGGCGGGTGGTGGCCGGGGTGCTCGGCGGGGATGCCGTGGTGCACCTGTACTGGGCGGCGGGCGGCGTGTGGCCCGCCGCGGACGCCCGGGAGCTCTCGCAGGCCGTGCTGAACGCCGATGTGCCCTTCACGCCACCGGTGTTGCTGCCGCTGGCGGTCGTGCTGGTGGCGGCGGCCGCGGCCGTGCGGGCGACGGCGGAGCGGCGGGGTGGCCGGCGCGTACGGGCGTTGTGCGGGCTGGTGACGCTGGCCGTGGCGGTCGGGACGGCGGTGCGCGGGGTGGTCGGGGTGGTGTGGGCCTTCGGCGTGGGGGTGGAGGGCGAGGAGACGTTCCGGCTGCTCGACCTGGTGCTCTACACCCCGCTCTGCCTCCTCCTCGCGGTGGCCGCCGGGCGGCTCGCCGGGCTGGGGCGGCGGGGGCGCGGCGCCTGGCTGCGGCACGGCGCGCTGGGGGCGGCGCTGCTGCTGACGGGCGGGCTGCTGTACGGCGCGTACGGCTACGCGCCCGGCGAGCAGCGCGGATACCGGCCCGCCGGGGCGCAGGGGGCGTTCGTGGAGACGCCGCTCGCGCGGTTCCACTACGAGGTGAGCGGGTCCGGCTCGCCGGTGGTGCTGCTGTCCCCGGGGGCGGCCTGGACGTTCGCCTGGCGGCCGCAGGCGGAGGCGCTGGCGCGCACCCACACCGTGTACACCGTGGACCTGCCGGGCCAGGGCTTCACCGAGCTGCACGGCGCCGGCTTCACCTGGGACCTGGACGGGATGACGGGCGCGGTCGGCGAGTTCCTCGACGCGATGCACCTGCCGCGGGTGGCGATGGGCGGCAACTCCTGGAGCGGCGGCTGGGCCCTGGCGTACGCGCAGCGCCACCCCGAGCGGGTCAGCCGGCTGGCGCTGCTGGCCTCCTCGGGGCTGGACGAGCGGGACACCTGGAGCTGGGAGGCGCTGAAGATCCCGGTCCTGGGCGAGGCGCTGGTCAACCTGGCCTCCGGGCGGAGCATGGCGGCGGCGACCGTACGGCCCCTGTTCGCCCACCCCGAACTGGCCACGGACGCGGTGGTGGAGGCGATGTGGGCGCCCAACACCCTCGACGACAACCGCCGCGCCGCCTACCTGCTCGAACGCGGACTGGACTGGCGCGAGACGCAGGCCGCGATGCCCCGGACCGGGCAGCCCGTGCTGGTGCTCTGGGGCGCGCGGGACACCACCCTGCCGCCCGCGCAGGCCGCGCGGTTCGGCCGGCTGCTGCCCGCGGCCGAGGTCCACGTGCTCGACGGCTGCGGGCACGCGCTGACCCTGGACTGCCCGGCCGAGGTCTCCGGCCTGATGGAAGGCTTCCTCCATGACTGAACCACCGGACGGCGCGAGAGGGTTGGAGCTGGCGCGGGCCGCCCGGCGGGGCGACACCCTCGCGATGAGCGACCTGCTCGACCACCTGACGCCGTACGTCTCGCGGATCTGCGGGCCGATCGCGCTGAGCAGCCGTCAGGACGCCGTCCAGGAGACCCTGGTCGCCGTCTTCCGCGGCCTGCGCTCGCTGCGGGAGCCGGCCGCCCTGTACGGGTGGGTGCGGGTGGTCGCGGTGCGCGAGGCCGTACGGATCGCGCGGCGCGACGGGCGCGACACCCCCGCCGAGCTCGCCGAACCACCCGCCCCCGGGGACCCTCAGCTCGCCTCGGACATCCGGGACGTGCTGGTCAGGCTCTCACCCGAACACCGCGCGGTGCTGGTGCTGCGCGACGTCGAAGGACTGGACGAGAAGGCCGCCGCGGCGCTGCTCGGCCTGCCCGAAGGCACCGTGAAGTCCCGGCTGCACCGGGCGCGGACCGTATTCCGAAGGATGTGGACGGCATGACGACGGGCGAGTTCGACGACTTCGACGGGTTCGACGACTTCGGCGGCTTCAACGGCTTCGACGGGCCGGGCGGCCTGGACGCCGTGCGGCGGCTGCACGTGATGGCCGCGGGCGTGCGCAACGCCCGGGTCACCGACGGGGTGATCGACGCGCCCTTCGAGCGGGTGTGGGCGGTGATGGGCGACCTGGAGGGGGAGTTCGGGCGCTTCCAGCCCGACATGAGCACCCTGCGGGTCGTCCACTCGGACGGCGAGCGGCTGGAGGCGCTGGCGCGCAGCCGGTACGGCCTGCGGGCCCGCTTCCACGGGGTGCTGCGGCCCGGCTGGTGCTGGCTGCAGAGCCGGTTCCTGATCATCGGCATGGCCGCCGCCCCCGACGCGGCCGGCACCACCCGGGTCGCACTCACGGGCGGCGTACGGGTGCCCGGGCGCGCCGCGCTCGTCCCGCTCGGCACCCGCCGGGAGCCCCGGCTAGCCCTGGGGCGGCTGCGGGGGCGGGTGGAAGAGAGGTCCTAGGCGGCGGAGCGGCGGACGGCGTCGAGGAGGCGGTGGAGGGTCACGGCGTCGTCGAAGGAGGGGGCGGTGCGGGTGCCGGTGCGGATGTCCTCGGCGAGGGCGGCGTAGAGGCGGGCGACGTTGGAGGACTCGGCGTGGGGCGGGGAGGCGGGGAGGGGGAGCTCCTGGAAGGTGCCGTTCTCGCCGAGGAGGAGGCGCAGGTCGCCGATCTGGAGGCCGGCGGGGGCCTCGGGGCCGGTGGAGAGGAGGGCGAGGTCCCCCTCGGTGCCGGAGATCTCGATGCGGGTGCCCGCGTCCGTGGCCCGTCCGTCGTGGATGTGGGCGGACAGGACGCCGCCGCCGGTGAGGGTGGCGTTGAGCAGCAGGTGGTCGGGACCGGTGGCCTCGACCACCTCGCCGGTCTCGACGACGGTGAGCACGGACTCCTGGAGGGAGAAGGCGGCCGAGAGGGCCTCGAAGTCGGCGCCGAGCAGGTGCCGTACGGCGTCGAGGGTGTGGCCTCCGGCGACCTCGACGGTGCCCGCGCCGGTGGAGGCGTCGACGGTGTACGCGGCCCAGGCCGGGATCCGGCCGCGGGCGCCCTTCGGGCGGGAGGCGTGGACGGTGACGGAGGTGATGCGGCCGAGCCGGCCGGCCGCTATCAGTTCGCGGGCCCGGACGACGGCCGGGGCGTAGCGGCCCTGGAGGCCGATGGCGTGGTGGACACCGGCGGCGCGGGCCTCGGCGGCGAGGGTGAGGGCCTCCTCGGTGGTGACGCCGAGCGGCCATTCGCAGTAGACGTGCTTGCCGGCGGCGAGGGCGGCGCCGACGAGTTCGAGGTGCGCGGGGACCTTCACGGTGACGGCGACCAGGTCCACCTCGGGGTGCTCGGCCAGCTGCGGGCATCCGTGAACGCGTGGTCGGCGCCGAAGAGTTCGGCCGCGGCGCGGGCGCTCTCGGGGCGGCTGGTGCCGACCGCGGTGAGCCGGTAGTCGGGCAGGGCGGCCAGGGCCGGGACGTGGGCGCGGGCGGCCCAACCCCGGTCGGGGCTCGCGCCGATGACGCCCACGCGGATCTGCTGCCGTTCCATGACGAGCCCCCCGGAAGCCGCCCGGACAGGGATTGTCCGGTCCCGGAAAGACTGTATGCCGACTCCTCGCCGTCCGTCAGGAGATGGCACGGGAGATGGCGGAGGGGCTGCTGTGGCCGATGGGGCTATCCGTTCGCTATCGACGGGCAGTCGCCCGGGCTTCGGCGGTGGAGGACCGCTCGAAAGGGGGTCGATGGCGGTTCCCGGTTGTCTGTTCACCACGAGGACGGCAGCAGCGGCCGGCCTCGGGGACGAACCACCACACCACAGCACGGAGGAACCGAGATGTTCGACACCACCAAGAAGCTCCGCAAGGTCGCCGGCGCCGTCGCGGGCACCGCCCTCGCCGGTCTGGTCGGTCTCGGCGTCGTCAGCCCCACCCTCACCGACGACACCCACTGGGGCGCCGGCGCCACCGACACCGTCGTCACCACCACCACGGACTCCGCCGGCGGCCCCGTCAAGCCGGCCGACACCCACTGGGGCTGAGTCTCCGTCACCAGCAGTCCGTCACCACCACGCTGGCAGCGGCCGATCACGAGGGGGACCGGTGGAAGAGATCATCAGCACCATCCAGGCCGACACCGCCACCGCCGCGGACTTCGCGGCACTGAGGCTGCCCGAGTCCTACCGGGGCGCGGTGGTGCTCAAGGACGAGGCCGGGATGTTCGAGGGGATGGCCTCGCGGGACAAGGACCCGGGCAAGTCCCTGCGCGTCCAGGACGTCCCCACTCCCCCGCTCGGCCCCGGCGAGGCGATCGTCGCCGTGATGGCGAGCGCGGTGAACTACAACACCGTCTGGAGCGCCGTCTTCGAACCGGTGCCCACCTTCGGGTTCCTGGAGCGCTACGGCCGCACCCGGCCCAACGCCGCGCACCACGACCGCCCGTACCACGTCGTCGGCTCGGACCTGTCCGGCGTGGTGCTGCGCACCGGCCCCGGGGTGACCCGCTGGCGGCCCGGCGACCGGGTGGTGGCGCACTGCCTCTCCGTCGAGCTCGAGTCCGCGGACGGCCACGGCGACACCATGCTCGACCCCGAACAGCGGATCTGGGGCTACGAGACCAACTACGGCGGCCTCGCCGAACTCGCCCTGGTCAAGGCCAACCAGCTGATGCCCAAGCCCGAGCACCTCACCTGGGAGGAGGCGGCCTGCTCCGGGCTGGTGAACTCCACCGCCTACCGGCAGCTCGTCTCCCGCAACGGCGCCGGCATGAAGCAGGGCGACGTGGTGCTGATCTGGGGCGCGGGCGGGGGCCTCGGCTCCTACGCCACCCAACTCGCCCTCAACGGCGGGGCGATCCCGGTCTGCGTCGTCTCCGACGAGCGCAAGGCGCGGCTCGTCCGGTCGATGGGCGCCGAGCTGGTCATCGACCGGGCCCGGGAGGGCTACCGGTTCTGGAAGGACGAGCACACCCCCGACCCGCGCGAGTGGAAGCGCCTGGGCGCCCGCATCCGCGAACTCACCGGCGGGGACGACCCGGACGTCGTCTTCGAGCACCCCGGCCGGGAGACCTTCGGCGCCAGCGTCTACGTCGCCCGGCGCGGCGGCACCATCGTCACCTGCGCCTCCACCTCCGGCTTCCAGCACCAGTTCGACAACCGCTACCTGTGGACCTCGCTCAAGCGCGTCGTCGGCACCCACTTCGCCAACTACCGCGAAGCCTGGGAGGCCAACCGGCTGATCGCCCGCGGCATGGTGCACCCCACCCTGTCCGTCACCCACCCGCTCGACGAGGTCGGCGAGGCCGCCCGCGCCGTGCACCGCAACCTGCACAGCGGCAAGGTCGGCGTGCTCGGCCTCGCCCCGCGCACCGGGCTGGGCGTGCGCGACCACGAGCTCCGCGCCCGGCACCTGCCGGCCATCGACCGCTTCCGCAGCGACGCCACCCACTGACCCAGGACCGTTCCGAGGAGGAGCCGCGCATGACCACCGCCACCGAGGACTCCCTCTGGGCCCGGACCTACCACCCCGCCGCGAAGGACGGGCTCGGACAACTGGTCTGCTTCCCGCACGCCGGCGGCTCGGCCAGCTTCTTCTACCCGCTCTCGGCCGACCTCGCCGCCGTCACCGAGGTCGTGGCCGTGCAGTACCCCGGCCGCCAGGACCGCCACGACGAGACCGCGCCCAGCGACATCGGCGTCCTCGCCGACCTCGTCTACCGGGCGCTGCGGCCCCGGCTGGCCGCCCGGCCCGTCACCCTGTTCGGCCACAGCATGGGCTCCGTCGTCGCCTTCGAGGTCGCCCGCCGGATGGAGGCGGACGGGCTGGAGCCAGTGCACCTGTTCGCCTCCGGCCGCGGCGGCCCGTCCGTGCCGCGCACCGGCACCGTCCACCTGCGCGACGACGCGGGCATCGTCGCCGAACTCCAGGGCCTCGCCGGGACGGACGCGGCGCTGCTCGCCGACGAGGACTTCCTGCGGATGGTCATGCCGGCCCTGCGCGCGGACTACACCGCCGTGGAGACGTACCGCTGCGCCGCCGACGCCACCCTGCGCTGCCCGATCACCGCACTCAACGGCGACGCCGACCCCAAGGCGCCGCACGAGGAGGTGCTGCTGTGGGGCCGGCACACCACCGGCGGCTTCGCGACGCGGGACTTCCCGGGTGGGCACTTCTACCTGGTCGAGCAGGCCGCCGCGGTGACGGACGTCCTGCGCCGCCACCTGACGGGCCGGGCCACGAGCCCTGCGGTTCAGAGCACGGCACCATAACCCCCGAGCCGGGGCGCCCCGATCGATGCCCCCTGGGGCGCCCCTATCACCACCTCCGGCCGAGGCGCGCGGGCGGGCGCGAGCGTGACCACCGTGGTCAGCAGCAGCCCGCCGCGCGCCAGCCAGCGGCCCGAGTAGTCCGCGCGCAGCCCCAACTCCCGCTCCAGCGGGGTGAGGAGGAGATGCGCGCGGAACGAACCGTCCCCTCCGCCGAGCGGAGGGCCGAAGGTGACGTCCGCGTCGAAGAAGTCCAGGATGCGCCGGCCCTGCGGGAACCACGCCTTGTAGACGCTCTCCTTCGCGCTGAACAGCAGCCGCCCCCAGTTCACCGGCGAGGGGGCGGCCTGCTCCAGGTCCAGCAGCCGGGCGTGCTCCGCCGGGGAGGCGATCGACTCCAGCAGGTCCTCGGGCAGCGGCAGATCGGGCTCCACGTCGATGCCCAGCGCCAGCACGTCCGCCGACCTGGCCACCGCCGCCGCCCGGTAGTTCGTCGAATGGGTGATGCTGCCCAGCACCCCCGCCGGCCAGCGCGGCTCCCCCAGCGGGCCCGGCGGCACCGCCACCGGCGGCAGCCCCAGCCGGGCCAGCGCCCGGCGGGCGCACAGCCGCGCCGTGGTGAACTCGCGCCGCCGGGACTCCACCGCCCGGGCGATCTGCGCCGCCTCCTCGGGGTAGAGCGGGCCCTCCAGGCTGTCGTTGAACGCCTCGGCCGAGGCCACCTCGGCCGGCAGGATGTCTTCAATCACGGCACCTCACACACCTTTGCAGTTCGAGGAATCGAGTCGGACGGGCGGCGGGTGAGGGAGCCCTCGTCGGGGCCTCCCCACCCGCCGCCCGTACCGGAGCCGCGCCGTACCCACGCGCTACGTCGGTCAACTGCGCGCGGCTCAGCCGGTCTTGCGGCGGAAGCTGCGCTTGCGGGCCGCCGGGCCGTGCAGGTCGCCGACCTTGCTGCGGCCGGCCTGCTGCGCCTCGCGGGCCTGGCCGGCGGAACCCTTCTGGCCCAGCGCCTCCCGGAAGCGGGCGCGCAGGTCGTCCTGCGGAGCGGCGGCGGCGGTGAGCTCGGCGGACGCGGACTGGTTGGTGGCGGACATACGGACCTCCGTGGTCAGTGGACGGAACAGGGGGTGGAAGGCGGACAGCGGGGCGAGGGTGGTTCTGGACCCGGTCATGCGGGGGCTCCTTCTGCGGAAGTGTCGGTGGACGTGGTTGCGGGGGCCGGGAGGAGGCGGCTGAGGAGGGCGGTGAGCGCGAAGGCGCCGGCGTTGTACCAGAGCGTCGCGCCGGTGGCGGAGCAGAAGCGGTCGATCCGGGCCGGGTCGAGGAGGTCGGTCGCGACGTCCCCGCCGGCCGCGTCCCCGGTGGCGGCGAGGAAGATCGCGCCGACCACCGCGACCCCGGCCGCCGAGCCGAACTGGGTGACGGCGTTGACGACTCCCGAGCCCGCGCCCGAGTCCTGCGGCGGCACCTCGCTGAGCACCGTCGAGGCCAGCACCGGTGAGCAGAGGCCCATCCCGAAGCCGACCACCAGCTCCGCGCCGGCCACCTGCCACCAGGACAGGTCCGCCCCGGCCGTACGGACCGCCGCCATCAGCAGCAGCGACCCGGCCGCCATCACGGCCGCGCCCGCGCCGACGAACAGCCGGCCGCGCCGCATCCCGTGCCGCCAGGCGATCTGGAAGGTCACCGCGATGCCGACCGGCCAGGCCGCCGTCGCCAGCGCCGTCCGCAGCACCGACCAGCCCAGGCCGTACTGCAGGTGGTACGTGAGGATCAGCGCCAGCGAGCCGATGCCGGTGAAGGCCAGCAGCGTCACCGCGAGCCCGACCGCGAAGCTGCGCCGGGCGAACAGCGGCGGCGGAACCAGCGCGCCGCCGTCCCGGGCGTGCCGACGGCGCTGGTGGCGGGCGAAGAGGACCAGCAGGACGGGCGCGGCGAGGGCGCTCGCCAGCATCCAGGCGGGCCAGCCCTGCTCGCGGCCCTGCACCAGCGGGTACATCAGGGCGAACGCGGCCGCGGTGAGCAGCGCGACGCCGGGCAGGTCGAGCCGGGTCGGGCCCTCCTGCCGGTTCTCCGGCAGGAGGCGGGCGGCGAGCACCGTGATCAGCAGCCCCAGCGGCACGTTGACCAGGAAGATCACCCGCCAGCCGAGGCCGAAGAGGTCCAGCCCGGTGAGCAGCCCGCCGAGCAGCGGACCGCCGACGCTGCCGAGGGTCAGCGCCGCACCGAGGACGGCGAAGGCGACCGGCCACTCCTTGGGCCGGAACAGCGTGACGATCACCGACATCACCTGCGGCACCATCAGTGCGGCCGTCAGGCCCTGCAACAGCCGGGCGGCGACGAGGAGTTCGGCGTTCGGCGCGAAGCCGCAGACGGCCGAGGCGAGGGTGAAGCCGGCCACCCCGGCGAGGAAGACCCGCTTGCGGCCGTGGATGTCGCCGAGGCGGCCGCCGGTGATCAGGAAGAGCGAGAAGGCGAGGGCGTAACCGGCCAGCGTCCACTGGGCGGTGGCGAACTCGGTGCCCAGGTCGCGCTGCACGGCGGGCAGGACGACGGTGACGATGTTGACGTCGAGGCTGTCCAGGAAGGAGGCGCCGGTGACGACGGCGAGGAGCAGCCAGCGCAGCCGCAGGGGTGCGCCGCCGGGGGCTTCCTCGGTCGGGGCTTCCTCGGTCGGGGCTTCCCCGGTCGGGCTGGTGGCGGGAGGCGGTGCGGCGGCGGGCCGCACGGCCTCCTGCACGGTGGTGGACACGGTGGGGACCTCCGGGTCGGTGGTACGACGGCGGGCGGGCGGCCCCGGCTGGGGCCGCCCGTGGGGATCGGGGGTACGGGTGGGTCAGAGCGCGCGGCCGAGGACGGCGTCCAGGGCCTGGTCCATCTCGTCGATCGTCAGTTCCTCCGCCAGCCGCAGCGCGTCCGGCTGCCCGCCCGCCGGGGCCGTCTGCGGCACACCGGCGAGTTCGAGCAGCTGGGCGAGCAGCCCGCTGCGGCTCAGTTCGTCCGCCGGGATGCGCGACAGCGCCCAGCGGGCGGCCTGCTCCGGCTCCTGCGGCGGGGCGCCGTACTGCTGGGTCTGGGGCTCCTCGGCGCGGGCGGCGCCGAAGTCCAGCCGGACGTTGAGGAAGTCCGCGATGGCCTGCGGCGTCGGGTAGTCGAAGGCCAGGGTGCTGGGCAGCGGCACCTGCGCGTGGGCCGAGAGCCGGTTGCGCAGCTCGACGGCCATCAGCGAGTCCCAGCCGTGGTCACGCAGCGGCTGCTCGGCCCGGACGGTCTCGATGCCGGACAGGCCGAGGACGGCCGCGACCTCCTGCTGGACGAGCAGGGTGAGCGCCGCGATCCGCTCCGGACCGTCGAGGCCCGCCAGCCGCTCGCGCAGCCCGTCGGCCGCCGCCGCCGTCTCGGAACGGCCCGCCCTGCGCAGCGGGGTGCGCAGCAACGCCCGCAGCAGCGGCGGGAGTTCGGCTCCCTCCACCCCGACGCCGCGCTGGAGCCGGTCCAGGTCGAGGCGCAGCGGGACGAGGTGCGGCTCCGGCCGTCCGAGCGCCGCGTCGAACAGGGCGAGCCCCTGCTCGACGCTGAGCGCCTGGGCGCCCTGGCGGCGCATCCGGCCCAGTTCGGCCTCGCCGAGGTGGGCGGTCAGGCCGGTGCCACCCTGCTCCCACAGGCCCCAGGCGAGGCTGGTGCCGGGCAGGCCTCGGCGGGTGCGGTGGGCGGCCAGGGCGTCCAGATAGGCGTTGGCCGCCGCGTAGTTGCTCTGCCCCGGGGAGCCGAGCGTGCCGGCGACGGAGGAGAACAGCACGAAGGCGGCGAGGTCGAGGCCGTCGGTCAGCTCGTGCAGGTGGCGGGCGCCGTCGGCCTTCGGGGCGAGGACGCGGCCGAACCGCTCGGCCGTCTGGTTCACCACCACGCCGTCGTCGAGGACGGCGGCCAGGTGGACCACCCCGGTCAGCGGGTGGCCGGGGTCCACGGCCGCCAGGGCCGCCGCGACCTGGGCGCGGTCCGCCACGTCGCAGGCCAGCACCCGGACGGACTCGGCGCCCGCCGCGCGCAGCTCGTCCACCAGCTCCCGCGTCCCGTCGGCGGCCGGACCGCGCCGCGAGGTCAGCACCAGGTGGCGGACCCCGTGCCCGGTGACCAGGCGGCGGGCGACCAGCCGGCCCAGCTCGCCGGTGCCGCCGGTCACCAGGACGGTGCCGGTCGGGGCGAGGGGGCGCGGCGAGGTCAGCACCAGCTTGCCGATGTGGCGGCCCTGCGCCATGAAGCGGAAGGCGTCCGCCGCGCGGCGCACGTCGTACGCCGCGTACGGCAGCGGGGCGATGACCCGGCGGGCCAGCAGGTCGGCGACCTCGGTGAGCATCTCGAGGATGCGCTCCGGGCCGGCGTCCATCAGGTCGAACGCCCGGTAGGAGACGCCCGGGTGCGTGGCGGCGACCTGCTCCGCCTGCCGGACGTCCGTCTTGCCCATCTCCAGGAAGCGGCCCGCGCGCGGCTCGAGGAGCCGGAGCGAGGCGTCGATCAGCTCGCCGGTGAGGGAGTTCAGGACGAGGTCGAAGCCGCTGCCGTCCCCGTGGAAGGCCGTCTCGAACCCGGTGTCGCGGGAGGAGGCGATCCGCTCCCGCGCCAGGCCGAGCCGGCGCAGCGTCGGCCACTTGCCGGCGCTGGCCGTGCCCCAGACCTCGGCGCCGAAGTGCCGGGCCAGCTGCACGGCCGCCATGCCGACGCCGCCGGCCGCCGCGTGCACCAGCACCCGCTCGCCGGCGGTGAGCCCGCCGAGCTCGAGGAGCCCGTGGTAGGCGGTCAGGAAGGCCAGCGGGACGGTCGCGGCCTCGGCGAAGCCGATGCCGTCCGGGATCCGCACCATCATCCGGCCGTCGGCCCGGGCCTCGGTGCCGAAGGTGCCGACGGTCAGGCCCATCACCCGGTCGCCGGGGTTCAGGTGGGCGATGCCCGGCCCGGTCTCCAGGACCACGCCCGCGCACTCCAGGCCCAGCTGGGGGGCGTGGACCATGTCGAGCGCGTTGAGGACGTCCCGGAAGTTCAGGCCGGAGGCGTGCACCCGCAGGCGGATCTCGTGCTCGCCGAGCGGGCCGCCGTCCCCGACCGGGACGAGGGCGAAGGTGTCCAGGCGGCCCTTCTCCCGGATGTCCAGGTGCCAGGCGTCGACGCCGGGCGGCGGGAGGAGGACCGGGTCGGCGCCCTGCGCGGCCTGCGCACCCGGGGCCGTACGGACCGGGCGCAGGCGCGGGGTCAGGACGGCGGTGCCGCGGACGGCCAGCTCGGGCTCGTCCTCGACGGCGAGGGCGACGGCGAGGGCGAGGGCGAGGGCGGTTTCCTCCGGCCCGTCGTCGCCGTCCGGGTCGAGGTCGAGCAGGCGCAGGCGCCGCTCCGGGTGCTCGGCCCGGACGGACCGCAGCAGCCCCCACAGCGCGGCCTGCTCCGGGCGGGCCACCTCGTCCTCGGGCCGGGCCGGGACGGCGCCCCGGGTCAGCCAGACGACCTCGGTCGCGGCGAAGCGGACATCGCCGACCAGGAGCTTGACCTGCTCCAGGGCGGTGACCGCCGACTCCCGCGTGCCGTCGACCAGCAGGCGGGCGGGGACGGCCGGGCGGGTGAGCACGGCCTCCAGATCCGGCTCGGCGGGCAGGCCGAGCGAGGCGGCGAGGGCGGCGCCGAGGACGACGGTGTCGGGGGCCGTGCCCCCGGTGTCCTGCTGCGGGAGCGGCTGGAACTCGACCCGGTACAGGTGCTCCGCACCGGCCGACGCGGCGGCGCCGCGCAGCTGCTCCGCCCGGGCCCGCTGGACCTCCAGCGTGCCCGCGACGAGCACCGGACCGCCCGCCGCGTCCGTCACCTCGACGCGGGCGGAGAGGCCCCCGGTCAGCTCGACGCGCACGCGCAGCTCGGTGCTGTCCGTCGCGTGGAGGGTGACGTCCGACCAGGCGAAGGGGAGGAGAACGGTGCCCTCCTCGGCGTCCGCGCCGGCCTTCGCGCCGTCGGCCTTCGCACCGTCGGCCGCCGTGCCATCGGCCTCCACGCCCGCGAGGGTGTGCAGGGCCGCGTCCAGCAGCGCCGGATGGACGGCGTGCCCGTCCGCGCTCAGGCCCTCGGGCAGCACCACCCGGCCGAACGCCACGCGTCCGCCCGGGGCTCGGTGCAGCTCGGTGAGGCCGCGGAACGCCGGGCCGTAGCCGAGGCCCTGCCCGGCCAGGCCGTCGTAGAGGGCGTCCAGGGGGACGGGCTCGGTGCCGGGGGCGGGCCAGGGCTGTTGGTCGACGGCGACCTGCTCGGTGCCGTCCTCCGCCAGACGGCCCTCGGCGTGCAGGGTCCACGGCGCGTCGGCGGCCGCCGACTCCGGCTGGCTGTGGATCTCGACCGTACGGCCGCCGTCCTCCCCCGCCGGGCCGACCTTCACCTGGAGCCGCAGCCCCTCCGCCGCCGGCAGCACCATCGGCTGGGCGAGCATCAGCTCGGCCACCCGGCGCGCTCCCACCTGCTGGGCGGCGGACAGCGCCAGGTCCAGCAGCCCGGCACCCGGCACGAGCACCGCGCCGAAGACGGCGTGGTCCCCCAGCCACGGCTGGTCGGCGAGCGACACCCGCCCACTGAGCAGGTAGCCCTCGCCACCCGCCAGCGCCGTCACCGCCGCCAGCCACGGGTGCGCGGCCGCGACCAGCCCCGAGGAGCGGGCGTCCCGGCCCGCCTTCGGGGCGTCGAGCCAGTACGGGCGGCGCTGGAAGGCGTAGGTGGGCAGCGCGGCGAGGACGCCGGCGTTCGGGATGACCGCCGTCCAGTCGATCGGCTCGCCGGTGGTGTGGAGGGTGGCGGCGGCGGTGAGGAGCGCGGTGGGTTCGTCCTCGGTGGCGCGGAGGGTGGGGACGAAGAGGGCGTCGTCGAGGCAGGCGGCGCCCATGGCGGAGAGGACTCCGGAGGGGCCGCACTCCAGGAAGCGGTGGATGCCGGAGGCGTTGAGCTCCCGGACGGCGTCGAGGAAGCGGACGGCCTGACGGGCCTGACGCGCCCAGTAGGCGGGCTCGCGCACGCCCTCGCCGGCGGGCAGGTCGGCGCTCATGCGGGTGCCGTCGAGGGTGCTGACCAGCGGGATGCGCGGGGCGTTGAGCTCGCAGGACGCGACGAGGGCGGTGAACTCCTCGAGCATCGCGTCCATGTGCGGACTGTGGAAGGCGTGCGAGACCTGCAAACGGCGGCTGCGACGGCCGGGCATCGAGGCGATGAGCCGCTCGACGGCTTCGGCGTCGCCGCTGACGACCGTCTGCGTCGGGGAGTTGACCCCCGCCACCGAGATCCGGCCCTGGAGAACGGCGAGGACCTCCTCCTCGCCCGCCTCGACCGAGGCCATCGCGCCACCGCTCTCACAGGACTGCATCAACCGACCACGCGCCACGACCAGACGCGCCGCGTCGTCCAGGGACAGCACCCCCGCGACGTGGGCGGCGGCGAGCTCACCCACCGAGTGACCGGCCACAGCGGCCGGTGCCAGACCCCAGGACTCCCAGAGACGGAACAGCGCCACCTCGACGGCGAACAGAGCAGGCTGGGTGAACTCCGTCCGGTTCAGCGTGTCCGCGTCCTCGCCGAAGATCACCTCCAGGAGGGGGCGGGCGCTGTAGCGGTCCAGGGCGGTCAGGACCGTGTCGAAAGCGCTGCGGAACGCGGCATCGGACTCGTACAGACCACGCCCCATCCCGAGACGCTGGCTCCCCTGCCCGGTGAACAGCACCGCGAGGCCCTGCCCGCTCGGGGCGTTCGCGACCGTACCGGCGGCCGGACGGCCTTCGGCCAGGCTGCGCAGAGCGGTCGCCGTGTCGACCGTGGTGGCGGCGAGGACGGCGGCGCGGTGGTCGAAGTGGGTGCGGTGGTGGGCGGCGGTGGCCGCCACGGCGGCGAGCGGGGTCTCCGGGTTGGCGTCCAGCCAGTCGGCCCAGCGGGCGGCCTGCTCGCGCAGGGCGGTCTCGTCGCGGCCGGAGAGGAGGACGGGGAGAGGGGTCGTCGCTTCGGTCGGCCCGGCCGGCTCGCTCGGCTCCGCCGGGTGGGTGGCGGTGGGGGCCTCCTCGAGGATCAGGTGGGCGTTGGTGCCGCTGAGGCCGAAGGAGGAGACGCCCGCGCGGCGGGTGCGGTCGCCGCGCTGCCAGGGGGTGGAGTCCTGGAGGAGGGCGAGGCCGCTGCCGTCCCACTCGATGTGCGGGCTGGGCTCCGACGCGTGGAGGGTGCGCGGGAGGGTCGCGTGCTGGAGGGCGAGGACCATCTTGATCACGCCGATGACGCCGGCGGCGGCCTGAGCGTGCCCGATGTTCGACTTCGAGGAGCCGAGGAGGAGCGGCCGGTCGGCCGCGCGGCCCGGCCCGAACACCTCGGCCAGCGCGCCCGCCTCGATCGGGTCACCGAGGGAGGTGCCGGTGCCGTGGGCCTCGATGGCGTCGATGTCGGCCGGGGTGAGGTCGGCGGTGGCCAGGGCGTCCTGGATGACGCGCTGCTGCGAGGGCCCGTTGGGGGCGGTGAGACCCTGGCTGCGGCCGTCCTGGTTGATCGCGCTGCCACGGATGACGGCGAGCACCTCGTCACCGTCGCGTTCGGCGGCGGAGAGGCGCTTCAGGACGAGCACTCCACAGCCCTCGGCCCAGCCGGCACCGTCCGCGTCGGCGCCGAAGCTCTTGCAACGCCCGTCGGAGGCCATGCCCTTGAGGCGGCTGAACTCGACGAACAGCGCGGGGGTGTTCATGACGGTCACGCCGCCGACGAGTGCCATTTCGCACTCACCCTGGCGGAGCGCGGACACGGCGAGGTGGGTCGCGACCAGGGAGGAGGAGCAGGCGGTGTCGACGGTGACCGCCGGGCCTTGGAGCCCGAGGGCGTACGAGACGCGGCCGGACACCACGCTGCTCGCGTTGCCCGTGCTCATGTAGCCGTCCAGGACCTCGAGTTGACGCCCTTCGTGGCTGCCGTAGTCCGAGCTCATGGCGCCGAGGTAGACGCCGGTGCGGGTGCCCTCCAGGCTGCCCGGGCGGACGCCCGCGCGCTCCAGCGCCTCCCAGACGGTCTCCAGGACGAGCCGCTGCTGCGGGTCCATGGACTGCGCCTCACGCGGCGAGATCCCGAAGAACGCGGCGTCGAACCGGTCGACGTTCTCCAGGAATCCGCCCTCGCGGGCGTAGCTCTTGCCGACCGCGTCCGGGTCGGGGTCGAAGAGGTCCAGGCCCTGCCAGCGCTGGGGGAAGCCGCCGATGGCGTCGCCGCCGGCGAGGAGGAGGTCCCAGAAGCCTTCCGGGGTGTCGATCCCGCCCGGCAGGCGGCAGGCCATGGAGACGACGGCGATGGGGTCATCGGTCTGCGCGCCCGCGCCCGGGGTGACGCGGACGGGCGCGCGGTCGGGCTTGGCGCCGAGGTCGAGGCGGTCGAGGATCAGGCCGGCGATGGCGGTGGGGGTGGGGTAGTCGAAGGCGAGGGTGGAGGGGAGGGTCAGTCCGGTCTCGGCGGCGAGGCGGCGGCGCAGTTCGACGGCCATGAGGGAGTCGAGGCCGAGTTCCTTGAACACCTGCTGCGCGCCGAGGGCTTCGGGCCCTCCGCCGACGCCGAGGACGGCTGCGGCCTCGCGGCGGACCAGGTCGAGGAGGGTGGACCGGCGGTCGGTGGCGGAGAGGGCGGCGAGTCGCTCGTGCAGGGCGGAGGGCGCCGCCGCCGTCGCACCGGCGCGACGCAGGCGGGCCCGCACCAGGGAGCGGAGCAGGGACGGGACTTCGCCGCCGCGCTCCAACTCGCGCCGGACCGAGCCGAGTTCGAGGCGGACGGGGATGAGGGGGGAGAGATCGGTGGTGAGGGCGGCGTCGAGGGCGCGCAGGCCCTGGGCGGGGGTGAGGGCGGCGATGCCCTGGCGGCGCATGCGGCTCAGCTCGGCGTCGCCGAGGTGGGCGGTCAGGCCGGTGCCGGCCTGCTGCCACAGGCCCCAGGAGAGACTCAGGGCGGGGAGGTCGGCGGCGCGGCGTTGGGTGGCGAGGGCATCGACGAAAGCGTTCGCCGCCGCGTAGGCGCTCTGGCCCGCGCTGCCGAAGACGCCGGCTGCGGAGGAGAAGAGAACGAAAGCGTCGAGGGTGAGGTTGCGGGTGAGGTCGTGGAGGTGGAGGGCGCCATTCACCTTGGGGGCGAGGACGCGGGCGAAGCGGTCCGGGGTCTGGCCGGTCAGGAGGCCGTCGTCGAGGACGGCGGCCAGGTGGAACACCGAACCGAGCGTCTCGCCGAGGTCGTTGACGACGGCGGCGAGCTGATCGCGCTCGGCGGCGTCGCAGGCGGCGATACGGACGGTTTCGGCGCCCGCTTCCTGGAGTGCCTGGCGGATCTGCGCTGCGCCGGGGGCTTCGGCGCCCTGGCGGGAGGTGAGGACCAGGTGGCGCACGCCGTGCTGGCGGACCAGATGCTCAGCCAGCTCGCGGCCCAACTCGCCCGTGCCGCCAGTGATCAGAGCGGTCCGGTCGGGGTTGAGGGCGACGGTCGCGGTGGTGTCGGCGGCGGTGACGCGCACCAGACGGGGTGCCGTGATCCGGCCCTCGACGATCGCCAACTCCGGCTCACCGGTGGCGCAAAGGGCGCGCTCGATCACCTCGGCGGGGGCGTTGGTGTCGAGGTCGAGCAGGCGGATCGCACGGTCCGCGTACTCCGCGCGGACCGTCCGCAGCAGACCCAGCAGCGCGGCCTGCACCGGATCCGTGCCGGTTGCGCCGCGCGTCACGAACACCAACTCGACGGAATCGAGGGCAGGTTCGGCGGTGAGGTGCTGGACCAGGGTGAGCGCGTCCGTCAGGGCAGGCTGCACCGAGTCGGCAGCGCCGGACAGGTCCACGATGGCCCGCTCCGGACGCGCCTCGCCGAGAGCGTCGATGGTGTGGGCGTGGTCGACGTTCAGTAGACGGGCCAGCTCGCCGGTCCCACCGAGGACGATGCTGCTGGGCGCGGTGGTCGGCTTCGGCGCCTGCACCTCCTGGTAGTCCAGGCGGTAGAGGTGGTCGACGGACGCACCGGCCCGGACCTGCTCGGCCGACGCCTCGCGAATCTGCAGGCCGTCGACGAACGCCACCGGGCCACCGGCCGGGTCCGACACCCAGATACGGGCACTGGTACCGCTCTCGTCGAGGTCCACGCGGACGCGCAGCTCGGTGCTCCCAGCGGCGAACAGCTCGACGCCCGTCCACTCGAACGGCAGGAACACCCGCTGGTCACCGCCGTCGCGAACCGCCACGAGCGTGTGGAGAGCAGCGTCCAGGAGTGCCGGGTGAATACCGAATTCGTCGGCCTTCACCCCCTCGGGGAGGCGGACGGTGCCGTAGGCGGTGCTGCCGTCGCGCCACAGTCCGGTCAGGCCCTGGAAGGCCGGGCCGTACGCCAGGCCACGGGCGGCGAAGGCGTCGTAGAAGCCGTCCAGGCTCACCGATTCCGTGGTGGGGACAGGCCAGTGGCGCAACGCGTCGAAGCCGTCCTGTGCGCCCTGCTCCTCGGCGAGTTCGCCGCTGGCGTTGAGGGTCCAGGAGTCCTCGGCGTCCTCGGGGCGGCTGTAGAGCGAGACCTGGCGGTGGCCGTTCTCCGGGCCGCCGATGACGACCTGGAGACGGACGGGGCCGTCGAGGATCAGCGGCTCGACCAGGGCGAGTTCCTCCACCCGGCCCGCACCGACCTCGCGGCCGGCCGCCAGGACCAGGTCGAGGATGCCCGTCCCGGGGACGATGACCGTGCCGAAGGCGGCGTGATCACGCAGCCACGGCTGGGAGTTGGGGGCGAGACGGCCGGTGAACAGGTGCCCTTCGCCGTCCGCGAGCGCCGTTCCGGCGCCGAGCCACGGGTGAGTGGACGCCTCCAAGCCCATCGAACCCGCATCAGCCGAACCCGAACCGACCTCCGTCCAGAAGTACTCGCGCTGGAAGGCGTAGGTCGGCAGGTCGGCGACGAACTCGCCGCCCTCCAGAACCTTCTGCCAGTCGATCTCGACGCCCTGGACGTGCAACTGCCCGAGCGAGCGCAGGAGCTGGTTCAGGCCGCCCTCGCCACGGGCGAGCGAGCCGACCACGACGCCGTCGTGCTCGGCGCTGCCGTCGGTGAGCGGCATGGAGAGCACGGGGTGGGCACTGACCTCGACGAACACGTTCCGGCCATCCGCGAGAAGCTGCTCCAGCGCCCGGTCGAAACGAACCGGCTCACGCAGGTTCCTGCACCAGTACGCGCCGTCCAGCTCCGGCCCGTCCAGCACACGCCCGAGGACCGTCGAATAGAACGGCACCGAGGCGCGCCCGGGGGTGAGGTCGGCGAAGGCGTCCATCAGTCCGGGCAACAGCGGGTCCATCTGGGCGCTGTGGGAGGCGTAGTCGACGTTCACCCGGCGGCAGAACACGTCCTGCTGCTGGAGGTCCGCGACCAGCGCGTCGATGGCCTCGCTCTCGCCGCTGACCACGGTCGAACCCGGGGTGTTCACCGCCGCGACCGAGAGCCTGCCTTCGTAGGCCGCGAGGATCTCCTCGACCTCGGCGACCGGACGCTCGACCAGCGCCATCCCACCGAAGCCCGTCACGGCCCGAACGGCGGCGGACCGCAGGGCGACGACCTTCGCGCCCTGCTCCAGCGAGAGCGCACCCGAGACGACGGCCGCGACGACCTCACCCTGGCTGTGCCCCACGACCGCGCTGGGCTCGATGCCCCACGACCGCCAGAGGGCGGAGAGGGCGACGCCCATCGCGAACAGCGCGGGCTGGATCACATCCACGCGGTCCACCGGCGGGTGGTTTCCACCCGCACCCGCGAGGACGTCGAGGACGGACCAGTCGGTCAGCGGGCGCAGCGCCTCGTCACAGGCGACCACGGCCTCACGGAAGACGGGCGACTCCTCCAGCAGAGCCGCACCCATACCCAGCCACTGGCTCCCCTGGCCCGGGTACACGAACACGACCTCGCCGGGAGACCCGGCGACACCCACCGGCTCACCGGCAGCGATGGCCCGGAGCTTCGCGGCCGCGTCCGCCGTGGAACCGGCGACGACGACGGCGCGATGCTCGAACCGGGTGCGGTGCCGGGCGGCGGTCACGGCGACGTCGGCCAGCGGGACGGTGTCGTGGGCGTCCAGCCAGTCGGCCCAACGGGCGGACTGCTCCCGCACCGACGCCTCGTCCCGGCCCGACACGACCACCGGGACGGCGGTCGGCTGGGGCTGAACCAGAGCCGGCCTGCTCTCCGGGGCCTCTTCGAGGATGACGTGCGCGTTGGTGCCGCTGAGGCCGAAGGACGACACACCCGCCCGGCGGGCGCGCTCACCGCGCTGCCAGGGGGTGGAGTCCTGGAGGAGGGCGAGGCCGCTGCCGTCCCACTCGATGTGCGGGCTGGGCTCCGACGCGTGGAGGGTGCGCGGGAGGGTCGCGTGCTGGAGGGCGAGGACCATCTTGATCACGCCGATGACGCCGGCGGCGGCCTGAGCGTGCCCGATGTTCGACTTCGAGGAGCCGAGGAGGAGCGGCCGGTCGGCCGCGCGGCCCGGCCCGAACACCTCGGCCAGCGCGCCCGCCTCGATCGGGTCACCGAGGGAGGTGCCCGTTCCGTGGGCCTCGATGGCGTCGATGTCGGCCGGGGTGAGGTCGGCGGTGGCCAGGGCGTCCTGGATGACGCGCTGCTGCGACGGGCCGTTCGGCGCGGTGAGACCCTGACTGCGCCCGTCCTGGTTGATCGCGGTCCCCCGGATGACGGCGAGGACGCGATCCCCGTCCCGCTCGGCGGCCGACAGCCGCTTCAGGACGAGCACACCACAGCCCTCGGCCCAGCCGGCACCGTCCGCATCAGCACCGAAGCTCTTGCACCGCCCGTCCGCCGCCATCCCCCGCAGACGGCTGAACTCGACGAACAGCGCCGGGGTGTTCATCACGGTCACGCCGCCGACGAGTGCCATCTCGCACTCACCCTGCCGCAGCGCGGACACCGCGAGGTGGGTCGCAACGAGGGAGGAGGAGCAGGCCGTATCCACGGTGACCGCCGGGCCCTGGAGCCCGAGGGCGTACGAGACGCGGCCGGACACCACGCTGCTCGCGTTGCCCGTGCTGACGTACCCGTCGAGCGCGTCCAGGTCGTGGCCCTGCTGGTTGCCGTAGTCCGAGCTCATCGTGCCGAGGTACACGCCCGTCCGGCTGCCCTCCAGCGCCTCCGGGCGCACACCGGCGCGCTCCAGCGCCTCCCAGGCCGTCTCCAGGACGAGCCGCTGCTGCGGGTCCATCGACTGCGCCTCGCGCGGCGAGATGCCGAAGAACGCGGCGTCGAAGCGCTCCACGTTCGTCATGAAGCCGCCTTCGGTGGCGTAGCTCTTGCCCACGGCCTCCGGGTCCGGATCGAACAGGTCAAGGCCCTGCCAGCGCTCCGGGAAGCCACTGATCGCATCGCCACCGGCGGCCAGCAGCTCCCAGAAGCCCTCCGGGGTGTCGATCCCGCCGGGCAGGCGGCACGCCATCGACACGACCGCGATCGGCTCGGTACGGGCGGCCCGCTCGGAGTCGAGCTGCTTCTCCGCCTCGACCAGCGCGGTCGCGGTGCGCCGCAGGTACGCCTCGAGCTTCTCGACTTCGGATGTGCTGCTCATGCGGTCACTCCCAGCTTGCGGTCCAAGAACTGCAGAAGGTCTTCGGTGCTGCTTCCGGTCTCCAGCTCGACCGCTGGCGCTTCCGGGACGACGGCCTTCGCGAGGCCGTTCTTGAGGGCGAGGAACTGGCCGGCCAGTCCCTCCGATTCGAGTTGCAGGGGGGTCGCGGAGCGCAGCAGCTCCACGAGGTTGTCCAGTAGCTCCCTGGACAGCCGGACGCCCGACGGGATCGGCGCCGCACCGCTTCCGGCCACGTCCAGGCGGTTCAGGACGAGTTCCGCGATGGCGGTGGGGGTGGGGTAGTCGAAGGCGAGGGTGGAGGGGAGGGTCAGGCCGGTCTCGGCGGCGAGACGGCGGCGGAGCTCCACGGCCATGAGGGAGTCGAGGCCGAGTTCCTTGAACACCTGCTGGGCGCCGAGGGCTTCGGGGCCTCCGCCGACGCCGAGCACGGCGGCGGCCTCTCGGCGGACCAGGTCGAGGACGGCGGGCTGCCGCTCGGTCGGCGCGAGAGCCGCGAGGCGCTCGCGCAGGGCGGAGGGGGCCGCCGCCGTCGCACCGGCGCGACGCAGGCGGGCCCGGACGAGCGATCGCAACAGCGGTGGCACGTCACCACTCCTTTCCAACTCACGGCGTACGGCGGACAGTTCGAGGCGGATGGGGACGAGGTGGGCGAGGTCGGTGGTGAGGGCGGCGTCGAGGGCGCGCAGGCCCTGGGCGGGGGTGAGGGCGGCGATGCCCTGGCGGCGCATGCGGCCCAGCTCGGCGTCGCCGAGGTGGGCGGTCAGGCCGGTGCCGGCCTGCTGCCACAGGCCCCAGGAGAGGCTCAGGGCGGGGAGGTTGGCCGCGCGGCGCCGAGCGGCGAGGGCGTCGAGGAAGGCGTTCGCCGCCGCGTAGGCGCCCTGGCCCGCGCTGCCGAAGACACCGGCTGCGGAGGAGAACAGGACGAAGGCGTCCAGGTTCGACTCCCGCGTCAGCTCGTCCAGGTGCAGGGCGCCGTTCACCTTGGGGGCGAGGACGCGGGCGAAGCGGTCCGGGGTCTGGCCGGACAGGAGGCCGTCGTCGAGGACGGCGGCCAGGTGGAACACCGAACCGAGCTTGTCGCCGAGGTCGTTGACGACGGTGGCGAGCTGATCGCGCTCGGCCGCGTCGCAGGCGGCGATGCGGACGGTCTCGGCGCCCGCTTCCTGGAGGGACCGGCGGATCTGCGCTGCGCCGGGGGCTTCGGCGCCCTGGCGGGAGGTGAGGACCAGGTGGCGCACATTGTGGTGGCGGACCAGATGTTCGGCCAGCTCACGGCCCAACTCGCCCGTGCCGCCAGTGATCAGAGCGGTCCGGTCGGGGTTGAGGGCGACGGTCGTGGTGGTGTCGGCGGCGGTGACGCGCACCAGACGTGGTGCCGTGATCCGGCCCTCGACGATCGCCAACTCCGGTTCACCGACCGTCGAAAGGGCGCGCTCGATCACCTCGGCCGGGGCGTTCGTGTCGAGGTCGAGCAGGCGGATCGCACGGTCCGCGTACTCCGCGCGGACCGTTCGCAGCAGGCCCAGCAGTGCGGCCTGCACCGGATCCGTGCCGGTTGCGCCGCGCGTCACGAACACCAACTCGACGGACTCGAGGGAAGGTTCGGCAGTGAGGCGCTGGATCAGGGTGAGCGCGTCCGCAAGGACGTCCTGCACCGAGCCGGTGGCCCCGGACAGGTCCACGACGACGGCCTGCGGGTGGGGCTCCGCCGCCAGACGCCCGATGAGCGCCTCCGGTCCCTCCACCTGGCTGGCGATCGGGAGTTCGGCGACTGGCCCGGTGCCGATCACCCAGAGGTCGGTGAGGGAACGCTCCTCCAGGGTGCGCGGCTCCTGGTAGTCGAGGCGGTAGAGGTGGTCGACGGACGCACCGGCGCGGACCTGCTCGGCCGACGCCTCGCGGATCTGCAGGCCCTCGACGAACGCCACCGGCCCACCGGCCGGGTCCGACACCCAGATACGGGCACTGGTACCGCTCTCGTCGAGGTCCACGCGGACGCGCAGCTCGCTGCTCCCGGCGGCGAACAGCTCCACACCCGTCCACTCGAACGGCAGGAACACCCGCTGGTCACCGCCGTCGCGAACCGCCACAAGCGTGTGGAGAGCAGCGTCGAGCAGGGCCGGGTGGATGCCGTACTCGTCGGCCTTCACGCCCTCGGGCAGGCGAACCAGCCCGAATGCGCTGCTGCCGTCGCGCCACAGCTCGGCCAGGCCCTGGAAGGCCGGGCCGTACGCCAGGCCACGGGCGGCGAAGCGGTCGTAGAAGCCGTCCAGGTCGACCTGTTCGGCGCTCGCCACCGGCCAGTTGCGGAGAGCGGAGAAGCCGTCCGACTCGCCCTGCTCCTCGGCAAGTTCGCCGCTGGCGTGCAGAGTCCAGCCGTCCTCGGACTCCTCCGGACGACCGTGCAGAGCGACCTGACGGCGACCGTTGGCGCCCGGGGCGCTGACCGTGATCTGGAGCCGGACCGGGCCTTCGAGAATCAGGGGCTCGACCAGGGCGAGTTCCTCCACCCGGCCCGCGCCGACCTCACGACCGGCAGCGAGGACCAGGTCGAGCAGGCCCGCCCCGGGGACGAGAACCGTACCGAAGGCGGCGTGATCGCGCAGCCACGACTGGGAGTTGGGGGCCAGGCGGCCGGTGAACAGGTGGCCTTCGCCCTCGGCGAGAGCGGTGGCGGCGCCGAGCCACGGGTGGGTGGACGCCTCCAGGCCCATCGAGCCCGCGTCGCCGGTGGTGGCGGCGGTCTCGGCCCAGTAGTGCTCGCGCTGGAACGCGTAGGTCGGCAGGTCGGCGACGAACTCGCCGCCCTCCAGGACCCTCTGCCAGTCGATCTCGACACCCTGGACGTGCAGCTGACCGAGGGAGCGCAGGAGTTGGGCGGTGCCGCCCTCGCCTCGGGTGAGGGATCCGACGACGACGCCGTTGTGCTCGGCACTGCCGTCGGTGAGGGGCATGGAGAGCACCGGGTGGGCGCTGACCTCGACGAACACGTTCCGGCCGTCGGCGAGGAGCTGCTCCAGCGCACGGTCGAAACGGACGGGCTCACGCAGGTTGCGGCACCAGTAGGCGCCGTCCAGCTCGGAGCCGTCCAGGACGCGGCCGAGGACCGTCGAGTAGAACGGGACGAGCGCCTTCGACGGCTTCAAGTCCGCGAATGCCTCGGCCAGTTCGGGGAGGAGCTGGTCCATCTGCGCACTGTGCGAGGCATAGTCGACATTCACCCGGCGGGAGAAGACGTTCTGCTGCTGGAGGTCCGCGACCAGGCGGTCCAGCGCCTCCACCTCGCCCGACACGACCGTGGACCCCAACGTGTTGACGGCGGCGACGGAGAGCCGGCCGTCGTAGGCCGCGATCAGCTCCTCGACGACGGCCACCGGACGCTCGACCAGCGCCATCCCACCGACACCGGTCACCGCCCGGACGGCGGCCGACCGCACCGCGACGACCTTCGCGCCCTGCTCCAACGACAGCGCACCCGAGACGACGGCCGCAACGACCTCACCCTGACTGTGCCCCACGACCGCGCTGGGCTCGATGCCCCACGAACGCCACAGCGCCGAGAGCGCGACACCCATCGCGAACAGCGCGGGCTGGACCACGTCCACCCGGTCGACGGGCGGGTGATCCCCGCCGCCACCGGCCAAGACATCGAGAACCGACCAGCCCGTCAGCGGCCGCAACGCCTCATCACAGGCGACGACGGCCTCACGGAACACCGGCGACTCCTCCAGCAGAGCTGCCCCCATACCGAGCCACTGACTCCCCTGCCCCGGATAGACGAACACGACCTCGCCGGGCGACCCGGCGACACCCACCGGCTCACCGCCAGCAACCCCACGCAACCCCACGACCGCCTCGGCCACCGAGGTAGCGACGACAGCGGCACGGTGATCGAAGAGGGTCCGGTGGTGAGCGGCAGTGGCGGCCACGGCGGCGAGCGGGGTGACCGGGTTGGCTTCCAGCCAGTCCGCCCACCGAGCGGCCTGCTCACGTACGGCGGCCTCATCCCGCCCGGAGACCAGCAGCGGGACAGCACTCGGCTGCGGCTGCTGCGCGGCAGGGGCGACGGTCGGGGCCTCTTCGAGGATCAGGTGAGCGTTCGTCCCGCTCAGCCCGAAGGAGGAGACGCCCGCCCGGCGGGCGCGCTCGCCGCGCTCCCACGGCGTGGACTCCTGGAGCAGGGACAGCCCGCTGCCGTCCCACTCGATGTGCGGGCTCGGCTCGTCGGCGTGGAGGGTGCGGGGCAGCACCCCGTTCTGCAGTGACAGCACCATCTTGATCACGCCGATGACACCGGCCGCCGCCTGGGCGTGCCCGATGTTCGACTTGGAGGAGCCCAGAAGGAGCGGACGGTCGGACGAACGGTCCGGGCCGAACACCTCGGCCAGCGCGCCCGCCTCGATCGGGTCACCGAGGGAGGTGCCGGTGCCGTGCGCCTCGATCGCGTCGATGTCGCCCGGCACGAGACGCGCGGCAGCCAGCGCGTCCTGAATGACGCGCTGCTGCGACGGCCCGTTCGGCGCCGTGAGGCCCTGACTGCGCCCGTCCTGGTTGATCGCGGTCCCCCGGATGACGGCGAGGACACGGTCCCCGTCCCGCTCGGCGGCCGACAGCCGCTTCAGGACGAGCACGCCACAGCCCTCGGCCCAGCCGGCACCGTCCGCGTCGGCACCGAAGCTCTTGCAGCGGCCATCGGCCGCCATCCCCCGCAGACGGCTGAACTCGACGAACAGCGCCGGGGTGTTCATCACGGTGACGCCACCGACCAGCGCCATCTCGCACTCACCCTGCCGCAGCGCCGACACCGCCAGGTGCGTCGCGACCAGCGAGGACGAGCACGCGGTGTCCACCGACACCGCCGGGCCCTGCAATCCCAGCGCGTACGAGACACGGCCCGACACCACACTGCTCGCGTAGCCCGTGCTGGTGTAGCCGTCGAGCGCGCCGAGGTCGCGGCCCTGGTGCCCGTAGTCGGAGGTCATCGTGCCGAGGTAGACGCCGGTGCGGGTGCCCTCCAGGCTGCCCGGGCGGACGCCCGCGCGCTCCAGTGCCTCCCAGGCCGTCTCCAGGACGAGCCGCTGCTGCGGGTCCATGGACTGCGCCTCGCGCGGCGAGATGCCGAAGAACGCGGCGTCGAACCGGTCGATGTCCTCCAGGAATCCGCCCTCGCGGGCATAGCTCTTGCCGGCCGCCTCCGGGTCCGGGTCGAACAGGTCCAGCCCCTGCCAGCGCTTCGGGAACCCGCCGACGGCGTCGCCACCGCTGACCAGCAGCTCCCAGAAACCCTCCGGGGTGTCGATCCCGCCCGGCAGGCGGCAGGCCATCGAGACGACCGCGATGGGGTCGTCGGCCTGCGCGCCCGCGCCCGAGGTGACGCGGACGGGGGCCCGGTCGGGCTTGGCGCCCAGGTCCAGGCGGTCGAGGATCAGGCCGGCGATGGCGGTGGGGGTCGGGTAGTCGAACGCCAGGGTCGAGGGCAGCGTGAGGCCCGTCTCGGCGGCGAGGCGGCGGCGGACCTCGACGGCCATGAGGGAGTCGAGGCCCAGCTCCTTGAACACCTGCTGCGCACCGACGCCTTCGGGGCCGCCGACGCCGAGGACGGCGGCGGCCTCGCGGCGGACCAGGTCCAGCAGGACCGCCTGCCGCTCGGTGGCGGACAGGGCGGCGAGTCGCTCGTGCAGGGCGGAGGGCGCCGCCGCCGTCGCACCGGCGCGACGCAGGCGGGCGCGCACCAGGGAGCGGAGCAGGGACGGGACCTCGCCGCCGCGCTCCAACTCGCGCCGGATCGAGCCGAGTTCGAGGCGGACGGGCACGACGTGGGCGAACTCCGAGGCCAGCGCCGCATCGAGGGCGCGCAGGCCCTGGACAGCGGTGAGCGCGCCCACGCCCTGGCGGCGCAGCCGGGTGATCTCCGCCTGGCCGAGCCCTGCGGTCAGGCCGGTGCCCGCCTGCTGCCACAGGCCCCAGGAGAGGCTCAGGGCAGGGAGGTCGGCGGCGCGACGCTGAGCGGCCAGGGCGTCGACGAAGGCGTTCGCCGCCGCGTAGCCACTCTGACCTGCACTGCCGAGGACGCCCGCTGCGGAGGAGAACAGGACGAAGGCGTCCAAGTTCAGCTCGCGGGTCAGCTCGTCCAGATGCAGGGCGCCGTTCACCTTGGGGGCGAGGACGTGGGCGAAGCGCTCCGGGGTCTGGCCGGAGAAGAGGCCGTCGTCGAGGACGGCGGCCAGGTGGAACACCGAACCGAGCGTCTCGCCAAGGTCGTTGACGACGGCGGCGAGCTGATCGCGGTCGGCGACGTCGCAGGCGGCGATGAGAACGCTCTCGGCGCCCGCCTCCTGGAGTGCCTGGCGGACCTCGGCCGCGCCGGGGGCTTCAGCACCCCGCCGGGAGGTGAGGACCAGATGCCGCACGCCGTGCCGACGGACCAGGTGCTCGGCCAGCTCGCGGCCCAACTCGCCCGTTCCGCCGGTGATCAGAGCGGTCCGCTCGGGGTTGAGGGCGACGGTCGTGGTGGTGTCGGCGGCGGTGACACGCACCAGGCGCGGGGCGCGGATCCGGCCCTCGGTGATCGCCAACTCCGGCTCACCCGTGCTGAACACGGCCCGGGTGATCGTGTCGGCGGATGCGCCACCGTCGAGGTCCAGCAGGCGAACGGGACGGTCGGCATACTCCGCGCGAACCGTCCGCAGCAGGCCCCACAGCGCGGCCTGCACCGGATCGGCCGCAGTCGCACCGCGCGTCACGAACACCAACTCGACCGGCTCGAGCGACGGTTCGGCCAGCAGTCGCTGCACCAGCGGGAGGGCCTCGGCCAGCGCCTCCTGCACCGGGCCTGCGACCTCGGTCAGATCCACGGCGAGCAGCTGCGGAACCTCGACGGCTCCGGTCTCCAGCTGCTCCGGCGACACGCTCTCGATGCCGAGCAGGCCCGCGAGGCCACCGGCCCCGCCGAGGACGAGCGAGCGCACGCGGGCCCGCTCCTCGATGCGGCGCAGCTCCGAGAAGTCCACGCGGTAGAGGTGGTCCACCGTCGCACCCGCGCGGACCTGCTCCGCCGAAGCCTCGCGCAGCTGAAGGCCCTGGGCGTGCAGAACGGGCCGACCGGAGGCGTCGGCCCCCCAGAGGGCGAGCCGGTCGTCGCTCAGCTCGACGCGGACGCGCAGCTCGGTGCTGCCGGCGGCGAACAGCTCGACGCCCGTCCACTCGAACGGCAGGAGGACCCTCTCGGCGTCCTGGTTCTGCGGCTGAGCGGCGACGAGGGTGTGGAGGGCGGCGTCCAGAAGCGCCGGGTGAATGCCGTACTCGTCGGCCTTCACGCCCTCGGGGAGGCGGACGGTGCCGTAGGCGGTGCTGCCGTCGCGCCACAGGCCGGTCAGGCCCTGGAAGGCCGGGCCGTAGGCCAGGCCACGGGCAGCGAAGCGGTCGTAGAAGCCGTCCAGGTCGACGGGCTCGGCGTTCGCCGCCGGCCAGGTGCGGAGGGCGTCGAAGCCGTCGGACTCGCCGGTCTCCTCGGTGAGTTCGCCGCTGGCGTTGAGGGTCCAGGAGTCCTCGGCGTCCTCGGGGCGGCTGTAGAGGGAGACCTGGCGGTGGCCGTTCTCCGGGCCACCGATGACGACCTGGAGACGGACGGGGCCGTCGAGGATCAGCGGCTCGACCAGCGCGAGTTCCTCCACCCGGCCCGCGCCGACCTCGCGGCCGGCCGCCAGGACCAGGTCGAGGATGCCCGTCCCGGGGACGAGGACCGTGCCGAAGGCGGCGTGATCACGCAGCCACGGCTGGGAGTTGGGAGCCAGGCGGCCGGTGAACAGGTGGCCTTCGCCGTCCGCGAGCGCCGTTCCGGCGCCGAGCCACGGGTGGGTGGACGCCTCCAGGCCCATCGAGCCCGCATCAGCCGAACCCGAGCCGACCTCCGTCCAGAAGTACTCCCGCTGGAACGCGTAGGTCGGCAGGTCGGCGACGAACTCGCCGTCGATGAGCTTCGACCAGTCCACGGGAACGCCCTGGACGTGCAACTGCCCGAGCGAGCGCAGGAGCTGGTTCAGGCCGCCCTCGCCACGGGCGAGCGAGCCGACCACGACGCCGTCGTGCGCGGCGCTGCCGTCGGTGAGCGGCATGGAGAGCACGGGGTGGGCACTGACCTCGACGAACACGTTCCGGCCATCCGCGAGAAGCTGCTCCAGCGCCCGGTCGAAACGAACCGGCTCGCGCAGGTTGCGGCACCAGTAGGCGCCGTCCAGCTCCGGGCCGTCCAGCACGCGACCGAGGACCGTCGAGTAGAACGGGACCACGGCCTTCGACGGCTTCAAGTCAGCGAACAACTCGGCCAGTTCGGGCAGCAGCGAATCCATCTGCGCACTGTGCGAGGCGTAGTCCACGTTCACCCGGCGGCAGAACACGTCCTGTCGCTGAAGCTCGGCCACCAGCGCATCGATCGCGGTGCTCTCGCCACTGACGACCGTCGATCCCGGGGTGTTCACCGCGGCGACCGACAACTTGCCGTCGTACGAGGCGATCAGCTCCTCGACGACGGCCACCGGACGCTCGACCAGCGCCATGCCACCGAAGCCCGTCACGGCCCGGACGGCTGCGGACCGCAGAGCCACCACGCGGGCGCCCTGCTCCAGCGAGAGCGCGCCCGAGACGACGGCCGCGACGACCTCACCCTGACTGTGCCCGACCACCGCCGTGGGCTCCACACCCCACGAACGCCACAGCGCCGAGAGCGCGACACCCATCGCGAACAGCGCCGGCTGGACCACGTCCACCCGGTCGACCGGCGGGTGATCCCCACCGCCACCGGCCAAGACATCGAGAACCGACCAGCCCGTCAGCGGCCGCAGCGCCTCGTCACAGGCCACCACCGCGTCCCGGAACACCGGCGACTGCTCCAACAGCGCAGCCCCCATACCGAGCCACTGGCTCCCCTGCCCCGGGTACACGAACACCACGCCACCGGGGGTCCCGGCAACACCCACCGGCTCACCGGCAGCCACCCCACGCAGCCGCTCGGCCGCCTCCGCCGCCGAGCCCGCCACCACGACGGCCCGGTGCTCGAACTGCGTCCGGTACCGGGCAGCCGTCACCGCGACGTCCACCAGCGGAACGTCCCCGTGGTCGTCCAGCCAGTCGGCCCACCGCCCGGCCTGCTCCCGCACCGACGCGTCGTCCCGGCCCGACACGACCACCGGGACGGCGGTCGGCCGGGGCTGAACCGGAACCGGCGTGCTCTCCGGGGCCTCCTCAACGATCACGTGCGCGTTCGTCCCGCTCAGCCCGAACGAGGACACCCCCGCCCGCCGGGCACGCTCGCCGCGCTCCCACGGCGTGGCCTCCTGCGCCAGCGCGAGCCCGCTGCCGTCCCACTCGACGTGCGGGCTGGGCGCCTCCGCGTGCAGGGTGCGCGGCAGGACTCCGTGCTCCAGCGCCAGCACCATCTTCATCAGGCCGATGACACCGGCGGCCGCCTGGGCGTGCCCGATGTTCGACTTCGACGAACCCAGCAGCAGCGGCCGATCGGCCGGACGGTTCGGCCCGAACACCTCGGCCAGCGCGCCCGCCTCGATCGGGTCACCGAGGGAGGTGCCGGTGCCGTGCGCCTCGATCGCGTCGATGTCGCCCGGCACGAGCCGCGCGGCGGCCAGGGCGTCCTGGATGACGCGCTGCTGCGAGGGCCCGTTCGGCGCCGTGAGGCCCTGGCTGCGCCCGTCCTGGTTGATCGCGCTGCCACGGATGACCGCCAGCACCCGGTCCCCGTCGCGCTGCGCCGCCGAGAGCCGCTTCAGCACGAGCACGCCACAGCCCTCGGCCCAGCCGGCACCGTCCGCATCGGCGCCGAAGCTCTTGCAGCGCCCGTCCGCGGCCATCCCCCGCAGGCGGCTGAACTCGACGAACAGCGACGGATTGCTCATCACCGTCACCCCGCCCACGAGCGCCGTCTCGCACTCGCCCTGCCGCAGCGCCGACACCGCGAGGTGGGTCGCGACCAGCGAGGAGGAGCAGGCGGTGTCGACCGTCACCGCCGGGCCCTGGAGCCCCAGCGCGTACGAGACGCGGCCGGACACCACACTGCTCGCCTTGCCGGTGCTCACGTACCCGTCGAGCGCGTCGAGGTCCTGGCCGAGGCTGCCGTAGTCGGTGCTCATGGTGCCGAGGTAGACGCCGGTGCGGGTGCCCTCCAGGCTGCCCGGGCGGACGCCCGCGCGCTCCAGGGCCTCCCAGGCCGTCTCCAGGACGAGCCGCTGCTGCGGGTCCATGGACTGTGCCTCGCGCGGCGAGATCCCGAAGAACGCGGCGTCGAAGTGCTCGACACCGTCGAGGAACCCGCCCTCCCGGGCGTAGCTCTTGCCGACGGCCTCCGGGTCCGGGTCGAACAGGTCCAGGCCCTGCCAGCGCTCCGGGAAGCCACCGACGGCGTCGCCGCCGGCGGCCAGGAGCTCCCAGAAGCCCTCGGGGGTGTCGATCCCGCCGGGCAGGCGGCAGGCCATCGAGACCACGGCGATCGGCTCGGAGCGCTGGGCCTCCAGCTCGGCCGCGCGCTTCTGGAGGGCCCGGATGGCGGGCAGCGCCTGTTCCATGCGGTCCTGGGCTGAGGTCGTCATCACATGTCCTTTCCGCGTGAGCGGGTGAGCGGGAGAGCGGGAGGGTGGGAAGCGGTACGGGGTCAGAGCAGGTCGAGCCCGACGCCGCCGAGGAGGGCGTCCAGTTCGGCGTTGAGGTCGTCGACGGACCGTTCTTCGGCCGGGGTCGGGGCAGGGGCGACGGACGGGCCGGCCGCCTCCTCCTGTCGCGCCAGGTCGAGGAGCCGTTCGAGGAGCCCGGCCCGCTGGATCCGGTCGGCGGAGAGCCGCTCCAGTGCCCAGGCGAGGGCCTCCGCCGGGGGCTGCTCGTTCTCGGTGGCGGCGACGACCGCCGGGCCCGTGAGGCCGAGCCGGTCGAGCAGCAGGGAGGCGATGGCCTCCGGCGTCGGATAGTCGAAGGCGAGGGTGGCGGGCAGGGTGAGCCCGGTCTCGGCGGCGAGGCGGCGGCGCAGTTCGACGGCCATGAGCGAGTCGAGGCCGAGTTCCTTGAGCACCTGCCGGGGCGAGAGGGTCCCGCCGCCCTTGCCGCCGAGGACGGCCGCGATCTCGCGCAGGACCGTCCCGAGCAGCGCCTCGCGCCGTTCCGCCTCGGGCAGGGCCGTCAGCCGCTCCCGCAGCCCGGCCGGCTCGGCGGCCGTACGGGCTCCGGCGGCGGCGCGGCGCCGGGGTGCGGGGGCGAGGGCCTTGAGCACCCCGGCGAGGCGGCCGCCCTCGGTGGCCGCCCGGCGGGCGGAGGCCAGGTCGAGGCGGACGGGCACCAGGTTCTCCGCCGGGCGGCCGAGCGCGGCGCCGAGCAGGCGCAGGCCCTGGTCGACGGGCAGGGGCACGATGCCCTGGCGTCGCATGCGGGCGAGTTCGGCGCCGCCCAGGTGGGAGGTCATGCCGACGCCCGCCTGTTCCCACAGGCCCCAGGCCAGGCTGCTGCCGGGGAGTCCCTCGGCCCGGCGGCGGGCGGCGAGTGCGTCGAGGAAGGAGTTGGCGGCGGCGTAGACGCCCTGGCCCGCGGTGCCCAGGACGCCGGCGGCCGAGGAGAAGAGAACAAAGGCGTCGAGGTCCAACTCCCTTGTCAGCTCGTCCAGGTGGAGCGCGCCGGTGGCCTTGGGGGCCATCACCCGAGCCAGTCGCTCCTCGTCCTGGCCCACCAGCAGGCCGTCATCCAGGACACCTGCCAGGTGGAGGACCGCAGTCCACGGAGCATCCGGACCCGCCAGTGCGAGAACCTTCTCCACGTCATCCCGCCGAGCGACATCACACGCCACCACCTGCACACTCTCCGCGCCGGCCGTCAGCAGGGCCTGCGCCGTCTCGGTCGCCCCGGGGGCGTCGAGGCCCTGCCGGGAGGTCAGTACCAGTCGCCGCACGCCGTGCCGGCGGACCAGCTCGGCGGCGACCTGGCGGCCCAACTCGCCGGTGCCGCCGGTGATCAGGACGGTTCCGTCCGGACGGATCCTCGGCTCGGCGGTCGCGGCCGGGACGCGTGCCAGGCGCGGCGCCAGCGCGCGGCCGCCGCGCAGGGCCAGCTCCGGCTCGTCGACGACGGCCAGCGCGGTGGTCAGCGCGGCGGTCAGCGCGGCGGTCAGGGCGGCGGCAGTCGCCGTCTCACTCGGCCCGTCGAGGTCCAGCAAGCGGATCGTCCGCTCCGGGTGTTCCGTGCGGGCGGTGCGCAGCAGGCCCCACAGCGGGGCGTGGGCCAGGCCCGGCAGAGCATCGGCCTCGACGGCCGCCGTGCTGCCGGAGGTCACCCACACCAGCTCGGCCGCGCCCAACCCGGGCTCGGCGAGCAGCTGTTGGAGGGTCCGCAGCGCGGCCGCCGTCAGCGCGTCGGCCCGATCGGGACCGGCGGCCCCGGTCGCGTCGACGACCACGGTGGCCGGGACGGGCTTCGCGCCGCCGAGGCGGTCGGCCAGCGCGGCGAGGCCGGCGAGGTGCTCGGCGCCCAGACGGGCGGCGAGCGTGCCGTCGCCGCCGAGGACGACGGCGCCACCGACGGACGAAGGCGTGCCGGGCAGCGGGACCGGCTGGAACTCCACCCGGTACAGATCCCGGTCACCCCGCGCCAGCTGTTCGGCCGTCGCCTCCCGCAGGTTGAGGCCGCCGATGTGGGCGACCGGTCGGCCGGTGGGGTCGGCAGCCCAGAACTCGATCTGGAGACCGCCCGTCACCTCCACCACGTCGATACGGACGCGGAGTTCGGTGCAACCGGTCAGGTGCAGGTCGGCGCCGCTCCACTCGAAGGGGAGCAGCGCCGTCCCGGCCGGGGTCCGGTCGGCGACCACCGCCTGCAACACGTGCAGCGCGGTGTCCAGGAGGGCCGGGTGCACGCCGTAACCGCCGGCCTCCAGCCCCTCGGGGAGGCGGACGGTGCCGTACGCGGTGTCGCCGTCGCGCCAGAGCCCGGTCAGGCCCCGGAAGGCCGGGCCGTAGTCGAGGCCACGGGCGGCGAAGCGGTCGTAGAAGCCGTCCAGGTCGACCTGTTCGGCGTTCGCCACCGGCCAGCGGCGGAGGGCGTCGAAGCCGTCGGACTCGCCCTGCTCGTCGGCCAGTTGGCCGCTGGCGTGGAGGGTCCAGGTGTCGGTGCCGTCCTCGGGGCGGCCGTGGATCGCGATCGGGCGGCGGCCGTCGGCAGCCGGGGCGCCGACCGTGATCTGCAGCCGGACCGGGCCTTCGAGGACCAGCGGCTCCGACAGGGTCAGCTCGGCGACGCGGGCGGCGCCGACGGAGTCGGCGGCGGCCCAGGCGAGTTCGAGCAGGCCTGTGCCAGGGACGAGAACCGTGCCGAAGGCGGCGTGGTCGCGCAGCCAGGGCTGGGAGTCGGGGGTCAGGCGGCCGGTGAACAGGTGGCCTTCGCCCTCGGCGAGAGCGGTGGCGGCGCCGAGCCACGGGTGGGTGGACGTCTCCAGGCCCATGGCCCCGGCATCGACGGTGGTGGCGGCGGTCTCGGCCCAGTAGTGCTCGCGCTGGAAGGCGTAGGTGGGCAGGTCGGCGACGAAAGCGCCGTCGATGAGCTTCGACCAGTCCACGGGGACGCCCTGGACGTTCAACTGGCCGAGGGAACGGAGGAGTTGGGCGGTTCCTCCTTCGCCTCGGGTGAGGGAGCCGACGACGACGCCATTGTGTTCGGCGCTGCCGTCGGTGAGCGGCATGGCGAGCACGGGGTGGGCGCTGACCTCGACGAACACGTTCCGGCCGTCGCCGAGGAGCTGCTCCAGCGCCCGGTCGAAGCGGACGGGCTCACGCAGGTTGCGGCACCAGTACGCGCCGTCCAGCTCGGGGCCGTCCAGGACGCGACCGAGGACCGTCGAGTAGAACGGGACGAGAGCCTTCGACGGCTTCAAGTCCGCGAACAACTGGGCCAGTTCGGGGAGGAGCTGGTCCATCTGCGCACTGTGCGACGCGTAGTCCACGTTCACCCGGCGGGAGAACACGTTCTGCTGCTGGAGCTCGGCCACCAGCGCTTCGATGGCCTCGCTCTCTCCGCTGACCACGGTCGAACCGGGCGTGTTGACGGCGGCGATGGAGAGCCGGCCACCGTAGGCGGCGATCAACTCCTCGACGACGGCCACCGGGCGCTCGACCAGCGCCATGCCACCGAAGCCCGTCACGGCCCGGACGGCTGCGGACCGCAGAGCCACCACACGGGCACCCTGCTCCAGCGAGAGCGCGCCCGACACGACGGCCGCGACGACCTCACCCTGACTGTGCCCGACCACCGCCGTGGGCTCCACACCCCACGAACGCCACAGCGCCGAGAGCGCGACACCCATCGCGAACAGCGCCGGCTGGACCACGTCCACCCGGTCGACGGGCGGGTGATCCCCGCCACCACCGGCCAAGACATCGAGAACCGACCAGCCCGTCAGCGGCCGCAACGCCTCATCACAGGCGACCACGGCCTCACGGAACACCGGCGACTCCTCCAGCAGCGCAGCCCCCATACCGAGCCACTGACTCCCCTGCCCCGGGTACACGAACACGACCTCGCCGGGAGACCCGGCGACACCCACCGGCCCACCGCCAGCCACCCCACGCAGCCCCACGACCGCCTCGGCCACCGAGGTGGCGACGACAGCGGCACGGTGATCGAAGAGGGTCCGGTGGTGAGCGGCAGTGGCGGCCACGGCGCTGAGCGGGGTGACCGGGTTGGCTTCCAGCCAGTCCGCCCACCGAGCGGCCTGCTCACGTACAGCGGCCTCATCCCGCCCGGAGACCAGCACCGGAGCGGCTTCCACCGGAGCGGCCTGCGGGACAACGGCAACCGCCGGCGCCTCCTCCAGGATCACGTGCGCGTTCGTCCCGCTCAGCCCGAAGGCCGACACGCCCGCCCGGCGGACGCGGTCGCCCCGCTCCCACGGCGTCGCCTCGTCGACGACCCGCACCGGCAGCTCGTCCCACGCGATGTTCGGGTTGCGCGGCGTGCTGTGGACGGCGGCGGGCAGGGTCCTGTGCCGGAGGGAGGCGAGGACCTTGCAGACGCCCGCGATGCCGGCGGCCGACTCCAGGTGGCCGATGACGGCCTTGGCCGAGCCGAGGCCGAGCGGCCGGTCGCCGTCGCGGCCTTCGCCGTAGACGGCGGCGAGGGCCTGGACCTCGATCGGGTCGCCGAGGGAGGTGCCGGTGCCGTGGCACTCGACGTAGTCGACGTCGGCCGGGGCGAGCCCGGCGGCGGTGAGGGCGGCGCGCAGCACCTTCTGCTGGGAGGAGCCGTTGGGGGCGGTGATGCCGCTGCTGGCGCCGTCGTGGTTGACGGCGGTGGCGCGGACGAGGCCGAGGACCTCGCGGCCCTGGGCGAGGGCGTCGGAGAGCCGCATCACGGCGACCACGCCGACGCCCTCGCCGCGCCCGTAGCCGTCCGCCGCCTCCGAGAAGGTCTTGCTGCGGCCGTCCGGCGCGAGGGCGCGGGAGCGGCTGAGGGCGACGAAGGCGCCGGGGTCGGCGAGCACCTGGACGCCGCCGGCGAGGGCGAGTTCGCAGCTGCCCGCGCGCAGGGCCTCGCAGGCGAGGTGCAGGGCGACCAGCGAGGAGGAGCAGGCGGTGTCGACGGCGAGGGCGGGGCCCTGGAGGCCGAGGTGGTAGGCGATCCGGCCGGCGTGGAAGCTCTGGAGCCGGCCGGTGAGGGTGTAGGTGTCGCGGTCGGCGCCCGGCCGGTGGTCGCCGTACTCGCTGGCTCCGGCGCCGATGAAGACACCGGTCGCCGAGTCGCGCAGGTCCCTGGGGCGGATGCCGGCGTTCTCCAGCGCGTTCCAGGCGGTCTCCAGCAGCAGCCGGTGCTGCGGGTCCATCGGTTCGGCCTCGCGCGGGCTGATGCCGAAGAACGCGGCGTCGAAGGAGGCGACGTCGCCGAGGAGGGACGCCTGGCGCACGTAGGTGCGGCCCTCGGCCTCGGGGTCGGGGTCGTAGGCGGCGTCGATGTCGAAGCGGTCGGCGGGGACGGTCCGCAGGGTGTCGCGGCCCTCGGCGAGGACGGTCCACAGGCTGTCGAGGTCGTGGGCGTCGCCGGGCATCCGCAGGCCGACGCCGACGATGGCGATCGGCTCCTCCGAGCGGCCGTTCCTCACGGGGAGCTGGGCGGCGGTGGCCTGCGAGACCGGGGCGAGCCGCCCGAGCAGCCAGGCCGCCGCCGCGTTGAGGTTCGGCTGGTCGTAGACCAGGGTCTTCGGCGTGCTGACGCCCGTGCGCCGCTCGATCCGGCGGCTGAGGTCGATCGCCATCATCGAGTCGAAGCCGAGGTCCTTGAAGCCCCGGTCGGCGTCCAGCGAGCGGGCGTTCTTGATGCCCAGGACGGCCGAAGCCTCCTCGGCCAGCAGCTCGCGCAGGTGGCCCAGCGGGTCCTGCCCGGGCAGCTCGTACGACCCGGCCCCGGCCGTAGCGACCGGGGCCCGTACGGCCGACGCCTCCGGGACGCCGCGCAGCGCCGGGCCGTCGTACGTGGTGGCGGCGCGCTCCCAGTCGATCCGGGCGGCGACCAGCGAACGGCCGCCGGCCAGGGCGGTGTCCAGGCAGGCGAGGGCGCGCTCGGCGGGCATCGGGACCAGGCCCAGGCCCTCCAGGTGGGCGCCGATCCGGCCGTCCGCCATGCCCGCGGTGGCCCAGGGGCCCCAGGCGACGGCGGTGGCGGGCAGTCCGGCGGCGCGGCGGCGCTCGGCGAGGGCGTCCAGCGTGGCGTTGGCCATGGCGTAGTTGGCCTGGCCGACGTTGCCGAGGGTGCCGACGACGGAGGAGAACAGCACGAACGCGTCGAGGTCCAGCTCGCGGGTCAGCTCGTCCAGGTGGAGCGCGGCCTGCGCCTTGGGGGCGGCGACGGCGGCCAGGGAGGCCGGGTCGAGGTGGTCGATCAGGCGGTCGTCGAGGACTCCGGCGGTGTGCACGACGACGCGCAGCTCCGCCCCGAACCTGCCGATCAGTGCGGCGAGTTGGGCACGGTCGGTGACGTCGCAGGCAGGCTGGTCGACCCGGACGCCCAGGGCCTCCAGTTCGGCTCGCAGCTGCGCCGCACCCTCGGCCTCTTCCCCGCGACGGGAGGCGAGCACCAGGCGCTCCACCCCCCGCTCGGCCAGTCGGCGGGCGACGTGCGCGGCCAGGGCGCCGCTGCCACCGGTGACCAGGGCGGCACCCCGCACCCGCCGGGCGGGCAGGCCCGGCTCGGGGGTGTGGCGCACCAGGCGGCGGGCGCGGCGACCGGCCGGTCGCAGGGCGACCTCCTGCTCGCCGTCGGTGGCGGTGAGGGTGGCGGCCAGCTGGGCGGCGACGGCGGTCGGGCCCTCGGCGGGCAGGTCGATCAACCCGCCCCACAGCAGCGGGTGTTCGAGCGCGACGACCCGGCCGAGACCCCAGACGGCAGCCCGGCGCGGCTCGGGCGCGGCATCGCGCGCGTCGGCGCGGACGGCGCCGGAGGTAACGATCCACAGCGGGGCGCGGAGCGTGCCCTCGCCGTACGCGGCGACCAGGGCCTGGACCAGCGCCAGGGTGCGGACGGCGCCCCGGGTGACGGACGGGTGCTCGGGGTCGGCGGTGACGTCCTCGGCGGTGAGCGCGAGGATGCCGCGCACGGTGCCGCCCGCCGCCTTCTCGGCGAACTCGGCGATGCTGTCGGCGAGTTCGGCATCGGACGGGACCAGGTGGACGGTGCCGCCGGCCGCCTCCAGGACGGCGGCGAAGGCGTCCGGGGCGTCGACCAGCAGCCAGTGGCCCTTGGCGGGCTCGTGCCCGGCCTTCGGGGTGTCCAGCGCCTGCCAGTCCTCCCGGTACAGCCAGTCGGCGAGGGTCGCGCTCTCCTCGCTGCGGGCCCGCCAGGTCTGGAGGTACGGCAGCAGCGGGGCCACGGTCGGCCGCAACTGCTCGGACACGCCGATCAGTTCGGCCACCTGGTCGGCCTCGCCGCGCTCCACGGCCTGCCACAGCCGCTCCTCGCCGACACCCTGTGCCGACTTCGGACGGGCGGCGGCGGGGGTGGCGGTCAGGCGGTGGGGCTCGCGCTGGAAGGCGTACGGCGGGAGGTCGGCGGGAGCGGCCGACGGCAGGACGGCGGTCCAGTCGATCGACTCCCCCGCGTTGTGGAGGGTGGCGGCGGCGGTGAGGAGCGCGGTGGGTTCGTCCTCGGTGGCGCGCAGAGTGGGGACGAAGAGGGCGTCGTCGAGGCAGGCGGCGCCCATGGCGGAGAGGACTCCGGAGGGGCCGCACTCCAGGAAGCGGTGGATGCCGGAGGCGTTGAGCTCCCGGACGGCGTCGAGGAAGCGGACGGCCTGACGGGCCTGACGCGCCCAGTAGGCGGGCTCGCGCACGCCCTCGCCGGCGGGCAGGTCGGCGCTCATGCGGGTGCCGTCGAGGGTGCTGACCAGCGGGATACGGGGGGCGTTGAGCTCGCAGGACGCGACGAGGGCGGTGAACTCCTCGAGCATCGCGTCCATGTGCGGACTGTGGAAGGCGTGCGAGACCTGCAAACGGCGGCTGCGACGCCCGGGCATCGAGGCGATGAGCCGCTCGACGGCTTCGGCATCGCCACTGACGACCGTCTGCGTCGGCGAGTTGACGCCCGCCACCGAGATCCGGCCCTGGAGAACGGCGAGGACCTCCTCCTCGCCCGCCTCGACCGAGGCCATCGCACCACCGCTCTCACAGGACTGCATCAACCGACCACGCGCCACGACCAGACGCGCCGCGTCGTCCAGGGACAGCACCCCCGCGACGTGGGCGGCGGCGAGCTCACCCACCGAGTGACCGGCCACAGCGGCCGGGGCCAGACCCCAGGACTCCCAGAGACGGAACAACGCCACCTCGACGGCGAACAGAGCAGGCTGCGTGAACTCCGTCCGGTCCAGCACCGCCGCGTCCTCGCCGAACACGACCTCCTTCAACGGCCGCGCCGCGTAACGGTCAACCGCCTCCACGACCTCGTCGAAGGCCACACGGAACGCGGCGCTGGACTCGTACAGCCCACGCCCCATCCCCAGGCGCTGGCTCCCCTGCCCGGTGAACAACACCGCGAGCCCGCCCTCGACCGGGCGGCCCGACACCACACCCGCACCCGCACGCCCCTCGGCGACGGCCCGCAGGCCCTCGACCGCCTCCGCCGCCGACCCGGCGACGACCACGGCGCGGTGCTCGAACCGCGTCCGGTACCGGGCGGCCGTCAGCGCCGCGCCCGCGAGGGCGGCGGGCCGGGCCTCCAGGTGGTCGGCGAGGCGGGCGGCGTTCCCGGCGAGAGCCGCCTCCGTGCGGCCGGAGACGGGCAGCGCGACCGGCATCGGCCGCACCTCGCCCGGCCGCTGGACGAGGGAGCAACCGGCCGTCCAGAGAAGGCCCGTGAGCTCGGTGAGGGTGTCCAGGGCGGGCCGGTCGCGGCGGCAGGTCGCGGTGACCACGGCTCCCTCCGGGAGCGCGCGGCGCAGCGAGTGCCCGAGCACCGGGTGCGGGCCGACCTCGACCACGCACAGCGGCTGCCCGTCGGCCGCCAGCGCGGCCACGGTCTCGGCCAGCCGCATCGGCTCGCACATGTTGCGGGCCCAGTAGGCGGCGTCCAGCTCGGTGCCGTCCAGCAGGCCGGCGGTCACGGTGGACCACAGCGGCAGCTGCCCGGCGCGGCCCCGCAGGCCGTCCAGGCTGCGCAGCAACTCCGCCACGAGCGGCTCGAGTCCGGCACTGTGCGCGGCGTAGTCGATGGCCACCCGGTGCACCCGCACCCCGGCCTCCGACAGCTCCCGCTCCAGCGCGGCCACGGCATCGACCGTCCCGGACACCGACACCTGCCCGGGCGCCAGGTGCCCGGCCAGGCTCAGGCCCTCCCGCCCGGCGAGCAGCTGCCCGGCGGCGGCGAGGTCCAGCTCGCACACCACCATGGCGCCCCGGCCGGAGGCCTGCGCGGCGACCAGCCCGGACCAGGTGCCGATGACCCGGGCGCCCTCCTCCAGGCTCAGCACCCCGGCGGTGACGGCGGCGGCCACCTCCCCGATGCTCTGCCCGACCACGGCCTCCGGGCGCACACCCCGGGCGCCCAGCAGCCGCACCAGCGCGGTCTGCAGCCCGAACAGCACCGGTTGGAGCACCTCGGTGCGGCCGAGTCGGCTGACGGCCGGATCGGCGGTCAGCTCCTCCAGCAGCGACCACCCGGTGACCGGACGCAGCGCCCGGTCGGCCGCCTCGACCCCGGCCCGGAACTCCGACTCGGCGAGGAGGTCACGGCCCATCCCGAGCCACTGCGCCCCGTGCCCGGAGAACGCGAAGACGACACGCGGTCGCCCATCGGAAGACGTCGAGGCGGAGGCGGGCTGCCGGGCAGCCGCCTCGCGCAGGGCGGCGACGAGTTCGTCCTGGTGCTCAGCGGCGACGAACAGGCGGTGCTCGCCCTCACCCTCGATCACGACCGGCGCGGGCTCACCCGCCACGAGCCGCTCGGCCAAACTCGCTGCGGCCTGGGCGAGTTCATCCTCCCCCTCCGCCGCCAGCGCCACCGAGAGCCGGCCCCGCCCGCCCGGCGCCTCCTCCAGCGCCACGTGGGCGTTCGTCCCGCCGAAGCCGAAGGCGCTCACGCCCGCGTGACGGCGGCGGGAGGCAGCAGAAGCGGGCCACGGGCTGCGCTCGGTGACGACCGACAGCCGGTTGCGGTCGAAGTCGATGTGCGGGTTCGGCGCCGCGTAGTGCAGGTTGCCCGGCAGCTCGCCGTGGTGCAGGGCGAGGGCCGCCTTCAGCAGCCCCAGCACGCCCGCAGCAGGCTCCAGGTGGCCGAAGTTGGTCTTGGCGGAGCCGATCCGCAGCGGCTCCTCCCTCCCCTCGGCGAACACGGCACCGAGCGACTCGGCCTCGATCGGGTCCCCGAGCGGGGTGCCCGTCCCGTGGGCCTCGACGTAGTCGACGTCCTGCGTCCGCACGCCCGCGTTGTGCCAGGCTTCGCGGACGACGTCGACCTGGGCCTGCGGGTTGGGGGCGGTGAGGCCGTTGGAGGCGCCGTCGTTGTTGACGGCGGTGCCGCGGATGACGGCGTAGACGCGGTCGCCGTCGCGCAGGGCGTCGGAGAGGCGGCGCAGGACGACGACGCCGCAGCCCTCGCCGCGCACGTAGCCGTTGGCGTCGGCGGAGAAGGCGCGGCAGTGGCCGTCGGGGCTCATCGCGCCGAGCTTGGTCATGGCGACGGTGGTGTGCGGGTGCAGCATCACGTTGACGCCGCCGGCGAGGGCGAGGTCGGATTCGCCGCTGCGCAGGCTCTGGACGGCGAGGTGGGTGGCGGTGAGGGAGGAGCTGCACGCGGTGGCGACGGCCATGGCGGGGCCCTGGAGGCCGAGGGCGTAGGCGATGCGCGCGGCGGTCACGGAGGTGTCCCAGCCGGTCGCGGAGTGGGCGCTGATGGTGTCGGGGTCGGCGCCGGTGGCGAGGTGGTACTCCTGCGCCATGGTGCCGAGGAAGACGCCGGTACGGGTGCCGGCGAGCGCGCCGGGCACGATCCGGGCGTCCTCGAGGGCCGACCAGGCGACTTCGAGGGCGAGCCGCTGCTGCGGGTCGAGGTGGGCGGCTTCGGCGGGCGAGATTCGGAAGAGGTCGGCGTCGAAGCCGTGGACGTCGTCGAGGAAGCCGCCCCAGCGGGTGCTCATGGTGCCGGACGCACCGGGGTCGGCGTCGAACCACGCGTCGGCGTCCCACCGGTCGGCGGGCACCTCGCGGACGGCGTCGAGGCCGTCGAGGAGGCCCTGCCAGAGCGCGTCGCCGTCCCCGACCCCGCCGGGCAGCCGGCAGCCGAGCCCGACGATGGCGATCGGCTCGGCGGAAGCAGCAGCAGAAGCAGGAACATAAGCAGGAACAGAAGCAGCGGGAGTAGCAACCTCCCCCGCCAGGTACCGCGCGAACGCCGGCACCGTCGGGTGCTGCCACAGCGCGTACACCGGAACCGTCCGCCCGAGCAGCTTCCCGAGCCGGGTGACCAGCGCCAGCGCCTGGACGGACCGCAGCCCGAGGTCGTGGAAGGTGAGCCCGTCGGCCACCGCCGACGCCGGGACGGACAGTTCCTCGGCCAGGGTGGTGCGCAGCAGGTCGGTGAGGGGCCCGACGCCCTGTGCGTCGTGCTGTCCCTTGGCGATGCTCATCGTTCGTCCTTGGCGGTTGTCGGGCGGAAGGCGCGGAAGACCCGGAAGGCTCGGCGGGCGCGGAAGGCGAGGGGCGCCCCCGCGGCGAGCGGGGGCGCCCCTCAAGACCCGGGCGGGGCGGTTCGACTCAGTCCCGGCGCCCCGAGGCGGCCGGGACGCCGGCGGCGAGCCGGGGGGTACCGGCCGGCGTCTGGCCCGGGGTGGGTTCGGGGCTGAGCGGGCCGTTGCCGCCGTAGGTGCGGCGCAGGGCGGGGGTGAGGCCGCGGTGGGCGGCGATGTCGCCGTAGACGGCGGCGGCGCTGGTGGGGGTGCGCGCCATGGTGGTGCGGTCCACGGAGTAGAGGCCGAAGTGGGGGCCGTAGCCCTGGAGCCACTCGAAGTTGTCCATCAGGCTCCAGTGGTAGTAGCCGCGGACGTCGACGCCCTCGGCCCTGGCCTTGTCGATGGATTCGAGGGCGCGGACGATGATCTGGGAGCGGCGCTCACCGGAGTCGGTGGCGAGGCCGTTCTCGGTGACGATCAGCGGCAGGCCCGGGTAGCGGCCGGAGAAGTCCTTGAGCACCGGGTAGAGGCCCGTCGGGTCGGTCGCGTAGCCCATGGTGGGGATGACGTACGACGGGTCGAGCGGCGGCAGGCACGGGGCGAGGCCGCAGACGTCGACGTTGACGACCGGGAGCGTGGTCGGGCCGGGGGTGGCGCCGGGGTCGGAGACGCCGGTGCGGTCGTAGAGCTGGACGCCGAGCCAGTCCATGGTGTTCTTCCACTCGGGGTGCGGCTCGTCGTAGACGCCGTCGTCCTTGGTGGAGAAGCCGCCCTGGCGGATGGCGTCGACGAAGTTGAGCTCGAAGAACCGGCGGAAGCGGTCGGCGGCGGCGATGTCGGCGGGGTCGGTGCTGACCTTGCCGTTACGAACCGGGACGTACTGCTTGGCGCTGATGGTCAGGCCGACGTTGGCGGCCGGGCCGGTGCCGTCGGCGGAGACGGTGTCGTACTTCTTGATGGCCTTGTACATCGCCGCGTGCGCGCTGATGTAGGTGCGCAGCGAGACCTGGAACTTGTCCTGGTAGTGGCCGACGAGCTCGGCCTTGCCGGGCGGGCCGGCGCCGAAGGCGTGGGAGAACAGCATGTAGACCATGGGCTCGTTGACCGTGGCCCAGTCGTCGACGCGGTCGCCGAAGCGCTGGGCGAGCACCTTGGCGTACTCGGCCATGGCCTGGACGACGAGCGGGCCGCCGGTCGGGCTGTCGAGGCCGCACAGGTTGGTGTCGCTCGGGCCGTTGGCGCAGCCGGGGTCGTCGGGGTTGTCGACCCAGACGGGGTTGGCGAAGTGGTGCAGGGTCACCATCGGGTGGATGCCCTGGGCGCGCAGCTTGTCGAGGAGGTCGCCGTAGTGCTGGAGGGCGGCCTCGTCGAACTGGCCCCGCTTGGGCTCGACCCGGGCCCATTCGATGTTGAGCCGGTACGAGTCGAGGTTCATGTCCTTGACGAGGTCGACGTCGTCGAGGGCCTTGGTGTAGCCGCCGACGCCGTCGCCGACGAACTGGCCGTGGCCGAGGCCGCCGTCGGCCTTCGGCCGGGTCCAGTGGTACCAGTCGGTGTTGGTGTTCCCGTCCTCGATCTGGGTGGCCGAGCTGGAGACGCCGAAGCGGAAGGAGTGCCGGCCCTCGGGGCCGGAGGCGGGTCCGAAGTGCGCGAACCTGATCGAGTGGGGCGACCGGGCCTCGGCGCTGTCGGCCTCCGCCACCATGGCGGGGGCGAGCAGGGCGGCGGTGAGGGCGGCGATCGTGAGTCTCTTGGGGCGGATCACGGTCTCTTCCATGGGAGTTGCGGAGGACGGACGGACGCGAGGCCCGCACCCGAGAACCGGGTACGGGCCTCGCGGCGAAGAACAGGTCAGCCGAGGCGCTTGAGGTAGCCCTCGATCGCGTCGGCGGCGACGGCCGGGCCGTCGGTGCCGCGGATGACGTCGCGCAGGGCGCCGACCTTCTCCGCGGTGGCCGGGTTGCCGAGGACGGTCGCGACGGCCTCGCGCAGGCTCGCCGCGGTGACCTTCTCGCTCGGCAGGTAGGCGCCGAGGCCGAGCTCCTCGACGCGCTCGGCGGTGGCCTGCTGCTCGCTCATCTGCGGGACGACGACCATCGGCACGCCGTGGGCGAGGGCCTCCATGGCGCTGTTCATGCCGCCGTGGGTGACGAACAGGGCCGCCTGGGAGAGCACGTCGAGCTGGTTGACGTGCTGGTGCACCTCGATGTTCGCGGGCAGCTCGCCCAGGGCCGCCGGGTCGGCGTGGTTGCCGATGGCGAGGACGACGCGGTACTCGCTGTCGGCGAAGGCCTCGATGGCGGCCGGGAAGAACTCGGCGGAGCCGGTGAAGGCGGTGCCGAGCGAGATGAACAGCACGGGCTTGCCGCCCGGGTTGGTCCAGCTGCCCTGGAAGGCGGAGCGGTCGCCGAGGCAGGGGCCGGTGAAGACGAAGCGCTCGTCGAAGGTGTCGCCGTCGTAGTGGAACTCGCGCGGCAGGAAGATCAGCGCCAGGTCCTCGATCTTGGTGAAGAACTCGACCGGGCCGACGCCCTCCAGGCCGACGCCGGGCAGGAACGCCGCCAGCTGGCCCATCATCTCGATGACCTCGGGGGCGACCTCGGAGGCCAGCGGGAAGCGGGACTGGATCGAGAAGACCTCGTTGGAGCCGTACGAGGGGTGCAGGCGCACGGTGGGGATGTTCCACTTGGCGCCGAGGAAGCGGGCGGCCCAGGCCATCTGGTCGTACAGGATGACGTCGGGGCGGTCATTCTCGTAGACGGCCTCGAAGTGCTTGAGGGTCTCGACGGCCTCGTTGAAGAAGCGCAGGCCCTCGGCGGGCAGCGCCTCCGGGGTGTACGGGTGGGTGTAGTAGTCGCCGAACACCGAGGTGTAGACGACCGGTTCGGCACCGGACGCCTCGACCGAGGCGCGGAAGTGCTCGGTGACGGTGTACGTGACGCGGTTGCCGCGGCGGACGAGCTCCTCGACCACGGACAGGGTCGGGTTGATGTGTCCGACGGCGGGGATGTTGAAGACGGCGATGTGCGAAGACAAGTGACTGTCCTTCCTTGGAACGTGGGACGTGCCTAGAACGGCACGTGCTTGCCGAGGGCCACGCGCAGGCAGCCGATCTGGCCGCAGTGGTACGCGTCGTGCATCTGGATGATCGAGAGCGCCTTGCCGAGGTTCTTGAGGCGGTCGTCGCCGACCGGCTCCAACGGGGACTCGCGGTCGAGGTCGGCGTCGGTGAGGGTCTCGACGAAGTCGCGCATGCGGGCGTGCACGGCCTTGTACGTGGCGACCATCTCGTCCAGGGACGGGCTCAGCGACCAGTCCTGGTTGTCGTTGCCGGCGAAGAACAGCGAGAACTCCTCCGTCACCAGGGACTCGGTGCCCTGGTGGAGGGTGGAGAAGTAGTCGGTGGCGCAGGTGAGGTGGCCGAGGAACCAGACCAGCGGCTTGTGCGGGGCCGGGGCGAGCCGGGCGGTCTCGTCGTCGAAGTCCTCGGCGAGCTGGAGCACCATCTCGTGCGCCAGGTCGTAGTGGTGGAGGAAGTACTCGGTCAGCGAGGTGGATCTGGTCGCGGTGGCGAGGGTCATCTGTGCTCCTTTGCTCTGTCCGTCGACTACTGCTCAGTCGAGGGATTCGTACGGGCTGACCGGGCCGCGGACGGCGTCCAGGCGGGCCCTGGCCTCGTCGAAGGTGGGGAGCACCGAGGTCTCCTCGACCTCCCAGTTGGTGCCCTCCCAGTCGTACATCAGCTCCTTCACCCGGCGGGCCGCGGCGAGGTGCGGGGTGGAGGTGAGGAAGCCCAGCAGGGCCTGCTCGTCCTGCCAGATGGAGAGGGAGCGGGTGCTGTTCCAGGACTCCTCGGAGATCGCCAGGGTCACGGCCAACAGGCCGGGCCGGACGTAGAGTTCGGCGAGGATCGCCTGGTTCAGCTCGATCGCGGCCGGTTCGTGGCCGGGCTTGGGCCAGCCGACGGAGGTCGCGATCAGGTGCTTGCCCCGGATGGGCTCCCGGAGGAGTCCGGTGGCCTCGTCGACGGCCGGGCCCGCCCAGGGGGCGACCACGTTCAGGTCGGACTCGTCGCCGGCGGCGAAGCCGTGCAGCGAGGTGGGGAGGGGGCGCCGCTCGGTCATCGCGGGCTCACCGTCCTTTCTGAATAGTGGAGTTCAGCCCTTGCGGCGGACGATCAGCTTCTTGATCTCGGCGACCTGGAGGTGCTGGGCGGCCATCTCGGGGGTGCCGATCAGTTCGAGGTCGCCGAGGACGGGCAGCACCGCGCGCAGGATGGCCCGCAGCTGGAGGCGGGCGAGGTTGGCGCCCAGGCAGATGTGCTCGCCGTAGCCGCCGAAGGAGAAGTGCGGGTTGGCGGTGCGGGTGATGTCGAAGCGGTACGGGTCGGGGAAGGCGTCGCCGTCGCGGTTGGCCGCCGGGTACCACATGACCACGGTCTCGCCCTTGCGGATGACCTGGCCGCGGATCTCGGTGTCCTGGGTACAGGTGCGGGCGAAGTGGATGGCGATGGAGGTCCAGCGCAGGATCTCCTCCACCGCGCTGTCCACCAGCGCCGGGTTGGCCCGCAGCTTGGCGAGCTCCTCCGGGTGCTCCAGGAGGGCCTGGATGCCGCCGGCGGTGGCGTTGCGGGTGGTGCCGTTGCCGGCGACGAGCAGGTTGAAGACGGTGTAGAGGATCTCGTGGAACTTCAGCGCCTCGCCGTTGATGCGGGCGGCGACCAGGCGGCTGAGCACGTCGGTGCCGGTGCCGTCGGAGGCGGCCATGCGCTCCTGGACGAGGGTGGCGACGTACTGGTTGAGCGCGGAGATGTTGCGGACGAACGCGGCCTCGGCGTCCTCGCCCTCCAGCTGGTAGTCGGGGTCGGCCGAACCGACCGTTCCCTCCGTCCAGTTGAAGACGTCGTCCCAGTCGTCGTGCGGGGCGCCGACCATCTCGCAGATCGCGGCGACGGGCAGCCGGGCGGACAGGTGCTTGGCAACGTCGGCCTCGCCGAAGCCGTCGAGGCGGTCCATGAACTGCTTGACGTAGCCGGTGGCCAGCTCGTCGAAGCGGGCCTCCAGGGCGGCCATGGCCTTGGGGGTGAAGCAGGGCGTCATGATCTGGCGGAACTGGCGGTGGCGCGGCGGGTCCATCCAGCTGAGCGCCGGCGGGTCGTCCGGGCTGTGGCCGAACATCGCGGCCCGCTCCTCGAGTTGGCGCTCGAACATGTCGACGGCGTCGGGGGTGTCGACGGTGACGCGCTGGGCGCTGGAGAAGATCTGCGGGTTGCGCGAGACCCAGGCGATGTCCTCGTGGCGGGTCAGGACCCAGAACGGCTCGAAGCCGGGGCGCTGGTACCAGAAGACCGGCGCCTCGCGGCGCAGCAGGTCGAACTCCTCGTAGGGGTAGCCACGTTCGGCGTACGCCTTCTCACTGGTGATGTCGAGGGTGTCCAGAGAGAGGGTGTCCGGGGTGGGGGTGTCCAGGGTGAGCACGATGGCTTCCTCCGCTCTATCGGGGGGTGTGCTGGCGCAGGAAGGCCAGGATCGAGGCGGTCTCGGGCTCTGCGGTCCCGGAATCGGAGGCCTCCGGCAGGACGGCCTGCGGGGCCTCGTGGACGATCCGCTTGGCGAGGCCCTCGGGGTGCTCGGCGTCGTCGCCGGGCAGGACCAGCAGCGGGGCGGGGAACTCGGCCATCCACGCCTCGGGGACGGAGAAGTACGCGGAGCCGTCCGGCCAGAGGCCGTCGCGGAAGCGGACGAGCAGGGTGATGTAGTTCTCGCGGCGGACGGCCCCGATCTCGGCGCGGAACTCCTCGTCGTCGTGCAGGCGTTGGGCGAACGGCCCGGCGGCCGGGTTGTCGGCGAAGCGGCCGTTCTCCTCGGCAGCGGCGAGGACACCGGCGACGCCCTCGGCGCGCGGGTGGCGCATGGCCTCGTCGAAGGGGCGGAAGTAGGTGCCCAGGGTGTTGGAGGCGTCCCGGCCGACGGGGCGCTCGGCGACCACCGAGCGGACCCGCTCCGGCGCGTCGTGGGCGAGGCGCCAGGCGTGGACGCAGCCGCTGCCGGCGGCGACCAGGTGGGCCTGCTCGATGCCGAGCTCGTCCAGGACGGCGAGCTGGTCGGCCGAGGTCTGGGCGTAGTCGAAGGGCAGCGCGGGGGCGTGGCTGGCGCCCGCGTGGCGCTGGTCCATCACGATCACCTGGAAGTGCGGGGCGAGTTCGCGGACCGGGTGGTACGGGTGGGTGTCCCAGGAGGAGGCCTCGCTGCTGACCCCGCCGGGGGCGAGCAGCAGCACGGGGAATCCCTCGCCGTGGACCTGGTAGTGGATGCGCGCCCCGTCCGGGCGCAGGATCTCGGGCATCGGTGTCTCCTAGAAATCAGTGGGCGACGGCGGCGACGGCGGGCCGGGTGTGCGTGTGGGACGGCGCCGGCGCGATCAGGGCCGCGATCGTCTCGGTGAGTTCGGCGGCCAGGGCCGCGGGGTTCTCGATCGGGGCGGCGTGGGTGCCGAGCACGCCGCTGCGGGTGTACGGGCCTTCGGTGAGCGCCTCCCAGGCGTCCAGGGCCTGTTCGGGCAGCACCGGGTCGTCGGTGCCGGCCACGGCGCGGACCGGGATGCGCAGCGGGGCGCGGTCGAGGTGGCGCAGCGCGGCCCGGTGGTTCTCCGCCAGGGTGACGTCGGTACGCAGCCTCACCAGGTACTCGGCGAGCAACTCCTCGCTGTCCAAGACCTGTTCGGGCAGCAGCCCGGCGAACAGGGCGGCCGCCTCCCCGGTCGGCAGCGTGTCGAGGACGGCGGCCGAGTCGGTGAGCCGGCGCAGGCCCTCGGTGGGTTCGGCCTGCGGCGGGATGCCGCAGGCGGCGACGAGGGCGAGCGGCGGGGTGGCGGGCTGCCCGGCGAGCCGGTGGGCCAGCTCCCAGGCGAGCCAGGAGCCCTGGCTGTGCCCGTAGAGCACGGCGGGGGCGTCCAGGCGGGCGCTGACGGCGGCGGCGACGTGGTCGGCGAGCAGCATCATGTCGGTGACGGGCTGCTCGTCGGCGCGGCCGTCGCGGCCGGGCAGCTGGACGGCGACGAGTTCGACGTCCTCGGGCAGGTGCCGGGCCAGCGGGACGTGCCCGGCGGTGGTGCCGCCCATGCCCGCCATGGCGAAGACCCGGGCGCGCGGGTTGGCGGCGGGCTTGAGCACCCGCAGCCAGCCGTTGTCCCGCGTCTGCGGGGTCTGTGGGGTCTGCGGGGCCTGCGGGCCCGCTTCGCCCTCGGAGGGCAGCAGCTTCTCCAGCAGGAACCGGGCCAGGCCCGCGCAGCTGCCGGCCCGCACGACGGTGTCGGTGGTGAACGCGACGCCGGTGCGGCGGGCGAGCTGGCCGCGCAGGGTGACGGCCATCAGCGAGTCCAGGCCGAGCTGCTGGAGCGGCTGTTCGGCGGGGACGGCCTGCGGGGCGAGGCCGAGGACGGGGGCCGTCTCGGCGGTGACCAGCTCGGTGAGCAGGGCCAGGGCCCGCTCCCGGCCGCCGTCGGCGAGCCGTCGGCGCAGGTCGCGTCCGGCGGTGTCGTCGGCGGCGGGCTCGGCGGGCGCGAGGGCCGCGCGGGCCTCGGGGACGGTGTCGACCAGCGGGCGCGGGCGGGCGGCGGCGTAGAGCGGGGCGAAGACCGTCCAGTCGATGTCCGCGACGCCCGCCGAGGGCAGGCCCGCGGCCAGCACCTGGCCGAGGGCGTGCAGGGCGCGGTCGGCGGCGATCGGCCGGTGGCCGCGCGAGCGGTACGTCCGCTCGGCCTCGGCGCTCATCATGCCGCCGCCGGCCCAGCCGCCCCAGTGCACCACCGTGGCGGCCAGGCCCCGGGCGTGCCGGTGGCGGGCGAGGGCGTCCAGGGCGGTGTTGGCGGCGCCGTACGCGGCCTGGCCCGCTCCGCCCCACAGGCTCGCCCCGCTGCCGTACAGCAGGAAGGCGTCCAGGGGGCGGTCGGCGAGCAGGTCGTGCAGGTGGCGGGCGCCGTGGGCCTTTCCGGCGAGTTCCTCGTCGGCGGCCTCGGGGGTGAGGTCGTCGACGGCGGTCATCCGGGAGACGCCGGCGAGGTGGGCGACGACGCGCAGCGGCTCGGCGTGGGTGTCGAGCGCGGCGAGCAGCCGTCCGGCGGCCGCGCGGTCGGCGAGGTCGCAGACCGCGAGGTCGAGGCTCGCGCCGAGGGCGGCGAGGTCCTCGCGCAGGGCGTCCAGCTCGGGGGCGGGGCGGGCGGTGCGGGTGGCGAGGACGACGCGGCGGGTGCCGCGTTCGGCCAGCCAGCGGGCGAGGTGGCGGCCCAGGGCTCCGGTGCCGCCGGTGATCAGCGCGGTGCCGGTGGTCCGCCAGGCGGCGCCCGCGGTGGGGCGGGCGGTGGGGCGGGCGCGGTGGAGGCGGCGCGCGTACCGGCCCTGGGGCCGCAGCGTCACCTCGTCCTCGCCGTCCCCGGCGGCCAGCGCCCCGACGACGGCGTTCTGCCAGCCCTCGTACGGCTCGGCGGGCAGGTCGATCGTGCCGCCCCAGCGGTCGGGGGCCTCCAGGGTGAGGACCCGGCCGAGGCCGGTGACCAGCGCCTGGGCGTGGTTCGGGACACCCTCACCCTCGAGGGCGGTGGCGCCCCGGGTGACGGCCCAGACGGGGGCCGGGCGGCCGGTGTCGCCGACCGCCTGGACGAGGGCGAGCAGCCGGTGGAAGCCACGCTCGGCGGCCCCCTCGCCGGGGGCGGCGAGCAGGCCCGTGAGCGGCGGCAGGGCGCCGAGGGCGGCCGCGAGGGCGACGCGGTCCTCGCTCGCCGGCAGCGGGTGGACGGTGGCCCCGGCGGCGGTGAGCGCCTCGGTGAGGCCCTCCTCCGGCCCGGCCAGCGCCCAGTGGCCGCTCAGGGCCGCCGGACCGGTCGTCCCGACCGGCTCGCGGCGCTCGGTGTACAGCCAGTCGGCCGTGTTCGCGTCGGCCTGCCGGCCCTCGTGCCAGGCGGCGAGCAGGGGCAGCAGCTCCTCCAGGCCATCCCTCAACTGCTCGGGGGCGTCGAGGAGTTCGGCCATCTTCCCGCTCTCACCGTCGGCGACGGCCTGCCAGAACTCGCCGTCCACCGCGCTCGATGCGGGCTGGGGTGCCTTGGGCTCGGCCCAGTGCCGGGAGCGCTGGAAGGCGTACCCGGGCAGCTCGACCTGCGGGCCGGCGCCGCCGAGCGCGGCCGCCCAGTCCACGACGTGGCCCTGGACGTGCAGCACGCCCAGGGTGCGGTGCAGCTGGTCGAGGCCCCCGTGGCGGCGGCGCAGGGTGTCGACGACGACGGCGCCCTCGGCGATCCCGTTGTCGGTGAGCGGCCCGGCCAGCACCGGGTGCGGGCTGACCTCGACGAACACCTGGTGCCCGGTGCGCAGCAGTTCGCGCTGGGCGAGGTCGAGCCGGACGGGCTCGCGCAGGTTGCGGCACCAGTACGCGGCGTCCAGCTCCCGGCCGTCCAGCAGCGCGCCGGTGACGGTGGAGTAGAACGGCACGGCGGCGGGCCGCGGCGCCAGGTCGGCCAGCTCGGCGGCGAGGCCCGGCAGGATGGCGTCCATCTGGGCGCTGTGCGAGGCGACGGCGGCGTTGAGCTTGCCGCAGATCACGTCCTGGTCGTCGAGGTCGAAGAGCAGGTCGTTGATGGCGTCGACGTCTCCGGAGACGGCCGTCGACCCGGCCGTGTTGACGGCGGCCAGCGAGACCCGGCCCCCGTAGCGGGCGAGGTGGCCGAGCACCTCGCCCACGGGCAGTTCGACGACGGCCATCTCCCCGCGCCCGGCGCAGCCCAGCAGGGCCCGGCTGCGCAGCGCGACGATCCTGGCGCCCTCCTCGACGGTGAGCGCCCCGGCGACCACGGCCGCGGCGACCTCGCCCTGGCTGTGGCCGACGACGGCGGCGGGCTCCAGGCCCCGCTCCCGCCAGGCGGCGGCCAGGCCCAGGTACATCGCGAACATCGCGGGCTGCACCACGTCGAGCCGGTCCAGCGGCAGCTCGGCCGTGGAACCGGAGCCGGCGAGCAGCTCGGAGACCGTCCAGTCCAGGTACGGCGCGAACGCCCGGTCGCAGTCGGCGACGGCGGCCCGGAAGGCCGGGCTCTCGTCGAGCAGGGCGCGGCCCATGGCGGGCCACTGGCTGCCCTGGCCGGGGAAGACGAACACGGCCTTCCCGAGCCTGCGGGCCTCGCCCTGGCTGAGCAGCCGGTGCGGACGGCCCTCGGCCAACGCCGTGAGCCCGTCCACGAGTTCGGCGTTCGTCCCGGCCAGCACGGCGGCGCGGGCGGCGAAGTGGGTCCGGCGGGTGGCGGCGGGGCCGGCCACGGCAGCGGGGGTGAGCTGCGGGCGCTCGGCCAGGTGGGCGGCCCAGCGGCGGGCCTGGGCGCGCAGCGCGGTCTCGTCCCGCGCGGAGAGGACGACCGGCCGTACGCCCTCGGCGGGGGCGGCGGGCCCGGCGGGGCCCTGCTCCAGCACGAGATGGGCGTTGGTGCCGCCGATGCCGAAGGAGGAGACCCCGGCGCGGCGCGGGCCCGCTCCCGGCCACGGCCGAAGCTCGGTGGCGACCTCGAACAGGCTGGTGTCCAGGCCGAGTTCGGGGTTGGGCCGGGTGTAGTGCAGGCTCGGCACCAGCTCGCCGTGGTGGAGCATCAGCACGGCCTTGATCAGGCCCGCGATGCCCGCCGTGGCGTCGGCGTGGCCGATGTTGCTCTTGACCGATCCGAGGGCGCACGGCTCGGTGCGCCCGGCGGCGGCGAAGACCTGCTGGAGCGCCTGCACCTCGATCGGGTCGCCGAGGGCGGTGGCGGTGCCGTGCGCCTCGACGTAGCCGATGGTGTCCGGGGTGACTCCGGCGGCCGCCTGGGCCTCGGCGATGACGGACGCCTGGCCGGCGACGCTGGGGGCGGTGAAGCCGACCTTGTCGGCGCCGTCGTTGTTGACGGCGCTGCCGCGGATCACCGCGTACACGGTGTCCCCGTCGGCGACGGCGTCGGCGAGGCGGCGCAGCACCAGCACGCCGACGCCGTTGCCGGGGACGGTGCCGCCGCCCTCGGCGTCGAAGGCGCGGCAGGCGCCGTCCGGGGAGGCGACCAGGCCCGGCTGGTAGAGGTAGCCGGACTTCAGCGGGAAGGTCAGCGAGGCGGCGCCGACCAGGGCGGCGTCGGACTCGCCGCGCAGCAGGCTCTCGCGCGCCAGGTGGGCGGCGACCAGGCCCGTGGAGCAGGCGGTCTGCACGGTCAGGGCCGGGCCGCGCAGGTCCAGCTTGTGGGCGACGCGGGTGGCCAGGTAGTCGTTCTTGCCGCCGATCATCGCCCGGTAGAAGGCGGACATGTCCTCCGGGTCGGCGCCCTGGTATCCGCCGTAGCCGGAGCCGCCGAAGACGGCGATGCGGCCGTCGAAGCCGCGCGGCACCAGGCCCGCGTGCTCCAGCGCCTCCCAGGCGCACTCCAGGAACAGCCGGTGCTGCGGGTCCATCGCCTCGGCCTCGGCCGGGGAGCAGTCGAAGAACCCGGCGTCGAACAGGTCGGCGTCGGCGACGTGGCCCTTGGCGCGGACGTAGTCGGGGCGGGCGAGCAGCGCCTCGGGGACGCCGGCCTCGCGCAGCTCCTGCTCGGTGAAGTGGCTGATCGACTCGACGCCGCCGCGCAGGTTGGCCCAGAAGGCGGCCAGGTCGGGGGCGCCGGGCAGCCGGCAGGACAGGCCGACGACGGCGATCGCGTCCTCCTCCGGGCGGACGGTGGCGCGGGCCGCCCGGGTGGTCCGCGTCCCCTCGCCGCTCAGGTGGGCGGCGAGGCGGCGCACCGTCGGGTGCTGGAAGACGGTGGACAGCGGGAACTCCCGGCCGAGCTCCGCACACAGCTCGCGGTGGGCCTGGAGGGCGGTCATGGAGGTGCCGCCGAGCTCGAAGAAGCCCCGGTCGGGGTCCACCTCGGCCGCGTTCAGCGCCCGGGCCCAGGCGGCGGCGACCAGCGCCTGGACGTCCTGGGCGGCCTCTTCCCGCGCAGGGACGGCGGCCGAGGGCGCGGGCAGGCGCAGCAGGGCGTTCCGGTCCACCTTGCCGTTGGGGGTGTGCGGCAGCTCCGGCATCCGGACGAGCCGGCCGGGCACCGCGTGGGCGGGCAGCCGCTCGGCCAGGTGCGCGGCGAGCGCCGCCTCCTCGGCCTGGGGCGCGGGCACCCAGTAGAGGGTGAGCCGCGGGTCGTTCTCGGTGTCCTCGCGCACCACGGCGCTGCACTCGACCACGGCCGGGTGCTCCCCGGCGACGGTGTCGACCTCGCCGAGCTCGATCCGGTGGCCGCGCAGCTTGACCTGGGCGTCGATGCGGCCGCAGAACTCCAGGCTGCCGTCGGCGCGGTAGCGGACCAGGTCACCGGTGCGGTACATCCGCGCGTCCTCGTGGCCGGCGTACGGGTCCTCGGTGAAGCGCTCGGCGGTCAGCTCGGGCCGCTCGTGGTAGCCGCGGGCGACGCCGAGGCCCCCGATCCACAGCTCGCCCCGGGTGCCGCGCGGCACCCGGCGGCCGTGCCGGTCGAGCACGTGGAACAGGGTGTTGAGGACGGGCGTGCCCAGCGAGACCTCGCCGCGCTCCAGGGCGCCCGCCTCCAGCGTCCAGGTCGCGGACCAGACGGTGGTCTCGGTCGGGCCGTACATGTTGAGGACCTCGCCCGGGCAGAGCGCGGCCAACTTGCGGGCCAGGCCCCGGTCGAGGGCCTCACCGCCGACGAGCATCCGGCGCAGCCCGCCGATGAGGGCGCGGCCCTCGGCGTCGGCGAGCAGCATCCGGGCGTAGGAGGGGGTGCACTGCAGGTGGGTGGGGTCCAGGCGCCGGTGGGCGGCCCAGTCGGCGGTGGTGCCGGCGGCGACCACCACGCGGTAGCCCCGGGTGAGGGTCCACAGCAGTTCGAGGGTGGAGATGTCGAAGGAGAGACTGGTGACGGCCAGCCAGGTGTCGCCGGGGCCGCCGCCGATCCGGGCGTCCATGGCGCGGCAGAAGTTGGCGAACTGGGAGTGCTCGATCCGGACGCCCTTGGGGCGGCCGGTGGAGCCGGAGGTGTAGATCAGGTAGGCGAGGTCCTCGGGGGCGGGGACGTCGAAGTACTGTTCGTCCTCGGTGCTTTCGGGTGCGATGACGGCCAGATGGCCCCAGCGCTCCACGGCGGTGCCGGAGATCACGACGCTCAGCCCGCTGTCCTGCACCATGTGGTCCAGGTGCGCGGCCGGGTAGTTGGGGTCGAGCGACAGGTACGCCCCGCCGGCCGTCCAGACGGCCAGCACGGCGACGACCAGGTCGGTGCCGCGCGGCAGGTGCACCCCGACCGGGGTGCCCGGGCCGACGCCCGCGGCGCGCAGCTTCGCCGCCAGCCCGCCTGCCCGGTCGAGCAGTTCGGCGTAGCTCAGCTCCACCTCGCCGTCCGTGACCGCGACGGCCTCCGGGGTGCGGGCGGCCTGCGCCAGGATCAGCTCGTACGCGGTCGGCCGGTCCACGTCGCTGGGCTCGACGGTGCCGGCCCGCTCCTCCAGCCAGGCCAGCTCCGCCGCACCCAGCACGTCGAGATCCGTCAGCGCCGCCTCGGGACGGCGGACGAACTCGGTGAGCAGCCGCTCGAAGCCGGCCGCGAGGCGCTCGGCGCCCTCCGCGTCCAGCACCTGTGGCAGGTACTCCAGTTCGGCGCGCAGCGCGTCCCCGCTGGGCGCGAGGGTCAGGCCCAGCTCGAACTTGGAGGCCCCGCGCACATTGCCCGCCGGGCTGCCGGTGACCGGAAGCCGCCAGGCGTGCGATCCCTCGCCCACGGTGGGGAGTTCGGCGCTGCCGTAGTTGAACACCGCGCGGAACAGCGGGTTCTCCTCGCCGTTGCGCTCGACGCCGGCGGCCTGGACGAGCCTGCTCAGCGGCACGCCCTGGTGCTCGGCGACGGCGTTGACCTTCTCGCCCATGGCGGCCAGCAGGCCGCTGACGGTGGGCTCGCCGGTCAGGTCGCAGCGCAGCGGCAGGGTGTTGACCAGGAAGCCCACCACGCCTTCGGAGCCCGGCAGTTGGCGGTTGGCCCAAACGGTGCCGAGGGTGAAGTCGGTCTGGTCGCAGGTGCGGGCGAGCAGCACGGCGAAGGCGCTGACCAGCACGGTGTACGGGGTGACGGCGGTACGGGCGGCCAGCGCCTCGACCTCGGCGCGCAGGGCGGCCGGGAGGGTGAAGTAGTGGGTGTCCCCGCCGTTCTGCTCGTCCCCGCCGTTCTGCTCGTCCCCGCCGTTCTCCTGCGCCTGCGCCTGCTCGGGCCCGGCCGGGAACTCAAGCCGGGGCGCACCGGCCAGCTCGGCGGTGAAGTGGCGCAGCCCCTCCTCGAAGCGGCCCTCCAGGACGGCGGCCCGCTCCCAGGCGGCGAGGTCGCCCAGGTGGTGCTCGACGGGAGCCGCCTCGGGCGCACCACCGGTGGCGAACGCCCGGTAGGCGGCGTGGAGTTCGTGCAGCAGCAGGGTCAGCGACCAGCCGTCGACGACGGCGTGGTGCAGGGTGAGGCAGATCAGCTGCTCGCCGCCGGGCGCGGTCAGCACCGTGCAGCGGGCGAGCGAGGGGCCGCCGAGGTCGAAGGGGGTCAGCTCCTCGGCCCGGGCGGCGACGGCCAGGTCCTCGGCCTCGGCCCACTCCAGCGGGATCGTGGCCGACTCCCCCACCACCTGCACGAGTTCGCCCTCGCGCAGGGCGAGCCCGGTGCGCAGCGCCTCGTGCCGCGCGGCCAGGTGGGCGAGCGCCCGGCCGAAGGCCGTCCGGTCCAGCGGGCTCTCGACGCTCAGCTTCAGCGCCACGTGGTACTGGGCGGTGCCGGGGTGCAGCTGCTCCAGGAACCAGAGGCGGCGCTGGCCCTCGGTGGCCGGGTGGAGGTCACGGCGAGGGGCGCGCTCCAGCCGGGCGCCCACCGGGGCGGCGGGCAGCTCGCCGAGGGCGTGCTCCAGCAGGTAGCCGGTGACGGCCCGGGCGGTGGGGTGGTGCAGGGTCAGGTTGGCGGGCAGGGTGGCGCCGGTGAGCTCGGTCAGGCGGTTGCGCATCCGCAGCGCCATCAGCGAGTCCATGCCGAGGTCGCGGAAGCGGCGGTCGGCGTCCACGGGCTCGTCGGTACCGAGGAGGGCGGCCACCTCGCGGCGCACCGTCTCCTCCAGCAGCCCGGCCCGCTCCTCGGCGGGCAGCGCGGCCAGCCGGGCGCGCAGCCCGTCCGGCTCGACGACGGCCTGCTCCACCGCCGGGGCCGAGCTGATCGGTCCGGCGGCCGGGGCCTGGGCGTCCACCCAGTAGCGGCGGCGCTGGAAGGCGTAGGTGGGCAGTTCGAGGGCCTGGCCGGCCGGGCGGTGGCCGAGCACCCGGGCCCAGTCCACCGGGTGGCCGTGGCCGTGCAGGGCGGCGAGCTGCTGGAGCAGCTGGGCCGTGCCGCCGCGCCCGCGCTGGAGGGTGCCGACGACCACGCCGTTGTTGGCGGCGGTGGCGCCGGTCAGCGGGATGCCGAGCACCGGGTGCGGGCTGACCTCGACGAACACGCCGAAGCCTGCGGCCGTCAGCGAGCGCAGGGCGAGGTCCAGGCGGACGGTCTCGCGCAGGTTGCGGCACCAGTACGCGGCGTCCAGGCTCTCCCCGGCCAGCACCGTGCCGGTGACGGTCGAGTGGAACGGCACCTCGGCGGCGCGCGGGGCCAGGTCGGCGAGCGAAGCGGCCAGGCCCGGCAGGATCGGGTCCATGTGGCGGCTGTGGCCGGCCGCGTCGGAGGGGATGCGGCGGCAGTACACCTCGCCGTCGGCCATCGCGGCGAGCAGGTCCTCGATCGCCTCGGCGTCGCCGGAGACCACGGTGGAGGTCTCGGTGTTGATGACGGCGACGGACAGCGCGCCCTCGTACGGCGCGATCAGCGCGGCCACCTGCTCGGCGGGCAGCTCGACCAGCGCCATGCCGCCCTTGCCGCTGCACTCGCGCAGCAGCGCCCGGCTGCGCAGGGCGACCAGCTTGGCGCCGTCGCGCAGCGACAGCGCCCCGGCGACGACGGCGGCGGGCACCTCGCCCTGGCTGCTGCCGACCACGGCGGCGGGCTCCACGCCCAGCGAGCGCCAGACGGCGGCCAGGCCGATCATCACGGCGAACAGGGCGGGCTGCAGGACGTCGATCCGCTCGAAGTCGGGCAGGTCCCCACCCTCGTGCCCGCCCTCGCCGGCCAGCAGCGCGCGCACCGACCAGCCGGTGTGCGGGAGCAGCGCGGCGTCGCACTCCTCGATCGCGGCCCGGAAGACGGCGGACTCGGCGAGCAGGGCCCGGCCCATCTCGGGCCACTGGCTGCCCTGGCCGGGGAAGACGAACACGGCCTGCCCGCGCGGGGCCGACCGGCCCTGGACGAGCTCGCGCGGGGCGGCGCCCTCGGCGAGGGCGCGCAGGCCCAGCGCCGCCTCGGCGGTGGAGGCGGCGGTGACGGCGGCGCGGTGCTCCAGGTGGGTGCGGTGCAGCGCGGCGGTGCGGGCCAGGTCGAGCAGGCCCGCGCCGGGGTGGGCGTCCAGCCAGTCGGCCCAGCGGGCGGCCTGGGCGCGCAGGGCCTTCGGGGTCTGGGCGGAGAGCAGCACCGGGTAGCCGTCCGCGGGGACGGCCTGCGGCTGCTCCTCCTCCTGCTCCTCCTCCTGGTCCCGGACGACCGGCGCCTCCTCCAGCACCAGGTGGGCGTTGGTGCCGCTGATCCCGAAGGAGGAGACCCCGGCCCGGCGCGGACGCTCGCCGCGCGGCCAGTCGGCGGCCTCGGCGAGCAGCTCGATGCCGCTGCCGTCCCAGGCGATGTGCGGGCTGGGCTGCTCGACGTGCAGGGTCTGCGGCAACCGCTCGTGCTGGAGGGCGAGGACCATCTTGATCACGCCGAGCACCCCGGCCGCGGCCTGGGAGTGGCCGATGTTGGACTTGCCGGAGCCCAGGCGCAACGGCTGCCCGGCGGCCCGGCCGGGGCCGAACACCTCGGCCAGCGCCCCGGCCTCGATCGGGTCGCCCAGGCGGGTGCCGGTGCCGTGCGCCTCGATGGCGTCGATGTCGGCGGGGGTGAGGCGGGCGGCGGCCAGCGCCTCGCGGATGACGCGCTGCTGGGCGGGCCCGTTGGGGGCGGTGAGGCCCTGGCTGCGGCCGTCCTGGTTGGTCGCGGAGCCGCGGATGAGGGCGAGCACGCGGTCGCCGTCGCGGCGGGCGGCGGAGAGGGTCTTGAGCAGCACCATGCCGCAGCCCTCGGCCCAGCCGCCGCCGTCCGCGTCGGCGGAGAAGCTCTTGCTGCGCCCGTCCGGGGACATCGCGCGCAGGCGGCTGGACTCGACGAACAGCACGGGGGTGTTCATCACGGTGACGCCGCCGGCCAGCGCCTGGTCGCACTCGCCGCTGCGCAGCGCGGCGCAGGCCAGGTGGATGGCCACCAGCGAGGAGGAGCAGGCGGTGTCGACGGTGACGGCCGGGCCCTGGAGGCCCAGGGTGTACGAGACGCGGCCGGAGATGACGCTGCTGGAGATGCCGGTGCCCTGGTAGCCGTCGAGGCTCTCCAGGGTGGCCTGGGTGGTGGCGTAGTCCGAGCGCATCGCGCCCAGGTAGACGCCGGTGCGGCTGGTGCCCAGCGGGCCGGGGCGCTGCCCGGCCCGCTCCAGGGCCTCCCAGGCCGTCTCCAGGGCGAGGCGCTGCTGCGGCTCCATGGCGAGGGCCTCGCGCGGGGAGACGCCGAACAGCTCGGCGTCGAACTCCTCGATGCCGTCCAGGAATCCGCCCTGGTCGGCGTAGCTCTTGCCGGCCGCCTCCGGGTCCGGGTCGAACAGGTCCAGGTGCGCCCAGCGCTCGGGCAGCGGGCCGATCAGGTCCTCCCCGGCGGCCAGCACCTCCCAGTACCGCTCGGGGGTGGCGGCGCCGCCGGGGAGCCGGCAGGCCATCGAGACGATCGCGATCGGCTCGGTCCGGCTGTGCTCCAACTCCTGGTTGCGCTGCTGAAGTTGCAGGACGGCCGCCATGGCGCGGCGGAGCCGGTCCTCGTTCGCGTTCTCGTTCATCTCTGAGCCATCCGTCTCGTCTCCCAAGCCGAGCGCGTGCGCGTGGGGCGCGTCCTGCGGGCCGGTGTCAGTCCTTGACCAGGACCGTCATGTACGGCGGGTCGTCCTGGACCCGCGAGAAGTCGTTCTCCAGCACGGACACGCCGTCGCGCTGTTCCAGCTCGCGGAACCCGGAGAACTTGTAGGTGATGTACATCGTCCGGTTGCGGTCGGTCGGGACGAACTCGGCGCGCAGCCGAACCCCGGCCGAACTCGCCTTCCGGATCAGATGGTTGAGCAGGACGGACCCGACGCCGCGGGCCATCACCCGGCAGGACATCAGCAGTAGCTTGACCGTCCAGACCGCCTCGCCGCGCTCCACCAGGGCGAGGCCGATGGTGCCGTAGCCGCCGTAGACGTCCTCCAGCTCGGCGACCAGCAGCTCGTGGCCGTCCGAGGTGCGGAAGGCGTCCAACTCCTCGTAGGAGTAGGTGTATCCGGTGGCGTTGAGCTGGTTGGTGCGAACCGTCAGCTCCTCGGCCCGCTGGAGGTCCTCCTCCCGGGCCGGCGCGATGGTGAAGCGCATGGCGAGCCGGGCGAGGAACTCCTCCGAGGTGCCCTGGTGGCCCTCCTCGGCCTGCTTGCGCTGCTCGTCGGCCCGGTACAGCTCGCGCCGGGCGCGGGAGTCGGCGGTGACGAACCGGGGGTTCATCCGGGGCAGTTCGGTGATCGACGCGGCCTCGGCGGCGTCCACGCAGAGCACCTCCGGGTGGGCGAAGGCGACCTCGTCCCGCTCGAAGGGCTGGTCGTCGACGAAGGCCAGGGTGTCGATGCCGATGTTGAGGCGGCGGGCGATCTCCGCCACCGCCTCGGACTTGCGGCCCCAGCCGATCTGCGGGTGCAGGAAGTAGTCGGCGACGCCGAGTTCGGCCAGCTTGGCCATCGCGGTGTCGTGGTCGTTGCGGCTGGCGACCGAGTGCAGGATGCCGCGCTCGTCGAGGGTGCGGATCGCGTCCAGCACGGCCGGGCGCAGCCCGACCTCGCCGTCCTCCAGCAGCACCCCGTCCCACAGGGTGTCGTCGAGGTCCCACACCACGCATTTCACCGTCATCGGTCTCTCCTCACTCGTCGCTCGTCGCTTTGCCGGGGGGTGTCAGGCGGCCCGCACCGGGCGGCGGGCCCGGGCGGACTCCTGGAACGCGTACTCGGCCAGGCCCACCTGGTGGAGCTGGGTGCTGCCCTCGATGACCTCCATGACCCTGGCGTCGCCGAGCAGCCGCTGGACGGGGTAGTCCGGGCCGCAGCCGTTGGCGCCGTGGATCTGCACCGCGTCGGAGGCGGCCCGCACGGCGGCGGTGGCGGCGAAGTACTTGGCCGTGGAGGCGGCCGCCAGCGCCCCCGGGTCGCGGGCGTCGCGCAGCCGTCCGGCCTCCAGGCAGAGCAGCCTGGCCGCCTGCCGGTCCGCGTACATCGCGCTGATCATGCGGCGGACCAGCTGGTGGTCCCTGATCGGTGCCCCGAAGGTCTCCCGCGTCCCCGCGTAGTCCACGCTCGCGGCGAGCGCGGCGTCCAGGATGCCGACCGAGCCCCAGGCGACGGTGTAGCGCCCGAGGTCCAGGGCCGCGCCGGCCACGTGCGAGACGCCCAGCCCCGGGCGGCCCAGCAGGTTCTCCTCCGGCACCTCGCAGCCGTCGAACCACACGTCGGCGGTCATCGAGGCGCGGATGCCGATCAGCCCGGTGATCAGGCCCGTCCGCAGCCCCGGGGTGCCGCGCTCGACGAGCACGGCGGTGGGGCCCTCGGCGGTGCGGCCGACCACCAGGAAGAGGTCGGCCGTCTCGCCGTACGTGATCCACCGCTTGTGCCCGTCCAGGCGCCGGCCACTCTCCGTACGGGTCAGCGCGGTGGTGACGGCCGCCGCGTCGCTGCCCGCCCCCGGCTCGGATACCGCCAGCGCGGCCGTCACCTCGCCGGTGGCAAGCCGGGGCAGCCAGCGCTCGCGCTGCTCCCGGCTGCCCCAGCGGCCGATGGCGTGGGCCACCATGGTGTGGACGGTGAGCAGGCTGCGCACGGAGGAGCAGGCGCGGCCCAGTTCACCCGCCAGCAGGCCGAGTTGGACGGCGTCGCGGCCCAGGCCCCCGTACTCGACGGGGATCGCCAGGCCCATCCACCCGGTGTCGGCCAGCGCCTTGATCACCGCGGGCGGGGTGTACTGCTCGCGGTGGAACTCGTCGGCGTGGGGGGCGACTTCGGCGTCCGCGAAGGCCCGGAACTCCTCCAGGGCCTTCTCCTGTCGCCCCGTCAGATATCCCGCGCTGTTCACGAGGCGGCGGGGGCGGCGGCCAGCTTGCGGCCGACGAACGCCTCCAGGGCGCCGATCGAGCGGAAGTTGTCCAGCTCCAGGTCCTCGTTCTCGACGGTCACGCCGAACTCGTGCTCGACGAAGGTGACCAGCTGCATCGCGAACATCGAGCTGACGAAGCCCAGCTTGAAGAGGTCGTCGTCGTCCTTGAGGTCCGTCACCGGGAAGAAGCCGGAGAGGTAGTGGGCGATCCGGGCCTTGGGGTCGTTGGCCATGGTTGCGGGATCCTGTCTTCTCGTGGAGGGGTCAGTGGTAGCTGTGGAAGCCCTGGCCGCTCTTACGGCCGAGCAGGCCCGCGGCGACCATCTTCTTGAGCAGCGGCGCAGGCCGGTACTTGTCGTCGTTGAAGCTCTCGTAGAGCACCTCGACGGACTTGAGGATCGTGTCCAGGCCGATCAGGTCCGCGGTGGCCAGCGGGCCCATCTTGTGGTCGAAGCAGGTGCGGAAGATCCGGTCGATGTCCTCGGCGTTCGCCACACCGTCCTGGACGAGGAAGACGGCCTCGTTGATCGTCAGCATCAGCACGCGGTTGGAGACGAAGCCCGGCACGTCCTCGACGACGATGCACTCCTTGCCCATGCCGGCCAGGAAGCGGCTCGCGGCCTCGATGGTCTCCGGCGTGGTGTGGTAGCCGCGGATCACCTCGACCATCGGCTTCATCGGCACCGGGTTCATGAAGTGCATGCCCACGACCTGCTGCGGGCGGCCCGTGACCGACCCGACCCGGGTGATGGAGATCGCCGAGGTGTTCACCGCGAACACCACCTCCGGACGGCAGATCGCGTCCAGGCGGCGGTAGACCTCCTCCTTGATCCCCCAGTCCTCGGTGGTGTTCTCCACCACGAAGTCCGCGTCCACCAGCCGCTCGTAGTCGAGCGTGAACTCGATCCGGCCCATCACCTCCGCCGGGTCGATCGTGCTGCCCCGGTTGAGCAGCCTGAACGACCTGAGGCTGGTGCGCAGTTCGCGCTGCGCCTGCGTGAGGACGTCCTCGGAGACGTCCACCAGGATCACCCGGTGGCCGGTCTGCGCGAGGTTCTGCGCGACGCCGACGCCCATGACTCCGGCGCCGACCACGCCGATCGTTGCGAATTCCATGCCTGCTCCCCTACTTGGATTCGCCACGCGTGGCGTAGATGTTGAAGATGTCCGTGCCGCGGTACAGCTCGTCCTGCTCCGCCAGCACCGTGAAGCCGTGGCCGCGCAGCAACTCGGTCAGCCGCTCCACCCGGCCGTCACCGTCGTGCGCCTCCAGCACCATCTGCCGGATCTTCGGCCAGTCCTCGTCGGCGATGCCGTCGATGACCTGCTGCTCGCTCTTCTGCACGTCGATCTTGATCAGGTCGATCCGCTCGATGCCCTGCTCCCGGATCACCGCGCTCAGCGGGCGCAGCGTCGCCGTGAACGGGATCGCCTCGAAGCGGACGTCCATCAACTCCTCGGCGTGCGCGGCCAGCTCCTCGAACTCCTCGGCGTCCGACCCGTCGCCCGCCTCGCGCTGGTTGGCGATGATCGTGCGCAGGTTGTGCTTCTCCTCCGCCTCGTCCGGGTGGAAGGAGGACATCCCCGAGGAGCGCGGGTAGAACGTGAACTCCGCCGTCCCCTCGGCGTCGGAGGCGCCCGCGTGGATCAGGGTCGCGTTCACGCCGTGGTCGGCCACGTTGCGGCTCAGCAGCTCGAACATCGGCGGGGCCGGCTCGAAGGTGAAGACCTTCACGTCCTTGGCCTCGTAGTGCGCGAACAGCGTGAACAGGCCGATGTTGCCGCCCACGTCGACGACGGTCGCGCCGTCCTCGATGGTGATGCCGTGCTTGGCGTAGGTGCGGTGGTCGAAGATGTCCTCGTAGAAGTGCTTCGTCTCCGCCTCGTTCTGGTGGGTGACCCAGAGGCCGTTCGGCAGCTGGAAGCGCGGGCGCTCGGCGCTGCCGGTCTCGGAGGTCGCCTGCTCGGTGCTCAGCTCGCTGCCGCTGCGCAGCGCGTCGATGACGGCGGCCATCTTGGCGACGGTCGGGGTCTCGTACACCTGCCGCAGCGTGAGCTCCACGCCGAACGCGCGCGAGACGCGCAGCATCAGACGGGTGGCGAGCAGCGAGTTGCCGCCGATCTCGAAGAAGCTCACGTCGACGGGGATCTCGTCGACGGGCAGCAGCTTCACCCACAGCTCGGCCAGCGCACGCTCGGTGTCGCTGAGCTCGGCGTCGCTGTTCCTGTTCTCCGTCCCGTTCAGCTTCGCCAGCGCCTCGCGCAGCACCTCGGTGTCGTCCCGGCGCTCCAGCGGGTGCCGCATCGACGCCACCACGCCGGCGCCGGTGCCCCGGGCGCCAGTGGCCAGGCTGCTGAGCGTCTGGCCCGGGCCGGCCTCCAGCAGGGTCTTCTCCGCGCCGAGCTCGCGCAGCCCGTCCGCGAACCGGACCGGGCTGACGAGGTGCTGCGCCCAGTAGCCGGGGTCGGTGGCCTGGGCGTCGGTGATCCAGGTGCCGGTCACGTTGGAGACGTACGGGATGCGCGGCGCGTTGAGCGTCACGCCCTCCGCCAGCGCGGTGACCTGCTCGACCAGCGGGCGCATCATCGCCGAGTGGAACGCGTGGGTCGAGCGGACGGCGCGTACGACGACACCCTCGCCGCGCAGGCGCTCCTCCAGCTCCTGGACGTCCTCGGCGGGCCCTGCGACCACGCAGAACTCCGGGCCGTTGACGGCCGACAGCGACAGGCTCTCGCCGAGCAGGCCGCCCAGCGCCTCCTCCGACAGCATCACGGCGAGCATCCGGCCCGTCGGCGCGGCCTCGATCAGCTTCGCGCGGCGAGCGACCAGCGTCAGCGAGTCCTCCAGGGACAGCACCCCGGCCAGACAGGCCGCCACGTACTCGCCGAGGCTGTACCCGATCATCGCCTCGGGCTCGACACCCCAGGAGGCCCACAGCTTCGCCAGGGCGTACTCGACGGCGAACAGCGCGGGCTGCGCCACCTCCGTACGGTTCAGCCGGCGCTCCTGCTCGCTCTCCTCGGGCCGCGCGTCGCGGCCGAGCATGCGGCGCAGGTCGAGCTCGGGAGCTTGCTGCTCGGGGGCCTCCTCGCTGAAGAGGACGGTCCGCAGGTCGAGCCCGAGCTCGGGCTCCAGCAGGTCGGCACAGCGGTCCAGCTCGGCACGGAACACCGGGTGGTCGCGGTAGAGGTCCCGGCCCATGTCGAGGTAATGGTCACCGAGGCCGGGGAACATGAAGACGGTCATGCCACTCCTTGGACAAGGAAGCTAAAGGTGCGATCGACGCGGAAGCGGATCGCTCGGCTCGAAAAGAAGTTCCGGAGCCCCGGTTGGGCACACTTCACCAACCCTGGAAACAGCTTCTTGGCTCAGCGAGAATTTGTCAAGCCCAGATTTCGTGGCGACTTTTTGACATTCCTGGAAACACCTCTAGCCAGTCATCTCCGAATTCCTTCGGAAACGACCGGCCAGAGCTTTTCGCTTGTTTCACCCGAGAGTGTCGAGAACATCCTGCGGGTGGTAGTGGACGCGCCCGCAGACCTTGTAGCGGCGCCAGGAGTGCTTGTTCGCGAGCCAGTAGACGGTGCCGCTGGGGACCTTCCAGAGCGTCACGATGTCAGCGACGCGGAAGCCCTCCTCTGCGGGCGCAAGCTGCTCCATCGTTCCGTGGGCCATGTGTGCTCCTTGGTGTGAGTGCAGCGGATCAGCGAGCCGGCGCGGGCGTCCTGCGGACGCAGCACGGCTTCGAGCTCACCCGGGCAGCCGTCCTCGGGACAGCGCGAGACGGTGATGCGGCGGATCGGTACGGCGGTTTCCAGGCGCTGCATCCGGGAGAATGCACGGAACAGTTCATTGGCGAATTCACCGACCGCAGGATGCCGGTCGATCCAGTTCCGGTGACGCAGCAGGAATTCGGCCATCGCGGGCACCGTGCGGTCCGGCGCGGAAACGTCCCGCTCGTCGACGACCAATTGCGACCAGGCCGCCAGGAAACCCCGGACATTGGCCCGGGCTTCGACCGCACTACTATTGAGCGGAATTCCGATGTTGCGCCCGCCGGAAACCCGCTCCACCTGCTTCGACTGCGCGTTCAGCAGACCGTCACTGGCCCGGTACAACTGGGGCAGCCGGCCAAGGCGGTGATGCACCCCGTTCCGGCAGGGACGGCAGAGCAGCGAACCCGGGTCAGCGGGACGGGGCTGCGCCTCGCCGCCCTCCGGGTCGCGGCCGCAACCGACCGCCACACACGTGGTTACTTCGGTGCGCACAGCTGTCCCCCTTCCGAGCCGAGCAGCCCGTGCCGGACGACACCGAGGCCACGGACCAACGCGATCTCGTACAGCCGGCTGGCGAGCGCCACTTCCAGCCCGGGCACACCCTGGAGGTCCACCAACACGCTCTCCCCCGCGAACTCCCACCCGGCACGCGGCTGCCGCAGCAGCTCACCGAGCGGCACCGGCTCCGGTGCGGGCCGCGAGGCCCGACCGAGCCGCACGGGCTCGGCGACAGCGACGGGACGTGGAACGTCCGTGATCACCCGACCGACCGTCCGTGTCAGCTCCTCCGTCGGCGCCTGCCCGCTGGCGTTCACCACGACGGCGCCGCGCGCCAACATCCCCAGATCGACCTGCCGGTGCACGGCCTCATCCACCCCCGGGGCCAGCACCACGAGATCGGTCCCGAGCAAGGCCCGGTCCAGCTCCACCGGCCGCGACAACATAAGCCCCCGCTCGGCAGCGTGCGCCGCCAACTTCGGCGTCGGCCAGCCCTGCTCGCCCTCCCCGGGCCAGAGGGCCACCTCCCCGAGGTTGACCACGTGGTTCACCAGTGCGGTCAGCACCCCAGCCACCGGAGCGCCGGACCCGATGATCGTCGCCGTAGCCACCCGGGCCGCCAGCAACTCCCGCGCCGCGAGCGCGGTGAGCGCCGCCACCGCCAATGACCGCAGGATGGAGCGAGGCAACACGCAGACCCCACCCACGCGCTCGTCCTGCAGCATCACCCGATCCGGGCTCGCTGCTGCCGTAAGGGTGCTCCCCCGCCGCAGATCCGGACTCTCAGCTCCCAGGACACTGCGTCGCAGCGCCTCGGAAGCGAGTGCCACCAGATCCGCGTCGCCGAAAGCGACGAGACAGTCGCGCTCGTCGATCTCCACCGTCGCGTAGCCCATCGGACGTGCCCTCCCTCTCGCCATGTGCTGGTTCCCTCCGCAGGACACACGATGGCCGGGCCACCTATCCGGGGCCTATTGGAGAGGGGGAGAAAGGACCAATAGCGAAACGATGGCGCCCCGAGAGAGTGCTGTATTAGGCGGCTTCCGCCTCATCCAGCACGGCAGCACCCGGCTGCGCGAGCCAGACCAGTCGCGCAGAGACCCCCGGCGGCCCTGCGAAGAACCGAAGGACACGCTCTGGCGACGCGAGGGTCATCCGTGTCCGCCCGTCAACGCCCGTCACATGCGCGGCCCCGCTCTCCTCCGCGAGCCCCCAGGCCACAACCCACCCGTCGGCGCCCAAAGGGCCCTCGCCACACACCTGGACAACAGCGAACAGCCGGGGTGCGGCGTCGATCACGAGACCGCACAACTCTTGCTCAAAGGGACTGCTGGCCGGCGCCTGGGACGTGGCCTGACGGAAGTTCGGCGAGGGCACGACACTCATGGAAGTCTCCTACCTCAAGGCATAGTTGAGCCAAGACCAGCACCTTTAGTGACTGACCCATCTCATACGGTAGCGTCGTCATGGCATACTTTCTATGCAGTCTGCTGAAGACTTGCCAATTCACTCCTGGTAGTGAACGAGAGGATCGCGATGTCATCGAGCGACGCACCGACCTTGCGGCAACAGCGCCTTGGATTCGAGCTGCGCAAGCTCCGTGAGAGCGCCGGACTCACCTCAACTGCCGCCGCTGCTCGGCTGGGTGTGGGCCAAGCCCACATGAGCCGCATCGAAGCGGGCCGCTACGCGGTGAGCGCCGACCGGGTCCGCGCGTTCGCCCGCGCGTACATGTGTACGGACCAGAACCTGATCGATGCTCTCGCCGGTATGACGGGACGGCGGATCCGGGGATGGTGGGAGGAGTACCGCGACATCATGCTCCCGGACGCGCTCGACCTCGCCGAAACAGAGCACCACGCGACGGCCATTCGCATCGGCACCGTGATCCACATCCCCGGCCTGCTACAGACCGCCGATCAGGTGCGTGCGCTCGCCCAGGGCTCCGTACCGCCTCTGGCTCCCCACGAGGTGGAGCATCGGGTGTCCTACCGGCTCAAGCGGCAGGTTGTGCTCTACGGCGAACGGCCGATCCCACTCACCGCGATCATTCACGAGGCCGCACTACGAATGGGTTTCGGCGGACCTGTCGTAGCTCGAGCCCAGTACAAACACCTCATTGAGGCAAGTACTCGCGAGAACATCTCAGTCCTCGTGATCCCCTTCGGGGCTGGCACGCTTCCCGGCTCCGGGCAGTCGATCACGTACTGCTCCGCGGGAGTACCTCAACTCGACACCGTACTGCTCGATGCCTATCACGGCTCCGAGTTCCTTGACGCCCACGCTCAACTGGTGAAATACCAGAAGGTCCTGGACCGAATGGAAGCCACCGCCCTCAGTCCTGCGGAGTCACGTGATCTCATTGCCCGTATCGAGAAGGACTCCTGAGAGGAAGCCCCATGTCCGCTCTCAACTGGCAAAAGTCCAGCTACAGTTCCGAGTCGATCAACTGCATCTATATCGCCGCGACTCCCGACCGCCGCATCAAGGTCCGCGAGAGCGACGACCCCGACATCGTCATCACCACCGCGCCCGGCATACTCCAGAGTCTCCTATGCGCCGCCAAGGCAGGAGAGTTCGACCACCTGGCCATGTAAGCCTCTTCCCTCGCATCCTTTCGGCGTGCCGCGCACGTTCGCGGCACGCCCAAAGAGCCAGCCTCCATCCCCCTCCTCCGCCGTGAGCCGTCGCCCGCTGGAAACCGGCTGCGACCCGCGCAGTGGCCGGGCCATCATGCTCGGATGACCGAGGAACTCGCAGCCAACCCCGACCCGGCGCTTCTGGGCATCGGCCTTGCGGCCAACATCGTCCGGACGACCGTGCAGGGCCACGGCGGGCTCGAAGTCCGTCGCGGGACGAAGCACTTCTCCCCCGGCGCCAAGGTCTGGGTGGTGCCCCCGCACTGGGACTGGAGCGACCGGCTGTACGTGGTGGGGCGTCACCGCGGCCGCTTCAACCGGTACATCGCCGTCGTGATGCGCAGAGACTTCCTGGAGAATCCCCGGATCCGGGGCATCTACAGCCCCGCGCTGGCACGGGCACTCGCCGATGTCACGGACCGCCCGTTCTGGACCAGTACCGAGGACGCCCAGTCGATGCTGGACCAGTGGTGACACCAACGTCATCACCACCACGCCCGACATGCTTCGCCTCATCCTGCATGGCGCGACAGCAGGCGAGTTCGCCCACCTGACAGCATGAATTCCGGGCCCGCCGCGACGGCTCGCGGCGGGCCCGAACACGGCCGACGAGCTCAGTGCTCTGCGGAGAACATCGCCCGGGTGTCAGGGAGGAAGCCGAGGCCCCGGTAGAGGCGCTCGGCTTCATCGGCGGTTGGGAGATCGATCGCTTCGAGAAGCGAACCCGAGAGGAAGCTCTGCGACAGCTCTCAACTCGCAGAAGTCGAGCTACAGCTCCGAGTTCCCCTGATCTCGGTCGTCGCCATCGACGACCGAGACCAGGGAGCGCATCACCAGCCGGTGGGGATGTACTTCCAGCAGTAGCCGGACTGGCCACCCCAGGTCCCGTCGATGCTGTACACGATGACATTGCCGGTCTGGGGGCCGACTATCCCGTCGGCCGGCTGGATGTCCCTCTTCTTCTGGAACCAAACGACCCGGGCATAGGTCTGAGGGCCCCATGCGGCGTCCTCGGAGATCCGATCGGGGTCACCGATCCAATTCGCATACAGGTTGAGCAGGTGCTGCACACACCAGACACCGTTGCGGTCGTTCGCGTAGCCGTAGCCGATGTAGCCGGCGTTCGGGCTGGCGTGAGCCGTGCCGGTCGTGCCTGTGGCAAGGAGCACGGCAGATGCCGCGACCAGACCGGCCTTGGTGAACGTGCGCTTGAGCATGGGACGGACGCCTTTCCTCTAAGTTCTGGTGAAGGTGATCGGCAACATCACATGGCAGTGCCGTGTGGACCATGTGCCAATGCTGAGTTGACGGTCGAGATCGCCTCGTGCACCGTCAGGTCTTCCAGCTGATCGCTGGGAAGTCGATCAGCCCTGCTGGGCGGTCTTGAGCTTGTCGAGCTGCTGCTTGACCACCTTCTGCTCGGGCATCGAGGTGTCGGCCAGCGCCGAGTTGGCCTTGGCCGTGCCCGCCTTGTCGATCTCGACGTTAGTACAGGATGCGAGGGCCGACTCGGCGGCGGCCGAGGTTGACGCGGAGCCCGGCGGGCTCGATTCGTCGGGCTCACAGGAGATGAGCGTCAGGGCGAGCGGCGCGACGGCAGCAGCTCGCAGGGTAGCGTGCATGGAACGCATGGTCCGAAATCCCCCGAAATCAGAACGAATGCCCGTCAGCCGGTCGCTGATCCTTGATCATGGACCGCTGACGGCAGATCAAGCTACCGCATGATCCAGACACCCCACTACCACCTGGGCCTGCAAGGCCCCACCGATCCGAGCCGACACCGAGACGATAGCTCGGACGGCTGACGTCCTCAGATCTACTCTGTGGCCCGGCACTCTTGGAAGCTCATCAGCACGCCGGTGCTGCCGGCCGGAACGATCGGGGGCAGGAGCCGGCGGTAGCGCAGATCTCCCCGGTCTCCGTGGTAGGCACGGCCCGGAGCATCCGGAGGACCGTCGTGCCACCAGACCAGAACCAGCCCCCGCCGTGCTCGTCGCGGGACGGCGAGGTGGCCCGCCTCAGCGAGGGCACTACCCTCCGGCATGATCGAAACCTGCAGGGCCGGGCGTGTCGGCGTACCCTGCCACCTCCGGGTCGAGTCCTGGGCGACGCCGCGGTGCCAGTCGTAACCGGCGCCCTGCAGTGCGCGGGCGATCTCGGCCGTCACCTCGGTGACGCCTCCTGGCCGCAGCGCCGTATCCCTCTCCCAGCACGGGTCTCGGCCGAAGACGCCGGCTCCCGTCCTGCGTGCGACGACGTGCCCCCGGTACGCGCCGCAGAGCTTCGCGGCGCGGCGCAACTGCCGTGCCCCGCGCAGGCGCTGCCTCGCCATGTCGGGCGGTGCCCCGAGAGTGAGGATGGACAGGATGGCGACGACAACCCGCAGGGGAGCGAGTACCACCCTGGCGAACCTGACGAAGACGCTCATGTGTACCTCCGCTTCCAGCGTCCGTCCGGACGGAGGCACTGCCAAGACGCGGGTGACTCAGGTCGATCTGAGTATCCCGACTCCCAGAGACCCGTAGCGCCAGGGCAGGCGAGTTCCACAACCTGACCACGTAACCTCCGGGCCCGCCGCGAAGCTTCGCGGCGGGCCCGGACATGGCCGACGAACTCAGTACTCCGCAGCGAACATCGCCCGGGTGTTGGGAAGGAAGCCGAGGCCCCGGTAGAGGCGCTCGGCTTCACTACTGGTGTTGAGGTTGATCACCGCACAGCCCGGAAGCCGACCTCCCCCGAGATGCAGACCGCGTCGACCCGCCTGTCGATTCCCGTCCGCGCGAGCTTCGCCCGTTGGATGTCGCCGGAACCGTTGGTCACCACCGCGACCGACCACCCGACCGAGCGAAGACGCTCAAGTCCCGACAGCACTGCTGGGCTGCACGTCACCGCATCCGCGATACCGCGGCAGTACCGCTGCCACAGCTCATCGACCGACGCCGAGACGTTGAACCGCTCCCGCAGCCTCTCGAAGTCACCGCGACAGGCGCGTTCGTACATCGCCTCCAGCAGCCACAGCTCGACGTCCTCGGAGAGCCCGAGATCGGCGCAGAGCCCACGGATGGATGTGCGGAACCCCCGCGCGCGATCAACGAGCGTGTCGTCCAGGTCGAAGAACGCCAGTCGCTGCACGCTGGAGACTCTACTGGGGCCCCGGGGGGGGCGGCTGGCGTCGGCTGGGTGCTTAGCGAGCGGTTGGGCCGGCGGGCTGGGTCAGGCCGAGGCGGATTGCGCGTTCGACCGGGGTGTGGGCGCCGTCGGGGCGGTCGAGGTCGAGGGGGGCGGCCAGGTGGAGCGGGGGCTGGGCGAGGAATCTGGGGTGGGTGCCGTGGTTGGGCTGGGCGGCGTGGATCAGGAACGGGTGGCAGAGGTAGACGTCTCCGGCCCGGCCGGTGGCGAGGGCCAGCGGGCGGGCAGGGGCGTCGAGCTTGCCCGCGGTGTCCATGGTCCGGCAGAGCTCCATGCCGTCGATGCCGCGTTCGCCGGCCGGCTCCAGGAAGGCGGGGACGTCCAGGTGCGAGCCGACCTTGATCCGGGTCGGGCCGTGGTCGGCGTCGACGTCCGAGAACAGGAAGAGCATCAGCAACGCCCGTTCACGGGAGTGGAGGTTGAGCCAGTAGCCGGTCTCGCCCTCCGGCGTGTAGCTGGCGTCCATGTGCCATCCGGTGTCGCCGGGATCGTCGGCGTGCGGAAAGCGAATGGGGAACGTTCCCAGGCCGATGCGCGGCAACCAGCGGCCCGGGCCGACCAGTTGGTCGAACGCGCCGTGCAGCCGCTCGGTGGTGGCGGCGCGCTGGAACGGCTCCTCCGCGTATCCCCACAGCCTGACCACCGGCTCGGTCCAGGTGGCGGGGTCGTCCGGATCGCAACCGGTCTCGCGCCACAGGAAGGCCCGGCACTCGTCGGCCAGCGACCGGGGGAACGCCCCTTCGAGGTGGACGAAGCCGTCGGAGACGAACCGGTCGATCTGATCCGGCGTCAATACGTGTCGCATGCTGCTACCTTCGGTCGCCGTCAACGGAGTCGAGCCCTGGGGCCGGCCGGCTGTCCATCGCAGCCGGCCCGACCGAACCCGCGCGCCCGGACGCACCGGGGCGAGGCAGGTCGCAGGAGCGACGCTAGAAGGAGTGGCCGTGGGTCGACCCGACCTTTCGGGGCCGGCTTCGGTCGGGTCGAAGGGGAAGGGACGGGTTATATGTCAGGCCGGGCGCCTCATGGCGGCGAGCCGCTGCCGCGAAGCCTCGTACAGCACGGCGGTCGCGGCGTTCGCCGCGTTCAGGGAGCTCGCCGAGCCGCTCATCGGGATGCTGACCGTGTGGTCGCACAACTCCCGCCAGGCGTTGCTCAGTCCTGACGTCTCGTTGCCGATCAGCAGCAGCACCGGCTGGGTGAAGTCGAAGTCGAAGACGTCGCAGTCACCCTTCTCGTCGGTGCCGACCAGGGCGATCGGCTGCCCGGCGGCCCGCTGCCCTCCGACCCAGGCCATCACGTCCTCGGGCGACGGCACGCGCACGGCGGGCAGGGCGAACAGCGAGCCCGTACTGGCCCTCACCGACCTGGGGTCGTAAACGTCTGCGGCGTGGCCCGAGACGATCAGCCCGTGCGCACCGAAGGCGTCCGCGGACCGGATGATGCTGCCGATGTTGCCAGGGCTGGTCGGCCGGTCGAACAGGACACCCAGGAAGTTGCTCCCGGCACCTTGCAGCCGGTCCAGATCGTCGGCCGGCATCCCCACCACGGCGACCAGTTCCGGCGCGCTCTCGTTCTTCTCCCCCAGATCCGCCAGCATCTCGGGTGCCATGGCGATCTGCTCGGCGTCGACCGTCCGCAGCAGTTCCTGCGCCCACCGCGACAGCCTCCGCTCGGCGTCGAATATCAACGCCCGTACGGGCCAGCCGTGTTGGACCGCCAACGAGATCGGACGCACTCCCTGCACCAGGAACTCCGCCGCCCGCGTCCGCTTGTTGCGGTTGCCGAGCAGTGATTCCCACTGCTGGAAGCGCGCGTTACGCGACATGATCCGCCGAACCGCCGGCACGTGACCCCCCGAAGTCGATTGCGCCCTGCAGTGCGTCCCACCCCCGACGAGGTCCGCACGAGCCCGTCTCAGGACACTACACCCCACCGGATCAGGCGGGTTCGCCGTGGAGCATGATGCGGCGGCCGAAGAGTTCGTCCTTGAGGCGGTCGGCTTCGGGGGTGGTGACGTCGGCCAGGAGGTGCTGGGCGACGGCGAGTTCGGCGAGGGCGGCGGTGGGGTTGCCGGTGGCGCCGTGGAGGTCGGCGAGGGCGAAGCGGGTCTTGCCGTGCCAGAGGGCGGAGCCGAGGTCGGCGAAGATGGCGGCGGCGGCTTCGAGTTGGGTGCGGGCGGCGGGGTGGGTGCCGGCGGCGAGGGCGATGGAGCCGAGGGAGTAGAGGGACTGGGCTTCGACGGTGCGTTCGCCCACCTGCTTGGCGAGGGTGACGGCCTGGAGGAAGACGGCTTCGGCCTGGGTGGTGCGGCCTTCGCCCCAGTGGACGAGGCCGAGGCCGTAGAGGGCGTGGGATTCGCCGATGCGGTCGTTGGACTTGCGGACGAGGCGCAGGACCCAGTTGAAGGCCTGGTTGGCGAGTTCGAGGGTGTCGGTCTTGAGGTAGAGCTCGCCGAGGCGGTAGATGACCTGGGCCTCGACGCGCAGGCAGCCGGTCTCGCGGCAGATGGCGAGGGCGGAGTTGAGCATCTCGCGGGCGGTGTCGTGTTCGGCGGCGTCCATGCGGACCTTGGCGATGCTGCACAGGACGTGTGCTTCGCCGATCTTGTCGCCGAGTTCGCGCAGGTCGGCGAGGACGGCGGTGTACTTGTCCATCATGGCGTCGTGGTCGCCGCGCAGCCGGTCGACGAAGGCCATGTTGCGCAGGACGAGGGCGGCGCCGTGGCGTTCGCCGTCGCGGGTGAAGGTGTCGAGGGCGGGCAGGAAGCAGCCGTCGGCTTCGGGGAGGCGCTTCTGGAACATGTGCAGGGTGCCGAGGGAGTAGCGCATGGCGGCCTGGCCACGGGTGTTGCCGGTGCGTTCGGCGAGGGCGAGGGCGGTCTCGGAGGTTTCGCGCCAGTCGTCGAAGTAGCCCTTGGTCTCGAAGAGGGTGACGGAGGTGAGGGCGAGATCCCAGGAGAGTTCGTCGAGGCCGAGGTCGGCGGCCTGGTGGACGGCGGCGACGAGGGCGCGGCGTTCGGTCTCCCACCAGGCCATGGGGTTCTTGAGCAGGTCGGCGAGTTCGTCCTCGGGCAGGTGCCAGCGTTCGCCGGTGCCGTGCAGGACGGTGTAGTCGCCGCCGTACTCGCGCCGGTGGCACTCCTCGGCGAGGGTCATCCAGGCGGCGAGGACCCGGCGCAGCGCGGCATCGCCCTCCGGGGAGCCGACGACGGAGCCGACGGCGGAGTGGTCGGCAGAGCTGCCGGCGGCGTGGTCGGCGGAGCTGTCGGCCTCGGCGAGGCGTTCGCGGGCGTAGATCTTGATGAGGTCGTGGAAGCGGTAGCGCGGGGCATCCTCGCCGGGGAAGGTGAGGACGTCGAGGAGTTGGGCGTCGACGAGTTCCTCGACGATGTCCTCGGCGGTGGGCAGGTCGACGTCGAGGAGGGCGGCGGCGGTCCAGCCCGCGAAGTCGCTGGCGCGGGGCAGGGCGAAGAGCCGGAAGAGGCGCTGGGCGTCGGGGCCGAGGGCGCGGTAGGCGAGGGCGATGTTGGAGCGCAACTCCAGGCCGCCGTGGGCGAGTTCGTCGAGGCGTCCGGCTTCGGAGCGCAAGCGCTGGACGAGCCGGTTGATCCGCCAGTGGGGGCGGCAGGCGAGGCGGGCGCCGGCGATGCGCAGGGCGAGGGGCAGGCCCGCGCAGAAGTTGGCGAGTTCGACGGCGGCGGGCAGTTCCCGGGCGACGCGTTCGCGTCCGGCGATGCGCGAGAGCAGTTCGACGGACAGGTCCTCGGTGAAGAGGTCGAGGTTGACGCGGCGGATGCCGGGCAGGCCGCTGAGCCGGGAGCGGCTGGTGACGATCACGGCGCAGCTGCCGCTGCCGGGCATGAGGTCGCGCAGCAGCGGCTCGTCCGGGACGTCGTCGAGCACGACGAGCACCCGCTGTCCGGCGAGCCGGCTGCGGTAGAGGGCCTTGCGCTCCTCGAGGTCGTCGGGGACGGAGTGGCTGGCGACGCCGAGGGCCCGCAGGAAGCGGGCGAGGACGTGGGCGGCACCGTCGCCGCCGGCGCCGTGGAGGTCGGCGTAGAGCTGTCCGTCGGGAAATACCGCGTGCAATTCGTGGGCGACCCGAATGGCCAGGCTGGACTTTCCGATCCCCCCCTTGCCGGTAATGCCGACGACGCGTACCGGGCAGGCACCGGAGTTCTCCGCGGCGGGCGCCTGGAGGTAGTCGCGGATCTCCTCGACGTGTTCCTCACGACCCGTGAAATCGGCTGTGTCGGTGGGCAATTGATGGGGCGGCGGAACCGCCGCCTCGGCCGGCGGCAGTTCTGCCTCCTCCCCTGCCTGCCTCTCCTCGGCGGGCCGTACGGCCACCGCGGCGGATGAGGCGGTGGCGGGCGCCTCCAGCCGGGGATCTCCGTTGAGAATCGCCATTTCGAGTTCCTGGAGTTCGCGGCCGGGCTCGATGCCCAGCTCGCTGACCAGGACGGCTCGCATGCGACGGAAGACGTCGAGGGCGTCCGCCTGCCGGCCCGCGCGGAAGAGGGCGAGCATCAGCGAGCCGTACAGCCGCTCGCGCAGCGGCTCCTGGGCGACCAGTTCGAACAGCGGGCCGATGATCTTGTCGTGCCGGCCGAGCTCCAGCTCGAGCCGGTAGGACTCCTCGGTGAGGGCGAGCCGCTGCTCGTTGAGCACGGTGGCCGCGCGCTGGGCGAGGTCGCTGGGGATGCCCATGAGGGCGGGGCCGCGCCACAGGCCGAGCGCCTCGGCGAAGCCGCGGGCGGCTTCGGCGGTGCGGCCCTGGTCGGCGTGCATCCGGGCGGCCTCGCCGAGTCTGGCGAAGCGGTCGAGGTCCAGCTCACCCGCGGCGGTGGCCAGCAGGTAGCCGGAGGGGCGGGTGACGATGAGGTCGGCGCGGCCGGCGTCGGCGAGGACGCGGCGCAGCGCGGAGATGCAGATCTGGATCTGCGAGCGGGCGGTGGCGGGCGGCAGCTCGCCCCAGACGGCGTCGACGAGTTGGTCATTCGGCGTGACCCGGTTGGCATTCAGCGCCAGCATCGCGAGAACCACCTGCTGGCGCGGCCCGCCGATGGACAGCTGCTGATCGCCGTCGACGATCTCCAGCGGCCCGAGCAGCCGAATTTCCATGCTATTCCCCCGTCACATCGAAAGTTGCGCCGCAACAACCCGACGGCCATTATCCGCATGACCTCGTCACTCTCCGGTAAGGCGTCGTGCATTTGTGATCTGCATCACAACTGGCGAGTACGGGTGGGGGGTTTACGAATTCGCCGACTTCCGGCACCGGCCATCCGGACCGTGACCGTCCGGTGACGCTGGGCGAGACCCCGAGGCCACGGGGCCGGCCGGGCAGGCGAACCGGCACGCTCCGGACGGGCACTTGCTGCCGTGCAGTTTGCTGACAACGGTCACCGATGGCCCCGGGTTCGTCCGGACCAGCAGAGTTCCAGGCATCAGCCGATCGGCACCCACCCCCGCGACCGCCGGTACGTCGCCATGCCCCGAGCGTGCCCCGACCATGCCCCGAACCCGAAAGCCGAGTTGCCCATGCCCATCGCAGCCCGACCGATCGCCCCGAACCCGAGTTGCCCGACCCGTCCCGTGGTGTCCGGCGACACCGGCTGGCAGTGAGCACCCCCACCCGGGAGGCCACGCTCGACGACGAACTCGCGCAGTGGTGCCGCAACGGCACCGAGCGGACCTTCCCGTACCCCGCCCTGCTCGCCCACCTGCGCACCGTGGGCAAGCACTTCCTCGACCCCGCCCTGCTGGAGCGGCTCGCCGCCTGCCGCGCCCGCACCCGCACCGTCCGCCTCACGGCCGAGGACGGCACCGGCTTCCTGAGCCGCTTCCTGGACGTCGTCCTCGACAAGTACGACGACCGCTACGACTACCCCAGCTACACCGCCCTCGAACTGCTGCGCCGCCCGCCCAGCGGCGACTGGCGCAAGCTGCGCCACCGCCGCGACCGGCTCGTCCTGCTGCTCCTCGGCGACCTCGTCGACTTCGAGCGCAAGGCCCTGGAGGGCCACCCCGAGGACCCGGCCGAGATGCTCCCGGACGCCAGGGTGCTGGACAAGCGCCGCCGCCTGGCCGTCCGCGTCATGGAACCGCCGGCGCTGCGGGTGCTCGCCCCGGGCACCGTCGACCCCGGCGCCGTGGCCGCCACCCCCGGACGCACCTGCCCGGACGCACTCGCCGACGCCGTCCGCTCCACGCTGACCGGGGACGAGCGGCTGCTGCTGAGCGCCAGCATCCAGCCGGTGTACGTGCTGCACGACGAGTACCTGTTCCTGCGGGTGCTGCAGTCCTTCGAGGCGACGTTCACCTTCATGTCCGGCGCGCTCGCCTTCGCCGTCCGGCAGTTGCACGGCGAGGAGCCCGGCGAGGCGGCCCCGGCCGTCGCGGCGGTGGCGGACGTGCTCAAGGAGTCGCTGCCGCTGTTCTCGCTGCTGGCCACGATGCAGCCGGAGTCCTTCCGGATCTTCCGCCAGTTCACGGACGGCGCCAGCGCCATCCAGTCCGAGGGCTACAAGACCTTCGAGTCGCTCTGCTCCACCCCGCTGCGGGCCCGCCTGGACTCGGCCGCCTTCACCTCCGTGCCCCGGGTGCGCGCCGCCGTGCTGGACGGACGGGAGACGGTGCAGGGCACCTGGCAGGACGTGGCCGCCTCGGGCTGGCTCAAGGAGGCCGACGCCACCGCCGTACGGGCGGCCGCCACCCAGCTGGAGTCGGTGCACCAGCGCTGGAAGCAGACCCACTACCGGCTGGCCGTCCGCATGATCGGCGAGCGCACCGGCACGGGCTCCACGGACGGCGTGCCGTACCTGGAGGCGGTCATCGCCAACCGGCTGTTCCCCTCGCTGGTCCGCGAGACCACCGCCGCCTGAGCACCGCCGCCCGAGCAGCGCCGCCTGAGCACCGCCGCCCGAGCACCAGGCAAGCCAACCCACCACGACGGAGACCCCGAACCGATGAGCAAGCGATCAGCGACGGGACGGCCCGGAGCCGCCCGACAGTCCATGAACCCGGAGGAGGACGAGCGGCTGCTCGTCTACGAGTACGACCGCGGCAGCAACTACGAGGAGGACACCCGGCTTACCACCGCCCTGTCCGCCCTGCTGCCCGAGGACCAGCTCGTCCACCCCGACCAGCGGCTCTTCCAGACCGTGCACCTGATCACCGAGTACGCCTGGTGCGAGATGCACTTCGAGATGCGCCGCGCCATCGACCTGCTGCGCTCCGGCGACCACCTGATGGCCGCCCAGGTGCTGGAGCGGGCCGCCGACGTCGGCGACATCCCGCTGACCGTGCTCACCGTGCTGGTCGAGCACCTCCCGCAGCGCAGCCTGCTGATGATGCGGGCGACGTTCCCGGAGAACACCACGGGCCTGGACTCCCCCGGCGCCCGCAACCTGCGCCGCGCCGCCGTGCCGCTGTGGCAGGAGTTCATGGACGCCCTGCACCGGCTCGGCCTCACCGCCGAGGACCTCGTCGAAGCCCAGGGCCGCCTCGGGACCCCCGCCGAGAAGGAGCGCCCGGCGGCCGAACTCGCCCTGGTCCGCAAGGCGATGCTCCGCCTGGACGGCGCCGTCGTGTACTGGAAGCAGCGCCACCTGCGGATGGTGTGGAGCCAGCTCGGCGGCCACCCCGAGTCCCGCCACGGCATCGACGAGGCCGAGTGCCCCGGCATGCCGACCAGCCTGCGCGGCCAGTCCATCACCGCCCTGCGCGCCATGGCCGAGCGCACGCTCTTCCCCGCCCTGTGGGACTCCGTCGACGCCACGTACCGCAGGACCGTGCCGGTGGGAGGGACCTCCTGGTGAACCCCTGGCGACCGCTCCCCCTCGACCTGATCCGCGCGGAAGGAACCCACCCGCTCATGCCCCACCCGCTCACGACCCCGACCACCGCCCCGCTCGGCGCCGTCCGCGACGCCTGGGCCACCGTCCTCGGCCACCGGGACTTCGGCGACGACGAGAACTTCAACCGCGTCGGCGGCCATTCCGGCGCCGCGCTGCGGATCAGCAAGATCCTGCGCACGGAGCTCGGCCGGCCCGTCCCGATCAAGCTGCTCTTCGCCCACCCGACCGTGCGCGGCCAGGCCGAGGCGATCGCCGGGAACACCCAGGCCGCAGAGGCCGCCCCGACGACCGAGACGGCCCGGGCATGACCGCCTCCGTCGCCCAGCTGGAGATCTGGCTCGCCGATCAGGTCGAGCCGGACTCCGGCCGGTACAACATCCCCCTGGCCCTGGAGTTCGACGGCCCGGCCGACCCCGCCGCCCTGCGCGGCGCCCTGGCCGACCTGCTGCGCCGCCACCCGGCCCTGGCCACCCGCTTCGAGGCCCTCGGCGGCGAGCTGTGCCAGGTGCCCGAGCCGGGCGCCGCCGTGCCGCTGGGCGTCATCGCCCGCCCCGGCCCGTACGAGCGTGAGGCGGCGCTACGGGAGGGCGCCGCCTCGGCCGCCCGTCCGCTGGACCCGGGCACCGCCCCGCTGCTGCGCGCCGACCTGCTCGCCCACCCGGACGGCGCCCTGCTGGTGCTGACCGTCCACCACATCGTCGCGGACGGCGACTCGATCGGCGTCCTCACCGAGGACCTGCTCGCCTCCTACCGCGCCCACCTGGCCGGCACCGCCCTGCCGCCCGAGCCGGCCCTCACCGCCCCGACGGCCCCCGCCGACGGGCCCTGCCCGCACTGGGACGCGCTGATCGGCGACGACCCGGTCGTCCTCGCGCCGCTGCCCGACCTCGTCCGCCCGGACGGCGGCACGGCCGGCGCACCCGGCTGGATCGAGCGCAGGCTGCCCGCCGAGCGCCTCGCCGCCGTGCGCGAACTCGCCGTACGCACCGGCACCTCCAGCGCGACGGTGCTGCTCACCGCCTGGAGCCTGCTGCTGCACGCCTGGTCCGGCGAGTCCGAGGGCGTGCTCGGCATGCCCTTCGCCGGGCGCGACGAGCCCGGCGCCGAGCACGCCGTGGGCCTGTTCACCCGCGTCCTTCCCGTACGCAGCGACTACCGGCCCGAGCGCGGCTTCGACGCCCAGGCGGCGCTGCTGCGCGAGCAGGTGCTCGGCTCGATGGAGGCCCTGGCCGACCACGGCGCCCCCGCCGGCGGGCCCGGCTACGCCACCGTCTTCCTGCACCACCCGGCGGGCCGCCGCGAGTGGCGCCTCGACGATGTGACGGTCCGTCAGTTCGACCTGGAGGGCGGCTCCGCCAAGTACGACCTCGGCCTCGCCGCCGTCGAGCTGGACGAGGGCGCGGGCGAGGAGCTGATGCTGCGCATCGACCACGACTGCGCGCTGTACACCCCGGCCACCGCCGCCCTGATGCTCGACCAGCTGGACGCGCTGCTCGCCGCCGCCTGCCGCGCCGACGCGCCCTGCCTCGACCTGCTCGCGGGCCTGGCCGAAGCGCAGCCCGAGGAGGCCCGGTCCCTCGACCAGGCGGAGACCACCGTCCCCGCCCTCGTCCTCGCCCAGGCCGAGCGCGCCCCCGAGGCCCTCGCCGTCCTGCACAACGGGGAGCAGCTCACCTACCGCCAACTAACGCAGAACGCCGCCAGGTTGGCGCACTGGCTGCGCGTCCAGGGCGTGCGCACCGACGACCTCGTCGCCCTGCTGCTGCGCCCCGGCATCCCCACCGTCACCGCGATGCTCGCCGTCGCCATGGCCGGCGCCGCCTACCTGCCACTGGACCCGGCCTACCCGGACGCCCAGCTCGCCCTCGTCCTCGACGACGCCCGCCCGGCGCTGGTGCTCACCGAGCCCGGCGAGCAGGAGCGGGTGCGCACCGCCGGACGCCCCGTGCACGCCCTGCCGCAGGCCCTCCGCGCCGCCCGCTGCCTGCCCGCCGCGCCGCCCGTCACCTCGGCCGGACCGGACACCCTGTTCAACGTCCTGTACACCTCCGGCTCCACCGGCAAGCCCAAGGGCGTGCTGCTGCACCACGGCGGCGTGCTGCGGATGATGCACCGGCCCGAGTTCGTGCCGATGGGCCCGGACGACACCGTCTCGCACCTGTCCCCGCTCAACTTCGACGGCGCCACCTACGAGATCTGGGGCGCGCTCACCCACGGCGCCCGGCTCGTCGTCCTGGACAAGGAACTCGTCCTCGCCCCGACCGAACTGCGCGCGGCGGTACGGGAGTTCTCCGTCACCACGCTGCTGGTCACCACCCCGCTGCTCAACCGGATCATCGAGGACGCGCCGGACCTGCTGCAGTCCCTGCGCCGGGTGTACTTCGGCGGCGAGCTGATCTCCGTCCCCCACATCCGCAAGGCGCTGCGCTGGTGCCGCCCCGGCACCCTGCTGCACAGCTACGGGCCCACCGAGAACTCCTTCACCTCCTCCTGGTACCCGATCGAGGAGGTCCCCGAGGGCGCCCGCACCCTGCCCATCGGCGGCCCGGTCCCGCACACCCGGCTGCACGTCGTGCTGGAGGGCACCCTCACCCCCGCTCCGCCGTACGTGCCGGGCGAGCTGCTGCTCGGCGGCGCGGGGGTGGCCCGCGGCTACCTGGGAGACCCGCTGCGCACCGCCGAGCGCTTCGTCCCGGACCCGTTCGGCGGCGAGCCGGGCGGCCGGCTGTACCGCACCGGCGACCGGGTGCGCTGGGCGGCCGACGGCCAGCTGGAGTTCATCGGCCGCGCCGACAACCAGGTGAAGATCCGTAGCCAGCGGGTCGAGCTCGGCGAGGTCGAGGCCGCGCTGCGCGCCCAGCCCGAGGTGCGCGCCGGGTTCGTCACGGCCCGGATCAACGGGCGCGGCGAGAAGGAGATCGTCGGCTACGCGGTGCTCGAACGCCACTCCACCGTCGAGGAGTTGCTCGGCCGGCTCGCCGCCGTGCTGCCCCGCTTCGCCGTCCCCTCCCACCTGCTGCTGCTGGACGAGCTGCCGCTCACCCCGAACGGCAAGATCGACCGCCGCCGCCTGCCCGTCCCGCAGACGAGCACCCCGGCACCCGCCCCTGCCCCGGTCATCCGGGAAGCGGCGCAGGACGGCGACACCCTCGCCGCCGTCACCCGCGTCTGGCAGGAGCTGCTGGACGGCCGCCCGTTCGGCCCCGACAGCAACTTCTTCGACGTCGGCGGCCACTCCCTGATCCTGGTCAAGCTGCGCGACGGGCTGTACCGCGCCACCGGCACCAGGCCCGGCGTCGCCGACCTGCTGCGCCACACCACCCCCCGCGCCCAGGCCCGCCTCCTCGGCGGCGAGACCACCACGCAGTCGGCCCCCACCCGGGCACGCCGCAGGGCGACGGACGAGGACGCCATCGCCGTCATCGGCATGGGCGCCCGCTTCGCCGGAGCCCCCGACCTCGCCGCCTACTGGGAGAACCTGCGCGCCGGCCGCGACTGCTTCACCCAGGGCGAGGGCCCCGTCGTCACCGAACTCCCCGACGGCACCCGCACGGTGGCCCGGCTGGGCCTGATGGCCGGCGGCCTCGGCTTCGACGCCGGACTGCTCGGCTTCGCCCCCGAGGACGTCGCCCACGGCGACCCCCAGCAGGGCGTGCTGCACGAGGTGCTCTGGTCCGCCGTCGAGGACGCCTCGCTGCGGCTGAGCGACATCGCCCACGGCACCAGCCTGTACGTCGGCTGCCCGCGCTTCGTCCAGAACGACGGCGAGGCCCGCGTCGACGACGTGGTCAACTCCGACCCGACGTTCGTCGCCTCCCGCTTCGCCTACCTGCACGACCTGTGGGGCGAGGCCCTGCTGCTGGACACCGCCTGCTCCACGGGCCTGTACGCCGTGCACCTCGCCGCCCGCTCCCTGCTGCGCGGCGAGAGCGACTACGCCCTGGCCGGTGCCGTCTCCCTCGCCGAGTCGGACGGCACCTACCGCTACCGCCCGGGCTTCCTGTACGCCGAGGACGGCCACTGCCGGCCCTTCGACCGCCGGGCCACCGGCACCGTCGGCGGCTTCGGCGCCGGCGCCGTCCTGCTGCGCCGCCTCGCCGACGCCGAGCGCGACGGGGACCCGGTGTACGCGGTGATCCCCGGCAGCGCCGTCAACAACGACGGTGTGGCCAGGGTCGGTTACTCCGCCCCCGGGGTGGAGGGCCAGGCCCGGGTGATCCGCGAGGCCCTCACCGCCGCCGGGCTCACCGGCACCGACCTCGGGTACCTGGAGGCGCACGGCACCGGCACCCGCCTGGGCGACGCCATCGAGGCCACCGCCCTCGGCGAGGCCCTCGGCACCACCGGGCCGCAGGTCGCGATCGGCTCCGTCAAGGCGTCCATCGGGCACTGCAACACCGCCGCCGGGATCGCCGGCCTGATCAAGGCCGTCCTCGCCGTGCACCACGGGTACCTGCCCGCCACCCCGGGCGTGACCGAGCCGATCGAGGAGCTCAGCCGCCACGGCGACCGCTTCTCCCTGCTCACCGAGGGCCGCCCCTGGCCCGACGGCCTGCCGCGCACGGCCGGGGTCAGCTCCTTCGGCGTCGGCGGCACCAACGCCCACGTGGTCGTCAGCCGCCACCAGCCCGCACCGGAAAGGGTGTGACCACCCTCATGACGACCCCCGTGACCACCCTCCTGGCCACCCCCGTGACCGACGCACCCCGCGTGCTCGCCCTCTCCGCCCGCGACGGCCACGCCCTCGCCGAGGCCCGCCACCGCCTCGCCGACCACCTGGAGCGCAACGGCTCCCTCGACCCGGACGACGTGGCCGCCACCCTGCACCTGGGCCGGGAGCGCTTCGCCGCCCGGCACGCCGCCGTCGGGCGCACCACCGCCGAACTCGCCGCCGCCCTGCGCGCCGAGCCCCAGGCGGACACCCCCGACACGGCTCCGTCCGTCGAGCTGCACCTCGGCTCGCTCACCGATGCCCCCGAGACCGCCCGACTTCCCCAGGTCACCGAGGCGCTGGCCCTCGCCGACGCACTCGGCGCCGGGCCCACCGGACGGGCCGTGGCGACGCAGTACGGCCTGGCGGCCTGGCTGATCGCCCGGGGCGTGGTGCCCCGCGAGATCCACGGCACCGGTACGGGAGCACTCGCCGCCGACGCCCTGCTCGGCCGCACCGCCCTCGCCGACGCCCTGCGCGCCCAGCCCCCGGCCGGCGCACAGGACCACACCCCCCTGACCGTCGAACTCACCGACCCCGTCACCGGAGCCACCGAACGCCTGCCCCTCGCAGACGGCGCCCACCTGCTCGCCCACCTGTGGCGCGGCGGACTGGACGTCGACACCACCCTCGGCCGCCCCGGCCGCCGGGTGCGCCTGCCCGGCTACCCGTTCCGCCGCTGCGCCGACGAGCCCACGAGCTCCGCCGCCCGGGGCCTGCGCCCGCTCACCCCGCACGAGCAGCGCTGGCTCTTCCACGACCTGGTCCGCTCCTCCAGCTCCGCCGAGCACAACTCCCGCGCCAGCGCCGTACGCCCGGGCCCGGCGCCCCAACTGCTCACCGTCACCGAAGCGTTCACCACCCTCCAGCAGCGCCACCCGGAGCTGCGCACCGCCTTCACCCAGCAGGGCGGCCGCTGGTTCGCCCGCACCGCCCCCACCCCGGCCGCCGTCACCGCGCCGGACCCGGCCCGCCCCGCCGAGGCGGTGGCCGCCGCGCCGTTCGAGCTGCGCGACGCCCCGCTGGTGCGCTGCGTGCTCGACCCCGCCCCGGACGGCTCCTGGACGCTCGCGCTCGCCGCGTACGAGCCGGTCGCCGGCCCGGAGACCGTCGAGGCGCTGCTCACCGAACTGCTCGACCTGTGCCACACCCCCGTCGCCGCCTGAGACCACAACTCACCGAAAGCGAGAGCGAAACAGACATGACCGCCATCCAGGACCACCTGACCACCGCCGAGATCCCCGCCGACTGGCACGGCGCCGCCCCCGCCCCGATCGGCGTCGACCAGGCGTTCAACGGCTTCGTCGCCGCGGGCATCGTCAACGCCCTCGACCGCCTCGGCGCCTTCGACCGCCTCCTCGCCGACACCGCCCTGGACGTCCCCGCCTTCGTCCGCGCCGCCGGCCCGGGCGCCCGCGAGCGGGTCATCCGCGAGGTGCTGCGCGCCGCCGCCACCTGCGGCTGGGTGCGGCTGCTGAACGGCGGCGACACCGTCGTCCTCACCCCGGCCGGTGAGGAGATCGCCCGGATGCGCGGCTACTTCACCTGGGGCGTCGGCGGCTACCACGACATCATCGGCCGCGCCCACCTGCTGGCCAACGGCGAGGGCACCTTCGGCGTCGACGTGCTGCGCGACGAGGCGATGGTCGCCCTCGGCTCCGGCCAGAACGACCGCAACTTCATGGCCGGCACCCTCGACGACGTCCTCGCCGAGGTCGACTTCGGCACCATCGCCGACCTGGGCTCCGGCATCTCCGCCCGCGTCAGCCGCGTCGTCGGCCAGCGCCCGGGCACCCGGGGCCTGGGCCTGGACATCAGCGGCCCGGCCACCGACCTCGCCCAGCGCACCATCGCCGACGCGGGCCTGACCGACCGCGTCCAGGCCGTCCGCACCGACGTGCTGGACGTCTGCCACCGCGAGGCGCACCGCGAGGCCCTCGCCGAGGTCGACACCGTGATGAGCTTCTTCCTCCTGCACGACCTGCTGGCCGACGAGACCACCCGCCCGCAGATCTTCACCCGCCTGCGCGAGGCGTTCCCCTCCGCCCGCACCTTCGTCCTCGGCGACACCATGCTGCGCCCGGACGCCGAGCACTCCACCACGCTGCCCGTCTTCTCCCTGGGCTTCGAGCTGGCGCACGCCCTGATGGGCGTCCCGCTGCACACCAAGGAGACGTACGAGGAGCTGTTCGCCGCCGCCGACCTGCGCCCGCGCAAGATCGTCCCGTTCGGCACCCCCCACTCGTGGCTGTACGTGCTGGAGGCGGTGTGATGTCCAACCCCTTCGCCACCTACCGGGAGTTCTCCCCCCGCACCCGGGCCGTGCTCGCCGTCAACGCCGTGAACTCCTTCGGCGGCGGGCTGGTCCTGCCCTTCCTGTGGATCTACCTCCAGCAGGTCCGCGGCCTGCCCGCCTGGGTCCCGGCCGTCACCCTCGCCGTCCAGGCCGCCACCGCCGTGGTCGGGGGCCTGGCCTGGGGCGCGCTGCTCGACCGGCTCGTCCAGCGCACCGTGGTCTTCCTGGTGATGGTGATCGCGGGCCTGGGCACCGCCCTGTACGCCTTCGCCACCGGCGCCGTCAGCGCCCTGGCCGCCGCCGTGGTCTACGGCCTCGGCATCAGCGGCGTCGGCACCGTGCTGCGCTTCCTGTACGCCGGCGCGGCCTCGGCCCGCGAGCGCGGGCTGGCCTTCTCCGCCGACTACGCCGTCTTCAACGCGATGACGGGCCTCGGCGTGCTGGTCGGCGGCCTGGTCGCGGCCGGCGGCGGCGCCGGGCGCTTCACCGCCCTGTACCTCCTCGACGGCCTGACCTTCCTCGTCGCCGCCGGAGCCCTGCGGCTACTGCTGCCCAAGGCGGGCTCCGAGGAGGGCGACGGGGAGGCCAAGCCCTCCGGCGGGTACCGCGAGGTGTTCCGCGCCCGCCACCTCGGCGTGCTGCTGGCCACCCTGACGATGTGCTCCCTGGTCAGCTACGGCCAGTTCCGCTCGGGCCTGCCCGGGTACCTCACCGGGCACGGCGCGATCGGGCCCGAGGGCCTGTCCGGCGCCTTCGCGCTGAACATCGTCGTCGCCGTCCTCGCCCAGGTGCTGCTCGGCGAGCAGGTCCAGCGGCTGCGGCGCAGCACCGTGGTGGCCCTGAGCGGCGCCTGCTGGGCCGTGGCCTGGGCGCTGGTCGCGGTGGCCGGGCTCGGGCACGGCGGCGGCGCGCTGACCGCCGCGCTGGCCGGGGTGGTGCTGCTCTCCCTCGGCGAGGCGCTGGTCTTCCCGGTGCTGACCGCCCTGCTCAACGACCTCGCCACCGACGCCGTCCGCGGCCGGGTCAACGCCCTGCTGTCCGTCGCCGTCTCCACCGGCTCGGTGGCGGGCCCGGCCCTGGCCGGCGCCACCCTGCCCTGGGCGCGGGGGCTGCCGCTGATGGCCGTGCTGATCGCGGGCTGCCTGGCCGTCGCGGTGGTCTCCGTACGGCTGCGCGCCACCCTGCGCCCGGCCCTGGACCGGCCCGCCGTCGAGGAGCCCGCCGCCGACACTGCCGAAGCCGCCGACCCCGCCCTTCTCGTAACCGCCAGCTGAACCTCCGGAGCCCCGCCATGCGCAACTGGCCGCTGTACGACCTGTCCGTCCGCACCTCCCGGATCGAACTGCGCCACCCCACCCCCGAGGACCTCGACCAGCTCGCCGACCAGGCCGTGGCCGGCGTCCACGCCCCCGGCTTCATGCCGTTCTTCTCCCAGTGGACGGACGGCGACCGCGAGACCGTCACCCGCCGGGTGCTGCAGCGGCACTGGAAGGCCATGGCCGAGTGGACCCCGCAGGACTGGACGCTCTACCTGGTCGTGGTGCACGAGGGCGAGGTCGTCGGCTCCCAGAGCATCGGCGCCATCGACTTCGGCACCACCCGCGAGGTGCTGCTCACCTCCTGGCTCGGGCTGCGCCACCAGGGCACGGGCCTCGGCGGCCACGCCCGCGCCGCCAGTCTGGAGCTGGCCTTCACCGGGCTCGGCGCCGACCACGCGCTGTCCGTGGTCCGGCAGGGCAACGACGCCTCCCAGGCCGTCTGCCGCAAGTTCGGCTTCGTCCACGACGGCGTCCAGACCAACGCGGTGCGCGGCGAGAAGGCCCTCAGCGACCGCTACCGCCTCAGCCGCGAGCGCTGGGCGGAGCACCGCGCCGTCGACGCCGAGGTGCGGGGCGTCGAGGCGTCCCGCCACCTCTTCGACGCCACCGCCACCACCACCTCGAAGGCCCCCGCGCAGACAGCCGACGCGCAGACAGCCAACGCTCTGGCCTCCGCCCTCTCCGGCATCCGCTACGCCCCCGAGAGCGACCAGGCCGCGGCCTGAGCCGGCCCACCCACCCACTCCTAAGGACCCACCACCGTGGCAGACCGACCCGTCATCGCCGTCGTCTACGACCTGGGCGCGGTGAGCCCGCTCGCCATCGTCGACCACCTGGAACCGCTCGGCGACGTGCTCCTGGCCCTGCGCCGGTCCGAGCACACCGAGCTCAACCACGCGCTGATCGAGGAGCTCGCCACGGTCGTGGACCTCGACCCGGACCCGGACGTCGCCGCCGAGGCGCTGCGCCGCCACCGCCCCGACGCGCTGCTCACCTTCAGCGAGGTCTGCCTCGCCGACACCGCCGACCTCGCCGAGCGGCTCGGCCTGCCGTACCACTCGGTGGAGACGGTCGGCCTGCTGCGCGACAAGTACGCGATGCGCGCCCGGCTGCGCGAGCACGGCGTGGACGCCGTCCGCTCCGCCCGGCTGGAGGGGCCCGGCGACTGGCCGGCCGCGCTCGCCGAGGTCGGCCTGCCCGCCGTGCTCAAGCCGGCCACCGGGCAGGGCAGCCGGGACACCCACCTGATCACGGAGGAGTCCGAGGGCCGCCGCCTCGCCGAGGAACTGCTGACCGGCCCGGAGGCGGGCCCGATGGTGCTGGAGGAGTACCTGCGCGGCCGCGACTGCGGGCCCTTCGGGGACTACGTCTCGGTGGAGAGCGCCGTGGTCGGCGGCGTCGTCACCCACTGGCAGGTCACCGGCAAGTACCCGCTGCTGCCGCCCTTCCGCGAGCCCGGCCAGTACTGGCCCGCCCCGGTCGACGAGCAGGAGCGCGCAACCGCCCTCGCCCTGACCACGCGGGTGATCGAGGCGCTGGGCATCGAGACCGGCATCACCCACACCGAGCTCAAGCTCACCGCCGAGGGCCCCCGGCTGATCGAGGTCAACGGGCGCCTCGGCGGCTTCCAGTCCTGGCTGTCCGAGCTGGCCGGGGGCCTGGACCCGATGCAGCTGGCCGCCCGGATCGCCCTCGGCGAGGAGGTGGAGGTCGTCCACGCCCCCACCGACCGGGTGTACTTCGTCCGCTCCGTCCAGACCCCGCGCGAAGGGGGCCTGCTCAAGGCCGTCCACGGCGTACGGGCCGTGCTGGAGGTGCCGGGCGTCCAGGGCGCGACGGTGATGAGCCGCCCCGGCGAGCCGCTCCCGCCCACCGTGCAGACCGCCGAGCTGGTCTCCGTCACCGGGATCACCGAGGACCACGCCGCGATGCTGGCCGCGGTGGAGGAGGCACTCGCCCGGCTGACCTTCACCGTGGACGGGCCGGAGGGCGAGCGCGTCCTGACCTCCGCGCAGTGCGAACTCTGACGGCCCCGATCCCCCGAGCCGGGCGGCGGCCGACCCCCGCGGCCGCCGCCCTTCCCCGCCTATCCGTCGATCAGCGGTCGATCAGCGCGAACCGGGAGGCGAACACCCCCGCCTGGAAGCGGCTCTCCACGCCCCAGTCCCGCATCAGCTCGGCGATGTGCCGCCGGCAGGTGCGCACCGACATGTTCATCCGGTGCGCGATCGCCTCGTCCTTGTGCCCGGCCGCGAGCAGCCGCACGATGCCGCGCTTGACCTCCTCGCCGCTGTCCCCGTAGCCGAAGCCGGTGTGCGCGAACGGGCGGGCCTGGCTCCACTCCCGTTCCAGCGTCCGGTACAGGTACTCGATGACCACCGGCTCGCGGATCACCATCGCGCCCGGCTCGCCGTCCTGGCTGCGGTCGGGGAGGAAGGCGATCCGGCGGTCGAAGATGATCAGCCGGTCGATCACCTCGCCGACCGTCCGGATCTCCGAGCCCGCCTCCGACATGCGGGTGAAGTGCATCTGCACCACCGGGCTGGCCAGCACCACGTGCGGGTACAGGGCGCGCATCCGCACGCCCCGGTCCAGCAGCTGCAGGTCGCGCGGGCGGCTGTCGACCAGCGTCTCCTCGCTCAGCGCGGTCGGCTGGCTGACGAAGACCTCCTCCGAGCAGGCCCGGGAGACCTCGCCCAGCATGCTGCGCACCTGCTCCACGTCGTGCAGCAGCTCGATCGCCACACCCCGGCCGCGGTCGCGCCGCGCCTCGAAGTAGGTGGACTGCAGCGGCAGCAGCATCGCCCGGGTGCGCTCGGCCCGCATCCGCCGCTCGTGGATCTCCTGCTCCAGCGGCCCGACCAGCTCGGCCACCGCCGCCTCCGGGCTCGCCGGCACCCACCGGCCCGGGCCGGTGCCGTGCAGCAGCCGCAGCTCCAGCAGGGCCGCGAGGGCCGCCTCGAAGCGCTCGGGCGGCAGCGCGGCGGGCCGGTCGGCGGCCATCAACACCCCGTCCCGCAACGCCTGTTCGTACAGGATCGTCGCGTCGGGTGTCAGTTCGGTGCCGAGGCCGGCCTCCGGGTCGGTCATGGTTCTCCCCCCGCCGGTCACTTGCTGCCACGCAAGTTTATGACAGCGCACGGACATCGATCCGGGGCCCCGCGTCGGCAAGGCTGATCACATCCCCAGCCAGACGCCCCGGAGTGGAGCCATGGAAACCGTCGAAGTCCGCACGGACATCCCCCAGTTCCTGCCGGTGGCCGGCCACCACGTGCCGGCCCCGTTCTACCTGACCGCCGACATGTTCGGGGGCCTGCCGTTCCAGCTGGCCGGCGGCTCGATCGACCACCTGGTCGGCAAGCCGGTCGCCGACCCGCACAAGCACGAGGTCGCCGAGATCTACTTCCTGGTCTCGCCGAACAAGGGCGGCGCCCGCATCGACGTCACCGTGAACGGCGAGCTGCACGAGCTGAGCTCCCCGGCGATGCTGCACGTCCCGGCCGGGGCCGAGCACCAGTTCCTGACCAGGGAGGCCGAGCCGGGCAGCTACTGCTTCGGCATCCTGCTGGGCGACGCGGCATGACCACCGCCCCCGCCCTCACGGGCCCGGCCCGGCTGCACCTGAGCGAGAACCCGTACGGGGCCAGCCCGCTCGCCCTCGCCGCCGCCCGCGAGGCCATCGACCTCACCGAGGTCTACCCCGACCCGGCCCGGCTGAGCCCGATCGCCGCCCTCGCCGCCCACCTGGGCGTGGCCGAGGACCAGATCGCCGTCGCCAACGGCAGCGACGAACTCGTGCTGCTCACCGCCCTCGCCCTCGGGGACACCGGCCTCCCCGGCGTCACCACCGCCGGCACCTTCCCCGGCTACCGGATCTGCCTGGAGACCGTCCGACGCGGCTGCACCGAGATCCCCCTGACCGGCCCCGACGGCGCGGACACCGACGCCGAACGCTTCGCCGAGGCCCTCGCCGGCGCCGGCATCGGCTACCTGTGCAACCCGCACAACCCCACCGGTGCCCTCCTCGACCGCCGCCGCTTCGACCTGCTGGTGGCCGCCGCCGCGCGCACCGGCACCCCGCTGGTCGTCGACGAGGCGTACGCCGAGTTCGCCCCCGCCGGCTCCCCGCAGCTCCTGGACCACCTCGCCTCCGGCGCCCCGCTGATCTCGCTGCGCACCTTCTCCAAGGCGTACGGGCTGGCCGCACTGCGGATCGGCTACGCCGTCGGCCGCGCCGACCTGATCGCGAAGCTGCGCGAGGCCCAGGGCACCATGCCGTTCAGCGTCAACCGGGCCGCCCAGGCCGCGGCCGTCGCCTCGCTCGCCGACCGGGCCACCCTGGCCCGCGCCGTGGCGCTCACCGCCGAGCGGCGCGCCTGGTTCCGGGCCGAGCTCGCCGCCCGGGGCCGCCGCTCGCTGCCCTCGGCCACCAACTTCGTCGCCGTCGCCGTGCCCGACTCGGCCTCGGCCGAGCGGCTGCTCGCCGAACGCCACGACATCCTCGTGCGCGACGCCGGCCGCTTCGGCCTGCCCGGCTACCTGCGCGTCTCGCTCGGCCCGACCGCGCAGCTGGAACGCCTCCTCGACGTGCTCGACGAGCTCGCTCCCGTCCGCTGACCCCGCTTTCCCGCCTCTTGTAGGAGAACCCCCCCGATGACCCATGTCGTGATCGTCAACCAGCAGGAGCAGTACGCCGTCTGGCCGCGCCGCGCCGAGACGCCGTCCGGCTGGCTGGCCACCGACTGGACGGGCGACGAGCGCGCCTGCCTGGAGCGCGTCGCCGAGGGCTGGACGGACCTGCGCCCCGCGTCGGTGCGCGCCGCCGTCGCCGAGGACGCCGCCCGCCCGGCCGTCCAGCTGCTCACCGCCGGCCCCGTCCAGCTGCGCGAGGTGCTCCCCTCCGAGGCCGAGCAGCTGCGCGAGGGCGCCACCGCGGGCCTCGACTGGCTCGGCGGCGCCCCCGGCGACGGCACCCGGGTGGCGGCGAAGATGCTCACCCGCGCCGCCGACGCCGGTCTGCTGCAGCCCGGCTGGGGCATGTACGTGCTGGTCCGCAGCGAGGACGCCGTCGCCGTCGGCGGCATGGGCTTCCACGGCTCGCCGGACGGCGGCCGGGTCGAGATCGGCTTCGACCTCGTCGAGGAGGCCCGCGGCCACGGCTACGCGACCCTCGCGCTCAGCGAACTCGCCTGCTGGGCCCTCGCCCAGGACGGCGTCGAGACCGTGATCGCCACCACCGACCCGGAGAACACCGCCTCCCAGCGCGTCATGGAGCGGGCCTCCTTCACCCGCATGCCCGACGCCGACGGCCTGTTCGTCTACCAGCTCACCCACTGACCACCCCACCACCGCCCGACGGACGTCCGACCGCCGGTGGCCCGTAAGGAAACCGAGGCATCATGGCGTACGCCGCCCCCACCCTGGCCCCCACCGCCCTCGACCCGCTCCCGCAGCCCTACGAGTACCGGCGGCGCGAGGCCGTCGAACCCGACTGGACCCGCTTCCCCGGCTGGCGCGAGGTCACCGCCGCCCAGTGGCGCGACGCGCAGTGGCAGCGCGCCCACTGCGTCAAGAGCGTGCGTCAGCTGCGCGAGGTCGTCGGCCCCGGCCTGGACGAGGCGTTCTACGCCGACCTGGAGGCCGACCAGCGGGAGCACGCGACCATGTCGCTGCTGCTCACCCCCCAGGTGCTCAACACCATCGGCCCGGACGGACCGCCGGAGACCGGCGCCTGGTACCGCGACCCGGTGCGCCGCTACATGCTGCCCGTCGCCTCCGACCGTCAGCCGACCCTGCCCAGCCACCCCCTCGCCTCCCGCGACTCCCTGCACGAGGCCGAGATGTGGGCCGTCGAGGGCCTCACCCACCGGTACCCCACCAAGGTGCTCGCCGAGCTGGTCACCACCTGCCCCCAGTACTGCGGGCACTGCACCCGCATGGACCTCGTCGGCAACAACACCCCGCAGATCGCCAAGTACCGCTTCGTGCTGCGCCCCGTCGACCGCCTCGACCGCATGATCGACTACCTGCGCGCCACCCCGACCGTGCGCGACGTGGTCGTCTCCGGCGGCGACGTCGCCAACGTGCCCTGGCCGCGCCTGCGTTCCTTCGTCGACCGGCTGCTCGACATCGAGTCCGTCCGGGACATCCGCCTCGCCAGCAAGGGCCTCATCGGCCTGCCCCAGCACTGGATGGCCCCCGAACTCCTCGACGGCATGGCCGAGTTGGCCGCCAAGGCGCGCAGCCGCGGCGTCTCCCTGGCCATGCACACCCACGCCAACGCCGCCCAGCAGGTCACCCCGCTGGTCGCCGAGGCCTCCCGTGCCCTGCTCGACGCGGGCCTGCGCGACGTCCGCAACCAGGGCGTGCTCCTCGACGGCGTCAACGCCAGCCCCGAGGCGCTGCTCGACCTCTGCTTCGGCCTGCTCGACAACGCCGGCATCATGCCCTACTACTTCTACCTCTGCGACATGATCCCCGGCGCCGAGCACTGGCGCCTGCCGCTCGCCGAGGCGCAGCGCCTCCAGCACGCGATCATGGGCTACCTGCCCGGCTTCGCCACCCCGCGCGTGGTCTGCGACGTCCCGTACGTCGGCAAGCGCTGGGTGCACCAGGTCGACTCCTACGACCGCGAGCGCGGCATCTCCTCCTGGCGCAAGAACTACCGCACCTCCGTCGAGCACGACGACCCGGAGGCGCTGGACCGCACCCACCACTACTACGACCCGGTCCACACCCTGCCCGAGGCCGGCCGCCGCTGGTGGAGCACCCCCGAGGCGCTCGCCCTCACCGGGGGTGCGGCATGAGCTCTCTCGGAACCCACCGCGTCCTCGAACCCGCCGGGGTCCTGCCCCAGGCCGCCTGGCGGCTCGACCCCGACCCGGCCATCGCCGACGACGAGGTGCTCGTCTGCCTGGAGGTGCTCAACCTCGACGCCGCCTCCTACCGCCAGCTGAACGAGGCCCATCACGGCGACGGGGACGCCATCCGCGACCAGGTCTGCGCGATCATCGACGAGCGCGGCAAGATGCACAACCCCGTCACCGGCTCCGGCGGCATGCTGATCGGCCGCGTCCAGGCCGTCGGCGCCGACTCCCCGCTCGGGCTGCGCCCCGGCGACCGCATCGCCACCCTCGTCTCCCTCAGCCTCACCCCGCTGGCCGTCTACGACGGACTGCTCGGCTGGGACGGCCTCAGCGAGCGCATCCCCACCTCCGGCCACGCCGTGCTGTTCGGCCGCTCCATCGCCGCCGTCCTGCCCGAGGACCTGCCGGACGAGCTCGCCCTGTCCGTCCTGGACGTGTGCGGCGCCCCGGCGCTGACCGAACGCGTCGTCCGCTCCTCGCCGCTGCCCGCGCCCACCGTGCTGGTGCTCGGCGCGGCCGGCAAGTCCGGCTCGCTGTCCATGGCCGCCGCCCGCCGGGCCGGCGCCGGGCGCGTCATCGGCCTCGTGCCCACCGAGGCGGAGCTGCGCGCCCTGGAGGCGTCCGGCCTCGCCGACCTCGCCCTCCTCGGCGACGCCCGCGACCCGCTGGGCCTGGCCTCGCTGCTCGACGCCCATGGTGGTCCCGCCGACATCACCGTGGTCTGCACCGACGTGCCCGGCTGCGAGCACCCGGCGATCCTCGCCACCCGCGACGGCGGCACCGTCGTCTACTTCTCCATGGCCACCTCCTTCCCGGCCGCCGCGCTCGGCGCCGAGGGCATGGCCCGCGACGTCACCATGCTGATCGGCAACGGGTACACCCCCGGGCACGCCGCCCTCGCCCTGGACCTCGTCCGCCAGGAGCCGGGCGTGCGCGCCCTCTTCGACCACCGGCTGGGGCACGTGCTCGCGGGGAGCACCGCATGACCACCACTGCCGTCCCGGTCCCCGGCAGCCGCACCGGCAAGCTCGGCCTCGACCCCGCCCAGGTGCGCCGCGCCCGCGAGCTGGCCGCCGAGGTCGGCCGCCCCGTCGTCGACCTCGCCCGCTCCCACACCACCGTCGCCGTCGAGCGCGCCACCCTGCGCCTGGCCGGCCTCAACGGCGCCGACGCCGAGGGCATCCCCTGGGCCAACCGGCTCGTCGACGCCGTCCGCGACCAGGTCGGCCTGGAGCACGGCGTCTGCCTGCCCGTCTGGGAGGCCCTGCGCGGCGGCGGCTACCGCGACCTCACCGACCTCGCCGCCCACGCGGCCACCCGTACCGTCCCCTTCCGCGTCCCCTCGGGCGCGGCCTCCGTCGAGGCCGAGGCGTCCGCCCGTACGGCCGTCGCCCGGGGCATCGCCCGCATCGACGAACGCCGCCGCGAGCGCGAGGAGCTGGTCGCCCGCTGGGGCAACCCGACCGGCCCCTGGATCTACCTGATCGTCGCCACCGGGGACATCCACGAGGACATCCGCCAGGCGCAGGCCGCCGCCCAGGGCGGCGCCGACGTCATCGCCGTCATCCGCTCCACCGGGCAGTCCCTCCTCGACTACGTCCCCGACGGCGCCACCCGCGAGGGCTACGCCGGCACGTACGCCACCCAGGAGAACTTCCGCCTGATGCGCGCCGCGCTGGACGAGACCTCCGCCGAACTCGGCCGCTACGTCCGGCTCACCAACTACGCCTCCGGGCTCTGCATGCCCGAGATCGCCGCCCTCGCCGGCCTCGAACGCCTCGACATGATGCTCAACGACTCCATGTACGGCATCCTGTTCCGCGACATCAACCCGGTGCGCACCTTCGTCGACCAGCGCTTCTCCCGCCAGCTCCACGCCCGCGCCGGCATCGTCATCAACACCGGCGAGGACAACTACCTGACCACCGCCGACGCCGTCGACGCCGCCCACACCGTCACCGCCAGTCAGCTCCTCAACGAGTACTTCGCCAAGGAGGCCGGCCTCGCCGACGGCCAGCTCGGCCTCGGCCACGCCTTCGAGATCGACCCGGCCGTGCCCGAGTCCTTCCGCCTCGAACTCGCCCACGCGCTGCTCGCCCGCGAACTCTTCCCCGACGCCCCGCTCAAGTGGATGCCGCCCACCCGGCACATGACCGGCGACGTCTTCCACGGCTACCTGCTCAACGGCTTCTTCAACCTCGCCGGAGCGCTCACCCAGCAGAGCATCCTGCTCGTCGGCATGATGACCGAGGCCGTCGTCACCCCCTTCCTCTCCGACCGCGACCTCGCGCTGCGCAACATCCGCTACGTCCTCGACGCCGCCGGCGGCCTCGCGGAGGACTTCCACCCCGCCCCCGACGGCCTCATCGCCCGCCGCGCCGCCCACGTGCTCGGCGAGGCCGTCGACCTGCTCGGCGACATCCGCGGCCGGGGCCTGCTGGACGCCATCGCCGCGGGCACCTTCGGCGGCATGCGCCGTCCCCCCGCGGGCGGACGCGGCGCCGACGGCGTGGTGGCCCGGGCCGACGGCTACCGCAACCCCGCCATCGACCTCCTGGAGACCACGTGAGCCCGGACCTCACCCTGCCCTCAGCTGTTCCCTCGGCCGTTCCCGACGCCCCCGCCCTCCCGCGCACCGCCACCACCGTGCGCCCGTACGGCGACACCACCGACGACGGCATGGTGCAGCTCTCCTTCACCCTGCCCGTCCCCCACGGCCCCCGCGCCGACGGCGCCGCGCTGCAACTCGCCCGCCGGATGGGCATCGACCGCCCGATGCTGGTGCACTCCAAGCCCATCGGCCCGTCCTTCACCTTCTTCGTCGTCTACGGCCCGGTGCTGCACGAGGTCGACCTCGACACCGTCTCGGTCATCGAGCGCGAGTACCCGCTGCTCAGCGCCAAGGAGGTCAACACCGCCATCGGCGAGCGGCTCGGCCGCAAACTCGTCGTGCTCGGCGCCTGCATCGGCACCGACGCCCACACCGTCGGCATCGACGCCATCCTCAATATCAAGGGCTTCGCCGGCGAGAAGGGCCTCGAGTACTACCGCGAACTGAAGGTCCTCAACCTGGGCGCCCAGGTCAGCGTCCCCGACCTCGTCCGCCGCGCCCGCGAGGAGGGCGCCGACGCCGTCCTCGTCTCCCAGGTCGTCACCCAGCGGGATGCCCACCTCACCAACGTCAAGGAGCTCGCCGCCGAACTGCGCGCCGAGTTCGGCGACACCGAACGCCCGCTGCTCGTCGTCGGCGGCCCCCGGTTCGACCCCGACGCGGCCACCGAACTCGGCGTCGACCGCGTCTTCGGCCGGGGCACCACCCCCGCCGACGTCGCCAGCTACCTGGTCCACGCCCTCGTGGGGGCACCGGCATGAGCTTCCGCCCCGCCGCCTTCCTCTCCGACCCCCACCTGCTGATCTACCTCGCCGACCCCTTCCTCCTCCACCCGGAGCCCCCGATGCCCGCCGACCGCCTCGAAACCCGCTTCGCCGCCACCGCCCTCCGGCACCCCTCGCGCACCGCCGTCTCCGACCCCTCGGGCTCGCTGACGTACCGTCAACTCGACGCCCTCGCCGACTCCGTGTCCTCCGCGCTCTCCGGCCTGACCGCCCCCGGACAGCTGGTCGCCCTGCGCGCGGGCCGCACCCGGCACGCCCCCGGCGCCATCCTCGGCATCCTCCGCTCCGGCGCCGCCTACCTCCCCGTCGACCCCGGCTACCCCGAGGCCCGCCAGAAGCACCTCCTCGACGACTCCGGCGCCCAACTCGTCCTCACCGACGCCCCGTTGCTCCCCGGCGAGTCCCCGATCGCCACCGTCGGCCCCTTCACCCTCGCCTCCCGGCCCTCCGGCGTCTCCAAGGTCGTCCCCGCCGACACCGCCTACGCCATCTACACCTCCGGCTCCACGGGCCTGCCCAAGGGCTGCCTGGTCGGCCACGCCCACGTGCTCGCCCTGATGGACGCCGCCGCGCCGCTGTTCGACCTCGGCCCGGACGAGGTCTGGACGATCTTCCACTCCTGGAGCTTCGACTTCAGCGTCTGGGAGCTGTGGGGCCCGCTCCTCTACGGCGGCCACGCCGTCGTCGTCGACCGCGAGACCGCCGCCGACCCCGAGGCATTCGCCCAACTCCTGTCCTCCCGGAACATCACCTTCCTCAACCAAGTCCCCTCCGCCTTCGGCAACCTGGTCACCGAGGCCATCGCCTCCGGCCTCACCTTCCCCGCCCTCCGCCACGTCGTCTTCGGCGGCGAGGCGCTCGTCCCCGACGACGTCCGCCGCTTCTGGAGCGCCGGCCTCGGCCCCGCCGCCGAGATCGTCAACATGTACGGCATCACCGAAACCACCGTGCACGTCACCCACTGCCCCCTCACCCCGGAGCTGCTGGACGCCGCCCGCCCCGGCCGCACCCCCATCGGCCGCCCCCTCCCCCACCTCGGCTTCTCCCTCCGCGACGCCGAAGGCACCCCGGTCCCGTCCGGCCAGCCCGGCGAACTCTGGGTCTCCGGCGCCTCGGTCAGCCACGGCTACCTCGACCGCCCCGAACTGAACGCCGCCCGCTTCGTCGACGGCCACTACCGCAGCGGCGACTGGGCCGTCGAAGAGCCCGACGGCACCCTCAGCTACCTCGGCCGCCAGGACGGCCAGGTCAAACTCCGCGGCTTCCGCATCGAGTTGGGCGAGATCGAGGCCGCCCTACGCGCCGTCCCCGGCGTCACCAGCGCCGCCTGCACCGTCACCCCCGACGCCCAGTCCCTCACCGCCTACGTCGTCGCCGACCCGGCCACCACCCCGGCCCGGTCGATACGCACCCACCTCGCCGACCACCTGCCGGCCCACATGCTCCCCCAGTCCATCCACCACCTCCGCCACCTGCCCCTCACCCCCCACGGCAAGCTGGACCGCACGGCCCTACTCGCCGCCTGACCCACCGGCGTCGGGCCCCCCGGGGCCCAACGCGACCACCATGCCCTCCTCCGCCGCGATCACCTCCCCCTCGAACCGGCTCCGGGCCTCCGCGACCGACCGGTCACGGTCACTCCCCGGCCAGAAGTGCGACACCACCAACCGCTTCGCCCCGGCCCTCGCCGCCCACTCCCCCGCCTCCACCGCACTCATCAGCAGCGGGTCCCTGCCCTCCCCCTGCAACGTGGCCCCGGCCACGAACACATCCGCCCCCGCCGCCAGTTCACCGAGCACGGGCGCCGCCCCCGCGTCCCCGCTGTACGCCACAACCATCCCCGGCGCACTCAACCGCACCCCGGCATGCGGCACATGATGCGGCAACAACTCCGCATCCAGTCTCAGCGGCCCCACCTGATACCTCCCCGGAAGCCCGTACACCTCGAAGACCTCCCCCAGGTCCTCCGTCGGCTCCATCCCCTGCACCCGCTCCACCACCCCCGGCGTGCAGTACAACGGCACCCGCTCCCCCCGCTCCTCCGCGAAGTACAGCGCCCGCCCCAACGCACTCAGATCCGCACAGTGATCCGGATGCTCATGCGTGATCACCACCGCATCCACCCGCGGCGCACCGCCACAGTGCTCCAACAACCGCGCGAACGTGCCGTACCCGAGATCCACCACCACCCGGAACCCGTCGTACTCCACCAGCAACCCACTGGCCCCCCGCCCAGCCTCGGGCCAGGCCCCACACGTCCCCAACACCGTCACCCCGCGCACCACCCGATGCTCTCACGCACGGACTCCTCACCGCGGAGGCCACGGTATGGGCCCGGTGCAACGGCAAGCACGGAATTTCCCTGGTCTCTGTCACGGAGAGCTTGTTACGGTGACGGGCATGTTCCTTCTCCGTGCGTAGGACCCCTCCTGGACCGCACCCCCGGGTGCGGCCTTCGGCGTCCCCGCACATTCGCAGCCCCGGAGCACCGGGCTGCCCTTTCAAGGAACACCCTCGTGTCCTCCTACACCGCTGTCCTGCGGACCCGCCATGCCTGCCGCACGTTCGGCTCCGCGCTACTGGGCCGTCTCTCGTACGGCATGGTCTCCCTGGCGATGGTCCTGACCGTCAAGGAATCCACCGGCTCCTACGCCACCGCAGGCACCGTGATGGCCGCCTTCGGCCTCGCCAGCGTCCTTCTCTCCCCGGCCCGCGCCGCCCTGGTCGACCGCTACGGCCCGCGCCGCGCCCTGCCGCCGATGGCCGCCGCCTGCGCGCTGTTCCTGGCGGTGCTGGCCGGAGTGTCCTCGCAGCCGGGCGCCCCTGGTCCGGCGCTGGTCGTCCTGGCCGTCGCGGCCGCCACCTGTACGCCGCCTCTCGGGCCCGTGATGCGCTCCCTGTGGAGCCGCCTGGCCCCTGAACCGTCCCTGCTCCAGCGCGCGTACAGCCTCGACTCCGTCGCCGAGGAGCTGCTGTTCGTCACCGGCCCCCTGCTCGTGGCCGCCCTGGTGAAGCTCACCACCCCGGCGACCGCCCTGGCCGTCAGCGCCGCGCTGATGCTCTCCGGAACCCTGGCCCTCGTGTCCTCACCCGCGACCGGTCACACCCCACGGCAGCAGCAGCGCTCGACCCCGCCCCGCAGCTGGCTGCCGAGCGGCGGAGGACTGCTGCACGCGGCGGCCGTGGCCTTCGCCGTGGGCGTGGGCCTGGGCGCGGTGGACCTGCTCGCCATCGCCTTCACCGACCGGCTGCACCAGGTCGAGTCCGTGGCCTGGGTCCTGGCCGCCCTCTCCGCCGGCAGCGCCATCGGCGGCCTGACCTACGGCTCCGTCCCCTGGCGCATATCTGCGCAGCGCCGCCTGTCCCTGCTCGCCGCAGCTCTCGGCCTGGCCCTCGCCGCCGCCGGCCTGGCCCCGAACCTGTACGCACTGACGGCGGCAGCCGCACTCACCGGGCTGTTCGTCGCCCCCACCATCACCACCGCCTACCTGCTCGCGGACCACTCCGCCCCACCCGGCACCGCCACCCAGGCCGGTGCCTGGGTCAACACGGCCCTGAACGCCGGAAGCGCCACCGGCACCGCCGCAGCGGGCATGCTCGTGGCGCACCTGCCGCTGCCCGTGTGCTTCGCCCTCATGGCCATCCCGGCCCTGCTGACGGCAGTCACGCCCTTGGCGCGGACTCGAGCCGGGACACCGGGCTGAGGCAGCGCCCGTTCGACGGCTACCGCAGGTCCGCGAGCGCCGTGCGGAGCTCCTCGAAGGCCACCCGGGTGAGGTCCGCCAGTTCGCCGGGGTCCTCGTCCCGGGCGGGGTCCGCCCACCGGGCGTAGCCAGCCTTGAAGGCGAGCACGCCGAGCTCGGCGGCGACCTGGGCCGTGGGTTCCGCGACGTCCCGTCGCCTCAGCGCCTCGACCATGGCCGCCGCCATGCCGACGCTCTTCATCGCCTGCCGGTTGCGCAGTTCCTCGTTCGCCTCGATGGCCGCATGCAGCAGCGGGCCGATGGAGCGGTTGAACGTCGTCATCTCGCCGGAGGCGCGCTCCAGGCCGGCCGCGACGGCCGCCAGCGGGGTCGCGTCCGCCGGGGCGGCGTCGATGCCCTCGACCAGCAGTCGACTCAGCGCGCTCTGTCCTGCGGTGAGGATCTCCCGCTTGTCCGTGAAGTGGCGAAAGAACGTGCTGCGCGTGAGCCCCGCACGCTCGGCGATCTGGGCGACCGTCGTTTCGTCGTAGCCCTGCTCGGCGAACAGACCGAGCGCCGCCACGACCAGGCGCTGTCTCGCATCCGGCTTCCATCTCGGCATGCCGACATTCTAGGTGATGCGACATGCGTCGCATCACGGGTACAGTGATGGGACAACAGTCGCATCACGTCTGGGAGCTCGTCATGCGCGTCTTCATCACCGGCGGCACCGGCCTCGTCGGCTCGGCCGTCGTCACCGAACTACTCTCCGCAGGCCACGCGGTCACCGCCCTCGCCCGCTCCGACGCCTCCGCGGCACACGCCGAGGCCGCCGGCGCCACCGCCGTCCGCGGGGCGCTCACCGAGCTCGCCGTCCTGCGGGCCGCCGCCGAGCAGGCGGAGGGCGTCATCCACCTCGCCTTCAGCAACGACTTCAGCTCACCCGAGGCCCTGGCCCGGGGCATCGCCGAGGAGGCGGCCGCCCTCGAGGCTCTGGGCGACGCCCTCCTCGGTACGGACCGCCCGCTCGTCACCGTCTCGGGCACGCCCCAGGTCGCGGGGCGCGCCTCCACCGAGGAGGACCCCTCCCTGACCGTCGGCCCCGTCGGCGGCCGCGGCCTCTCGGTCAACCGCGCACTCGCACTCGCCTCGCAAGGAGTGCGCAGCTCAGCGGTCAGGCTTCCGCGCACCGTCCACAACCAGGGCCGGGGCGGCTTCGCCGGACTGCTGACCGACATCGCCCGCCGCACCGGCGTCGCCGGCTACCCGGGCGACGGCGCACAGCGCTGGCCGGCGGTCCACGCGCGCGACGCCGCCGCCCTGTTCCGCCTCGCCCTGGAGAAGGCCCCGGCCGGAACCGCCTGGCACGCCGTCGCCGACGAGGGCGACCGGGTCCGCGACATCGCCGCCGTGATCGGCCGCCGCCTGGGCCTGCCCGTCCAATCGGTCCCGCAGGAGAACTTCGGCCCCCTCGGCCCGATCTTCGCCACCGACCAGCCCGCCTCCAGCACCCACACCCGCACCACCCTCGGCTGGCAACCGACCCACCCGAGCCTGCTCACCGACCTGGAGAACCTCCAGCCCTGACGCCAACACGCGCTGCGTCGGCCGTCGTGATGATCTGACCGCGCCCGATGAACCGGCTCGCGACCAGGAGGCCCGCCTCATGGGCTTCCTGGCCTGCGTGGCTGGCCGAGGCATCCTCGATCAGCCAGGGGGTGAGGTCGCGCTCGAACGGGCTCCCCGGATAGTTGACGTACCGGGTGAACACCACATCCTTGCCGTGCCGTTGCCACTGATCGACCAGCGCGGCGACGACCGGGATCAGCGGCCTGGAGGAATCACGGATGAACCCGTTCTGCAGGTCGACCACGACGAGAACGCCGTTCCGTGCAGACATGCTCGCATCCTTCGCGGTCCTTGAACTCGACAATGAACGACAAGCCAATCTCGCCCAGCGCACCCAGTAGTTCATCGATCCGATCCGGATCAACGAACCCGCTGAACACCACAGGATCGAACGGAACCAGCTCGAGCTCCGCGTAGCCGCACTCGACCTCGAACTCGGTCCAGCTCGATCGACGCACCCGCGTCGATCAAGAAGGACACCCAGGCAGTTCCCAGTGCGCAGGAAGTCGGCCAGGCCGACTTCCTGCGCTCTACTACACGTGAGTGGCGATGCCCGATCTCACCACCCCAGCTGACGAGGCAGTGCATCGACATATGGCGCATAGTCGGGATCGTCCTCGGCAATGCGGCCGAGGACGATCCTGAACCTCTGGCGTTCCTCTTCGTTCATCGCGTTCAGGTCCGATGCGATGTTCTCAAGCCCTTGAGAGGCAACATCGCGATCGATCTCGTCGGCCGATGAATGGTCCAGCAGGAAGATGGCGGAGAACACCGCCTTTGCAAGGTGGTATTCGATCACTGATTCACCTGCCTTGTGAGGATGGTCGCCCCACCGACGAACGGGCGACGCCACCCTAACCACAGATACCGAGTGGAGTTCGCACCAATCAACGGGATCACCGCTTGGCGCCCAGCCAAAAGGGCGGACGTCTGGACCGCCTGGGACACCGACGCCGACCGCCTCTGGGTCGCCACCACCGACACCCGCTCCTGGGCGGCCGTAGACCGCGAGCACGACCGCTTCACCGTCCGCCACCACGGCCCCTGCCGGCTCTGGGACGAGATCGAGAGCGCCTACGGCTGGTAGCAGGACCAGGGCAGCCCCGGCCCAGAGCGCCTCGGCCTCACCGTCACGGAAGCCGCCCAGCGGCCCTGGCTCGACGCCCCCGACCGCCCGCTCACGGGTGCGGCCGGGACCGCTGCGTAGGCAGAGCGGGAGCAGGGGCTCGGCGGGCGATTTCGGCGAGGGTGTGGAAGATGACGTCGCCGAGGAGGACCGGGTCGCGGGAGGTGTCCCGGGCCGAGGAGTCGGAGGGGTCGCTCGGGTCGGTGGGGGTGGTGGTCGGGGAGCACTCTTCGCGGAGCTGGCGAGTGGGCATCGCTCTTCCTGCCGACGTGGTGGCCACGGTGATCTTCTGCCCGGGAAACCGACCGCGACACGCCGAAGGACGTCTACTCGCGCAGATCGGCCGGAATCAGCACCTTCCCGGCCGAAGAAGGCCCCGAAAAGGCCCGGGGAGGGCCTCCCCCCGCCCATGGGCGAAGATGGAGCGGTGACCGAACCTCGCCCCGCCCTCCGCCTCGTCGCCACCGATCTGGACGGCACCCTGCTCTGCTCAGGCGGCACCGTCACCGACCGCACCGCCGCCGCCCTCGCGGCGGCCGAGGCGGCGGGGGTGCAGGTGGTGTTCGTGACCGGCCGTCCTCCCCGGTGGATGGAGCAGCTGAGCGCGCACATCGGCGGTCACGGGGTGGCGATCTGTTCCAACGGCGGTGCGATCGTGGACGTGCGGCGCGGGGAGCTGCTGGAGTCGTTCCCGCTCGCGGCCGACGCGGCGCTGGCCGTGGTGGACATCCTGCGGGCCAAGCTGCCGGGTACGGCCTTCGCCTTCGAGTACCCGGAGGGCTTCGCCCGGGAGCCCGAGTACGCGGTGCCGATGTGGGGCGAGCAGACGGACCACCCCATCGGCCCGGCCGAGGAGCTCCTGGGAGACGGCGGCCCGGTCCGCGGCCTGTTCAAGCTGCTCGCCAAGCACCCCGACCTGGACCCGGACACCCTCCTGACCGAGGCCCGCGCCGCCGCCGGCCACCTCGCCGAGATCACCCGCTCCGCGCCGATCCCGCTGCTGGAGATCAGCGCGCCCGGCGTCACCAAGGCCAGCACGCTGGCGGCTTGGTGCGCCGGGCACGGGATCGACCGGAGCGAGGTGGTGGCCTTCGGCGACATGCCGAACGACCTGGAGATGCTGGCCTGGGCGGGCACCGCCTACGCCGTGGCCAACGCGCACCCCCAGGTCCTGGCGGCGGTGGAGCTGCACACCGTGAGCAACGAGCAGGACGGCGTCGCCGCCGTCCTGGAGGAGCTCCTCGACCGGATCAGCCGAACCGCCCGTTGACGTAGTCCGACGTCCGCTGGTCGCGCGGGCTGCCGAAGACCTGCTCGGTCGGCCCGGCCTCGACGATCCGCCCGGGGGTGTCGTGGGTCGCGAGGAAGAACGCGCAGGACTGCGAAACGCGCTGCGCCTGCTGCATGTTGTGCGTGACGATGACGATGGTGAGCCGCCCGCGCAGCTCCTCGATCGTCTCCTCGACGCGCCGGGTGGAGGTCGGGTCGAGCGCCGAACAGGGCTCGTCCATCAGCAGGATGTCGGGCGAGACGGCCAACGACCGTGCGATGCACAGGCGTTGCTGCTGACCACCGGAGAGCGAGCCGCCGGGGGTCTGCAGCCGGGTGGCGACCTCGTCCCAGAGGCCGGCCCGGCGCAGGCTGGTCTCCACGAGGTGCCGGCGCTCGTCCTTGGACACCTTGATCCCGGCGAGCTTGAGCCCGCTCGCCACGTTGTCCTCGATGGACATCGCGGGGAACGGGTTGGGCCGCTGGAACACCATGCCGATCCGGCGCCGCACCTCGGCGGGGCGGCGCCCGGCCCGGTACACGTCGTCGCCGTCGAGCAGCACCTCCCCGGCGAGGGCGGCGCCGCGCACCATCTCGTGCATCCGGTTGAGGGTGCGCAGGTAGGTGGACTTGCCGCAGCCGGAGGGCCCGATCAGCGCGGTGACCTCCCCGGCGGGCATCGCCAGCGAGACCCGCTCCAGCACCTTGTGGGAGCCGAACCAGGCGGAGAGGTCCCGGGTCTCCAGCCCGGCCAGCGGCCCGGCGGGCGGGCCCGCGGGCGGTACGGGCGGAGCGGCGGGCACGGCGGGCGCCTTCGGGAGCGTGAGGGTGTCAGCCACGGCCGCGTCCTGCGGCTGCTGCTGCGTGGTGTCGGTCATCGGTACGGTCCTCCGGGCGCGCGTCAGTAGAGGTTGGGCAGCAGGGCGGCGGCGTTCTCGTAGACCGCCCAGAGCAGGGCGCCGACGACCGGCGCCGCGGTCAGGTAGACGGCCGAGCGCCGCCAGTACCGGGCCAGCAGCAGCCCGCCGAGCACCGCGCCGAGCAGGGCGAGCGACCAGAGCTGCAGCGTGGCCAGCGCGCCCTTGTCGGCGGCCAGCGCCTTGTCGTACGGGACGGTCGCGGGCCGGCCGCCGGGGTTCTGATCGGCGGCCCCGTCGAGGCGGGCTCCGATCAGGACGGTGGAGCCGGGGATCCAGTCGGAGTCACCGGTGACGAGCACGAGCCGGTTGCGGGCCGGGTCGACGATCGGGTGGTCGCCGTCGCCGTACACGTTGACGGTGTAGGTGTACTTGCCCTGCGCGGTGACGGCCTCGATCTTGTCGCCGACCCGCAGCTTGGACAGCTGCGCGAACGGCGCCCCGAAGGTGGCGCCCCGGCCGAACACCACGGCCACCCCGGCCTGCCCGGGCAGCGCGGTGTCCCGCCGGTGGCCGGGCCCGCGCATCAGGTCCCGGCCGGTGGTGCCCTCGACGACGACGGTCTGGTGCAGCCCGATCGCCGGGATGTCGATCAGCGCCACCGGGTCCCCGTCCGGGGCCGAGCCGGTGGGTGCGACGGCCCGGCCCAGCCGGTCCTGGAAGGTCTTGTACGCGGTGGACTGGTAGTGCCGCTCCTGAACGTGCGAGAGCGTGAACAGGAACCCGAGGAAGCCCATGACCAGCGCGGCCGCCAGGCTCACCGCCCAGGCGCCCTGCAGGAACCGCCGCCGCCCGGCGGAGACGGCCGGACGGGCCGCCTCCACCACGGGCGCCGGAGCGGGAGCGGGGGCCGCCGCCGGAGCGGTCGGCTTCTCCAGCACGGGGGCGGTCACGAGGCACCGCCGGAGCCGCGCCGCTTGCGCAGCAGCCGGCGCCCGAGCAGCGGCGGCACCAGGACGACGGCGAGCAGTTCCAGCGCCGTCAGCGTGGACAGCGTCCAGTCCTCGGGCCGCCCGGACACCTCGACCACGTTGGCCGCGACCTCCGTCGCACCGCCCCGGCCGCGGGCCACGACCTGGCCGGTCTGCGGGTCGATCTCCTGGGTGTCGTCGGCGGGGGCGTTGGGGTCGGCGGCCCCTGCGGCGGCGGGCGCGTTCGGGTCACCCGCCGCGCCACCCGCGCCACCGGCACCCCCGGCACCACCCGTGCCGCCGGCGCCGTCGCCCTTGCCGCCGGCGCCGCCGGCCGCGCCGCCGGCGTTGCCGGAGCCGCCCTTCGGCTGCGGCTTGCCGTCCGAGCCGACGACGCAGTCCAGCGGCTGGCCCGCCTGGTCGCACGGGCTCGGCTGCGCCGCGTTCTTGAGGATGGTCAGCTCACCGGCCGAGTTGAAGGTCGGGTTGTTGCAGTTGGACAGCGTGTTCGGGTCGACCGGGCTGGCGTTGCCCGGGATCGACTTGGTCTGCAGCAGGCCGCCCTTGACGAGGTTGCGCGGGATCGGGGAGTACCCGAGGCCGTCCGCCTCCGCCTGCCCCTCGCACAGCACGTACGAGATGAACTTGGTGAGCGCCGCGCCCTTCTCGTTGTTGAAGCGGCCCGGCGGCGGCAGCGCCGCTCCGGCGCGCGGCACGATCAGGTAGCTGTAGCTGGAGATCGGGTAGGAGCGCGGGTCGTTGTTGGTGTAGACGCCGTCGAGGTTCTGCTGCAGGTAGTTCGGGTCGTTCGACGGGGTCGCGTCGTCGACGCCGCGGATCTTGGCGGCGGTGAGCGCGATGGCCACGTTGGAGGCGGTCGGCAGCGAGTAGTAGCCGGCCGGGTTGAGCACCTTCACGACCGGCCAGTTGCTCAGCTTGGCGAAGGCGTACTCGTCGTAGCCGATGGTGCCGTCGCCGGTCGGCGCCTTGATGTAGCCGGCGACGACGTCCGAGCCGTTCAGTGCGGTCATCTTGGCGCCGCTGCGGGGGTAGAACTCGGTGTAGTCACCGCAGGGCACGCCGTTGACGGCGCTGCAGTACGCGTCCCACTGGTCCTTGTGGGTGTGCTCCATCCAGCGGGTGAACTGGGCGGTGGCGCCGGAGCCGTCCGAGCGGACCACCGGGGTGATCGCCTTGCTGGGCAGCTGCTTGCCGTAGTCGTTGGTGATCCGCTGGTCGTTCCAGTTCGTGATCTTGTTGGTGAAGATGTCCACGACGGTCTGCGTGGAGAGCCGCAGGTCACGGACCTGCTTGCCGCCGACCGTCAGGTTGTACATGAACGTGGTGCCACCGGCGGTGATCGGGACGTAGGAGTACCCGTACTTCGGGTTCTCCTTGCCGCCCTGGTCGTTGGACTGGCCGGCCTTGCCCACGCCCTGGTCCTGCTCGGAGCGGAACGGCACGTCGGAGGCGGTGAAGTCGTCCGCCCCGTTCGCCCAGGACTGGCGGCCGGTCGCCGAGCCGTTCCCGGTGAAGCTGATCTGGATGCCCTGCGGGCTGATGTCCTGGCGCCACTGGTCGATGGCCGGCTGCGCCCAGCTGGAGCCGTCCGCGGTCAGCGCGACGGACGCCGCGAACGCCCGGGAGCCGGGCCCGAGCATCGGCGCCGCCGCGAGCAGGAACAGCGACATCAGCAGGGCGAGCCCGCGGGCCAGGGGGCGGCTTGCGGCCTCCCGCGACATGGGAACTCCTTGAGTCCGGAGGGTGGTTGGCTGGTTCATCAGCTGCTCCCGGGCAACGGGACGGACGCACCGGGGACGGACGCGCCACGGCCGGACGCACCGGGGACGGACGCGCCACGGCCGGATGCACCGGGGACGGACGCACCGGGAGCGGAAGCGGTCCTGGCGGCCGCAGGGCGAGCGGTGGCGGCCGGCCGGGAGCGCACCGAGGCCTCGGCCCGCCGGGCCTCCCGGGCGATCCGCCGCTTCTGGCCCCGGGTCAGCTCCCCCGGCTTGCGGCCGCCGAGCGCGCGGGCCGTGACGAAGAGGATCAACACCATGACCATCAGGGTCAGCGCCGCCGCGAAGGCGCGCGCCACCATCGGCTCGTGCGGCGACTTGACGTAGTTCCAGATGTAGAGCGGCAGCGACACCTGCTGGTCGTTGAACGGGTCGGCGTTCATCAGCGGGCTGAAGCCCGAGGTCAGCAGGACGGGCGAGGTCTCACCGATGCCGCGCGCCATGCCGAGCACCACGGCCGTCACCAGACCCGGCCTGGCGGTCGGCAGCACCACGTTCCACACCGTGCGCCACTGGCTGCCGCCCAGCGCGTACGAGGCTTCGCGCAGCGTCCCCGGCACCAGCCGGATGACCACCTCGGCCGCCCTGGTGACGATCGGCATCATCATCACGGTGAGCGCGAGCGAGGCGGCGAAGCCGCTCTTCTCCCCGCCGAAGGTGAGGATGAAGACACCGAGGACGAACAGGCCGGCCACGATGGACGGCAGCGCGGTCATCGCCTCGACCAGGGTCCGCACGGGCCGCGCGGCCCGGCCGCCGACCTCGGACATGAAGACCGCCGCCGCGATGCCCAGCGGGACGGAGAACAGGGTGGCCAGGCCGATCTGCTCCAGCGTCCCGACGACGGCGTTGAGCGCACCGCCGGAGGTGATCGGGGAGAGCGAGGCGGTGTGCTCCATCGACTCCGTGAAGAAGTTGAGGTGCTGGGCGGCCTCCCAGCCGCGGACCGCCACGTAGCCGACCTGGTCGGCGATCAGCCCGACCACCAGGAGGCCGGAGCTCCACGCCACCACCGACACCAGCCGGTCGCGCACCATGAGCGGGCCCCACTGGAGGCGGCCCAGCATGAAGTAGCCCGCCAGGAACAGCAGGTACCAGCAGACCAGGAAGCCGAACACGCCGCTGAACGGCAGTACCCGCTCGAAGAGCGTCCAGTCCAGTGCCAGCGAGCCGACCGCCGCGCCGGCCACGGTGAACACGTCCTCGCGGGTGACACCGCCGAGCCGCACCTTGGTCTCGGGCCTCGGCGGCGCCTCGGCGGCGTCCGCACCGGCCGCGGCGACCGGGCCGGGGGGCTCGGCCGCGGCGACCGGGGGCAGGTCGAGCGTGGTCATCGGGTCGTCCCTTCCGGAGAGTTGGTCATGTCGGTGCTCCGCTCAGTCCGCGGTGGAGGCCCCGGACCGCGACCGGTTGATCACGAATCCGGCCGCCAGGTTGACCAGCAGGGTCAGCGCGAACAGCACCAGACCGGCCGCCATCAGCGCGGAGAGCGAGAGCGCGTCCGACTCACCGAACCGCAGCGCGATGAGCGAGGAGATCGAGTTGGCGCCGTTCTCGAGGACGTGCGTCATGACCTCGAAGTGCGGCGAGATGATCAGCGCGACGGCGATGGTCTCGCCCATCGCGCGGCCGAAGCCCAGCATCACCGCGCCGATCACGCCGCCCTTGCCGAAGGGCAGCACCACCGAGCGCACCATCCCCCAGCGGGTCGAGCCCAGCGCGTACGCGCCCTCCCGCTCGCCCTGCGGGGCCTGGGAGAACACCTCCCGGCTGAGCGAGGCGATGATCGGGATGATCATCAGCGAGACGACCACGCCGGCGATGAACGTGGACGAGGTGTAGGACGAGGCGACACCGCCGGTGCGCACCTTCAGGAAGGGGAGCACCCCGCCGAGGTGATCGGAGAGCCAGCGGCTGAAACCGACGATCCGCGGCTGGAGGAAGAACAGCCCCCACAGGCCGTAGATGATGCTGGGGATCGCCGCCATCAGGTCGACCAGCGAGATCAGCACGCCCCGCAGCCGCACGGGCGCGTACTCCGAGATGAAGACCGCGGTGCAGAGCGCCACCGGGACGGCGATCACCAGCGCGATCACGGCGATCAGCACGCCGTCCGGCAGGATGGCGGCGATGCCGAAGTTGTGGGCCGCGACCTGCCACCGCTGCTCGGTCAGGAACGACCAGCCGGTCGCGCGGACGGCGTCGGCGCCGCGCAGGAGCAGGAAGAACGCGATCAGGCCCATGATCGCGAACACGGACAGGCCGGCCAGGCGCAGCACCCCGCGGAACACCCGGTCCCCGGGCGTGGCGGAGACGATGATCGTGCGGGGGACGTCCTGGTCCGGCCCGTCGCCGGGGCGGCCTGGCGCCGACCCGCCGTACGGTGCCGCTGGCTGCGCGGCGGCTGTCATGGTCTGCTCTCCGGGCTCGGGGGCGGGTGCAGGGTGCGTGCGGCACGGGGGGTTCGATACAGGGGGTGCGCTTCGGTGCCGTACGGGTGGAGCTCCGCGCGTAGCGGCGATGCGGGTGCGTACCCATTCGGCCAGCCGGAGGTGGCCGGATCGGGTCGCGAGTGTGTACGAGAACCCAACGCGGAAACTCCGTAGCGGAGTTGGGAACTCCAGCAGCAGGCATGACATGCCTCGGGCATGTCCAAACACACCGCCGAACCACCCAACAGCCTTGTCTCATAACGAACTTGACTGCCCAACACGACGACGACACGACGACGACCCGGCGGGGCCGGAACGGCGGCCCCGCCGGGTCGTCAGGCGGTGGTGGGTCGGTGCGTGCGGTCCTGCGCTACGGGCGTCGGGCCACCCTCGCCCAGAGCCGACGCACCCCGGAGACCGCCCGCTCCCCGGCCGGCGTACCACCGAGGAAGAGCGCCGCCGGACCGCCGACCAGCAGCACCAGGCCACCGATCAGCGCCACCGGCAGCAGCAGCCGGGCCGAGCCCGAGCGGTCCGCCGCAGGCGTCCCGGCGGCGACCGGAGCCGCCGCGATCGCCTTGCCGGAGGAGGTCGGACTGGCAGCCGCCTTGCCACCCGCGGCCGCGGCGCCCGCGCCACCGGCGGCAGCGGCCGCGCCGCCCGTACCACCGGCGACGCCGGCGGCGGAGAGGTCCCCGCTGGTCCCGCCGGAGGCGGTCCCGGTGTTGTCGCCCGCCTGCGTGGCCGGGGTGCCCCCGGACGAGCCGCCCGAGCCCGAGCTACCGCCGTCGCCGGGGGCCGGCGGGTTCGGCGGGGCGGCCTGGTTGCCGGGCAGCTTGCTGTCCTGGGCCTCCAGGTGCCCGATGGCGTCGTTCGCCTGCGTGTGCTGAGCACCCGTCAGGGCGAGGAAACCGGGCGGGAGATGACCCGGCTCGAAGCCGTAGACCTGGCCGCCGGTGGTGACCGTCCGCATGTACCTCGTCATCGCCGTCACCTTGTCGGAGGACAGGCCCTTGGTCGGCAGCATCGCGTAGTCGACGGTGGTCAGCGGGTACGCCTTCTGGTCACGCGAGTAGGCCGTGTCCGGGGCGCCGTACGGCAGGGACTGCATCCCCGTCGCCGGGTCCACGGTCATGTCCGCCACGGCCGACTGGAAGCCCGGGACGTCGGGGGAGACGAAGCCGCCCGCCGCGTTCAGCAGCTGCGCCTCGGGCAGCGCGAACGCCTTCGCCTGGGCCGAGTCCATGACGGCGAACAGCGTCCGGCGCCCGACCGGCTGGGGCACGCACGGGTCGTGACCGCCCTTCCCGTTGTCGTCGGTGCTCACGCAACTCGACCGGTTCTGCACGATCTTCCGCACCGCGTCCTTGATCCCGGTCGAGAGCGGGTTCCACTCGAACTGCTTGTAGGTCTGAAAGGCCGGGTTGGAACTGTCGGGGAAGCCGGAGCCGTCCTGCCGGATGAACGAGTCGACGGGGTAGCCGGAGAACGCCGGACGCAGGTAGTAGCCGTCCACGTGCATGCCCCAGGGGTCGTACTCCCCGTCCAGGAACCGCACCGCGTCCGGGTCGGACGCGATCCACGAGGTCAGCTGGTACGTCAGGTCCGAGATCCCGCCGTACACGGTCGGGATGGTCTGGCTCGAATCACACCCCCCCGGCCACGCGCCCTTGCCGTCGAAGGGCGCGGGGTTCAGCTTCTGGAACTCCGGGTCGTCGAAGATGCAGCTCGGGTTTCCCTTGACCGAGGGGACGTCGGTCCTCGCGTTGTAGGACTGGGTCAGCAGCTTCGCCACCAGCCGGGCGTTGAGCTTCATGTCCCTGATCTGCGGTCCGGACTTGTCGGCGTCCACGACGAACGCCACGGAGATGCCCGACGAGACGACCGGAGCGTAGACGTACGGCTTGGACGGTGGCGACTGCCCGTCCGGCCGGGCGGTCAGCACCAGGTCCTTCGTCCCCGCGAGGAACTCCGCCCGCGATGCCTGGTCACCGTTCGCGTAGCCGTAGGTGACCAGCATCGGGTCGCTGGCCTGGCACAGGCCCGTCTGCCACTGGTCCATCGCCCGCTTGGCGGGCTCCAGACCCGCCGCCGAGAACGCCGGTTTGGAAGCCGGGCAGTTCGTCGGGGTCGGCGAGAACGCCACGGGCACCACGACCCTCAGGTCCCACGCGCACTGCTCGCTGGTCTGGAACTGCAGCGTCTGGTTGACACCCTCCCGGAGGACGCCATCGGAACCCACGTTGTAGTCGGTGGCGTCGAACCGGTGGTCCCCGCACTTGACGACACCCTTGGTCTTGGTGCCCAGCGCGTTGCCCCCGTAGTTGGGCTCCACGACGATCGAACAGGGATGCGTGTCGTCACAGTTCAGCGAGGGGCTCTCCGCCGCGGTGAGGAGCTGGACGTCGGCGAAGCCCGAACCGTCCGGTCCCGTCACGGACAGCGTGTGGTTGTCCGGGAAGTCCGGGAACGTCGTCCCGGGCTGTGGCCTCGGCTGCTGGAAGCCCTTCGCCGCGTCCGCGTTGTACAGCGTGCTCCCGTAGCAGTCGGTGATCTTGGGGTCGGTGCCCCGGCACTGGTACACGCGCACCTGGTAGAAGGCGTTGAAACCGGTGTCCGGGCCGGCCGTCCAGGAATCTCCGGCCTTGCTCAGGGTCGGAGTGAACCCCGTCCAGCTGACGTGCACCATCTGGTTGACCAGGTTCTTCGTCTGCGCGACGGTGACGCTCCCGTTGGTGTCCCCGAACCTGCTCTCCGCAGGGAGCCAGACGAGGGGCCCCTGCTGAGTGACGGAGGACCCGGCCGCCACCGCAGGCGTCACGGCGCCCAGGCCGATCGGCGCCACGCCGATCGCCACCACCACCGCCCACACCACGGCGAAGGCCGGCAGACGCTTGCGCCACCATCCCGGAGATCTCCGGTCGGGCAGTCGGATTCTCATGGTGGGTACCTCCGTGCTACGAAGCGCCGCCGAGACACGCGGCGCAAGGGGATCGGGCAGCGAGCGGCCAACGGTTCCAGTACGCAGCCATTCGGCCAGCCGCAGGTGGCCGGATCCGGTCGCCCGTATGTACGACGCCCCAACGCGGAGACTCCGTAGCGAAGTTGGCGCACCATCAGACCTGCGGGCCCGCGCCTGATCGCGCGGGCCCGACGCTCACCTCTCAGCCGACTGATCAGCCGGTGAAGGAGAAGGTGAAGGAGCCGACCTTCTGGCCCCCGGTGAAGAAGGTCGTGTTGAGCTGGGCGTCCAGGTACTTGGCGCCGGTCGCGTCCACCGTGAGGTTGTCGGAGGTCAGGCTCTGGGTGTTGCCGTTCTGGGAGGCGGCCACGGTGCCACCCGGCTTGAGCAGCAGGACCGGCTCGGTGCCGCCGGCCGGCACGCCGGTGACCCGCCAGTCGTCGGCGCTGAACGCCAACTGCTTGAAGAGCACGCTCTTGCCGGTCAGGAGGTCGACGAAGAGCAGGCTGCCGTCGAGCGAGGCGTTGCCGTAGTACTGCTTGAGGTTGATGCTGCCACCGGTCACCGGAAGGCTCGTCGCCAGACCGGCGGTGGAATCGTACGAGACGGAGGCGTTCGGCAGCGGAACGATGAACACGCCGTTCGCGGCAGCCGACTGGAGGAAGGCGTTGTTCTCGGTCACCACAGCGCTGCCGGTGGGGGCGGCGGGAGCGGTGTCGGCCACAGCCTCGCTGCTGAAGCCGGTCGCGGCGAGAACGACCGCGACGCCGCCGGCGAGGAACCGGGCGGTGATACGGGACATGCGAGTCTCCTTGGGAGAGGAAGGTTTCGCTTCGGTGGTGGAGCACCGGCCCGTAGGACCGGCCGACGGTTCCCGCCCGGTGCAGGCCGGGGGCGGGAACCGAAGTTCAGAAGTGCGAAGTGGTATCGCGCATGGGATGCGAACTACGTTCCGCTCGACCGTGCGTGACTTCGCGTCAGCTTGCCGCACCGTAGTGGAGGACAGGTGTCCGAGGGGAGAATCGGCGAAGCTCGCACGATGCCGAAGGACTCAGGTGATGACGGTGCTACCGCACGTCCACGGGCCGTTCCCCTCGGCGCTCCGGCAGTTGGGCCGACGGCCACGGGCGCGGAGCCCGTGGCCGTCGGATGGTGCGGGGTGGGTCAGCTGACGGTGGAGACACCACAAGCGACGGAGGTCAGGAAGCCGTAGCTGGTGATGTCGGCGCCGGCGACGGAGTCGTTGCAGATCCAGCCGTCGGGGCCGAAGATCGCCTGGAGGGCAGTGCCGTGGGTGTCGGTCGCGGTCCACTCGGTGTTGCGGAACACGTCGAACAGACCGCGGCCGAAGACCGTGTTGACCAGGCTCGTGTTGATGTGGCCGCTGACGACCGGGTTGTAGACGGTGGTGCCGACCTGGACGTTGCGCAGGGTCAGGACACCGACCGCGTCCGAGCCGGAGGAGTGACCGTTGGTCTGGCCGATGTAGTGACCGATCGAGTACGGGAAGACCGCGTCCGCGTCGTTCAGCGCCGCGTCGGTGCCCTCGTTCTCCTGCGGGCCGGTGGTGACGCAGGTGCCCGGGGTCGGGGTGCTGATCGCGGCGAGGAAGACCTGGCGCGTGCCGGAGTTGGCCTGCGGCAGGTACGGCTTGATGGTGGCGTTCGGCAGGCTGGAGCTGATCTGCTGCCAGTTGGTGTAGGTGCAGTTGTAGATCTTGGTCAGCTGGTCCTGGGTCAGCGACGCCGGGGCGTTGCCACCGCTCTTGGCGGACCAGGTGATCGCGTCCTTGGCGAGCAGGACGAAGGCCAGGCCGTGCGGGTCGGAGGCACCGGCCGGGCGCGAGGACCGGGCGAAGTCGACCGTGGCGGAGGTGTTGGCGTTGAGGGCGCTGATGCCGGCGCCGGAGCCGTTCGGGCGGGCGATCGAGGAGGCGCCCGTCTTCGGGGTGATCGGCGAGGTGCCGGTCGCGTCCCAGCTGTACAGGTGCGGGGCGGTGGAGCCCGCACCCAGGGAGGAGTTGTAGTCCGTGGCGAGCTGGTTCAGCAGCGCCTGGGTCGTGTCCGAGCCGACGCCCACGATGTCGACGGAGGCCGGGGTCACCGACGGGTCGGCGACGGCGGTGCCGCTGACGACGGTGGCGAGGGAGGTCGCCAGGGCGGCGACGGTGAGCAGCTTGGCAGCGGTCTTACGCATGTTCCTCTTCCTCCGAAGGGAGAGATGTACATCGCGTTACCGAAGCCCGGGTTGGGGGCTCCGAGCCGGGGGCCGTGTCTGCTGCGGCCCCTCCGGCGATGCCGATCCTGTCCGGCCCGGGGGTTCCGCCGGAAGGGTGGTGGAGTGTGACCGAAGAATGTCGACTCATCGGTTCGACGAGGTTTAGCGACTGGTCAGCGTGGACGTGACATACCCGTGGACGACCTTCCGAAAGCGGTCGACGTTCTTCTCCAGGTGGCTGCTCAGGGTGTTGCCGGAAACCTGCGCTTCACCGGAACTGCACGTTCGGCAACAGGGACTACAGGAGCCAGCTCCCGCCGCGCCGCAACTCCTGCCCCACGAACCGCAGTCCGGCCAGGAACCCCTCCACCCCCGCCTGGCACTGGTCCCTGCGCAGGTACCCCCGGGCGCTGCGGGCAACAGGAACGGCGTCCCCGGTGCCCCGCCGTGTGCTCCGCACGGGCATGTAGGCGGCCCACACCCACTGGCGCCCCTCGGACTGGCCCAGCGAGCAGCGCAGCGCGGCCCGTTCGATGATCAATTCCCTGACAGCTTCCGCGAGTTCGTCCTCGCTGCGGTACGTGCGCACGCCCACGCCGAGCGGCCGACCGTTGGCGGCCCGCAGCGCCCAGCTCACGCAACGGTCGGCCGCGGGGACGATCAGCAGTCGCGGCCCCCGCCGCTCAGCGGCCATCGGGGCGTCTCAAGGACACGGCTCTCTTCGGGACTTGCGGGATTTGTGGGGCTTGCGGGACTTGAGGAACCTGAGGGACCTCGCGAGGAATCGGCTCCCGTGGCGCTTGTTTCGCCAGGAGCACCACGAACCGCCGAAACGCGTTCTGACAGGTGGCGTACCTCTCGTACGCACGGCTGGACCGCACTTCGGGTAAGGAACGCGTTCCGGGAATGACCCAGATCCAGCCGATCCCGTCCCGCACATGGGTGATCCGCGCGGTGAGCTCGGCAGCGGCGACGCGTAAACCGTCGAAGCCGCGTTCGGCTTCGCCGGGTGTCTCGAACTGGGCGGCCGTGATGGCGACCACCCTTCCGTTCGGTGCTTTCAACTGCCAGCGGTAACGCCCGTCCGGGCCTCGTTCGGTCCGGAACCCCCCTCGACTTGCCCCTGCTGCGGCATTCCCGCGGCCGGAAGCGTCCACAGCCCCTCCGTCCGGTTTCCCCTCCGAGACGGAGCAAAGCTATGTGTGCACACTGAGCTGTTGGAACCCCAGCGCCTTCACAACTTGCGCTGTTGGTCGCGAAGTTCTCTCTTGTTCAGCTTTCACCAAAATCATCAGAGGCGGGCTGTCCACCTCACCCGGGTGCCCTTACGGTGCGGCCCGGGCTCGTGCCAGGCGGCCCCGCCGAGGGCCTCAGCCCGCCGGGTGAGGTTGAGCAGGCCGCTGCGCCGCCCGCCCGCGGGGATGCCCACCCCGTCGTCGGTGACGGTGAGGGCGACGCCGGGCCGTCCGGCCCGTTCCAGATCCTCCGGGTCGCCGCCCATCGGCCGTCCGTCGTCGTCCAGGTGGACGGTCGCGTCGATCTCGACGCCCACCCGCGAGGCCCGCGCGTGACGCGCCGTGTTGGAGAGCATCTCCCGTAGTGCGGCCAGCAGTTGACGCCCGGTCTTCTCGCCGACCAGGCTCTCCACCGGGCCGACGAAGCTCACCGAGGGCTTGAACCCGAGCGCCGCCGCGGCCTGGCTGGCCTCCCGCAGCACGCGCGTGCGCAGGGTGTCGGGGGCGTCGCCGTGGTCGTCGTGCTGCAGGGCGTAGATGGTGGTGCGCACCTCCTGGATGGTGGCGTCGAGCTCGTCCACGGCCTTGCCGATGCCGACCTTCACGCCCGGCACCATGGCCTGCCGGGCCGCGCCCTCCAGCATCATCCCGGTGGCGAAGAGCCGCTGGATCACCAGGTCGTGCAGGTCGCGGGCGATCCGGTCGCGGTCCTGGAAGACGGCGAGGCGCTGCCGGTCGCGCTGGCCCTCGGCGAGCCGCAGGGCGAGGGCGGCCTGCGAGGCGAAGGCCTCGGCGAGCTGCTTCTCGCTGTCGGTGAAGGGCACGGCGCCGCGCGGGCGCCAGACGCACAGGCCTCCGAGCACCCGCCCGGCGGCGACCATCGGGACGGCCATGGACGGGCCGAAGGCGCGGGCGCGCCGGATCACCACGGTCGGGTCGCTGGACATGTCGTCGAGGTGGACGCTCTCCCCGGCGAAGAGCTGCTTGGCGAAGCTGTCCTTGGGCAGCAGTTCGCCGCGCACGTACTCGGCGTCCTCCCCCGAGGCGTGGGCGACGCGCATCCGCCCGTCCCCGTCGCCCCCGCCCTCGGGCCCGGTGGGCAGGAGGATCATGCCGAGCGCGGCGTCCGCCAGCTCCCGTACCTGTTCGGCGGCGACGGTGAGCGCGCCCTCGGCCTGCTCGGTGGAGAGCAGCGCACCGGTGACGGCGTTGGCTCCGGCGATCCAGCGTTCCCGGCGCCGGCCCTCCTCGTAGAGGCGGGAGTTCTCGATGGCGACGCCGGCCGCGGCGGCGAGCGCGTGGACGACCTGTTCGTCCTCGGGGGTGAAGGCGCCGCCGCCCTTCTTCTCGGTCAGGTAAAGGTTTCCGAACACCTCGGCGCGCACCCGGATGGGCACGCCGAGGAAGGTCTTCATGCAGGGGTGGTGCGCCGGGTAGCCGGAGGAGCGGGGGTCGGCGCCGAGGTCGGCCAGGCGCAGCGGTTCGGGGCGGTCGATGAGCGCGCCGAGGATGCCGCGTCCGCTGGGCAGGTCGCCGATCTCGGCGGCGGTCTCGTCGTCGATGCCGACGTGGACGAAGTCGGCCAGGCCCGTGCCGCCGGGGGCGATGACGCCGAGGGCGGCGTAGCGGGCGTCGACGAGTTCGGCGGCGCCGGTGGCGATGCGGTGGAGGGTGGCGTGCAGGTCGAGCCCGGCGCCGATGGAGACCACCGCCTCCAGCAGCCGCTGCATCCGGTCGGTGACGGCGGCGGCGGACTGGAGGCGTTCGGAGACCTCGGTGACCAGCGTATCCAGCCCGAGCGAGGCGATCTCGGGCACCCGGTGGGGTGCCGGCTCCGGGGTGTCGGCGGGGAGGTCTGGCGTGGGGTCCATGGAGAAAGCCTAGTTTGTACGGTTTTCAGCTAAAGGCAGGCGCGGCTAGGAGCAGGCGCGGCTGAAGGCAGGCGCGACCAGGCCGTCGGCCTCCCGCTCCCGCCGCCACATCGCGTGCAGCCGCCCGTCCGGGTCGGCGAGCAGCTCCGACCAGCCGCCCCGCTCGGCGACCCGGCCGCCGTCCAGCACCAGCACCTCGTCCACGGTGTGGTCGTCCAGCCCGGCCAGCCGGTGGGTGATGAGCACGGTGCTGCGGCCCTCGGTGGCGGCCAGCAGGTCGGCGGTGAGGGCGTCGGCGGTGGGCAGGTCGAGGTGCTCGGCGGGCTCGTCGAGGACGAGGACGGGGAAGTCGGCGAGCAGCGCCCGGGCCAGGGCGAGCCGCTGGCGCTGCCCGCCGGAGAGCCGGGCGCCGTGCTCGCCGACCATGGTGTCCAGGCCGTCCGGCAGGGTGTCCGTCCAGTCCAGCAGCCGGGCGGCGGCCAGCGCCGCGCGCAGGTCCTCGGCCGAGGCGTCGGGGCGGGCGAGGCGCAGGTTCTCCCGCAGCGAGCTGTCGAAGACGTGGGCGTCCTGGGCGCAGAGGCCGATCACCCGGCGCACGTCCTCCCCGGCGAGCGCGCGACTGTCCACAGCCTGTGGACGACCGGCGGCGAAGGCCACCGTCCCCCCGCCGGGCTCCAGGAGGCGCAGCAGCGCCTGGGCGAGAGTGGTCTTGCCCGAGCCGGACGGGCCGACGACGGCGATCCGCCGGCCGGGCGCGAGGTCGAGGTCCAGCCCGGCGAGCGCGTCCCGCTCCTGCCCGGGGTGGCGCACGGTCAGGCCTCGCACGGCGACGGGCAGCGGCTGCTCGGGCAGGGCCGCGGGCGCGGCGGGCTCCGCGACGGGCGCCGGGGCGAGGAGCACCTCGTCCAGCCGGGCCTGCGCCGCCCGGGCGCGCTGGCGGGCCTGGACGGCGAGCGGCATCCCGGTGACGGCCTCGAAGGCGGCCAGCGGGGTGAGCACCACCACGGCCAGGCAGACCGGCGCGAGCGCCCCGTCCCGTACGCCCTGGACGCCGACGGCGGCCGCGGCGGCGACGGTGAGGCCGGTGAGCAGTGCGATCAGCCCGGTGCCCAGCGCCGTGGTGGCGGCGGAGCGGGCGGCGAGCCGGGTCAGCGCTTCGTCGGCGCGGCGGACGGCGGCGAGCCGCCGGGGCAGGGCGCCCGCCACGGTGAGCTCGGCGGTGCCGCTGAACACGTCGACCACGCCGGCGGCCAGCCGCCCCCGGGCGGGGGCCTGGCGCCGCTCGGCGCCGGCCGACCAGCGGGCGGCCAGCGCGGGCACCAGCACGCCCGCGAGCAGCAGCCCGAGGCCGAGCACCACCCCGGCTGCGGGCAGGAAGGCACCCATCGCCACGGCGGAGGCCAGCGCCACCACGGCGGCCACGGCGGCGGGCAGCCGCCAGCGCAGGTAGCGGTCCTGGATCGCGTCGACGTCGGCGACGAGCCGGGAGAGCAGGTCCCCCCGCCGGAAGGCGGGCAGCCCGGCCGGGGCGAGCACGGTCAGACGCCGGTAGACGGCGGCGCGCAGGGTGCCGAGGGTGCGCAGCACGGCGTCGTGGGAGACGAGCCGCTCGGCGTAGCGGAAGACGCTGCGGCCGATGCCGAAGGCCCGCACCGAGGTGACGGCCATCATCAGGTAGAGCACGGGCGGCATCTGGGAGGCCCGGGAGATCAGGTAGCCGGAGGTCGCCATCAGCGCGACGGCGCAGCCGAGGGCGAGCGCGCCGAGAAGGACGGACAGCGCCAGCCGGGGCGCGGCGGGCGCCGCCTCCTCGGCCTCCGCCTCCGCCTCCGGGGAGACGGCTGCGGTGGGCCGCCCGCTGTGCGCGAGCGGAGCGAGTGAAGCGGCCGGTACGAACGACGGCCCCGCCAACCGCACCCGCTCCTGCGCCACCGCCAGCAGCGCCGGCCGGTGCGCGACCACCAGCACCGTGCGCGCCGGGTCCTCGGCGAGCGCCCGTACGGCCTCGACCACGGCCGCCTCCGAGGCGCCGTCCAGGTTGGCGGTGGGCTCGTCGAGCAGCACCAGCGGCCGGTCGTCGGCGAGCAGCACCCGGGCGAGGGCCAGGCGCTGGCGCTGCCCGGCGGAGAGCCCGGCGCCGTCCTCCCCCAGCACGGCGTCGAGGTCGGTGACGAAGTCGAGCGCGTGCGCGGCGCGCAGGGCCGTCCACAGCTCCGCCTCCTCGGCCTCCGGCCGGTGCAGCCGCAGGTTGTCGGCGATCGTCCCGGCGAACAGGTGCGGGTGCTGCGGCACCCAGGCGATCTGCCGCCGCCAGCTCTCCGGCTCCAGCTCGGCGAGGTCGTAGCCGCGCCCGTCCGCCGCGGTGACCCGTACGGTGCCCGCGTCCGGCCCGGTGAGCCCGAGCAGGACGGCCAGCAGCGTGGACTTCCCGGCGCCGCTCGGCCCGGTGAGCGCCGTCGTCCCGCCCGGACGCAGCGTCAGCGAGACCTCGTCCAGCGCGGGCTCGGCGCGGCCCGGGTGCCGTACGACGACCCCCTGTGCCGCGATGACGGCCCCGACCAGCGCGGGCGCCGGCACCGTCCCGGCCGCGGGCAGCGGGGTCTCCAGCACCTGGAAGATCTCGTCGGCGGCGGTCAGCCCCTCGACGCTGGAGTGGTAGAGCGCGCCGACCTGCCGGATCGGGAAGTACACCTCGGGGGCGAGGATCAGCACGACGAGCCCGGTCTCCAGGTCCAGCGTGCCGTCGACGAGCCGGAAGCCGATGGTGACGGCGACCAGGGCGACGGACAGGGTGGAGAGCAGTTCCAGCGCGAAGGAGGAGATGAAGGCGATCCGCAGGGTGCGCAGGGTCGCGCGGCGGTAGTCGGCGGTGATCCGGGCGATGGTGGCGGCCTGGGCTCGGGCCCGGTTGAACACCTTGAGGGTGGGCAGTCCGGCGACCACGTCGAGGAAGTGGTGCGAGAGCCGGGCCAGCGTCTCCCACTGCCGGTCCATCCGGGCCTGGGTGGCCATGCCGATGAGCGCCATGAACAGCGGGATCAGCGGCAGCGTCCCGGCGATGACGGCGGCCGAGGTGAAGTCGGCCCCGACGATGCGCAGCAGCACCACCACGGGGACGACGACGGCCAGCGCCAACTGCGGGAGGTACCGGGCGAAGTAGTCGTCGAGGGCGTCGACGCCCCGGGTGGCGAGGGTGGTGAGTTCGCCGGTGCGCCGGCCCGCCAGGTAGGAGGGGCCGAGCGCGGTGGCGTGGTCGAGCAGCCGGCTCCGCAGGGTGGACTTCACCCGGGCGACGGACCGGTGCGCGGTGAGTTCGGTGAGCCAGCCGACCAGCCCCCGCCCGAGGGCGGTGAGCGCGAGCAGCACCAGCGGCCCGCTCAACTCCCCGACACCGTCCCCGCGTTGGAAGGCCCGGACGACGATCTCGGCGATCAGGCTCGCCTGGGCGACGACCAGTCCCGCACCCACCGCGCCGAGCAGCACGCTGCCGGCGAGGAAGGCGCGGGTGGTGCGGGCGTACCCGAGGAGTCGGGGGTCGACGGGCTTCACGGCCTCAGCCTTGCTCGGTGGCGGCGGCGCTCTGGTGGCCGCCGGGGATGTGCTGGACGCCGATCCGCTTGCGGAACACCCAGTACGTCCAGCCCTGGTAGAGCAGCACCAGCGGGGTGAACACGGCCGCGACGATCGTCATCAGCTTGAGCGTGTACGGCGCGGAGGCCGCGTTGGAGACGGTCAGGCTCCAGGCGTCGTTCAGGCTGGAGGGCATCACGTTCGGGAAGAGCGACAGGAAGAGCATCGCGACGGCGGCCACGATGGTCACCCCGGACAGGACGAACGCCCAGCCCTCGCGCCGCAGTTGGTTGGCCGCCAGGGCGCCGAGCAGCGCCACCACGGCCACGGTCAGGGCCACCAGGCTGCGCCCGTTGCCGCTGTCCACCTGGGTCCAGATCTGGAAGACCAGCGCGAGCGCGGCCGTGGCCAGCCCCGCGCCCAGCGCGGCCGTGCGGGCCCGGTCGCGGATCTCGCCGACCGTCTTGAGCGCGGCGAACACCGCGCCGTGGAAGGTGAACAGGGCGAGCGTCACCAGTCCGCCGAGCAGGGCGTACGGGTTGAGCAGGTCCCAGAAGGAGCCGACGAAGTTCTTCTGCGCGTCGATGTCCACGCCGCGCACGATGTTGGCGAAGGCCACGCCCCACAGGAAGGCCGGGAGCAGCGAGGTCCAGAAGATGGCCTCCTCCCAGTTGCGCTGCCAGCGGGCGCCGTCGCGCTTGGCCCGGTACTCGAACGCCACGCCGCGCACGATCAGGCAGACCAGGATGACCAGCAGCGGGATGTAGAAGCCGCTGAACAGCGTCGCGTACCAGTCGGGGAAGGCCGCGAAGGTGGCACCGCCGGCCGTCAGCAGCCAGACCTCGTTGCCGTCCCAGACCGGGCCGATGGTGTTGATCAGCACCCGGCGTTCGGCGGTGTCGCGGGCGAGCGGCTTGGAGAGGATGCCGATCCCGAAGTCGAAGCCCTCCAGGAAGAAGTAGCCGATCCACAGGACCGCGATCAGCACGAACCAGACGTCGTGGAGTTGCATGACCCTTGGTCTCCTTTCCGTGAACCAGTGGCGTCAGTACGCGAAGGCGAGCGGCTTGTCGGCGTCCTCGTCCGAGGAGGGGCCGCGCAGGGTCGGGTCCTTGGCCGGGGGCTTCTCGGTGACCACCGGCCCGGCCTTGGCGTACTTGACCAGCAGCCGCACCTCGATGACGGCGAGGATCGCGTACAGCGTGGTGAAGGTGACCAGGGCGCCGATCTGCGTGCCGACGCTCACGTTGGGGGAGACGGCGCTGGCCGTGGTCATCAGGCCGAAGACGGCCCAGGGCTGACGGCCCATCTCGGTGAAGATCCAGCCGAAGCTGTTGGCGATCAGCGGGAATCCCATGGTGAGGATGCCGATCCGCCAGCTCCACTTGGTGAGCACCGGGCCCAGCTCCCGCGAGGGCGTGAGCATCAGCCGGGGCACCTCGGTGTCGCCGGTGCGGAACTCCGGCTTCAGGAGGAGCTTGCGCCGGGTGGTCCACAGGCCCACCAGACCGGCCAGGAAGGAGGTCATCCCGAAGCCGATCATGAACCGGAAGCCCCAGTACGTCACGAAGACGCTCGGGATGTAGTCCTTCGGCGAGCCGCCGTGCTGCGCGGCCTCGGCGGCGGCGGTGTCGTTGATCCCGGGGACGGAGGAGGAGAAGTCGTTGTGGGCGAGGAAGGACAGTATCCCGGGGATCTCCAGCTCCACCGAGTTGTGGCCCTTGCTGACGTCGCCGACCGCGAAGATCGAGAACGGCGCGGGCGACCGGGTGTCCCAGAGCGCCTCGGCGGCGGCCATCTTCATCGGCTGCTGCTCGAACATGACCTTGCCGAGGGTGTCGCCGCTGAGCGCCGTACCGGCGCCGAAGACCACGGCGAGCACCAGGCCCAGGCGCAGCGAGGTGCGCATCACGGCGGTCTTCTTCGGGTCGGCGCCCTCGGGCCGGCGCTTGGCCTTCCACAGGTGGAAGGAGGAGATCCCGACCATGAACGCGGCGCCGGTGAGGAAGGCGGCGGTCAGGGTGTGGAAGACCACGACGAGGGTGGTGTTCTGGAACAGCACCTTGGCGATGTCGGTGAGCTGCGCCTTGCCGCTGACCGGGTCGATCGCGTAGCCGACGGGGTGCTGCATCCAGGAGTTGGCGGCGAGGATGAAGTAGGCCGAGAGCACGGTGCCCAGGGCGACCATCCACATGCAGGCGCAGTGGATCCGCTTCGGCAGCTTGTCCCAGCCGAAGATCCACAGGCCGATGAAGGTGGACTCGAAGAAGAAGGCGATCAGCGCCTCCATCGCGAGCGGGGCCCCGAAGACGTCACCGACGAACCGCGAGTAGTCGGACCAGTTCATGCCGAACTGGAACTCCTGCACGATGCCGGTGACCACGCCCATCGCGATGTTGATGAGGAAGAGCTTTCCCCAGAACTTGGTGGCGTGGAAGTACTTCTCCTTGCCCGTCCGCACCCAGGCGGTCTCCAGCCCGGCCACGACGGCGGCCAGGCTGATGGTGAGCGGGACGAAGAGGAAGTGGTAGACGGTCGTGATGCCGAATTGCCAACGTGCGATCGTTTCGTGAGCGATTGCCAGTTCCACGTCGCCCTCTCTCCAGCCGGCCCCAGTAGGGCGTTTCCGAACAAACCTCATCTATAGCCATGGACCGCCGCCGAACCACGCAAGCTTGTCCGCTTGTGAACGTGAACACGTTCACAAGGTCCAGTATCCATCATCCTTACGGAGGAACCGCAGGCAGGGTGGGGTTGACACGGAGTTTCGGCGCGTGACGGTGCGCACAGTCTGCGCGGCGGCCCGAGGACCGGACAACGCACGGGGCGGGCGACGGCACCCGGCGACTTGTCCGAACCGGCGCTTGACAGCACGAAGCCCCGCTCGCGACCACGAGCGGGGCCCGCTACCAGCCGGAACCGGTCGTGTCCTCGACGGACCGGACCTTTCCGTTCCCTTCGGTTTCCCTCGGCCCGTGAGCGAATTGACGAGTCGACCTGGGGATTCAGGAAAGGCGCTCACCGTTGACGGGCAGTTCGACCCGGAATGTCGCGCCCGCCCCCGGGGTCGTGTCGAGGCTGAGCGTTCCGCCGTGGGCCCGGGTGAGGGCTGTGGCGATGGCGAGGCCCAGGCCCGCGCCGCCGCCGTTGTCGCGGCTGCGGGAGGCGTCGACGCGGTAGAAGCGGTCGAAGACGCGGCGCGCCTGGTCCTCGGTGAGGCCCGGGCCCGCGTCCGCGACCTCCAGCAGGCAGACGCCGCCCACCCCCGAGCCCACGCCGATGCGCACCGGGGTGCCGGGCGGGGTGTGCTTGACGGCGTTGCCGACCAGGTTGGTCACCACCTGCCGCAGCCGCGCCTCGTCCCCGAGGACGGGCGCCGCGGCGGGCACGCCGGCGCCGGCCGGGCCCGTGAGCGCGACGGGACGGCTCGGGTCCAGCGCGGTGAGGTCGTGCAGGGCGTCGGCCGCGAGGGTGCGCAGGTCCATCGGGGCGAGGTCGAGCGGGCGCTCCTCGTCGAGCCGGGCGAGCACCAGCAGGTCCTCGACCAGGGCGCCCATCCGGACGGACTCGCTCTCGATCCGGCTCATCGTCCGGCGGACGTCCTCCTCGGTGGGCAGCGCGCCCATCCGGTACAGCTCGGTGAAGCCCCGGATGCCGGCCAGCGGGGTGCGCAGCTCGTGCGAGGCGTCGGCGACGAACCGCCGCATCCGCGACTCGGACTCGGCCCGGGCGGCGAAGGAAGCCTCGATCTCGTCGAGCATCCCGTTCAGCGCCACCGACATCCGCCCGACCTCGGTGCCCCGGGAGAGCTCCGGCATCCGGTGCGAGAGCTCCCCGGAGGCGATCCGCGCCGCGCCCGCCTCGATCCGGCGCAGCGGCCGCAGCCCGGCCCGCAGGGCGAAGAAGCCGAGCGCGGTGATCAGCAGCAGCACCGCGCCGCCGATCGCGAGGAAGGAGGTGCGCAGGCTGCCGATGGTGGCGTCCACGTCCTCCCGGGAGACGGCGACCATCACGTACGCCGGGACGGTGGACGGCGCAGAGAAGGCGCCGGGCCCGGGCGCCTGCTGCTGGGCCTGGGGCTGCGGCTGACGGGGGGCCTGCAGCGGCAGCACCAGCACCCGCCAGCTGTGGTGGCCGCGCTGGTCGGGCAGGTCGAAGGGCGCGTCGGGAGCGGTCTGGGTGGGGTCCAGTCCGGCCAGCTGGGGCGCCGGCTCGGTGTCCGAGACGGGCTGGCGCATCGTCCCCTGCACCTTGCCGTCCGGGGACAGGTACTGCACCAGGTACTGGCTGGGCAGGCTGATCCGCTTCCCGGAGACCGCGGGCCGCCCGGGCAGCGGCGTGGACGGCACGGTCGGCGCGCGGTGGGAGAGCAGCGGCCCGTACCGCTGGAGCTGTTCGTCGAGCTGATCGACCAGCTGCTCCCGGACGGTGCCGAGCACCACGGTGTCACTGACCACCAGCCCGGTGGTGACCAGCACGAGCGCGAGCACCAGCAGCCGCAGGCGCAGCGACAGCCGGGAGGTGAGACGGGCGAGCACGAGCGGGCCCGGTCAGCCCTGGGCGGGGCGGCGCAGCGCGTAGCCGATGCCGCGCACGGTGTGGATCAGCTTGGGGCCGTGCGCGGGGCCGGAGTCGAGCTTGCGGCGCAGGTAGGAGATGTACGACTCGACGATGGAGAGGTCGCCGCCGAAGTCGTAGGCCCAGACGTGGTCGAGGATCTGCGCCTTGGACACCACCCGGCCGACGTTGGCCATCAGGTAGTGCAGCAGCTTGAACTCGGTCGGGGAGAGCGCCACGGGCGTGCCGGCGCGGGTGACCTCGTGCGCGACGGGGTCGAGGGCGAGGTCGGCGACGACCAGCCGCCCGTCCTCGGCGGGGCCGCCGGCCCGGCGCAGGATGGCCCTGATCCGGGCGATCAGCTCCTCCAGGCTGAACGGCTTGGTGACGTAGTCGTCGGCGCCGGCCGCGAGGCCCTGCACCTTGTCGCCCACGCCGTCCTTCGCGGTGAGGAAGAGCACCGGGAGGTGGTCGCCGGGGTGCCCATGGGAGGGCGCGGCGATCTGGCCTCGGCTGGTGCGCTCGCGCAGCTGTTCGACGACGGTGAAGCCGTCGAGGTCGGGCAGCATGACGTCGAGGACGACGAGGTCGGGCCGCTCGGCGGTGATCAGGTCGAGCGCCTCGGTGCCGCTGGCGGCGGAGGCCACGCGGAAGCCGGAGAAGCGCAGCGAGGCGGCGAGCAGCTCGCGGATGTTCGGCTCGTCGTCGACGACGAGGAGGAAAGCCTCGCCCTGGCCCGCGGTCACGGCGGAGCCGCCGGGTGTGGTGACAGTGCCTTGCACGGGGCTTTCGCCTCCCGATCGGACGGTGACGTTCAGCATGAGGCTAGCTCCCGGAGGCTATGCGACATGGATGAATGTTGGATTAACACCTTATCGGTCGGTTTTGAGGCGACAAGCCCCCAGGTACGGGGCTCGGTGGTGTGCGTACGGGAGCCCCGCGCGCACGGCGGCGGCCGGGGACCCCTGTACCCCGGCCGCCGCGGTCTCACCGCCCCGCGCTACCCCGCGGCGCTCAGGCGAACATCCCCGGCTGGTAGGCACCGGCGGGCTGGCGGACCATGACGTTGCCGCGGTTGAAGGCGTTGATCAGCGCGATCAGGGCGACCAGCGCCCCCAGCTGCTCCTCGTCGTAGTACTTCGCGGCGTTCGCCCAGACCTCGTCGGTCACACCGGGAGCGCCGTCCGCGAGCCGGGTGCCCTGCTCGGCGAGCTCCAGCGCGGCCCGCTCGGCGTCGGTGAACACCGTCGCCTCGCGCCAGACCTGGACGAGGTTGAGCCTGGTCGCCTCCTCGCCGCCGTGCACGGCGTCCTTGAAGTGCATGTCGACGCAGAACCCGCAGCCGTTGATCTGGCTGGCGCGCATCATCACCAGCTCCCGGGTCGCGGCCGGCAGCAGCTCGGACTCCGCGATCTGGCGGCCCGCCGCGATGAAGTGCTTGAGGACCTTGCCGATGATCGGGTTGGCGAACTGGTCGAGACGGGCTTCCATGATGTGCTCCCCTGTCCTGGTGGTGCGCTGTCACCCTGTCTGACCGAACACGCCCGCCGACCGTGACATCCGCCGGGTGTGACCTGCGCCACCGTCGCCCCGCCGCCGCGCGGCTACGCTGCGGAACAGGGCGCGAGGGGGGAGGGTTTCCATGGCCGGCACGATCACCCCCCTGCTCGCCGCCTGCGCCCTGGCCGGACTCCCCGCCGAAGGGGCCTCGCTGATCCGCGAGGGCGAGAACGCGCTGTGGCGGCTGCCGGGCGGGGTCGTCGCCCGCGTCGGCCGCACCGGTCAGACGGCGGCCGCCTCGCGCGAACTCGCCGTCGCCCGCTGGCTCTTCGAGTGCGGCGTTCCGTCCGTACGGCCGCTGGAGAGCATCGCGCAGCCGCTGGACATCGACGGCCGGCCGGTCACCTTCTGGCACCAACTGCCGCCGCACGCGCACGGAACGGCCGCCGACCTGGCACCGCTCCTGCGGCGACTGCACCAACTGCCCGTCCCCTCGTTCGCCTTGGGACACCTCGACCCGTTCGTCCGTCTCACCCTGCGCATCGACGGCGCGTCGACCGTCCGCCCTCCGGACAAGGTCTGGCTGCACGGACGCCTCACCGACCTGCGCGCCGCCTGGGCCGGCCTGCCGCCCGGACTGCCCGCCGGAGTCGTCCACGGCGACGCCTGGGGAGGCAACGTCGCGGTGACCGCCTCCACCACCTACCTGCTCGACTTCGAGCGCACCTCGCTCGGCCCGCCCGAATGGGACCTCACCGCCGTCGCCGTCGAGCAGGGGGTCTTCGACACCGCCACCCCCGAGGAGTACGCCGCCTTCTGCGAGGCGTACGGCACCGACGTCACCACCTGGCCCGGCTACCCCGTCCTACGGGACCTGCGCGAACTGCGCCTCACCTGCTACGCCCTGCAACTCGCCGCCGACGACCCCGACCGCCACCGCACCGAGGCCCACCACCGCCTCGCCTGCCTGCGCGGCGAGGCCGGGCCGAGGCCCTGGCACTGGTCGGCGGTCAGCTGACCTGCGGTTTCGATGCGGTCGGAAAAAGTTCTGAACTCACCTGCAACCCCTCGGGGGGACGCGCGTCTATCAGGGTGAAGGCGGACGGAGAGCAGGACCGGCGAAGCCGGGGGGTGCTTCCGCTCGACAGGAGCGGCGCCGGTCACCTTCACCCACCACACGCTCATCACCATGACCCTGGGGAGTCACGTCATGCGCACGCCCGTTATCACCCGATTCACGAAGAACATCCGCCCGGTTTCCGTCCGCCGCGGACTCGCCGCCATCGCCACCACCGTCGTCCTGGCAGGCGGGGTCCAGGTCCTCACCGCAGGCAACGCCTGGGCCTGCGGCGCCCCGGACGACGCGCCCGTCGCCGCTCCCGCGAAGCCGGCCACACAGGAGAAGGACGACCGCTCCGTCGAACTGCACGGCCAGGGCGCCACCGGCGCGTTCGTCTCGGTGCCCGCCTCGATCACCGCGGGCGGCCCCAAGGTGGAGTTCGACGTCGACTTCACCAACGGGACCGGCGCCGACTACCACCGGTTCCCGCTGGGGATCTCGTTCTTCAACAAGAACGGTGCCACTCCGCAGCCCTCGCAGATCACCGCCGAGGTGATGGACCACGGCCAGTGGAAGCGGGTGACGCTGCACCACCGCTGCGACCCGGCGATCGGCGGTTCCGCCCCTGGTGTGACCGCGCCGCTCGCCAAGGGCCAGGTCGGCCACTACCGCTTCCGGGTCGCCGTCGCCGCCGATGTCCCCAAGGACGTCAACGGGCTCGAGGTCATCGTCTCGCCCGACCTCGGTGTCGTCGGTCGCGGCGCACTCACCGAGGTGAAGGTGACGCACCCGAAGCCGACCACCCCGGCCAAGCCCAAGCCCACCTCCAAGCCCGCCGAGAAGCCCGCCGAGAAGCCGGCCGAGCCCGCCACCGACAAGACCACCGCACCCGCCGCCACCCCGAGCGCCGCACCCGCCACCACCGCCCCGCCCGGCACCCCCGAGCTCGCCCACACCGGAGCGGATGAGAACAACACCTTCCTCGCCCTCTCCTCCGCCGCGTTCCTCGCCCTGGGCGCAGGCGTCCTGATCGCCGTCCGCCGACTCCGACCCCAGCGGTAACCGGCCGACGGCCACCATGAAGGGGCCCTGTTCCGCACGCCGGTGCGGAACAGGGCCCCTTCACGTCTCACCGCACGCCCCGCACCCGCCCTCACGCCGAGTCCGCCGCACCGGCCCCCGCCGGCCGCCCGAGCACATCCCACGGGCCCACGCCCCCAGCGCGCTTCCCCTTCCGCGTCGCGCACGGTCGTCACGTAGCCGGCCGGGCCGCCCAGCGCAGGGCATGCCCGGACAGCCAGGCCAGGGCCAGCAGCGCGCACACCTCGAAGAGGTCCAGCCCGATCCAGGAGTTGGCGAAGTTCCGGGCGCCGATCCGCCCGGGCACGGTGGCGATCAGCACCCCGCTCCACGGAATCAGCAGGAGAGCCGCGACCGTCAGGACCCTCGGCAGCCTCCGGAGCAGCCCGGCCTCCCACCGCCGGATCCGGTCTCGGAGCCCGTCGAAATCCTCCCCCAGGTTTCCACGCGCGCATCCTAACCTGGGCTTTTTCGCCGCCCGTTGGGCCGTCGACGCATGAAGGGGCCCTGTTCCGCACCGGTGTGCGGAACAGGGCCCCTTCGTGGTGGCCGTCGGCCGGTTACCGCTGGGGTCGGAGTCGGCGGACGGCGATCAGGACGCCTGCGCCCAGGGCGAGGAACGCGGCGGAGGAGAGGGCGCCAGCCCACGGCGGACGGAAACCGGGCGGACGTTCTTCGTGAAACGGGTGATAACGGGCGTGCGCATGACGTGACTCCCCAGGGTCATGTGTCTGACGGTGTGTTGGGTGAAGGTGACCGGCGCCGCTCCTGTCGAGCGGAAGCAACCCCCCGGCTTCGCCGGTCCTGCTCTCCGTCCGCCTTCACCCTGATAGACGCGCATCCCCCCGAGGGGTTGCAGGTGAGTTCAGAACTTTTTCCGACCGCATCGAAACCGCAGGCCGGAGCACTTCCGGCCCCCACCGACCGCGAGTTCACCGACGTCTGCGCCGTGGTCTGATCGAGCTCGGCGAGGGAGACTTCACCCTCGTCGGAGCAGCGATGAACGGCGGGGCGGTGACGACCGCGACCGCACCACAGGAAGGACTGTTCAGCCTATGAGCGAACGGGAATCGGCCTCATCCTTCGGCGATGCCGAGGAGAGCCCCGGATTGCTTCTCTGGCAGATCACCAACCGCTGGCAGGCCGCCCAGCGCGCGGCCCTCAAGCCGTACGGACTCACCCACGTCCAGTTCGTCCTGCTGGCCGCCCTCACCTGGCTCGGCACCGAAGGCCCCATCACCCAGAAGCAGTTGGCCGACCACGCGGCCACCGACCCGATGATGACCTCCCAGGTGCTGAGGGCCCTGGAGGCCGCCGGCTACGTCGAACGCCTCCCCCACCCCACCGACAAGCGCGCCCGCGCGCTCCAGGTGACGAACGCGGGGCGCGAGGTCGCCAACCGCACCGTCCGCGTGGTGGCGGAGACCGACCACAGGTTCTTCGAACCCCTCGGCGATCTCGCGAACCCGTTCACCAGCTCCCTCCAACGCCTCACATCCCGGGGCCAGTTGACCAGAGGCGCATAGGTGACGCGCTGACAGTCGCAGAACCCGAAGGCCCTCGCCCGGGGAACGGGCGAGGGCCTCGTGGGCACCCGTGGAAACCTCACAGGCTGCGCGCGGTGATGTCGCCGTACGAGGTGGTGGCGCGGATGTTCAGCTCGGCCTCCGGACCGGCCGCGTTGGTCAGGCTGTTGTGCACCCGCCCGTACGAGGTGCCGGCGTCCAGCGTCGCCGAGGTGCCCCGGGCCGCGGCGACCGAGATCCCGCCGTGCTCGGTGCGCAGGACCACGGCGCCCCGCACGGCCTCCGAGATCTGCAGGTCGCCCTTCTGCGTGCCGATCTCCGCGTCACCGGTGAGCCGGCCGATGGAGACGTCGCCCAGCTGCAGCTCGAGCCGCACGCTCGCGGCCTCGTCGAGCTTGACGACCGCCTGCGCGCCCTCGAAGCGGACGTCCCCGAGGCGCCCGACTCCGCGCAGCTCACCGGCCGCGACCTTCGCGTCGACCCGCGAGCCCGCCGGCAGCTGGACGGTGATCTCGACCGCTCCGCTCGGGCCCAGGATCCTGTCCTGCTCCGGGACGTCGACCCGCAGGACGCCGCCTTCGAAGAGGACCCGGGTCGCCTCCGCCGCCTTCACGTCGCGCCCCTTGGAGGCGTCCGCGGGCCGGACGTCGACCGTGGTCTCGGCCTGGTCGGCGGCGATGAAGCCGATGCGGCCGGCCGGGACCTCGACGACGGCGGTGACCGGGGCGGTGGTGTCGAACTTCTGCATGGTGTGCTCCTTCTCGATCCCCGGCGGGCCCCTGCCCTCCGGCGTTTCCAACGATGGAAAAGCTACGTTGCGTTCGAGAATCAGGCAACGAATCTATCGCCAGAAAACCCCATCACCAAAGGTCAAAGCCCTGAAATCGTTGCACCGGCTGTAAATCTAATGCAACGTCAATCAACCCCTTCGTTGCAATGGGCAAGAACTGAACGCTACCCTTCCCCCACCCGAACCACCCACGAGCGGAGCCCGCGATGCCCGGAGGCAGACTCACCCAGCAGGAACGCCGGCAGATCGCGCTGGGGCTGGCCGACGGCCTCGCCTACGCCGAGATCGCCCGGCGCCTGGACCGCCCGACCTCGACCGTCACCCGCGAGGTGATGCGCAACGGCGGCCCCACCTCCTACCGCGCCGACCTCGCCCACCTCGCCACCGAACGACGCGCCCACCGCGGCAAGTCCCCCGCCGCCGCCCGCAGAACCGCCGAGGCCCCCCGCCGGGCCGTCCACGGCCGCGACCCGGAGGCCGTGCTCGCGTACGAGGAGACGCTCACCACCGTCCTCGTGCACTCCGGCATGCCGAGGATGACGGCCCGGGTCCTCGCCCTGCTCTTCACGAGCGACGAGGGCGGCCTCACCGCCGCCGACCTCGTCCAGCGCCTCCGGGTCAGCCCGGCGACGGTCTCCAAGGCGATCGCCTTCCTGGAGGCCCAGACCCTCGTGCGCCGGGAGCGCGGCGAGGGCCGCCGCGAGCGCTACGTCGTCGACGACGACGTCTGGTACCAGTCGATGATCGACAGCGCCAAGGGCACCGCCCTCCTCGCCGAGACCGCCCGCCAGGGCGTCGGCGTGCTCGGCACCGGCACCGCGGCCGCCGTCCGCATGGAGAACGTGGCCCGCTTCCTCGACCACGTCTCCGAGAGCATCACCCGCGCCGCCGACCAGGCCCGCGCGATCCTCCACACCAAACCCGAGCGGCCCGCCGAATGACGAAGGAGCCGGCCCCGGGAAGCACCCCGGGACCGGCTCCTTCGTACGAGCGGCCTCAGCCGCCGATCTCCTTGCGGAACGCCTCCGCGACCGCCAGGAGGATCGAGTTGCCCTCGGCCTCGCCGATCGACACCCGCACGCCCTCCGGGAACGGCCGCACGATCACCCCGGCCTCGGCGCAGCGCGCCGCGAACTCCGCCGAGTGCTCGCCGAGCCCGAGCCAGACGAAGTTGGCCTGCGAGTCCGGGACCTCCCAGCCCTGGGCGCGCAGCCCGGAGACGACGCGGGCGCGCTCCTCGACCAGCGCCTCCACCCGCACCTGCAGCGCGTCCTCGGCCCGCAGCGAGGCGACGGCCGCGTCCTGGGCGAGCTGGCTGACGCCGAACGGAACGGCGGTCTTGCGCAGCGCGTTCGCCACCGGCTCGTGCGCGATGGCGAAGCCGACCCGCAGTCCCGCGAGGCCGTACGCCTTGGAGAAGGTGCGCAGCACGCAGACGTTGGGGCGCGTGCGGTACAGGTCGATGCCGTTGGGCACCTCGGGGTCGCGGATGAACTCGATGTACGCCTCGTCGACGACGACCAGGACGTCGCTCGGCACGGCGTCGATGAACCGCTCCAGCTCGGCGCGGTGGACCACGTTGCCGGTGGGGTTGTTCGGGTTGCAGACGAAGACCAGCCGCGTGTTCGGGGTGATCGCCGCGAGCATCGCGTCGAGGTCGTGGTCGCCGCTCTCGGTGATCGGGACCGGGACGGGCGTGGCGCCGGCGACCTGGGTGATGATCGGGTACGCCTCGAACGAGCGCCAGGCGAAGACGACTTCGTCGCCCGGGCCGGCGGTCGCGAGGATGAGCGACTGGGCGACGCCGACGGAGCCGGTGCCGAGGGCGATGTTCTCGACGGGCACGTCGAAGCGCTCGGCCAGGACGGCGGTCAGCTCGCTGACGCCCATGTCCGGGTAGCGGTTGAACGAACCGGCGGCCGCGATCGCCGCCTCGAGGACGCCGGGCAGCGGGTTGTTCGGGTTCTCGTTCGAGGACAGCTTGTAGGCGTCGGCGCCGGCGGGCTTGCCGGGCTTGTAGGTGGGGATGCCGTCCAGGCTCGGGCGCAGGCGCGGGCCCTGCGCCGGTGTACCACTGCTCACGGTCGTACTCCTTCGTGTTCTCTGCCGGTCCGCCCGCCCTCGCACGGTCGGGATCGCCGCCGTGTCCCCGGGATATCGGGACGCGCCCGGACCACCCCGGTCGGGTGCCCTGCACGATACCGACCGCCCTCACCCGTAGGAGTGAGATGCCCGGTCGGGTTACAGGTGCAGATCAGCCATTCTGCCCGCTTCCTTCGGCACATGTCAGAGGTAAGAGCCCTGGTTTCAGGCGGGGATCGAAGGAGCGCACCCCGGCTCACTCTTGGAGAAACGTATCTCCGCACGCTCCCGATGCGCCGGTCACAGACCCTTGTCAGGCGCCATACGATCGGTCCGCCATGACAGCAGCAGCCAACCAGAGCGGTCGGCGTCCCACCACCTCAAGGCGTCTGGAACGGGCCGGCATCCGGGATGTGGCAGCAGCCGCCGGAGTGTCGATCACCACCGTCTCCGACGCGCTGAACGGCAAGGGCCGCCTGCCCGACGAGACCCGCAGCCGGGTGCGCGAGGTCGCCGAGCGCCTCGGCTACCGCCCTTCGGCGGCCGCCCGCACCCTACGCACCGGGCGGTCCGGTCTGATCGGGCTGACCGTCACCACCTACGGCGAGGAACCGTTCACCTTCACCGAGTTCGCGTACTTCGCCGAGATGGCCAGAGCCGCCACCAGCGCCGCCCTCGGCCGCGGCTACGCGCTCGTGGTGCTGCCCGCCTCCTCCCGCCACGACGTCTGGGGCAACATCGCCCTGGACGGCACGGTCGTCATCGACCCGCCCGACCAGGACCCCCTGGTCAGCGAGCTGTACCGCTCCGGCGTGCCGGTGGTCAGCGACGGCAAGCCGGGCAACTGCCCGGTCACCGCCTGGGTCGACAACGACCACGAGGCCGCCGTGCTCGGCATCCTCGACCACCTCTCCGAGGCCGGCGCCCGCCGCATCGGCCTGCTCACCGGAACCAGTACCGACACCTACACCCGGCTCTCCACCGAGGCGTACCTCGGCTGGTGCGCCAAGGTGGGCCAGGAGCCGGTGTACGAGGCGTACCCGGCCCACGACCCGGCCGCCGGCGCCGTCGCCGCCGACCGCCTGCTCGCCCGCCCGGACCGCCCCGACGCCGTCTACGGCCTGTTCGACCCCAACGGCACCGACCTGCTCGCCGCCGCCCGCCGCTACGGCCTGCGGGTGCCGGACGACCTGCTGCTGGTCTGCTGCAGCGAGAGCGACGTGTACGCCTCCACCGAGCCGCCCATCACCACCCTCTCGCTCAAGCCGCGCCGGATCGGCACCACCGTGGTCAACCTGCTCATCGACGCCATCGAGGGCGTGGACTCGGGCACCGGCGTGGACATCGCCCGCCTCTTCCCGCCCCGGTTCCGCACCGCCGGGACCGGCCCTCCGCCGGGCACCCTGATGCCGACCGAGCTGATCGTCCGCGCGTCCTCCCAGCGCCGGAGCCCGCGCACCACCGTCAGTCCTCCCCGGCCCCCGGGCGAGGTCTAGACCATAACGAGTCGGGACAAAACGGACCTTGCGGGACGGCCCGGCTGACGCTCCGGAGGATTGGATACCCACCAGGTGACGACGCCGGGAGAGTGGTCTTCCTATGATGGGCGAATGACACCCGAGGACCGCTTCCCCGGGCCTGAACACCCCGAGTCAGGCCCCCGCCACCAGCCGGACCTCGACGTGCTGCCGTACGGCACCTACTACGAGCCGGAACCCGTACCGGGCCACCCCGGCTCCACCTACGACGCGTACGACGCCGAGACCTACAGCGGCTACGGTGGCGCCCGGTACCTCGAACAGCACTGGGCCGGCGACGGCCACGGACACACCGTCCACGCCCAGTCCCACACCGTGGCCTTCTCCCACGAGAGCCACGAGAGCCACGAAAGCCACCCGGGCCACGACGGCCAGGCGAACCACCAGAACCACCAGAACCACCACGACGCACGGGGCTACGACGACCCCCAGACCTACGAGGGCCACCAGCAGGGCCATCAGCAGGGCCACCAGCAGGGCTACGAGGCCGGCTACGAGCAGACCCTGCCCGACCAGCCCTCCCCGGCGCACCAGCTCCCCGCCGACCTCCCCGGCCGCGACGACCCGCCCACCATCGAGCTCGGCCCCCCGCTGCCCGACCCCTCCGCGCCGACCTACCCGTACCCGGCCCCCGGCCCCGGCGAGCCCCCCGGCCCGGTCTACGTCGTCGGCGACGTGCACGGCTACCTCGAGGAACTGCGCGCCGAACTCCACCACCAGGGCCTGATCGACGCCGAGGGCCACTGGTCCGCCGGCCGCGCCCGCATCTGGTTCCTCGGCGACTTCACCGACCGCGGCCCGGACGGCATCGGCGTCATCGACCTCGTCATGCAGCTCGCCGCCGAGGCCGCCGCCGCCGGGGGCTACTGCCGCGCCCTGATGGGCAATCACGAACTGCTCTTCCTCGGCGCCGCCCGCTACGGCGACGAGCCCGTGCAGTCCACCGCCGGCACCGCCTCCTTCCTCGCCGCCTGGCGGCTCAACGGCGGCCAGCAGAACGACCTGGACCGCCTGGAGGCGCACCACGTCAGCTGGCTCTCCCGGCTGCCCGCCGTCGCGCTGGAGGACGGCCACCTGCTGCTGCACTCCGACACCACCGCGTACCTGGAGTACGGCGAGTCCATCCCCGACGTCAACGACGCCGTGCACAGCCTGCTCGCGGACGGCAGCGTGGACGAGTGGTGGGACTGCTTCCGCCGCTTCACCAAGCGCTTCGCCTTCCGCGGCGAGACCGGGTCGATGGCCGTCCACGAACTGCTCGACACCTACGGCGGCACCCGCATCGTGCACGGGCACAGCCCCATCCCGTACCTCACCGGAGCCGTGCACGCCGACGACGGGCAGCCGCCGCACATCCCCGGGCCGTACGTGTACGCCGACGACCTGGCCGTGGCCATGGATGGCGGCGTCACCATGGAAGGGCGCCTCCTCGTGGCCCGACTCCCCATCAACTGAGCGGACCGTACGAACAGTTGTTCCCGGCGCTCGGGCCGCCGCACGCGCGCGGCCCGGGGCGCGAAATTCCGGAAACCGACTGTCAAGTCGGCGGGGCACGCCCCTAACATGAGGCACGTCACACCCGGCCGCCCGTCCGGTGGCCCGCCTCCGTGCCCGTCCCGGCCTCCCCGAGGGCCCCGCCCCTCGCCGAACCGGCCCGGGTCTGCCCGAACGGGGTCCCCATGTCCAACCCCCCGCCCCTGCTCGCCGAGGACCGTCCCGAGTACGAACGCCTGCTCGGCGAAGCCCTGCGCGACAGCACCGTCCTCGCCGCCCTGCGCGCGCCCGGCGCACTCACCGCCGCCGAACTGCGCGTGCACGCGCTCCGCGACGCCGACCGCATAGCCGCGGCCGCCGCCGAGGAGTACGAGCGCTACACCGCGCTGCGCGACAGCCTGCGCAACACCCCGCCGCCACCCGCCGGCACCGAACCCACCGCGCCCGCGCTGCTCGCGCAGCTGCGCTCCTCGGGTGGCGGCGCCGGGCTGTTCCCGGTGCTCACCGTCCTCACGCCGATCCTCGCCTGGACGGCGGCCGTCGCCCTGCTGCTGCTCGGCTACCTGGTCCGGGCCGCCGACCCCTCGGTCGCCCTCGCCGGCCCGCTGATCACCGCGGGCTGGACGGCCCTGGCCGCCGGGGTCGCGGCGATGGCGGTCGGCATCATCGGGATCGTCCTCACCGCACTGCGCGACGGTTCCGCGGCCACCCCGGTCGGCACCGACCGGCAGCAGGCCGCCGAACTCGCCCGCGCCCGGCGCGAATGGCGCACGGCCCTGCGCGAACGCGGACTGCTGCCCTACCTCCACTCCGCCCTGCCCGCCGTCCCCGGCGGCCCCCCGCACTTCAGCAGCCCCGGCTTCAGCTCCCCCTCGTACAGCAGCCCGGACTTCACCGGCCCCGACGACCCCGGCCTCGGCAAGTCCGGCCCGACCGGCTACACCCCGCCGGCCTTCACCGGCCCCGACGAGGTCGGCTGACCGGGCCACCGCCCGTCCCGCGCTCCGTCTCCCGCTCCGTCTCCCGCTCCGTCTCCCGATCCGTCTCCCGATCCGGCCCCCGACCCCGGCCCACGCCGGGGGCGCCACACCCCGACGCCAAGATCCGCCCCGAGATCGGGTTGAATGTGTCGCAGTCGTGGGGGCCAACGGAGGTTGTGTCCCGACCTTCCAACGGAGACCACATGACGCACGCAGCCGGACGCCCGGCCACCACGGAGAGACCGCTGTCACCCCTCGCGAAGCCCGCGGTGCGGCTGGCCCTGCTGGTCGGCATCGGGATCGTCGCCCTCGGCGTCCGGGCGGCGATGCGGCACTGGCAGTCGCTGGACTTCCAGCTGTTCCTGTCCCAGTGGTACAAGTCCCTGGACCAGGGCGGATTCCACGCCCTCAAGGACCCCGGCTTCGCGGACTACAACGTCCCGTACCTCTATCTGCTGGCGGCGCTGACCAAGCTGCCCGTCTCGGCGCTCACCGGGATGAAGGCCATATCCATAGCCTTCGACCTGCTCATGGGCTTCTTCGTCCTCCGGATCGTGGCCCTGCGCTTCCCCCGCCGGGACGCCTGGCAGCCGTTCGCGGCCACCCTGCTCGTCCTGCTGCTGCCCACCGTCGTCTCCAACAGCGGCTGGTGGTCGCAGGCCGACTCGATCTACACCTCGTTCGTCGTCGGCGCCGTCTACTTCGTGCTGACCCGCCGCCCCTGGTGGGCCTGCTCGATGATCGGCTTCGCGCTCGCCTTCAAGCTCCAGACGGTGTTCGTCTTCCCGTTCCTGCTGGTCATGCTGCTCACCCGCCGACTGCTGTGGCGCAGCCTCCTGGCCATCCCCGCGGTCTACCTGGCGCTGGACATCCCCGCGTTCATGATCGGCGCCGACCCGGTCAAGCTGCTGACCGTCTACACCCGCCAGGCCGACTCGTACCAGCAGCTGACCCTCAACGCGCCGTCGGTGTACCAGTTCATCAGGACGCCGCTCGACCCGCACCACGCCGAGAGCATCCGCAGCGCCGGCATCCTGGCCACCGGGGCCGTGGTGGGCGTCCTGATCGCGCTGGCCGTGCTCTCCCGCACCGGCCGCCTGGCCCTGCGCAGCGGTGCGGCCCGCCCGACCCTCACCCAGAACCAGGTCGTGCTGACCGCTCTGGCGTCGGCGATCACGCTGCCGTTCCTGCTGCCGTCCATGCACGACCGCTACTTCTACATCGCGGACGTGCTCAGCGTCGTGGCCGCCTTCTACGTGCCGCGCCGGCTCTGGTTCGTCCCGGTCCTGGTCCAGGTCTCGTCGTTCTCGGCCTACCTCACGTTCCTGCGGATCAAGAACGTCCAGACGATGTGGGACTACCAGTGGTCGCCCTTCGAGTGGAAGCTGCTCTCCGCCTCCATGGGCTTCGCCGCCCTCTCCGTCCTCGTGGTGACCGTCCTCGAGTACCGCCGTCGCCCGGCCGACCCCACCCCCGCCGCCGTGCCCGACGCCCGGCCCCAGCAGGACTCCCAGCTCGTCGCTCCCTGAGCTCGCCCGAGCCCACCTGCTCTAGCCTGACCCCGCCTGACACCGAGGGCGGCCGAACCGGGAACTCCCGGTACGGCCGCCCTCGCCTTTATGTTTTTGGACAAGGCCTCCCACTCTCTTTCCCCGCCTCAGCGCCACTTCCCTATGGATTTCGGCCACCACATCAGCGGGCCCATTCCTTCCCGTGAATTGGATGGCGGACGAACCTCTTGCATTGGATCGGACAGAACCTAATGAACGGCGACAACCGTTCCTTGAGCTGCGCTTTGTCGCTCGTTATAAAACGGTAATAAAGTTTGTGTTGGTAGGCCGACAAGCCTCCTGTAAAAATCTTCGCATCGCAGCCGCCGGGCCCGCACCCAAAGTGCCGGGCCGACCTCGGTGTATGTCTGCCATTGATTTCCAGGGGGAAATCACTCATGTTCACGAACCCGTCCACTCGTCGTTCCCGTGTGCTCGCCGCCGCGACTGTGGTGGCCGCCATCGGCGCCGCCACCCTCACCCCGGCGGTCGCCTTCGCCAGCACGACCGCGAGCGGCACCGCGCCGCTGGTGGCCTCCCTGACGCAGAACGCAGGACAGGCCACGCTGACCCGTACGGGCAGCGGCGCGGACCTGACGCTGACCGTCACCAACAACTCCGACACCGCTCAGCCCTTCCACCCGGCGGTGAAGGTCACGCCGGTGGGTGGCGCCAACCCGGTGGTGCCGAGCTGGGTCGACTTCAACGCGAAGGCGATCTCCGCCCCGAGCACCGACGTCATCCCCTCCTGGGACGCCAACAACGCCTTCACCGGCACCGTCGTGCCGACCTCCACCTACTCCACCTTCAAGGTGCCGGCCCACACCACCTACACCTGGGCCGTCTCCGCCAAGGTGAAGGCCGCCCTCCCGGCCGCCGACACCGCTGTGAAGATCGAGCTGGCCAACGACCAGAACGACAGCGCCAACAGCGCGCCGGGGACCCTTCAGGTCGCCTCCCCCACCGGCGCCCTGTTCCAGAACTTCTCGAACCTCTGGGGCACCGTCTCCGCCTCGACCCCGTACACGACCGACGTCACCGTGACCAACAACGGTGCGCCGATCAACGCGGCGATCAACCCCACCCTGCACTGGGGCAACGGCGCCGTCACCGCCCCGGTCAGCCTGAAGCTGGACGTCCTCCAGGGCGGCAGCTGGACCCCCGTCGCGGGCACCAACAGCACCTGGGCGCTGCCCGGCCTCACCGGCCTCGGCCAGGGCCAGAGCCAGACCTACAAGGTCCGCCTCTCCCTCGGCACCGGCGGTGCCTCGATCTTCGCCGCCGGCACCCTGAGCCTGCTCCCGAGCACCGGCCAGTTCCCCGTCGACACCGACATCACCGCCTCCGTCGCCGTCAACGCCCTCGGATAACACCAGCCCCACCCCGGCGCCCCGGACAGCCACGGCTGCCCGGGGCGCCGGCCGCTCCGAGCGGTGGCCGAAGACGACGGAGCGCCGCCCCGATCGACTCGGGACGGCGCTCCGGAACGAGGCGCGTGAGGTCAGTCCACCTCGGCCAGGACCTTCAAGGACGGCGGCTCGGCGAGCAGTTCGCCCGAGAGCTCGAGCGACCGCGCCAGGTGAGGGCTCGCCAGATGAGCATCGAGCGCCTCCCGGTCGGCCCACTCCTCCACGACCACCCAGGCCCGCGGATCCTCCGGGTCCACGTAGTTGCGGTAGGAGAGGCAGCCCGGCTCGGCCAGACTGGCCTCGGCCATCGACCGCGCCTGCGCCCGCATCCGGTCCTCCATCCCGGGCTTGGCCTTCAACACCGCGATCACGCTTATGGTCCTGGACAAGGTCTTCCGCTCACTTCCCGTGCTCCGACGCTGCGCTCGATCGTCAGTCAACCAGCGGTAGTTGGACCTTGTTCCCGGTCGGCCTTCAGAACCCCGTCGGCCGGCGCGGCGTGTACCCGCTCTCCAGGGCCTCGATCTCCGCCTCGTCGAGTCGCACGGCCAGGGCGGCCACCGCGTCGTCGAGGTGAGCCGGGCTGGTCGCTCCGATGACGGGTGCAGCGACGGTCGGGTTGCCGAGGACCCAGGCGAGGGAGACCTGAGCCATCGGGACCTCGCGCCGCGCCGCGATCCGCTGCACCGCATCGACGATCGGACGGTCGACGTCACCGAAGAACCGCCGGCCGACGGGATCGCTCGCCGAGCGGCTGGTCACCTGTCCGTAGGGCCGGGCCAGGCGCCCCGAGGCGAGCGGGCACCAGGGCAGGCTGGAGACCCCCTGATCCGCGAGCAGGGGGAACATCTCCCGCTCGTCCTCGCGCTGCACGAGGCTGTACTGGTTCTGCATCGACACGAACCTCGTCCGACCGTGCTGCGCGGCGGTGTGCTGCATCGTGGCGAACTGCCACGCCCACATGGACGAGGCGCCGATGTACCGGACCTTCCCGGCCGCCACCACCTGGTGGAGGGCTTCCATCGTCTCGTCGACCGGAGTTCCGGGGTCGAACCGGTGGATCTGGTAGAGGTCGATGTAGTCCGTGCCGAGGCGTGCGAGCGAGGCGTCGACCTGGTCGACGATCGCCCTGCGGGACAGCCCGGAGCCCCCGGGGCCGCCGTGCATCGGAAGCCCCACCTTGGTGGCGATGACGACGTCCTCCCGACGGGAGTACCTCCGCACCGCACGGCCGACGATCTCTTCCGACGTACCCCCGCCGTAGACGTTGGCGGTGTCCCACAGGGTGATGCCCAGTTCGACGGCCCGGCGGAACACCGGTGCCGCGGACTGCTCGTCCAAGGCCCAGGGGTGGACCTCCTGCCCCGGGCCCCCGAATCCCATGCAACCGAGCGCGATCCGGCTGACCTGCAGCTCGGTGCCTCCGAGCGGAACGTACTCCATCGTCGCCGTCCTCATGCCGGGTAGGGAGCGGCCTCGCGCGCCGACCGGAGCGCGCCCGCCCACCAGGCCAGCTGATCGAGCAGGGTCTTGGCGTACCCGGGTGCCTCGGAGTCGAGCGGGCGGCCGTCCTGCCAGGCCGTGAAGTAGTTCGGGAAGGCCAGACCGTCGCGAATCGTCACGGCGTGCAGCTCGGTCAGCACGTTCTCCAGATGCAGCACCGCGTGCCGGCCGCCCGCCGCGCCCCCGTAGCTGACGAAGGCCACGGGCTTGGCCGTCCACTGGGTGAAGTGCCAGTCGATGGCGGCCTTCAGCGAGGCGGGGTAGCTGTGGTTGTACTCCGGCGTGATCACGACGAACGCGTCGGCGGCCTCCAGCGCCGAGGTCAGCGGCGCCATACCGGCCGGACGGGGGTAGTCGTCGCCGGCGTACTTCGGCGACGCCGCGGGGAGCGCCAACGGGATGTCGATCTCGGCCAGATCCACGGTGTCGACCTCGAATCCGCCGTGGGTGCGGGCCTGTTCGCCGACCCACGAGGCCACCACCGGGCCGAACCGTCCCTCACGGACGCTTCCGACGATGATCAACAGCTTGGGGTTCTTCTTCTCCATGCCCACCACGATCGGGCCGGCCCGCAGCCTTAACCAGACCGGGCTCAGACCAGCCCCCGCAGGGCCACCCTGAGCACTCCGCGGCCGGCGGGCGGCCCCCTATGCTCGCAGCATGGGTACGCCGTTGGGGGACTTCATCCGGGCCAAGCGCGACAGCATCCAGCCGGAGTCGCTGGGACTGCCCGACCGCGGCCGTCGTCGTTCACCGGGTCTGCGACGCTCGGATCTCGCCGTGCGGGCCGGCATCAGCGTGGAATACCTGACCCGCATCGAGCAGGGCCGTGACCGCAATCCCTCCGTACCGATCGTGAACGCGCTCGCCGACGCACTCAGCCTCGACCCCGCGGAGCGAAACCACCTGCGCTACCTCGCCAAGATCACCGGCGGTGAGTGCGCCGCCCACACCCGGCCCGCGCCACCGCCCCGCGGCGTCCGGCCGACCGTCCTCGAAACGCTTCGCCTCCTCGAACCGGGAATCGCCGTGGTGACCAACCGGCTGGGCGACGTTCTCGCTCGCACCAGCGGCTACGAACTGGTGCTGGGCGCAAGCGGGTTCCTCGAGGCGGACGCCCCCAACCTCACCCGCTACGTCTTCACCGACCCCGGAGCCCGGACGTTCTTCGCCGACTGGGACGACGTTGCGGACGAACACGCCTTCGACCTCTGGCTCGGCCCGTCCATCGAGAACTCCGAGTGGCTCACCACCGAACTCGCGCCCGTCGCCGGGCCCGAGTTCACCGAACGCCTGAACCGTCACGCGGTTCCACGACGCGGCGTGCTCCGGCTCAACCACCCCTCCGGACAAGAACTCCGGCTCCTGCGCGAGACGCTCGAACTCTCCTCCGACGCCCAACAGCTGGTCGTCTTCCTCCCGGCGGACGAGGAGACGGCCCACGCCGTCGACCAACTCCGCCACCCGTCCCCCGGCCGGCTCCGGGCCATCTCGTAACACGCTCCGGCCACCGTCCGAAGGCAGTCGACGGGGTTGGGGGATCACCGGATCCCCCAACCCCGTCACACAGGCCAACTGTCAGTCAACCAGCGGCAGGTAGACCTTGTTCCCCTGGGCGGCGAACTCGGCGGACTTCTCGGCCATGCCCGCGAGGGCCTCGGCGTCGAAGTCGGTGTTCACGGCGGTGGAGCCGACGCCGTGTTCGTCGCGGATCTTCTGGGAGATCTTCATCGAGCAGAACTTCGGGCCGCACATGGAACAGAAGTGCGCGGTCTTGGCGGGTTCGGCGGGGAGGGTCTCGTCGTGGAAGTCGCGGGCGGTCTCCGGGTCGAGGGCCAGGTTGAACTGGTCCTCCCAGCGGAACTCGAAGCGGGCGTCGGAGAGGGCGTCGTCCCATGCCTGGGCGCCGGGGTGGCCCTTGGCGAGGTCGGCGGCGTGGGCGGCGATCTTGTAGGTGATCACGCCGGTCTTGACGTCGTCGCGGTTGGGCAGGCCCAGGTGCTCCTTGGGCGTGACGTAGCAGAGCATCGCGGTGCCCCACCAGGCGATCATGGCCGCGCCGATGCCCGAGGTGATGTGGTCGTAGCCGGGGGCGACGTCGGTGGCGAGGGGGCCGAGGGTGTAGAACGGCGCCTCGTCGCAGATCTCCTTCTGGAGGTCGATGTTCTCCTTGATCTTGTGCATCGGGACGTGGCCCGGGCCCTCGATCATGACCTGGACGTCGCGCTCGCGGGCGATGCGGCCGAGCTCGCCGAGGGTGGTCAGCTCGGCGAACTGGGCCTCGTCGTTGGCGTCGGCGATGGAGCCGGGGCGCAGCCCGTCACCGAGGGAGAAGGTGACGTCGTAGGTGGCCAGGATGTCGCAGAGTTCCTCGAAGTTGGTGTAGAGGAAGTTCTCCTGGTGGTGCGCCAGGCACCAGGCCGCCATGATGGAGCCGCCGCGCGAGACGATGCCGGTCTTGCGGCGCGCGGTGAGCGGGACGTAGCGCAGCAGCACGCCGGCGTGGACGGTCATGTAGTCGACGCCCTGCTCGCACTGCTCGATGACGGTGTCCCGGTACACCTCCCAGCTGAGCTCCTCGGCCTTGCCGTCGACCTTCTCCAGGGCCTGGTAGAGCGGCACGGTGCCGATCGGCACGGGGGAGTTGCGCAGGATCCACTCGCGGGTGGTGTGGATGTTGCGGCCGGTGGAGAGGTCCATGACGGTGTCGGCGCCCCAGCGGGTGGCCCAGGTCATCTTCTCCACCTCCTCCTCGATCGAGGAGGTGACGGCGGAGTTGCCGATGTTGGCGTTGATCTTCACCAGGAAGTTGGTGCCGATGATCGCCGGCTCGACCTCCGGGTGGTTCACGTTGACCGGGATGACGGCCCGGCCGCGGGCCACCTCGGCGCGCACGTACTCGGGCTCCAGGCCCTCGCGCAGGGCGACGAACTCCATCTCCGGAGTCACCACGCCCCGCCTGGCGTAGGCGAGTTGGGTGACGGCCGCGCCGTCGCGGCCGCGCAGCGGGCGGCGCGGGCGGCCGGGGAAGACGGCGTCGAGGTTGCGCAGGTCGCCGCCGCGCGGGGAGGTGTGCTTGATGCCGTCGTCCTCGGGACGCGCCTCGCGGCCGTCGTACTCCTCGACGTCGCCGCGCTGGCGGATCCAGGAGTCGCGCAGCGGCGGCAGGCCCCGCCGCACGTCGGGCTCGTAGGACGGGTCGGTGTACGGGCCGGAGGTGTCGTACAGCGGGACGGTCCGGCCGTTGGTGAGGACGACCTCGCGGTACGGGACGCGCAGGTCGGGGCGGGACCCTTCGCGGTGGGCCTTGCGCCAGGCCGGGGTGGGGTAGCCGCTGCGGGCGCTGTCGGGGGCGGTGGCGGGGGTGCCCTGGGCAGACTGCGGCTGTGCTTCGAACGTGGTCATCTGACCTCATACTCCCTACGCCGGCATTACCCGGTCAGGTTCCTGCGGTCGACGCAGCCGTCGGTCCGTCCGTCGACGTCCCGGTCAGCGCCCTCTCAGCCCGGTGCTCCGAGCTCCCGCGTCGCAGGCGGTGTTGCCTGCACATGACGCCCAACACCGTAGCGATCCGATCCCCGCAGGTCCAGACGGCGTCACCGACGGACACGGGGCCGAAAACACCCGGGGCCCGGCTCCCCGGGGTGCGGGGGCCGGGCCTCAGCGGCTCGGGCGTCGGGGCCGACGGCTCAGCTCCTGGCGGCCTTCTTCACCAGGATCACCACGGCGGCGGCGATGCCGACGACCACCAGCAGCTTGATGATGATGCTCAGTACGGCGCCGACGAAGCCGATGATGTTCCAGGCCAGCACCAGGACCAGCACCGGGATGACGATGTTGCGCACCCAGGAGGGCAGCGACTTCCAGAGCTCAGCCATGTCGGTTCCTCTTCTCCCCTCGGGCCGGCTGCCGTCCGGTGCCGCATCCCGCTCGCTTTCGGTACTTCGATCGTACGGTGACCCCTGCGCCGGAACGAGGCCCAACGGCCCGGAGAGAACCCCGAGATCACCCCGACCCCGACCCCCGGGGTCGCCCCCGAGAACCGCCCGCCCGAAGCCCGGAACAGGCCCCGGCCACGGCTCCGCGCAGGTCAGACCGGCCAGCGCTCCCCGCGCCAGGCCGCGTCCCAGAACATCCACTCGTAGCGCGAGGTCGTCGTGAAGTGCTCGACCACCCTGCGGCGTTCGGCCGGGGAGATCTCCTCGCCGAGCCGGTCGGTGAGCGCGAGCACCCGCCGCACCACGGACTGGAACGCCTCGTCCCCGTACGTGGAGATCCACTTGGCGTACAGCGGGTCGGGGGAGCCCTGGGCGAGCAGCGCCTCGCCGACGCGGGCGTAGATCCAGTAGCAGGGCAGCACCGCGCCGACCGCCTCGGCGAAGGAGCCGCCGTACACGGTGGCCAGCAGGTAGCTGGTGTAGGCCCGGGTGGTGGGCAGCACCGGCTCGGCGGCGGCCTGTTCGGCGCTGCCGCCGAAGGCGGTGAGGAACTCGGCGTGCATGCCCTGCTCGGCGGCGAGCGCGCCGATCGCGTCGTCCGCGAACGCCCGGACCTCCTCCTCGCCGGGCGCCTTGGCGGCGCAGACGGCGAGGGCGCGGGCGTAGTCGCGCAGGTAGTGCGAGTCCTGGACGACGAAGTGGCGGAACGCCTCCCGGGGGAGGGTGCCGTCGGTGAGGCCGCCGAGGAAGGGGTGGGCGAGGATCTCGGCGTAGATCGGCTCGATCGACGCCCAGAGCTCCTCGGTGAGACTGAGGTTGAGGCCGGGGCTGAGGCTGGGGCTGCTGCCGGTGCTGCGGGTCATGCCGGCAACCCTAGGAGGTCAGTCCTCGGGAGGCGAGAAGACCACCAGCACCCGCAGTTCCTCGGTGATGTGGTGGAAGCGGTGCGGGGTGCCGGCGGGCACGTACACGACGGTGCCGCGCCCGACCGTCGCGGTCTCGGCGCCCACGGTCAGCTCGGCCCGGCCGCTGATCACCTGGTAGATCTCGTCCTGGTCGTGCGCGGTCTGGGTGTCGGTCGCGCCGGGGGCGAGGGCGTACAGCCCGGCGGACATCCGCGGCTCGCGCAGGAAGCGCAGGTACGCGCCGTCGTTGGCCGCCCGTTCGTCGTCCAACTCGTCCAGCCGGAACAGCTTCACCGTCGTACCCCTCCGTTTCGCGCCCGGCCGTCCACCTCCGGGACCAGGGGCATTCAACACCAACTCGTCCGGAGGGAGCTTCCCTGCGGCCCGGGGGCCTGCCAGGCTTGGGCGCCATGAAGGGTTTCGTCATCAAGACACTGATCAACGCGGCGGCCATCTGGGTCGCCGCCTGGATCGTCAGCGGCATCCAGCTCGCTCAGGGCAAGGCCGACTGGCAGCACAAGGCGCTGACGGTGCTCGGCGTCGCGGTCGTGTTCGGCGTCGTCAACTGGCTGATCAAGCCGGTCGTGAAGCTGTTCTCGTTCCCGCTGTTCATCCTCACCCTGGGCCTGATCACCTTCGTGATCAACGCCCTGATGCTGATGCTGACCTCGTGGGCGTCCCACAAGCTCGAACTGGATTTCCACGTCACCGGGTTCGGGGCGGCGCTGATCGGCTCGCTGATCATCAGCGTGGTCTCCTGGGGCCTGCACCTGGCCCTGGACGACGACTGACGGCGGCCGACGGCTGACGGCTGACGGCTGACGACGGCCGTTGCGCCGACGCGAGAGGGGCCTGCGCCCGGGTACGTCCACCGGGTACGGGCCCCTCCGTCGCGTCCGCGTCCGCGCCCACTCCGAGAGGCGGGCTACCCCCGGCCGCTGAGGATGTCGGCGAGCTGGGCGTCCAGTTCCCGCGTGGTGATCTCCTGCCCCATGGGCACCAGCCGGTCGGTGCGCGCCAGGAAGGCGACCAGCGGAGCCGCCGAGGAGCGCAGCATGGCGTCTCCGCCGGGCGCCCGCAGGACGAGGCACACCTCGCCGAGCTCCCCGGCGAGCGGGCGGATGTGCACGTCGCCCTCGCCGGAAGGACGGGTGAGGCCGTCCAGCATCAGCTCGCGGGCGAAGACCCAGGTGACGGGGTTGTCGCCGGGCAGGTGGAACGTGAAGCGGACGGCGTACGGGTCGCCGGGGTCGTACTCCAGGTCCACCACGATGCTGAACGTGAGCTCGGGGGAGACCACGAGACCCATCGCCAGGTGGCCCTGGACGGTCGTGCTGTGCTGCATGGCGCCAGTACCTCTCGCTCTGCCAGGTCGCGGGACCCCTTTGTCCCGCCGGCGGCCGGGCATGTTTTCGACGGTTTCGTGCAGTAGATCCACGGTTTCGTGCAACCAGTCCACATTGGACCCTCATCGTCCACGTTTGGGGAGGACATGGACAAGGTGTGCTTTTTCAAATGGTGAACGAGAGTGAACCCCGTCCCCAGGCGCTGTCAAGAGTGCCTCCCGCGCGGCCGGGACCGCCGCCGGGCCGACCGGTCAGAGCACGAACGCCGCGCTCATCGCCCCGACGCTGCGCCGCAGTTGACCGGCCGCGTTGACCAACCGGTCCGCCTGTTCCACCGGCAGCGAGATCGCCAGGGTGGCGACCACCGGGCCGACGGTGATCGGCACGGCCGCGCAGACGGTGCCGAGCGCGTACTCCTGGCGCTCGAGGACGGGCATGGTGGGCCGCTGCGCCGCGAGCCGCCGCAGCACGACCGCGTCCCGGGTGAAGGTCGACGGGGTGAGCCCGACCGGCGGGTGGCGGGCGAGGTGGTCGCGCCGGGCCTCCTCGGGCAGCTGGCCGAGCAGGCACTGGCCGATGGCGTGGGCGTGGGCGGTGGCCCGGAAGTCGGCCCAGGGGGGCACGGCCGGACGCGCCCGGTCCTCGGCGATCTCGACCACCCGCACCTCGCCGTCCTGGTAGCGGGCGAAGTAGACGGCCGCGTCGAGCTCGTCCCGCAGCGTGCGCATCCGCCCCCGCAGGTCCCACCGCTCGGACGGGTGGTCGTCGGTGCGGCCCATGCCGTTCACCGACTCCCCGTAGTGGAACCGGCCGTCCGTCCGCCGCAGGTAGCCCTCGTGGGCGAGGGTGCGCAGCAGGTGGTAGGCGGTGCCCAGGGGCAGGTCGGCGGCACGGGCGAGCTGCTTGGCGGTGGCGCCGTGGCGGAAGCCGCCGACCGCCTCCAGCAGGCGCAGCGCCCGCTGGACGGAGCCGATCAGGGTCGGCCCCCTGCCCCGGCCCGCCGCATCCACCGGCAGGTCCTCCGGGGGCAGGTCCTCCGGGGGCAGGCCCTCCAGGGGCCGCGCCCGTCTCGGACCGCTCCCGGACGGCTCCCCGCTCTGTTCCATGACCAACCCAGCCCCCCGCCCCAGTCCCTCGCACAGGTCCGCGCCCAGCCCGGACATGCGGAGCGCGGGCTCCGCTTCCTCCGGCGGCTGCCCATTGCAGCACAGCGGCGCCCCGAACGGACGCACCCACCCGGGTCGGCGTTTCGACGGCGCGTCCGCGCGGGAGACTCCCGCACAACGCTCCCGCCCCGGAGGTGGCCATGGGCACCGACAACCGCACTCCGCCACCGCGCCCGGTCGTGAAGCGCACCGCCCGCGCGATCCTGCTGGAGCTGGACCGGGACGACCCGTACGGCCCGGCCTCGATCGTGCTGATCCGGCGGGTCCGGCCCGGCTCCCCGCACCCGTACTGGATCACGCCCGGCGGCGGGGTGGAGCGCGAGGACCGCACGGTGGTGGAGGCGCTGCACCGCGAGGTGTCCGAGGAGCTCGGCGGCAAGGTGGTGGACGTGGTGCCCGCCTTCGTCGACACCATCAGCCACACCCACCACGACGACGGCACGCTGCTGCACCCCCACGGGGTCAAGGTGCAGCACTTCTTCGTCTGCCGACTGGCCTCGATGGACCTCAGCCGGCGCCACGGGCCCGAGGTGGACGATCCGAACGGCGAGTACGAGGTGGTCCGGCTGCCGTTCACCCGCGAAGGCGTCACCTCGGTCAACATCGTCCCGCCCCGCCTGCGGGCGTACCTCGCCGCCAACATCGAGGGCGTCCGCGCTCTCCTGGCCCCCGATCTCGCCTAACTGTTCTCCAGTCCGCCGACGAGGTCGTGCCGGATCCGCTCGGCCGGCACCCCCGCGTGCAGCAGCACGCCCACGCCCCGGCGCACCATCGCGGGCGGCCCGCTGAGCATCGCGTCGCGGCCGGGCCAGGGGCCGAACCGGCCCACCACCTCGGGCAGTTCGCCGGTGAGCGCGCCCGCGGCCGGGCCGGTGCCGGAGAGCACCGGGCGCACCGTCAGCCACGGGTGGCGCCCGGCCAGCTCGCGCAGCCCGTCCAGTTCGTACAGATCGGCGGCGCGGCGGGCCCCGTAGAACACCTCGACGCTGCGGCCGGCGTTCGGCCCGTGGGAGACGATCTCCTCGACCAGCGCCCGGATCGGCGCGATGCCGGTGCCGCCGGCCAGGCAGAGCAGGTCGGCCCCGGCGCGGTGGTCGACGGTCATCGAACCGGCCGCCGGGCCCAGCCGAAGGACGTCCCCGGGCGCGGCCCGGTGCACCAGCGCGTTGCTCACCCAGCCCGCCTGGACGGCCTTGACGTGGAAGGTCAGCAGCCCGTCCGACCGGGGCGCGCCGGCGAAGGAGTAGTGCCGCCAGACCCTCGGCCACCAGGGCGTCTCCAGGCTGCAGTACTGCCCGGCCCGGTACGGGTACGCCTGGTCGGGGCGGACGGTGAGCACCGCGACGTCCCGGGTGGGGCGCTCGTGGCGCACGACCTCGCCCTGCCACCAGGGCGGGGAGGTGAGCGCGGCCTCCTCGGCGGCCTCGATCATGATCGTGGAGATCAGCAGGTAGGCGCGGCGCCAGGCCAGTTCGGTGTCGGCGTCCCACCGGGCGCCCGCGTACCGGGCGAGCGCCTGCACGAGACACTCCCCGACCGGGGCGTAGTGGCCGGTCAGCGTGCCGTACCGGCGGTGGCCCCGGCCCAGCCCGCCGAGGTGCGCGCGCAGCGCCACCGGGTCCTCGGCGCCCCGGGCGGCGGCCAGCAGGGCGCGGAAGAGCCGGTCGCGCTGGACGTCCATCGCGGCGGGGAAGAGCGAGCGGACCTCGGGGTGGTGCAGGAAGAGCAGCGCGTAGAAGTGCGCGGTGGCGCGGTCGGCGACGGGTTCGACGACGGCGAGGCTGGCCCTGATCAGCTCGATGTCCCGGGCGGTGAGGGGCAGTTCGACGGCCGAGCCGACGGTCGCGGCGAGCGGTACGACGGGGGTGGGCGCGGCGGGCTGCGCCGCCCAGGCGTTGCTCCAACTGTCGCCGGGGCCCGCCCAGTTGAGCCCGGGCGCATCGGCGAACAGGGGCTGGAAGGCGGGGGTGGTGCCGGTGCCGGTGGTCGCGGGCCGCTCGGGGTGGCTGGGCGCGGGGACGGTCGGCGGGTGGTCGGGCGGCTCGGGGATCAAGCGAGCCGTCGGCTGCCGTACCGGCTCCGGCACCGGCTCCGGTGCCGCCTCCGGTGCCCATGTCGGCTCCGGCACCGCTTCCGCCATGGCGACCGGCGCCGCCTCCGGCAGGCCCGGCACCGAGGAGACCCCCGCCGATCCGTGCCCGGTGCGGATCAGGAGTGTTCTGCGGGACTTCACCGCGACATTTCGAGTACCCAAGAGAATCGTTTCGCCTCCGGCCGACCCAGCGTCACCACCTGGCTTCTCTGCTGACGCCTAGGCAGCGTGGCACGCCCGAAGTGCTCATCCGACAAATCGTGCGAAGCCCGGGACACCCGGCCCCGGGACGCGCTACTCTCACTCGATCTGCGGTCGCCCTGTGTGCCGAGCAGCACACCCAGGGCGACCGCAGCGCGCCCTCACAGCTGCCGCAGCAGCATCCCCGGCTGTTCGACGCAGTCCGCGACGAACCGCAGGAAGCCCCCGGCCGTCCCGCCGTCGCAGACCCGGTGGTCGAAGGTGAACGACAGCTGGGTGACCTCGCGCACCGCCAACTGCCCCTCGTGCACCCAGGGTTTGGCGACGATCCGGCCGACGCCGAGCATCGCCGCCTCCGGGTGGTTGAGGATCGGCGTCGAGCCGTCCACCCCGAACACGCCGTAGTTGTTCAACGTGAAGGTCCCGCCGGTCAGTTCGCCCGGCGTCAGCGAGCCCGCACGGGCGGACTCCGTCAACCGGCCGAGCTCCTCGCCGAGTTGCTCGGTGCTGCGCGCCTGAGCGTCCCGCACCACCGGGACGACGAGGCCCCGCTCGCCCTGCGCGGCGAAACCCAGGTGCACCACCCGGTGCCGGACGATGCCCGAACCGTCCTCCGTCACACTGGAGTTGAGCTCGGGGAAGCGCGCCAGCGCGACGGTGCAGATCCGGGCGAGCAGCGCCAGCACACTCACCTTCGGCCCCGGCGTGGCGTTCAACTGCCGCCGCAGCGCCATCAGTTCGGTGGCGTCGGCGTCCACCCAGCAGGTCGCGGCCGGGATCTCCCGGTGACTGCGGCTGAGCTTCTCCGCCACCGCCTTGCGCAGCCCGCGCAGCGGGACGACCTCCCCCACCGGGGCGGCCGGCGGCGCGACGGCGGGAGCGGAGACCTTCGCCGCGACTGCCCGTTCGACGTCCGCACGCATGATCAGCCCGTCCGGCCCGCTGCCCGTGAGCGCCGTCAGGTCGACGCCCTGCTCCCGGGCCAGCCTCCGCACCAGCGGCGAGATCACCGGCACCACCACGGGAGCGGCCGGAGCCGCCTCGACGACGGGAGCCACGGGAGGAACAGGAGCCACCGGAGCCACGGCCACGGGAGCCGCGACGGCCGCACCGACCCGCCGCCGCCGACCGCCCCTGCTCTCCGCGACCCCGTACCCGACCAACGGCCGCTCGACCTCCGAGGCCGCAGCAGCCGCAGGAGCCGCAGCCCCCGAAGGAGCCCCGGCACCCTCCGCCGACGCCACCGCGACCGTCACCAGGGGCGCGCCCACGGCGATCTCCTCGCCCACCTCCCCGTACCGCGCGGTCACCACCCCGCCGTACGGGCAGGGCACCTCCACCACGGCCTTGGCGGTCTCGACCTCCACCACCGCCTGGTCGACCGCGATCACCTCGCCGACCTCGACCATCCAGCGCACCACCTCCGCCCCGGTGAGCCCCTCACCGAGGTCGGGCAGCCGGAACTCGCGCACAACCGGCATCATCCTCAGTCCTCCCACTGCAGCCGGGCGACGGCGTCCAGGATCCGGTCCACCCCGGGCAGGTGGTGGTGTTCCAGCATCGGCGGCGGGTACGGCACGTCGAACCCGGTGACCCGCACCACCGGCGCGGCCAGGTGGTGGAAGCAGCGCTCGGTGACCCGCGCGGCGATCTCCGCGCCCGTGCCGCCGAAGCCGCTCGCCTCGTGCACCACCACGGCCCGCCCGATCGAGCGCACCACCCGGCAGACCGTCTCGTCGTCGAACGGGACCAGCGTGCGCAGGTCCAGCACCGCGAGGTCGTACCCCTCGGCCTTGGCCGCCTCGGCCGCCTCCAGGCAGACCGGCAGCGAGGGCCCGTACGTGATCAGCACGGCGGAGGTGCCGGTGCGCCGCAGCACCGCGCGGCCGATCGGCTCCACCGGCGCCGCCGGGTCGAACTCCGCCTTGCCCCAGTAGAGCCGCTTGGGCTCCAGGAAGACCACCGGGTCGTCGGAGGCGATCGAGGCCCGCAGCAGCCCGTACGCGTCGGCCACTGTGCCGGGGGTGACGACGTGCAGGCCGGGGGTGCTCGTGTAGTACGCCTCGGAGGCGTCGCTGTGGTGCTCGACGCCGCCGATGCCGCCGCCGTACGGGATGCGGACGGTGATCGGCAGCGGGAGCCGGCCCGCCGTGCGGTTGCGCATCTTGGCGACGTGCGAGAACAGCTGCTCCAGCGCCGGGTAGGCGAAGGCGTCGAACTGCATCTCGACCACCGGGCGCAGCCCGTACATCGCCATGCCGATCGCGGTGCCGAGGATGCCGGCCTCGGCGAGCGGGGTGTCCAGGCAGCGGTCGGGGCCGAACTCGGCGGTCAGGCCGTCGGTGATCCGGAAGACGCCGCCGAGCGCGCCGACGTCCTCGCCGAGCACGTGCACCGACGGGTCCTCGCGCATGGCGTCGCGCAGCGCGGAGTTGAGCGCCTGCGCCATGCTGGCGGTGCGCGTGGGGGTGGGGGCGGGGGCGGGGGCGGACGTGCTCATCATCGCGCCACCTCCGAAGGCTCCGAACCCTCGGCCTCGGCGGCGAGCTCGGCGGCCAGCTGGGCGGCCTGTTCCCGCAGCTGAGGGGTCTGCTCGGCGTAGACGTGGGCGAACAGCGCCATCGGGTCGAGCTCGGGTTCCACGTGGAACTCCGCGCGCATCCGCGCCGCCAGCGCCTCGGCCTCGTCGGCCGCCCGCCGCACCAGCTCGTCGTCCAGGAGGCCGAGGTCGCGCAGCGCGCGGTCCATCAGCAGGATCGGGTCGTGCTCCCGCCAGGCGGCCACCTCGGGCTCGTCCCGGTAGCGGGTGGCGTCGTCGGCGTTGGTGTGCGCCTCGATCCGGTAGGTGAGCGCCTCGACGAGGGTCGGGCCGCCGCCGCCGCGGGCGCGCTCGACGGCCTCGGCGAGGACGGAGTGCACCGCGGGCGCGTCGTTGCCGTCGACCAGCCGCCCGGCCATGCCGTAGCCGACCGCCTTGTGCGCCAGGGAGGGCGCGGCGGACTGCGCGCTGAGCGGCACGGAGATGGCGTAGCCGTTGTTCTGCACCAGGAACACCACCGGCGCCCGGAGCACGGCCGCGAAGTTCAGCGCCTCGTGGAAGTCGCCCTCGCTGGTGCCGCCGTCGCCGAGCATGGCGAGCGCGACCACCGGCTCGCCGCTCAGCCGGGCGGCGTGCGCCAGGCCCACGGCGTGCGGGGCCTGGGTGGCGAGCGGGGTGCAGAGCGGGGCGGTCCGGCTGGCGCGCGGGTCGTAGCCGGTGTGGGCGTTGCCGCGCAGCAGGGTGAGCGCCTCCAGCGGGTCGACGCCCCGGGAGACCACGGCGAGGGTGTCGCGGTAGCTGGGGAAGAGCCAGTCGCGCTCGCGCAGCACCAGCGCGGCGGCCACCTGGCAGGCCTCCTGGCCGGTGGAGGCCGGGTAGACGGCGAGGCGGCCCTGCTTGGTGAGGGTGGTCGCCTGCTGGTTGTAGCGGCGGCCGATCACCAGGCGCCGGTACAGCTCGCGCAGCAGCGCCGGGTCCTGCTTCTCCAGCACCGGGGTGCCGATCGCGCGGACGGGGGAGACGTCCGGGAGGAACGGGGCCGGGTCGGTGCGCGGGGCGGTGGCTCCGGGCAGCCAACCGGGTACGCCCGTGTGGTGTCTGTGGTCGAGAACGGTCATCTCGGGGCACCTCCTGGGTTGGCGGGGGCTCCCTACCGATTGTTCGGTCGTCTGTTCATCTTGACCAGAAGCGTGACAAGGTGGTGGACATTCGGCCCGTGGGGCGGTCGACTGGTGGCAGTGCGTCCAAACGATGAGGGTGGGGGGTCATGTCGGCTGAACAGATGTCCAGACTCGACCGGGTCGACCGGTCGATCCTGCGGCTGCTGCAGCAGGACGGCCGGGCCTCCATCCGCTCGGTGGCCGAGCGGGTGCACGTGTCCCGGGCGAACGCCTACGCCCGGATCTCCAGGATGGTCGAGGACGGCATCATCCGCGGCTTCACCGCCAGGGTGGACCACGAACGCGCAGGTCAGGGCGCGTCGGCGTACATCACCCTGAAAATCGTCCAGAACTCCTGGCGCACCGTGCGCGAGCAGCTGCTGGAGCTGCCCGGGGTCGCCCACATCGCCCTGGTCGGCGGGGACTTCGACGTGCTGCTGCTGGTGCACACCGCCGACAACCACGCCCTGCGGGAGCTCGTGCTCAACCGCATCCAGTCCATCCCCCAGGTGCTCGGCACCCGGACGATGCTGGTCTTCGAGGAAACGGACCAGGTCCCGCCCGACTAGCCCGCCCGACTAACGCGCGCGCAGCCCGTCGAAGGCCAGGTGCACCACCGCGTCGGCCACGCCGTCCGCGGCCTTCAGGCCCGGCCGGTACCACTCCACGATCGAGTTGATCATCCCGAACAGCAGCCGTGTGGCCAGCCGGGGCTCCACGTCCGCCCGCAGCGCGCCGTCCGCGACGGCCGCCCGCAGCAGCTCCGCCACCTGGTGGTCGAACTCGCGCCGCCGCTCCAGCGCCCACTGCTCGGTCACCGTGTTGCCGCGCACCCGCAGCAGCAGCGTCACGTACGGCAGCTCCTCCAGCAGCACCTCGGCGGTACGCCGCACCACGTGCTCCAGCCGCTCCACCGCCGCGCCCTGCACGGCCCCCGGCTCGGCGAGGATCGCGGACAGCCCGTCCAGCGCCCGCCCGACCGCCAGCCGCAGCAGCTCCTCCTTGCCGCGCACGTGGTGGTAGATCGACGACTTGGAGATCCCGGCCGCCCGCGACAGGTCCTCCATGGACGTGCCGTCGTAACCCCGCTCGTTGAACACGTCGACGGTCACCGCGAGCAGCGACTCGACGGTGTAGGCGGTGCGCGTGGTGTGATCGGCCATCCTCCGAGTATCCCCGGCCGCCCGCGGGCCCACGCGGTCGGGTCCGCTCCGGGCCCTGGACGATCGGCCCCGGGCACCCGACGAAAACCGCCGGACACGCCCTAGACTCTGCGGACGATCGTCCACGTCCAGCGAGCTGGAGCCACGGCTGATGAACGCAATACCGGCAGTCGCCTCCGACCCTCCCGAGCAGCGCGGAGGGGAGACGGAGGGCGTCCCGGACACGTGGCAGGAGCGGGCCCGGGCCCTGGTGATCCGCTTCGGCCCCGCCGTGTGGTGCTACGCCCTGCTCAAGCTGGTCGGCTTCACCGTCTTCATGAAGCTGCTCTCCTTCTCGGGCGAGTACGCGAAGAAGCCGGCCCGCTTCGGCGGTGGCGCCAACCCGTGGGACGTCCTGGCCAGCTGGGACGGCTGGTGGTACCAGCAGGTGGCCCAGTTCGGCTACCACCCGGCCCTCGTCCCGATCCCCGGCGCGACCAGCGGGTTCATGGTCGAGCAGAACTCCGCCGCCTTCTTCCCGCTGTACCCGGGCCTGATGCGGCTGACCTCGGACGTCACGGGCCTGGGCCTGTACGGCGCGGGGATGCTGGTCTCGGTGGTGGCCTCGCTGTTCGCCGCCGCCGGGATCTACGCCGTGGTCGAGAAGCTGTCCGGCGACGCCCGGGCGGGCGTGATCGCGGCCGGGATCTGGGCGGTCGCCCCGGGCTCGGGCGCCGAGTGGGCGATCTACTCGGACTCGACCTTCGTCGCCCTGGCCACCTGGGCCTGCTACTGCGTGATGACCAAGCGCTGGGTCGTCGCCGGGGCGATCACCCTGGTCGCCGGGCTCAACCGGCCGACGGCCGCCGCCCTGATCGGCGCGGTGGGCCTGGCCGCGCTGGTGGAGCTGTGGCGGCGCGACAGCGGCGTGCTGCGCCCGCTGGCCGGGATGCTGCTGGCGCCCCTCGGCCTGCTGGGCTACGTCGCGTGGGTGGGCTGGCGCACCGGCGAGTGGGGCGGCTACTTCCGGCTGCAGCACGACGCCTGGCTGCACTACTTCGACTGGGGCCAGGGCACCTGGGCCGCGATCCGGGGCGTGCTGCTGGGCCGCACCGACTACCCGTTCGCCTTCCCGGTGCCGGACCTCTTCGCCACCCTGATCGTGTTCAGCCTGCCGGTGCTGATCGCCCTGCTGATCCGGCTGCGCCCGCCGCTGGTGCTGACCGCCTACACGCTGGCCACCATCGTCTCGGTGCTCGGGAGCCTGGGCATCTTCGGCAACGTCTCGCGCTACCTGCTGCCGGCGTTCCCGCTGTTCGTGCCGCTGGCGATCGGGATGCGCAAGCTCAGCTGGCCGGTGCTGGCCACCGTCCTGGGCAGCGCCGCGATCGCCTCCGGCTGGTACGGCGGCTACATGATCTTCGAACTCGGCGTCCCGTAAACCCTGCGCGAGCAAGGCCCCGAGGGGCGCGTCCGGCCTGGGACGCGCCCCTTCGCGCGTCCCGGAATCAATCCCCCACACCCCCTTTCGCCGACCGATCGTTCGGTTACTCTGTGACGTGTCCCCTTCCTCCACCTGAGGAGCGCACATGTCCGCAGCGGTCACCCACCCCGTCGTCGCCGAGCTGGTCGAGCGCCACCAGGCCACCCTGGACGCCGCCCTCGACGCCGCCGCCAAGCGCGACTACTGGTCGCCGTACCCCGAGTTCCCGAAGGCTTACGGCGAGAACGGCCCGGCGGACGGCAAGGCGGCCTTCGACGCCCTGCTCGGCAAGCCCTTCGCCCTCGACGGCCACCCCACCGACGGCGACCTCGTCGGCGGGGAGGCCTCCCCGTACGGCGTCGAGCTCGGCGTCACCTACCCGCACGCCGGCGCCGACGCCCTGATCGCCGCGCTGCGCGACGCCCGGCCCGCCTGGGCCGCCGCCTCCCCGCTGGAGCGCGCCGCCGTCAGCCTGGAGATCCTGCACCGGATCAACGCCCGCTCCCACGAGTTCGCCCAGGCCGTCATGCACACCACCGGCCAGGCGTACGGCATGGCCTTCCAGGCCGGCGGCCCGCACGCCCAGGACCGCGGGCTGGAGGCCGTCACCTACGCCTACGCCGAGCAGACCCGCCTGCCCCAGCAGGCCGGCTGGACCAAGCCCCAGGGCAAGCGCGACCCGCTCGTGATGACCAAGCAGTTCACCGTCGTCCCGCGCGGCCTCGCCCTGCTGATCGGCTGCAACACCTTCCCGACCTGGAACGGCTACCCGGGCCTGTTCGCCTCCCTCGCCACCGGCAACCCCGTGCTGGTCAAGCCGCACCCCCGCGCCGTCCTGCCGCTGGCGCTGACCGTGCGCATCGCCCGCGAGGTGCTCGCCGAGGCCGGCTTCGACCCGAACCTGGTCTGCCTGGCCGCCGAGCACGAGGGCGGCACCGTCGCCCAGACCCTCGCCGTCCACCCCGAGGTGAAGCTGATCGACTACACCGGCTCCACCGCCTTCGGCGACTGGCTGGAGGAGAACGCCCGCCAGGCGCAGGTCTACACCGAGAAGGCCGGCGTCAACGCGGTGGTGATCGACTCCACCGACGACTACAAGGGCATGCTCGGCAACCTGGCCTTCGCCCTGTCCCTCTACAGCGGCCAGATGTGCACCACCCCGCAGAACCTGCTGATCCCCCGCACCGGCATCGCCACCGACCAAGGCGACAAGTCCTTCGACCAGGTCGTCGCCGACCTCGGCGCCGCCATCGAGGGCCTGCTCTCCGACGACGCCCGCGCCGCCGCCATCCTGGGCGCGGTCGTCAACCCCGGCGTGCTCCAGCGCTCGGCCGCCGCGGCCGGCGGCGAGTACGGCGAACTCGCCCTCGCCCCCCGCGCGGTGGCCTCGCCGGAGTTCCCCGGCGCCACCGTCCGCACCCCCGCCCTGGTCAAGCTCGACGCCGACAAGCCGGACGACCGCGCCGTGCTGCGCAGCGAGTGCTTCGGCCCGGTCTCCTTCGCCGTCGCCGTGGAGAACACCGAGGCCGCCGTGGAGCTGCTGCGCACCACCGTCCGCGACAAGGGCGCCATGACGGCCACCGGCTACACCACCTCGCCCGAGGTGGAGGCCCGTCTGGTCGCCGCCGTCCTGGACGCCGGCGTCTCGCTCTCGCTCAACCTGACGGGCGGCGTCTACCCCAACCAGACCGCCGCCTTCTCCGACCTGCACGGCACCGGCGCCAACCCGGCCGCCAACGCCGCGTACTGCGACGGTGCCTTCGTCGCCAACCGGTTCCGTACGGTGGAGATCCGCCGCCCCGCCTGATCCCCACCCGCACGAAACACCGGGCCCCCGGGCGGTCGCACCGACCACCCGGGGGCCCGGTGGTTCACAGCCGGTACGCCGACCGCGAGAATGGACCCCGGGAGCACGTCCGGGAACAGCGTGCAACCACCCTCCGAACACCGGGAGCTGACAGATGTCCGTGAAGCCGACGACCGAAACCGACGTCCTGATCGTCGGTGCCGGGCCCACCGGACTGCTGCTGGCAGGCGATCTCGCCGCCGCCGGAGTCGGCGTCACCGTCCTGGAGAAGCGCGGCGCCGAGTCCAACCTCACCCGGGCCTTCGCCGTGCACGCCCGCAGCCTCGAACTCCTCGACGCCCGGGGCCTGGCCGACGCCCTCATCGCCACCGGCCGCCCGCTCACCGAGCTGCGGATGTTCGGCCGCTTCGGCGTCGACCTCTCCGTCCTGCCGACGCGCTTCCCGTTCGTCCTGATCACCCCGCAGTACAACGTCGAGCGCCTGCTGCTGGAGCGCGCCGAGAAGGCGGGCGCCACCGTGCTGCGCGGCGCCGAGGTCACGGGCCTGCGCCAGGACGCCGAGGGCGTCACCCTGGAGACCGGCGACGGCGGCGTCCACCGCGCCCGGTACGCGGTCGGCACCGACGGCGTCCGCTCGGCCGTCCGCGAGCTGCTCGGCATCCCGTTCCCCGGCGAGTCGGTGGTCGAATCGGTGATGCTCGCCGACGTCCGCCTGGCCAACGAGCCCGCCGACGGGATCACCGCCGGGGCGGGCGCCAAGGGCTTCGCCTTCGTGGTGCCCTTCGGCGACGGCTGGTACCGGCTCATCGCCTGGGACCGCACCGAGCACCTCCCCGACGGCGCCGTCCCCTCGCCCGAGCACCTGGCCGCCGTCGCCCAGGAGGCCCTGGGCGAGGACCTCGGCCTCGGCGAGGTCCGCTGGAGCTCCACCTTCCACAGCGACGAACGCCAGGCCCCCAACTACCGCTCCGGACGCGTCTTCCTGGCCGGCGACGCCGCCCACTGCCACTCCCCGGCCGGCGGCCAGGGCATGAACACGGGCCTCCAGGACGCCGCCAACCTCTCCTGGAAGCTCGCCGCCGCCCTGCGCGGCCACGCCACCGACGCCCTGCTGGACACCTACCAGAGCGAGCGCCACCCCGTCGGGAAGATGGTCCTGCGCACCTCCGGCGCCCTGATCCGGATCGCCCTGGCCGAGTCCGCCCCCACCCGCGCCCTGCGCGGGGCGCTCACCGCCCTGGGCGGCCACCTCGACCCGGTCACCGAGCGCGGCGCCCGTACGGTCTCCGGCATCGCCATCTCCTACCCCGCGCCCAAGGACGCCCACCCCCAGGTCGGCAAGCGCGTCCCGGACCTGCGGCTGACCGCCGTCACCAAGCCCGAGGACGGCGATCCGTCCGGGCCCGGGCGGCTCTACGAGGCGCTGCGCGCGGGCAAGTTCGTCCTCGTCAGCAACGACGAGCAGACCGCCGCCGCACCCTGGGCCGGTGAGCTGGTCACGGCCGCCCCCGCCGACCCGCACGGCAAGCTGCGCGACACCGTCCTGCTGATCCGCCCGGACGGCTACGTCGCCTGGGGCGCCGTCGACCCCGGCCACCGCGAGCTGCGCGAGGCCCTCACCGCCTGGCTCGGAGACCCCGCCGCCTGACGGCCGCCACGGTCCCGTGCCCCGGGTGCGGGACCCTGCTCAGCCCTTGGCCTTCTCGTAGTGCCGGGCCGCCTTGGCCCGGTTCCCGCACACCGCCATCCGGCACCAGCGCCGCTTCCCGTTCTGCGAGGCGTCGAAGAAGTGCAGGATGCACGCCTCGTGCGCGCACTGCTTGAGCCGCGGCGCCCCCTGGGCGAGCAGGGCGAGGAGGTCGTCCACCGCGATCCAGGGCGCGAGCCACTGCGGCCCGTCCGTCTCCGCCCGGTCCTCGGGCCCACCGGGGCCGGCGGTGCGCCGCAGGCGTCCGTGGTCGAGCACCGCGTCCAGTCCTGAACGCGCCCCGGGGCCCAACTCGCCCTGATCCCTCAGGTCTTGAAAGGCGAGGCCGATCGCCTCGCGGGCCTGGAGGATCGCCGCCAGCCCGGCCCCGTCGGCGGTGCAGCGCCCGTCGAGGCCGTTCGAGGAGAGCCAGATCCCGTACCCCTGCACGCCGTCCAGCAGGTCGTTGACGGGCGTGCCGGCCCAGCGCGTGTTGAGGAGGTCGAGCGCGAGCGGCTCGCCGATCAGGGGGCGGGGGTCGCGGGGGTCCGGGGTCACGTCGACCATCCTGCCACTGCGGCCATTCACTGAATGAACCCTCGTTCGCCTGTCATGTCCACACTTGACTGTTCTTTAGCAAGCAATTGCCCATTCATGATCCACTCCCCCTCCTTGTTCTGTCATGTTCTGACCAGCGTTCACGACCGCCCGGAACGCGTGGCCCCCTAGCCGGTCCCCACAACCGGCCGGAGGAGGAGAAACGTTGCGTCCCCGCACCCTCGCCCTCGCCGCGGCGATAGCCGTCCTGCCCCTCACCGCCGTCTCGCTCGGTGTCTCCACCGCGCAGGCCGCCTCACCGAACGCCGCCCCGCGCGTCGCGCTCGCCAACACCGTCAACCCGGCCGTGGCGCACTCGGAGAAGAAGGGCGACGTCCCCGCCGAGCAGCAGATATCGGTGGCCGTCAGCCTCAAGCTGCGCGACACCGCGGGCCTGGACCGCTTCCTCGCCGCGGTCACCACCCCGGGCACCCCCGAGTACGGGAAGTTCCTGACGCCCGAGCAGTTCACCGAGCGCTTCGGCCCGACCCGCGAGGCCGTCCAGCAGGTCAAGGACTACCTCGCCGGCCAGGGCCTGACCGTCACCGAGGTCAGCGCCAACCGCCAGGTCGTCAGCGCCCGCGGCACCGCCGCGAAGGTCTCGCAGGCGTTCGCCACCCACGAGAGCGCGTACGTCGACCCGCAGCTGCAGCGCACCTTCTTCGCCAACGACGACGCCGCCTCGATCCCCTTCGACCTGGCCGCCGTCGTCCAGGGCGTCAGCGGCCTGGACAACCACGCGGTGCGCAAGAACCGCCTGGCCAAGCCCAGCGCGGCCAGCTCGACCACTGCCGCGCCGAACGCCGCCACCGCCTCCCCGAGCGGCATGAGCCCGGCCCAGTACGACGGCGCCTACAACCTGACCAAGACCGGCGCGGACGGCACCGGCACCACCGTCGCGCTCTGGGAGTTCGACGGCTACAAGTCCTCCGACCTGACCACCTACGACGCCCAGTACGGCCTGACCGGCCCGGCCGTCTCCACGGTCTCGGTGGACGGCGCCAACTACGACTCCGCGCCCGGCCAGGGCATGGGCGAGGTCGAGCTGGACAGCGAGATCGTCCGCGGCGCGGCCCCCAAGGCCACCCAGCTGATCTACGAGGCCCCGAACAGCGACCAGGGCGAGATCGACATGGCCAACAAGATCGTGGCCGACAACCGGGCCTCGGTCATCTCGATCTCCTGGGGCTCCTGCGAGCCGGACACCACCGCCGCCTCGATGACGGCCGTGGACAACGCCTTCAAGCAGGCCGCCGCCCAGGGCATCTCGATCTTCTCCGCCTCCGGCGACGACGGCTCCCGCGACTGCACCCGCTCCACCAGCGGCTCGACCGTCAAGGCCGTCGACTTCCCCGCCTCCAGCCCGCACCAGACCGGCGTCGGCGGCACCAACCTCAAGGTGACCAGCGCCAACGGCTACTCCTCGGAGTCCGCCTGGAGCACCGCCGGCGGCGGCGTCTCCACCGTCTTCAGCAAGCCGAGCTGGCAGACGGGCACCGGCGTCAGCGGCACCATGCGCACCGTCCCGGACGTCTCCTCCAACGCCGACCCGGCGAGCGGCTTCGCCATCTACACCGGCGGCGCCTGGCAGGTCTACGGCGGCACCAGCGCCGCCGCACCGCTGTGGTCCGGCTACGCGGCCCAGTTCAACCAGAAGGCCAAGGCCGCCGGGAAGCCCGCCCTCGGCGAGGCGAGCCCGCGCCTGTACTCGGTCGCCAACAGCAGCAGCTACGGCAGCGCCTTCCACGACGTGACCACCGGCGCCAACCAGGACTTCTCCGCCAAGGCCGGCTACGACCAGGTCACCGGCTGGGGCACCCCGGTCGCCGACCAGCTGACCACCGCCCTGCTCGGCGGCGGCACCACCCCGCCGCCCACCGGCGGCTGCACCGCCGCCCAGCTGATCGGCAACGGCGGCTTCGAGACCGGCACCGCCGCCCCGTGGAGCACCAGCTCCGGCGTGGTCGACAACAGCTCCTCCCAGCCGGCCCACTCCGGCAGCTGGAAGGCGTGGCTGAACGGCTACGGCAGCACCCACACCGACACCCTGTCGCAGACCGTCTCCGTCCCGGCCGGCTGCACCTCCGCGATCCTCACCTTCCAGCTCCACATCGACACCGCGGAGACCACCACCAGCACCGCGTACGACAAGCTGACCCTCCAGGCGAACTCCACCGCGGTCAAGACCTGGTCCAACCTGGACGCGGCCACCGGCTACGTCCAGCGGAGCGTGGACCTGACCTCCTTCGCCGGCCAGACGGTGACCCTGAAGTTCACCGGCACCGAGGACGGCTCCGCCCAGACCAGCTTCGTGATCGACGACGTCGCCCTGAACGTCGGCTGACCACCCCGCCGGCAGCACCACCCGCACCACCCGAACCCCCGCCGGGGCGGCGCCTTCACGGCCCGCCCCGGCGGTGTCCTGTTTCCGGCCTGTTTCAAGATCGATAACCTTGTGGTCCACCTGTCGTGACCCCTGTCATACGCACGACTGATGACGTAGCCTCTCGACCGTGCATAGGGTTCCCCAAAGCTCGGTGAAGCCGCGGGCGGCGCGCTCCGGCGCCGACCAGGTCCCGCCGAAGTCACCTGGTGGGGAGGGTCACCGCATGGCCGCACAGCAGCCTCAGGACTCCGCGCGGCTCCGGCTGGTCGGTTCGCGCCCGGAGCACCCGGGCCCGCCCGCTCCGCTTCCCCCTGCCCCCGCCCCGGTCCCGTCCGCCGGACGGCCCGCCCCGGCCGGAGGCTTCGCCGACGCCCTCAACCTGGCCATCGAGGCCAGCGGCCTCAGCCTGGACCGCATCCGCGCCGCGCTGGCCGGACGCGGCGTCAGAGTCAGTGTCACGACGCTGAGTTACTGGCGCCGCGGCCGCAGCCAGCCCGAGCGGGCCAGCTCGCTGCGCGCCGTCCACCTGCTCGAGGAACTGCTCGGCCTGCCCCACAGCTCCCTGTCCGCCCTGCTCGGCCCGCCGCGCCCGCGCGGCCGCTGGGCGGCGGCCGCCAACACCTGCCACCTCGGGCTGGAGGACGTCTGGCCGGGGGAGGACGACATCGCGGCGATCTTCGCCGAGCTGGATGCCCCGCCGGCCGGCGAGCTGGAGCGCCTGAGCATCCACGACTCGTACTACGTCGACGCCGAGCGGCGCGGCAACCTGCTGCGGATGCGCCAGGTGGTGCGCGCCACGGTCGGCGGCGTCGGCCGCTGCCTGGTCGTCCACAAGGCCGACGAGGAGGCCACCGGCTGCCCGGAGGTCACCGCGGTGCGGCACGGCCGCCTCGGCCGGGTCCGCCGCCGCCCGGAGGTCGGGCTGACCGTCGCCGAGCTGATGCTCGACCGCCCGCTCGGCCTCGGCGACAGCACCGTCTTCGAGTACGAGGTGGAGATCCCGCCCGGCGGCCCGACCACGGAGTACAGCCGCCGCTTCGCCACCCCGGTGCGCGAGTACGTGCTCCAGGTGCACTTCGACCCGGCCGCCGTCCCCGCCCACTGCGAGCGCTACGACCGCGAGCCCGGCGCCGACGTCGACCACCGCCGCGAGCAGCTGTGGATCGGCGCCTCCGCCAGCGCCCACGTCCTGGCCCCGGACCAGCAGCCGGGCCACATCGGCATCCGCTGGGAATGGGCCTAGCCTCCCTTCCCCCCGAGCACCGAAGCCCCGTCGAGCCCACCGGCCCGGCGGGGCTTTCCGCTGCCCCGACACCTAACCCCTTCGCCACCGTACAGCGGTTGACGCCCTATCACCTAACCCCTACAGTCACTCATACCGGTTAGGCAGTAGCCGCCGGAGCCACCCAGCTCCAGGAGTGATCAGGCATGTCCGGCACCATCGCCCAGCTCAAGTCCCTGCAGACCGGCCACGTGGGCCTGAACGTCACCGACGTGGCCCGCTCGATCGACTTCTACCGCGCCGTCCTCGGCCTCGAAGTGACCCACGAGGGCACCGAGGCCGACCGCCGCTTCGCCCTCCTCGGCCGCGACGGCCGCCTGGTCGTCACGCTCTGGCAGCAGAGCGAGGGCACCTTCGCCACCGGCACCCCCGGCCTGCACCACCTCTCCTTCGAGGTCGAGAGCCTCGACGAGGTCCGCACCGCCGAGACCGTGCTGCGCGACCTGGGCGCCGAGTTCGCCTACGACGGCGTCGTCCCGCACGGCGAGGGCTCCGCCTCCGGGGGCGTCTTCTTCACCGACCCCGACGGCATCCGGCTGGAGATCTACACCCGCACCGGCGTCGACGAGACCGACGCCGTCGCCCCCACCACCAACGCCCCCACCTGCGGCTTCTTCTAGACCGTGTCTTTCGGATCACACCCACCGGACGGCGAGGAGCACCCCGTGACCACCGCTGCCACCCCCTACCACCCCGGCGAGCGGACCGCCCAGGCCCGGGCCGGCCGCACCGAGCGCGCCGACCACGCCGGCCGCTCCATCCGCGCCACCGTCCCGCCCGTCGCCGCCCGCTTCCTGGGCGAGCGGCGGACGGTGGTGATCGGCGCGGCCGACCTCGACGGCCGGGTCTGGGCCACCCAGCTGGCCGGGCCGGCCGGCTTCCTCCAGGCCCCCGACGAGCGCACCGTGACCGTCGCCGCCCGTCCCGCCCAGGCCGACCCACTGGCCGAGGCACTGACCCGCCCGGCCCGGGTCGGCACCATCGCCCTGGACTCGGCCGGCCGCCGCCGGATGCGCCTCAACGGCCGCTCCCGCGCCGACGGCCGGGGTGGTCTGGTGATCACCGCCGAGGAGGTGGTCTCCAACTGCCCGAAGTACATCCAGCGCCGCACCCCGCTGGACCGCCCGGCCGGCCCGCCGCGCGCCGTCGCCTCCGGCTCCGTGCTGACCACCGCCCAGCGGCTGGCGGTCGCCACCTCGGACACCTTCTTCATCGCCTCCACCGGCCCCGGCGGCACCGTGGACGCCTCCCACCGGGGCGGCCTGCCCGGTTTCCTCCAGGCCGTCGCCCCGGACCGGCTGCGCTGGCCGGAGTACCCCGGCAACAGCATGTTCCTGACCCTCGGCAACCTCGAGCTCGACCCCCGGGCGGGCCTGCTGCTGCCCGACTGGGAGACCGGCGGGGCGCTGCTGGTCACCGGCGAGGCCCGCACCGACTGGTCCGAGGAGGCCCGCCAGGGCACCCCCGGCGCGGAGCGGATGGTCGAACTGGCCGTCACCGGCGTGCTCGAACTCGCCGACGCCACCCCGCTGACCTGGACCGATCCCGAGTACTCGCCCGCCATCCCGCGCTGATCCGGTGCTGCTCCCGCGCCGATCCGGCACTGATCCCGTACTGAACCAGACACCGGTCACTCTCTGATCACGCATCAGGTTCGTACGGTTACTACCTGTTCCGATGCCTCCGCGCCACGCCCGGGAGCCAACTGGTCGTCACTCGCTCGGCCCAATCCGCCGCGCCCCGATCCGCCCGCTTTGGGACTTTGGTCCCGGTGGCAGCGGAACCGGCGCGGGAAGGCCACTCCTGTCACGCCGTCAGGCCGTGGCCAGGAAAGACCGCAGGAAAGAGGCGGAGCATGACCCTTACCGACCCCCTGTCCGCGCTGCCGGTGTTCGCCGAGGTCGAACCGGCGGAGGACTGCATATGCGGGGGCTGCAGTGCCCGCCGCCGCGCCCGGCTGCACGCCGCCCCCGTCCACGAGGGCGGCCACGCCGCCTCCCGCAGCCTGCGCCGCCGGGCCGCCGTCGTGATGGCCGCGGTCGGCACCGCGATGGGCGGTGGGGCGGCCGCCGCCGGCTCCGCCACCGCGGCCCCCACCCCGAACCCCGGCGGCGGGAGCGGCAGCAGCAGCACCGCCCAGCCGCCGCAGTCCCCACAGGGCGAGGTCAGCGGCCTGTACGGCGATGGCTCCGGCGCCCGCACCTACGCCGCCCCACGCGCCGCCGCGCAGCCCCTCACCCGGGCGCAGATCATCCAGCGCGCGCAGAGCTGGGTCGACCAGGGCGTGCCGTACAGCATGAGCCGCTACTGGTCGGACGGCTACCGCCAGGACTGTTCCGGCTTCGTCTCGATGGCCTGGGGCCTCGGCAGCAGCCAGACCACCTGGACCCTGCCGGACTTCGCCGAGCGGATCGGCAAGAACGACCTCCAGCCCGGCGACGTGCTGATCTACAACAACCCGGCCAACCCGCAGGGCGGCTCGCACGTGACGATCTTCGGCGGCTGGGCGGACTCCTCCCGCACCCGCTACCTCGCCTACGAGCAGACCTCCCCCGGCACCAAGAAGCGCTCCACCCCGTACGCGTACTGGAACAACTCCTCCGGCTACGTCCCCTACCGCTACACGGGCCTGTCCACCGGCAGCAGCGACGGCGCCTCCTCCAGCACCTTCCCTGGCGCGGACAAGTTCGGGCCCGGGGCCAACAACGCGTACGTCACCAAGCTCGGCCAGATGCTGGTGCAGCGCGGCGGCGCCCGGTTCTACTCCGAGGGCCCCGGCCCCCGCTGGGGCGAGGCCGACCGCAAGGCCACCCAGGCGTTCCAGCTCGCCCAGGGCTGGCGCGCCGGCGAGGCCGACGGCATCCCCGGCAAGGACACCTGGGCGTACCTGGTGGGCGGCAAGGGCCGCAACATCGACGCCGGCACCACCCCGCTGCCCCCGCCACCGCCCGCGACGGGGACGGGGACGGGGACGACGACCTTCCCCGGGGCGCAGTACTTCGGCCCCGGCCAGAACAACGACTACGTCCGCCGGCTCGGCGCGCAGCTCGTCGCCAAGGGCTTCGGCGGCGCCTACAGCGTCGGCCCCGGCCCCCAGTGGAGCGAGAGCGACCGCCTCAACGTGCAGGCCTTCCAGCGGGCCCAGGGCTGGACGGGCGCCGAGGCCGACGGCTACCCCGGCCCGGACACCTGGCGCCGGCTCTTCTCGTAACGCAGGGCCCGTCAGTGCCCGTCCGGCCCCGCGCCGGGCGGGCGCCCCGACGCCCCCGACGCCCCCGACGCCCCCGACGCCCCCGACGTCCCCGACGCCCCCGACGTCCCCGACGTCCCCGACGTCCCCGACATCCAGTGGAACAGGCCCATCCCGACGCTGGTCGCCAGGTTGAAGCTGGACACCCCCGGGCGCATCGGCACCGCGACCAGGTGGTCCGCCCGCGCCCGGAGCTCCGCCGAGACGCCGTGCCGCTCGGTGCCGAAGGCCAGCAGCGCGTCGTCCGGGAACGGCACGTCGCGGATGTCCTCGCCCTCCGGATCCAACACGTACAGCGGCCCCTCGGGCAGTTCCGCCAGGCCCACCCGCTCGACGGCGGTGGCGAAGTGCAGGCCCGCGCTGCCGCGCAGCACGGTCGGGTGCCACGGGTCCACCTCCCCGGTGGTCACCACCCCGGCCGCCCCGAACCCGGCCGCCAGCCGGATCACCGCCCCGACGTTGCCCAGGTTGCGCGGGTTCTCCAGCACCACCACCGGCGCCCGCCGCGGCCGACGGGCCAGCGCCTCCCGGTTCGCCTCCACGGACGGCCGCACGGCCTGCGCGATCACCCCGGTCGGATGCAGCCGGGGCACCAGCGCCCGCATCGTCCGCTCCGGCAGCTCCACCGCCAGCGCGTCCAGCTCCTCCTCGACGTCCGGCGCCAACTCCCGGGCCAGAGCGAGCAGTTCCCCCCGGTCGACGGTCACCACCCGGCGCACCTCACCGCCGAACCGCAGCGCGTGCTTCAACGGGTGGAACCCGTCCAGCACCACCACCCCGGCCCCGCGCTCCCCCGCCCGCCAGTCCCGCTCCACCTCAGCCTCGTCCATTCCCCCACTCTCCCACCCGTGCCTTCGCCTCCTCCCGCCCCTCCTTCCCGCCGCTCCCCCGCAGGGCCCGCTCCAGATCCTTCAACGCCTGCCCCACCAGCCGGGCCCCCGCCCGCACCACGTCCCGCTGCACCACGTCCCTCTGCACGCCGTCCCTCTGCAACCCCGCAGGAGCCCCCGCCAGCCGCTCCTCCAGCCGCGCCTGCGCCTCCCGCACCGCCCCGAACTCCACCGGCCGCCCCGTCAGCAGCGCCCCCGCCGCCAGCGCCGTGGCCAGCCGCAGCTCCTCCGCGTACTCCGCCGCCCCCGGTACGGGCTCCGCGTCCGCCCCCGGCAGGTGCGCCTCCAGCAGCACCGCCACCCGCCCCAGGTGCCCCACCGCCGCCCGCGCCCGGTCGATCTGCCGCCGGCTCACCCCGGCGAGCCCCGTCTCGTGCCGCCCGGGCTCCGCATCCGCCCGCTGGATCGCCTGGAGCAGCTCGGAGCGCGCCTCCCGCGAGTCCAGCAGCGCGGTGCGCACCGCCCGCTCCCGCGGCTGCGCCGGCGTCTCGTAGCAGGCGATGACCGCCCCCGCGTACCGCCCCGCCGCCGCGAGCCACTCCGCGAGCCGCTCCCCGAGCCGGGCCGTCTGCCAGGTGGGGAACAGCGCGTACACCAGGAGCGCGACGGACCCGCCGAGCAGCGTCAGCCCGACCCGCTCGAAGGCCGTGACCAGCGGGTTCCCCTCCTGGAGCCCGAGCAGGAACACCACGTACGAGGAGATCCCGACGGTCATCAGCGCGTACCCGGTCCTGAGCGTCAGGTACGCCGCACCGATGCACGCCACCGCGAGCGCGGCCAGCACCCACTGCCCGGGGTGGGCCAGCTGCACCACGAGGGTGGAGACGCTCACCCCGACCACCGTCCCGGCGAGCCGGGCCACGCCCCGGCTGTAGGTCTGCGCGAAGTCCGGCCGCATCACCATCGCGGCCGTCAGCGGCGCCCAGTACCCGTGCTCGAAGCCGGCCAGCCGGGCGAGCAGGTAGGCGAGGGTCACCACCCCGGCCAGCCGCACCGCGTGCTGGAACACCGCCGAGCGCGGCCGCAGTTGCCGCCGTACGGCCCGCAGCGCGACGGGCAGCATCCGCGACAGCGGCGGCTTGCGCAGCGCCCCGCCGGCCCCGACCACGGGGGTGCTGATGGTGTCCTCGTCGCCCCGGTCGAGCGCGTCGGCGGCCTTGCGCAGCAGCCCGCCCAGGCGCCGGGCCGAGCGTCGGGCGGCCCCGCGCAGCGGCGTCGCGTCGTCCGTCCCGGGCACGCTGAGCGCGGGCGCGGAGCGGGGCAGGCGCAGCGGGTCGCCGGTGCGGACGGCCCGGGCGAGGGCGTCCATGACCTCGGCGGAGGCGGCCAGGACCTCCCGGGCGCGGTCGCGCTCCGGCCCCTCCTCGGGGGCGCCAACCTTGGGGTCGGCGAGGGCCGCGAGGGTGGGGCGGATGCGTTCGGCGAGGCCCCGCAGTCCGCGCAGTTCGGGCGGCCGGTGGCGGTCCTGCCAGGGGGTGACGGCGGAGGCGTGCCGGGCGGCCATGAACGGCGCCGGGTCGATGTGCGCGGTCGGGTCCTGGCGCAACCGCCGCGCGTAGTCGGCGAGTTCGGCATAGGTGTCGGCCAGCGCGGCCCGCTGGGCGGACCAGCTGCCGATCGGCCACAGGGTGATGACCAGGGCCTGGGAGACCCCGCCGAGCGCGGCGACGAGCCCGTGGCCCAGCGCGGCCGCGGCGCTGACGGGCAGTTGGACGACCACGAGCATCACCGAGACGGTGTTGGCGGCGACGACCCCGGCGGTCGGCCCGATGGCCCAGGCCAGTCCGGCGCCGAAGGCCCACACCGCCAGCAGCACCGGGAACAGCCCGTACACCCCGGCCGCCAGGTACCCGAGGAAGGTGCTGGTGCCCAGCCCGATGCCGGCGGCCACGGCGAGGCTGGCGCGCGGACGGAAACTGCGCTGGAAGGTGGCCGTCCCGGCGATGAAGGCGCCCATCGCCGCGGAGGTGGCGAGCGAAGGCCCGCCGAGGGCCAGCGTGGGGAAGAGCACCAGGGCGACGGCGACGGCCCCGCGCAGCGCGCGCTTGGGATCGCTGAGCGCCCGGTCGAGGGTGAGCCCGGTCCGCGCGGTGTCACGAAGTGCGGCAAACCAGGACATGCCCGCCATCCTAGGCGGAGCGCCTCCCTCCCAGCCGCCTCCACCGCAGCCGCCCGAGCCGCGCCGCCACCCACAGCAGCATCCCGGTCGGCAGGAACACCGCGTCGGCCGCGATCATCGCCATCGAGAACACCGGCAGCCCGAGCACCACCGCGATCCCCACGTGCTCGACCATCATCACCGCCAGCAGCGCGTTCTTGACCCGCCGGTTGAGCAGCGTGAACGGGAAGGCGACCTGGAGGATCACCGTCGCGTACGAGACCAGGAACACCGGCAGCAGCGCCGAGCCGACGAGCCCGGACAGCCAGGGCCAGGGCGTGAAGTAGTCCAGGTGCAGCGGGTAGTAGAGCGCGGTGCCGTCCTGCCAGCGCGAGCCCTGCACCTTGTACCAGCCGGCGGTGGCGTAGATCAGCACCACCTCGACGGCGATCACCAGCATCGCGCAGTTGTGCACCATGTTCGCCAGCGCGTCGAGCACGGCCAGCGGCTCGCCCTCCGGCCGCAGCCGCCGGAGCGTCCACCAGAGCCCGGCCACGGCCCACAGGCCCCAGAACAGCGGCGACCAGCCGACGTACGGGAAGGTCCGGCTCGTCCAGGTGAGCGTCTCCCCGGAGAACCCGCCCAGCTGACAGAGCGCCAGCACCACCCCGAGGACGGCCCACAGCACCACCCCGCCCGGGCCACCCGGCCTGGCGCGCCGAGCGTCCAGCGACCAGACCTCGGCGCAGCGGGTGAAGACCAGGTAGACCGCCATCAGGTGGACGACGTTGTCCCCGCCGTCCCCGAGGAAGACGTCCCGGTTCTGCAGCGACAGCACGGTGACCAGGAACAGCACCGTGCTCGCCCTGGTCCGCCAGCCCAGCAGCACCGCCAGGGCGGCCAGCATCCCCAGGTGGTAGACCAGCTCGAACCAGGCCCGCCCGCCGAACCAGGGCAGCACGGTGAACGCCCCGTTGTCGGCCAGCAGCCGCTCGGCCAGGTCCATCGCCCAGGGGGAGCGGTCGCCGTACAGCACCCGCCGGTTGGGCCACTCGCGCAGCAGGTACGCGAGCCAGACCAGCCCGAAGCCGATCCGCACCACCGCGGCCTGGTGCGCCCCGAGCGCACGCCCGGTGAACGCCCCGAGCGCCCTCGCGGCCGCCTCCGCGGGCCCCACCCGACGGGAGGCGGCCTCGGCCGCCGCCTGCACGGGGGACGGGCCCTGCCGGGGGATGCGGTCCAGCAGCGGCCGCTCCTCCTCCGCAGAGGACCGAGCGGGCAGCTCAGCAGGCAGCTGAGGCGGCGACATCTCGCTCACCCGAGCCCCCGGTAGTCCTCGTCGGCCACCGCCCACCAGGGCAGCTCCCGCACCTTGGGCGCGGGCGGCGCCGCCTCCCCGCTCCACGCGGGCGGCGCGAGGGTGGTCGCGGTCATCCGGAACTCGATCTCCAGCACCCGCTCCCCGTCCACCTCCCGGCCGATCCGCTGGAGGGCGATCCGCTTGAGGTACTGCTCGGCGAGCCTGCCCCTGGCCACGGTCGCGGTCTCGTCCTTCGGGTCGTGCGTGCCCTCGTAGAAGTCCCAGGCCCGGCGCAGCAGGTTCTGGTCGACGTGGCTGGGCGCCGGGTTGCCCCGGATCGCGTCGAGGTCCCGGGCGGTCAGCCCGATCCAGTCGCGCAACCGGGTGGCGCCGCCCTCCCCGGCGGTGCGCACCCGGGCGTCCACGGTGATGTTCTGCTGCAGCGGGTTGGGGGCGAACAGCCGCCAGTTCTGCTCGAACTCGGGGTAGACCACTCCGTCGACCTGCTCCTGGTACTGCCGGGAGAGCGCGTTGGAGGGCGCGACGTGCAGGAACACGGCGGTCAGGAACAGCACGGTGACCGTCGCCAGCGCGGCCGCGGACAGGCCGAGGAACAGCTGCGCGGGCGCCGACCAGGCCCGGTCCCGCGCCGGCCGGTCCGCGTCCGCGTCCGCTCCGTTCCCTTCCCCAGACCCCATCGGGCCTCCCCCCCACCGGGCCCGACGGCTACAGGACGAAGGCCTGCTGCCCGGTGCTGCTGACCATCGGACGGCCCGCACCCTCCCAGGCGTACATCCCGCCGTCCACGTTCACCGCGTCCCGGCCCTGCTGCACCAGGTACTGGACGACCTGCGCGGAGCGCCCGCCGACGCGGCAGAGCACGTACAGCTTCTCGTCGGGCAGCTCGCCGAGCCGGGCCACGACCTGCCCGATCGGGATGTGCAGCGCGCCGTCCACGTGCCCGGCGTCCCACTCGTCCTGCTCGCGCACGTCCAGCAGGGCGGCCTCGGCGGGCACGGCGGCGGCGTCGGTGGTGGGGATCTGCGCGAACATCGTCTGGTTCTCCTGGGGGTGCGTCGGGTCGGTGCCATTGTCGCCCACCGGGGCGGCGGCGCCGGGGGCTGCGGAGGGGCCTGGGGCGTGTTTCATGATTCGCGTCGGATCAGCGCGCGGCGGTGGGCGCCCGGCTGGGCGTGCCGGCGGAGCGCCCTCGTACTGGGTCGTACTCGGGTGCTTCGCCGGTGCGTCCAGGCGGGATGCCCGGCGTCGCGCGCCCGGCGGGAATCATGAAACGCGCCCCAGCAGCCGCTCCAGCTCGGCCTGCCGCTCCGCGGCCTTGGCGAGCAGCTCCTCGGCGAGCTGCTCCAGCAGCCGGTCCGGGTCCTGCGGGGCGAGGGCGAGCAGCTGGCCCATCGGGGTCTGCTCCAGCCGGACCTGCTCGGTGGCGGTCGCAGCGATCCTGGCGGTGAGCCACTCCAGCCGGCGGCGCAGCCACTCCAGCCGGTCGGGGGAGTCGGCGGCGGGGGCGGCCTCGGGCGCGGTGGACCACTCGGCGGCCAGGCCCGTCAGCGCGGCGGTGTCCCCGTACGCGTAGGCCTCGTTGACCCGGGCCAGGAAGGCGGCCCGGCGCTGCTGCTCGGCCGGGTCGGTGGTGAGGTCGGGGTGGGCGCTGCGCACCAGGTCGCGGTAGATCCGCTGCGCCTCCTTGCCGGGCCGCACCCGGGCGGGGGCGGCGGGCGGCGGCGGGGCCTCCTCGCTCTCCCCGGCGCGCTCCCGTACGGAGTCGAAGAGCGCGTCCAGGTCGGGCAGCTCCTCGACCTGCCGACGGGCCTCGGCGGCGCGGCGCAGGTCCTCGGGCAGGCCCGTGCGGACGGCGACGGCCTCGGCGACCAGCGCGTCCAGCTCGTCGAGCCGGGCGTAGAGGGGGCCGAGCAGCTGGTGGTGGATCAGCGCGAAGTTGTCGATCTCGACCCTGAGCGTCTGCACGTCGACGTCCATGCTGAGCCAGGCGAGTTCGGCCGCGGCGACCCGTTCCTCCAGGTCGAGCTGATCCGGGTCCGTCCAGCGGGCGGGGCTCTGCGCGCTCACTTCTCGCCTCTGTGTCTCGTCCGGCCTGCCGTGTCCGGGCCACCGCTCGGCGGCCCGGCCTGTCACCCTACCCTCGGCGGTGGTGACGCCGTCCGGGTGAAGCGGAGGTGCGCACCGGCGCGCGGGGTGCGACACGCAACGGTTCCTGAGGAATCTGCCCGTTTCGGTGTCGGGCCCGGGCCCGTCCGTGCTTCGCTGGTATCCGCACAGCGCGCCTTCCTCCTCCTCAGAGACGGTCCGCCTCCCAGCCGTGGCGGCCAGGCGGGAGCAGACCGAATCCATGGTGGCCGAGTCCAACTCCACACCGCGTCCGGCGGGCGCCGAGACCGTGCCGGGTGACCACCCCGCCGGCGTGGCCGCCCTGCTGCGGCTCGCCCTCGTCCTGGTCGACCGGTCCGGCCGCATCGCCCAGTGGAGTCGGAGCGCCGAGGAGCTCTTCGGACACCGCGCCGAGGTCGCCCGCGACCGCCCGGCCGGGGGCCTGCTGCCCACCGTGGAGTCCCCCGGCGATCCCGCCGGCCGCCGCCGGGGCGACGCCCTGGAGACCCTGACCGCGCTGACGGCCTCCGGCGCCCCCTGGGCCGGCCGCCTCGCCGTGCTCGACCGCGAGGAGCACCTGCGCGACATCCTCTGGTGGGCCTACCCGCTCAGGCACCCGTCCACCGACCAGCCCGGCGGCCTGCTCGCCCTCGCCGCCGACGCCCGCCCGCTGCGCACCGCCGGACCGCGCCTGGCCATCGGCGAGCGGATGACGCCCTTCGCCGCCACCCCGCCCGCCCGGGGCGGCTTCCACCGCCTGGCCGCCGCCCTCGCCCCGCCCGGCCGTACGGTGCCCGAGCAGTTCGCCCGGCTGCTGCCCGCCTCCGCCGCCGGGCGCCGGGCCCTGCTGCTGGACGTCCTGGACGCCGCGGGCCTGCCCGCCCTGCGGCTGGACGCGGCCACCGTGCTGCCGGTGCTCCCGGCCGACGCCCAGGCCGGCAGCGCGCACGCGGCCTCCGCGATCGGCCGCCGCTACCCGACGCCCCAGCAGCGCGCCGCCCGCACCGGCCCGCCGCCCCAGCCCGAGCAGTCCGGGTCCGGCCGCCGCGCCGCCGCCCTGCCCGCCCAGCGCCCCGCCCCCGCCACGTCCCCCGCCGCGTACCCCGCCCAAGGAGAAGCCGCCATCGAGCCGGCCGCCGCCACCCAGTCCGCCAACGGCCACCCCGCCGGGCTCGTCGACCAGCCCCCGGCCGACCACGCCCTGGCCGCGCAGCCGACGGCCGACCAGCCCCGGGCCGTCCCGGCGCCCACCGCCCCCGAGGCCCTGCCCACCGGGCGGCTGGTGCCCTTCCTCACCAACGGCCAGGCCGGCGAGCAGCTGGCCCTGCTGAACGAGGTCGGCGGCAAGGTCGGCACCACCCTCGACCTCGGCTTCACCGCCCACGAGCTGTGCCAGGTGCTGGTCCCCCGGATCGCCGACTTCGCCTGCGTGGACCTGGTGGACGGGCTGATCTCCGACTCCGAGCTGCCCGTCTCCCGCCCGGACGACGACACGATGCTGCGCCGGGTGGCCCTGGTCCACAACGAGACCGGCGGCGTCTGGGAGCACGTCCTGCCCGAGGGCGCCCTGGTCAGCATGCCCCGCCGCACCCCGCCCGGCATGGCCCTCCAGCTGAACCAGCCGGTGCTGGTCCCGGTGGTCACCGACGACGTCGCCGTGGACTACGCGATCGCCCTCGGCGGCGTGCAGCTGGCCCCCGTGGTCTCCGGCCGCTCGATGCTGGTCGTCCCGCTCTCCGCCCGGGGCACCGTCCTGGGCATCCTCAAGCTGCTCCGGCTGCCGGACCGCGCACCCTTCGACGAGAGCGACGCCGCCACCCTCAAGGAACTGGCCGTCCGCGCCGCCCTGTCCCTGGACAACGCCCGGCTGCACCGCGCCGAGGCCCGGGTCGCCACCACCCTCCAGCGCTCGATGATCCCGACCCGCCCGCCGCAGATCCCCGGCGTGCAGATCGCCCACCGCTACCTGCCCGGCGACCCCAAGGCCGAGGTCGGCGGCGACTGGTTCGACGCGATCCAGCTGCCCGGCAGCCGGGTCGCCCTGGTCGTCGGCGACGTCATGGGCCACGGCCTGCACTCGGCCGCCGCGATGGGCCGCTTCCGCACCGCGATGCAGACCCTCGCCGCCCTCGACCTCCCGCCCGGCCAGCTGCTGCGCCACCTGGACAACCTGGCCCACAAGCTCGGCGACGACCACCTCGCGACCTGCCTGTACGCGGTCTACGACCCGATCAACCGCACCTGCGAGCTGGCCAGCGCCGGCCACGTCCCGCCCGTCCTGGTGCACCCGGACGGCAGCGGCGAGCTGCTGGAGATCCCGGCCGGCGCCCCGATCGGCGTGGGCGGGGTGCCCTTCGTCGCCAAGACCATCGACGTGTCGGACGGCTCGATGCTGGTGCTCTGCACCGACGGCCTGGTCGAGGTCCGGGGCGGGGACATAGGAGCCGGCCTGGCGGCGCTGTGCGGCAACCTGATCGACCCGAGGCAGAGCCCCGAGGAAGCCTGCGACGTGGTCCTCAAGCGGCTGCACTCCGACGACCGCAAGGACGACGTCGCCCTCCTGGTGGCTCGCTTCGACGGCGTCGCCCCGTCCGAGGTCGCCACCTGGGACCTCACCGTGGACCACCGCGAGGTCCGCCGGGCCCGCTCCCTGGTCCGCGAGCAGCTGGCCGCCTGGCACCTGGAGGCGCTCACCGACACCACCGAGCTGCTGGTCAGCGAGCTGGTGACCAACGCCGTACGGGTCGCCAGGGACCGCGTCCAGCTCCAGCTGATCCGGGTGGACAAGCTGCTGGTCGAGGTCAGCGACGACAACCACAACCTGCCCTCGCTGGAGCCCGCCGAGCAGCTCGGCGAGACCGGCCGCGGCCTGACCCTGGTCACGAAGCTCGCCGAACGCTGGGGCACCGCCCGCAAGGCGGTGGGAAAGGTCGTCTGGTTCGAGCTTCCCCTCCCGCACGCGTGACGGCCGGGTGGGGACAGCGTCCCCTGCCCGGCCGGCAGCGCAGTGACAGGCCCCTTCAGGGGATGACGGCCCCGGCCTGGCGCCGCGCCTCCGCGGCCTCCAGCGGCGCCACCGCGGCGGCGACGGTGGTCGCGGCGGCCACCGTGGTGGCGGCCCCGACCCCGGCCAGCACCCGCGGCCAGAAGTCCCCGAACACCTCGACCGAGACGGCGATCAGCAGCGCGGTGATGACCGCGACCACGTGCTCCAGACCGGCCAGGTTCGGCAGCACGACGGCCTCGCCGACCATCAGCGCCACCACCAGGCCGGCGGTGAACCAGGCCCGGGCGCGGAAGGCGATGCAGATCGCCAGCGCCACCACCGCCGCGGACGGCCCGGTGTCCCGCACGTAGGCGACCCACTTCGGGAAGCCGAACACGTGGTCCGGCCCGATCGCCACCCCGACCCGGGCGAACAGCGTGCCCGCCAGGGTGCAGGCGTACGCGACCACCAGCGTCATCCGCCGGCCGAGCACGATCTCCGCGATCGCGAAGACCACGAACACCTGCGCCAGCGCGCCCCAGACCGGCAGGTCCAGCGCCGGCACGTACAGCGACAGCGGCGTCCTCAGCAGCGACTCCTCCAGCGGCAGCGCCGCCTTCACCACACCGATGTGGTTGACGAAGCGCTCGCCACCCGGCAGGTGCTGCACGATGCTGAAGAGCAGGATCAGGAACGTCGCCGCGCTCGCCAGCGGAACGGCGGCGAACTTCTTGCGCACCACCCCGTCCCGGACCGTCACGAACAACGTTCCCCACTCGGCGACAGCGGCCGCTCTGGCGTACGCCAGCGGCCCCTTTCGCACGCCCCCCGCGTGGGTCCTGTCCATCACAACCGTTCTCCCGAATCCCCGGACTTTCTCAACGACTCCAACATTAGAAGCCTGTTAACAAGTGCACATCGGCACGGATGGGGACTCTCGTCATACTCAAGAGGGAGACCGACCGGCCCCCGCACCCCCATCCGGCCGAGAACCGCCCTCCGCCCCCCGGCGGAGGAAAGCGCTCCCGGCCCCCTACTCCTTCCCCTCCCGTGCCCCTACGGGCACCCGGGGCTCCACCACGGCCGCCCGCGCGTGCCGGCGGCGGAACAGGGCCGGCATGGTCGGCGCCACGATGAACCCCTCGGCCCGCGCGCTGGCGATGCCGATCCGCGGGATCTCGCTGCTCTTCTCGAACAGCAGGTAGCGCGGCTCCCAGATCGGCCGGTACTTGGCGTTCGCCCGGTACAGCGACTCGATCTGCCACCAGCGCGAGAAGAAGCCCAGGACCGAGCGCCACAGCCGCAGCACCGGTCCGGCGCCCAGGCGCGAACCGCGCTCGAAGACCGAGCGGAACATCGCGAAGTTCAGCGAGACCCGCTTGAGCCCCACCTCCTCGGCGCGCTGCAGCAGCTCGATCACCATGAACTCCATCAGGCCGTTCTCGGTGTCCCGGGCCCGGCGCATGAGGTCCAGCGAGAGCCCGTCCGGGCCCCAGGGGACGAAGCTCAGCAGCGCCTGGAGCTCGCCCTCGCCGTCGTGGCACTCCAGCATCACGCAGCGCCCGTCGCCCGGGTCGCCGAGGCGGCCCAGCGCCATCGAGAAGCCGCGCTCGGTCGCCCCGTCGCGCCACTCGTCGGCCTTGGCCACCAACCGCGCCATCTCCTCCTCGGAGATGTCCTCGTGCCGGCGGATGCGCACCGTGTACCCGGCCCGCTTGACCCGGTTGTACGCCTGGCGGACCACCCGCATCGCGCGCCCGTCCAGCGAGAACTCGTCCAGCTCGACGATCGCCTCGTCACCCAGCTCCAGCGCGTCCAGCCCGTGCCGGGCGTAGATCACCCCGGCCTCCTCGGAGGCGCCCATGACGGCCGGCGCCCAGGCGTGCTCGCGGGCCTCCGCCAGCCAGGCGTCGATCGCGCCCGGCCACGCCTCCGGATCCCCGATCGGGTCGCCCGAGGCCAGCGACACCCCGCCGATCACCCGGTACGTCACCGCCGCCTTCCCACTCGGCGAGAAGATCACCGCCTTGTCGCGGCGCAACGCGAAGTACCCCAGCGAATCCCGCTCACCCTGCTTGTCCAGCAGCGCCCGCAGCCGGGCCTCGTCCTCGGCCGTTTGCAGCTCCGTGCCGCGCGGGCTGCGGAAGGCCGTGTACAGCACCAGCAGGAAGAGCAGGCCGCCCATCGTGTTGATCGCCGCGTCCACCCAGGTCGGGGCGGAGATCACCGAGCGCAGGTGCTGGGACGGCGTGATGGTGATCATCCGGCCGACCGAGTAGCGGAACTGGTCCCAGAAACCCGCGCCGTTCAGGTCGTTGGTCGCCCACACCAGCAGCGAGCCGACCAGCCCACCGAACAGCAGCCCGCCGACGAAGGTGGCCGCCGCGGTCTTCGGGTTGGAGCGGTCGCCCTTGGACGTGAACTCCTTGCGCCCGACGAACAGCGCCAGCACGAACAGGCAGGTCAGCACCGTCGAGAAGTAGTTCAGCGGGTGGTCGACGAAATGCTCGCCGGGCACCAGCATGGCGAGCAGGTACAGCAGCGCGAACGCACTGCCCAGCGCCGCGTTGAAGATCCACGCCGCCCGCTTGCGCCGCCGCATCGCGATCGCCAGGAAGATCGACAGCACCGCGCTGGCCAGGCCGGAGGTCATCAGGTACGGGGTGAAGTACTCGCCCTCGTTGTGCTCGCTGACCTGCTCGCGGAACGGCACCAGCAGCACCGTCGCGACGTTCAGCAGCGCCAGCAGCCTCAGGTACCAGACGCAGGCCGAGGCCGCCCTCGGACGCCAGCGGTCGAGCGCGCCGACGGGCCGGGGCTCCTGGGAGGTGGCGGACGGCTCCGACTTCACAGTGGACGACACAGCTCAATTCCAAACGATCAGATGGTGGGGCGCATCCGCAGGCCCGAAGGCCGACGACAGGCAGCCAATTCCATGGTTCCCCACCGAAGCTGAGAATTGCGTGAACCGGGTAGCGGATTCCGACCCCCGCCGTTCGGCGGGGGTCATGGCACACGGGCGTTCGGCGGCCCGCCCCCACTACCCCTACTCTCGAAACGACCCACGCGGACCGCCTGCACCCGGCCGCCCGAACCGAGGAGGCACCATCACCACCACCCGCGTGCTGATCGTCGACGACGAGATCCTGGTCCGCTCCGGCCTCGGCCTCATCGTGGGCTCCGCCCCGGACCTCGAGGTGGTCGGCGACTGCTCCGGCAGCCAGGCCGAGGACCACGTCCAGCGGCTGCGCCCCCACGTGGTGCTGCTCGACGTCCGGATGCCGGACCTCGACGGCATCTCGGTGCTGCGCCGCCTGCGCGCCCTGCCCGACCCGCCCGCCGTGGCGATGCTCACCACCTTCGACACCGACGACTACATCGGCACCGCCCTGCGGGCCGGAGCGGCCGGCTTCCTGCTCAAGGACACCGCCCCCGACCAGCTGGTGCACGCCGTACGGGTCCTCGCGGCCGGCGGCAACATCCTCTCCCCGACCGTCACCCGCACCGTGATCGGCGGCTACGTGGACGGCGGTGGCCCCGACGCCGAGGCCACCGCCCTCGCCCGCACCCTCACCGGCCGCGAGCTGGACGTCCTGGCCCTGCTCGGCGAGGGCCTGTCCAACGCCGAGATCGCCGACCGGCTCTTCCTGGGCACCGGCACGGTCAAGGACCACATCAGCGCGATCCTCGGCAAGCTCGGCGCCGCCAACCGCGTCCAGGCCGCCGTGGTCGCCCACCGGGCCGGCCTCGTCCGGCCGAAACCCGGCGACGGGGCATGACGGCCGCCGACCAGCTGCCGTCCCGCAGACTCCCGGCCTGGTGCACCGCACCCTGGCTGATGCTGCTGCTGCCCGTCCTCTACTCCCTGCTGGACGCCGCCCTGGTCGCCCGGGACGCCTCCTGGTGGAAGGTGGCGCTCTCCACCCTGGCGGCCGTCGCCCTGTTCTGGCGCCGGCGCCTGCCCGTCACCGTGCTGCTGCTCACCATGCCCGGCAGCTGGGTGGACGACATCTGGCTCGCCCCGATCACCGCCGTCTACACGGTGGCCTCCGAACGCCCCACCCCCCGGGTGCTGGTGCCCTGCGGCCTGCTGTTCACCCTGGTCGAGTTCTTCCACTGGCCCCTGCCCGACACCGTCCTCGACCTGAGCCGCGCCACCGCGCTCGACGCCATCCAGGCCGTGATGCTCGCCGCCGGCCCCGCCGCCACGGGCCTGCTCGCCCGCACCCGCCGTGAGCTCGCCGCCCGCCTGGACGAGCTGACGCGCGGCCAGGAGCGCGAGAGCCGGCTGCTCGCCGAGCGGGTGCTGATCAGCGAGCGCGGCCGGCTGGCCCGGGAGATGCACGACGTGGTCTCCCACCAGGTCAGCCTGATCAGCATCCAGGCCGGCGCCCTCCAGGTGAGCACCGCCGACCCGGCCGCCGCCTCCGCCGCCCTCACCATCCGCGAACTGTCCGTCCGCACCCTCGACGAGCTGCGCCAGATGGTCGGGGTGCTGCGCGGCACGGGCAGACCCGCCCAGGACAGCCCGCTGGCCCCCCAGCCCCGCCTCGCCGACCTGCCCCGGCTGATCGAGGAGAGCGGCCTGGCGGCCGACGCCGAGCTGAACCCCGGTGACCGCCCGTGGCCGGAGGCGGTGGAGCGGGCCGCCTACCGCACCGTCCAGGAGGCGCTCACCAACATCACCAAGTACGCCCCGGAGGCGGTGGTGCACGTGAGGGTCCGGGCCAAGGGCCGCCGGCTGCGGGTCGAGGTCCGCAACGAGCGCCCGCCCGTCCACCCCTCCGAAACCCTGCCCGGCGGCGGCCACGGCCTGGTCGGCCTGCGCGAACGCGCCCAGCTCCTCGGCGGCACCCTCACCGCCGGCCCGACCCAGGACGGCGGCTTCGAGGTCCGCGCCGAACTCCCGGCCGCCCGCTCCTGAGCCCCCCCCCCCCCGGGATCGAGGAACCGGAACCGAAAGAGGAGAACAGCGGAACAACGAGAAAACCCCGCAGGTCCGAAGACCTGCGGGGTTTCACTGTGCGCGAGGGGGGAGTTGAACCCCCACGCCCTTTCGGGCACTGGAACCTGAATCCAGCGCGTCTGCCTATTCCGCCACCCGCGCATGGGTGTCGTCGTCGTTGCCGACCGATCCTCGGAGCCGCTCGGTACCATGTGGCCTTCGCTGCTCTCCGGTCCGGCCTCCCTTGCGGGCGGCCCTTCCGACGTGGAAAACAGTAGCACGACCGGGGGGAGCACTCCGAATCCGTATTCCGACCGAACGGAGGACACCCGAACGGATGCCCGACGAACCGTCCGGCGGGGGATGGCGGGCCACCCGGGCGGGCAGACCTGGCGTGCCGACCCGGACATGCGTCACCCTGTGTGTCCGAGCCCACCCCCGGGCACCACGCGGTCCGGGAACCGTACGGAAGGGCCCGGCGTGGATACGATCAGTACGGAAGTACCGCAAGTAGGCGCGACCGGCCCCCGGGCCGGAATCGGTCGGCGGGCAGGCGAACGGACCCTGGAAGGGGGTGCCCCATGGGGATGCTGAAGAAGTTCGAGCAGCGGCTGGAGGGTCTCGTCAACGGCACCTTCGCCAAGGTGTTCAAGTCCGAGGTCCAGCCCGTGGAGATCGCCGGAGCGCTGCAGCGCGAGTGCGACAACAACGCGAGCATCTGGAACCGCGACCGCACCGTCGTCCCGAACGACTTCATCGTCGAGCTCAGCCCGCACGACCACGAGCGGCTCAGCCCCTACTCCGGGCAGTTGGGCAGCGAGCTGGCCGGCATGGTCCGCGAGTACGCCGAGGCCCAGCGGTACTCCTTCATGGGCCCGCTCCAGGTGAACCTGGAGAAGGCCGACGACCTGGACACGGGCCTGTACCGGGTGCGCAGCCGCACCCTGGCGGCCGAGGAGCCCCAGCCGCAGCAGTACGCCGCCCCGCAGACGCCCGGCTACGACCGCCCGCCGGCCGCCCCGGCCCCCGGCGCACCGTGGCAGCAGCAGGGCGCCGGCTCGTACGGCACGCCCCCGCCGCCCGCCGCGCCCCCCGCGATGCCCCCGGCCCCGCCCGCACCCGCCGGCGGCAACGTCCGCGCCTTCCCCGGCGCCGGCCACGGCACCTCGATGCGCCGCTGGGTCGAGGTGAACGGCGCCCGCCACCAGATCTCCGGCTCCGCCTGCGTGCTCGGCCGCTCGACCGAGGCCGACGTGCGGATCGACGATCCCGGGGTCTCCCGCAAGCACGCCGAGATCCGCCCCGGCACCCCTTCGATGGTCCTCGACCTGGGTTCCACCAACGGCATCGTGGTGGACGGACAGCACACCCAGCGCGCTACGCTCCGCGACGGCTCCCGCATCGTCGTGGGTTCCACCACCATCGTCTACCGGCAGGTCGAAGGGTAGTGTCCGAGTTGTTCGCGCGCCTCGCTCACCGACTGGCGGGACGGTCATGTCAGAACTGACCCTCACGGTCATGCGGCTGGGGTTCCTGGCCGTGCTGTGGCTGTTCGTCATCGTCGCGATCCAGGTGATCCGCAGCGACCTCTTCGGCACCAAGGTGAACCCCCGCAGCTCCCGCCGCGGCGCCACCACCCCCGTCCAGCAGACCCAGCCGGCCGGGCGGGGCGCCACCCCGCCCCCGGCCGGCAACGCCGGTGGCCAGACCCAGGGCGGCGGCGGCCGTCGCCGCGCGAGCGGCCCGACCCAGCTGGTCGTGGTCGCGGGCTCGCTCGCCGGGACCACCGTCGCGCTGCAGGGCCAGACCATCACGCTGGGCCGCGCGCACGACTCCACGATCGTGCTGGACGACGACTACGCGTCCTCCCGCCATGCCAGGATCTATCAGGATCAGACTGGGCAGTGGACGGTCGAGGATCTAGGCTCCACCAACGGCACCTATCTGGACCGGCAGCGCCTGACCGCGCCCACCCCGCTCCAGCCGGGCATGCCGATCCGTATCGGCAGGACCGTCATCGAACTGCGGAAGTAGTAGCGCATGAGGGCAAGCATCCCGTCCATGACCCAGAGGGGGGCACAGGTCGCATGACCCTGGTGCTGCGCTTCGCCGCCGGCTCCCACAAGGGACTGATCCGGGAAGGGAACGAGGACTCCGGCTACGCCGGGCCGCGGCTGCTGGCCGTGGCCGACGGCATGGGCGGCGCCGCGGCCGGCGAGGTCGCGTCCTCCGAGGTGCTCGGCTCGATCGTCCGCCTGGACGAGGACGTGCCGGGCGCCGACCTGCTGACCCTGCTGGGCGACGCCGTCCAGGGCGCCAACGACCGGCTCCGGCAGATGGTCGAGGAGGACCCTCAGCTGGAGGGCATGGGCTGCACGCTCACCGCCATGCTGTGGACGGGCCAGCGGATGGGCCTGGTGCACGTCGGCGACTCCCGCGCCTACCTGCTGCGCGACGGCTCGCTGGCGCAGATCACCGTGGACCACACCTGGGTGCAGCGCCTGGTCGACGAGGGCCGGATCACGCCCGAGGAGGCCGAGACCCACCCGCAGCGCTCGCTGCTGATGCGGGCGCTGGACGGCCGCGGCCAGGTCGAGCCCGACCTGTCGATCCGCGAGGTCCGGGCCGGCGACCGCTACCTGATCTGCTCGGACGGCCTCTCCGGCCCGGTGAGCCACCAGACCCTCCAGGACACCCTGGGCAGCTACTACTCGCCCGAGCAGACCGTGCAGGAGCTGATCCAGCTCGCGCTGCGCGGCGGCGGCCCGGACAACATCACCTGCATCGTCGCGGACGTCATCGACGTCGGCGCCACCGACACCATGAGCGGCCGGTTCAACGACGTCCCGGTGGTCGTCGGCGCCGTCGCCGACACCCCGCCCTCCTCGGCCGCCGACCACGCCGTCGCCGACACCCCGGCCGGCCGCGCCGCCGGGCTGGGTCGCAACCCCCAGGGCACCTTCGGCCCGGCCGAGGGCTACGACGCCGGCTACGGCGCCCCCCAGGGCGACTTCGGCCCCGCCCCGGGCTACACCGGCGAGTACGACGGGCAGGAGCCCACCGAGGCCTCGGTGTACGGCACCGAGGACTTCGACGAGGAGCCCCCGAAGCGCAAGCGCCGCCTGGCCGTCCCGCTGGCCGTGCTGATCACCCTGGGCCTGCTCGGCGGCGCCGGGTTCTTCGGCTACCAGTGGACGCAGGGCCAGTACTACATCGGCGAGGAGGGCGACCACGTCGCCGTCTACCAGGGCGTCAACCAGAACCTGGCCGGCCTGAACCTGTCCTCGGTCCACGACTCGCACACCGACATCAAGCTGGACCTCCTGCCGAAGGACCAGCGGGCGGTGGTGAACAAGACCATCACCCTCAGCAGCCTGCAGGACGCCGACCCGAAGCTCCAGGAGCTCGAGGGCTGGGTCAAGCTGTGCCAGCAGGTCAGGGACCAGGGCGCCGGCAAGGCGACCCCGCCGGCACAGCCGACCCAGGCTTCGTACTCGGCGGTCACGCCCACCCCGGAGAAGAGCGCCCACACCCCGTCGGCCTCCCCCTCCGCCCCGACCGCGACCGCCACCGCTCCGGCGCAGGGCGCCACCCCGCCGGCGACCGCCGCCCCGGCCCCCGCGGAGCAGCAGCAGACGGCGCCGCCGCTGAGCGAGTCGGACAAGACCAAGGCCGAATCCTGCCCGAAGCCGTGACGCCCGTGATCATCCAGGCAACCGCCCCCGGGAACCACCGGGAGGCGGTGGCCCGGTGAGCAGCTACGACCTCAGCGGCGACGTCGGCGGCAGCGTCGGCGGCGACACCGGCCGCCGCCGGGCCGCCACCCGGCGGCGGACGAACACCACGATCTCCCCGCAGGGCGCGCCGAACCGGCGCAACACGGAGCTGGGGCTGCTGGCCTTCGCCGTCGTGCTGCCGATGCTCGCCTACGCCAACGTGGGCCTGGCGATGGACGGCGGACTGCCCGCCGGCATGCTCGGCTACGGCCTCGGCATGGGCGCGCTGGCGCTGGTCGCGCACCTGCTGGTGCGCCGCTTCGCGCCGTACGCGGACCCGCTGATACTGCCGATCGCGACCCTGCTGAACGGGCTGGGCGTGGTGATGATCTGGCGCCTGGACAAGGCCGGCAAGCTGCTGCCCGCCAACTTCGCGGCGGCCAGCAACCAGCTGATGTGGTCGGGCCTCGGGGTGGCGCTGTTCATCGGCGTGATGGTGTTCCTCAAGGACCACCGGGTCCTCCAGCGCTACACCTACATCTCGATGGTGGCGGCCATCGTCCTGCTCGCCGCCCCGGCCTTCTTCCCCGCCCGGGCGGAGGACTTCGGCGCCAAGATCTGGATCCGCCTGGGCGGCTTCTCCATCCAGCCCGGCGAGTTCGCCAAGATCATCCTGACCGTGTTCTTCGCCGGCTACCTGATGGTCAAGCGCGACGCCCTCGCCCTGGCCAGCCGCCGCTTCATGGGCCTGTACCTGCCGCGCGGGCGCGACCTCGGCCCGATCATCGTGGTCTGGCTGCTCAGCCTGCTGATCCTGGTCTTCGAGAACGACCTGGGCACCTCCTTCCTGTTCTTCGGCCTGTTCGTGGTGATGCTCTACGTCGCCACCGAGCGGACCAGCTGGATCCTCTTCGGCCTGCTGATGTCGGTCGGCGGCGCGGTCGCGGTGGCGATGACCACCAGCCACGTCAAGGTCCGCATCGACGCCTGGCTGGACCCGATGGCCGCCTTCGGCCCGAACCGGCCGGCGGGCTCGACCGAGCAGATCGGCCAGTCGCTGATGGCCCTCGGCTCCGGCGGCGTCACCGGCTCCGGCCTCGGCCAGGGCCGCTCCTGGCTGATCCAGTTCGCCGCGAAGAGCGACTTCATCCTCGGCTCCTTCGGCGAGGAGCTGGGGCTCACCGGCCTGATGGCGATCTTCCTGCTGTACGGCCTGCTGGTGCAGCGCGGCCTGCGCACGGCGCTCGCCGCCCGCGACCCGTTCGGCAAGCTGTTCGCGGTGGGCCTGGCCTCGGCGATGGCCCTGCAGGTCTTCGTCGTCGCCGGCGGCGTCACCGGGCTGATCCCGCTGACCGGTATGACCATGCCGTTCCTGGCCCAGGGCGGTTCGTCCGTGGTGGCCAACTGGGCGCTCATCGCGATCCTGCTCAAGATCAGCGACAGCGCCCGCCGCCCGGGGGCCGAACCCGCCCCCGCCACCGAGAGCCGGGGAGGACCCGCCCGATGAACAAACCGATCCGCCGGGTCTCGATCTTCTGCCTCGTGCTGATCCTGGCCCTGATGGTGCGCACCAACTGGGTCCAGGGCGTCCAGGCCGACGCCTGGGCCAGTGACAAGAACAACAAGCGCCAGCTGTACGACCGCTACGCCCACCCGCGCGGCAACATCATCGTCAGCGGCCAGCCCGTGACGAAGTCCGACTTCGTCAACGGCCTGCGCTACAAGTACAAGCGGTCCTGGAACGAGGGCCCGATGTACGCCCCGGTGACGGGCTACTCCTCCCAGGCGTACGGCTCCAGCCAGTTGGAGAACCTCGAGGACGGCATCCTCTCCGGCTCCGACGACCGGCTGTTCTTCCGCAACACCCTGGACATGCTGACCGGCGGCGAGAAGCGCGGCGGCGACGTCGTCACGACCATCAACGCCAAGGTCCAGAAGGCCGCCTTCGACGGCCTCGGCGACAAGAAGGGCGCGGTGGTCGCGCTCGACCCGAAGACCGGCGCGATCCTGGCCCTGGTCTCCACCCCCTCGTACGACCCGGGCACCTTCGCCGGCGGCGAGGACGGCGACAAGAAGGCGTGGACCGACCTCAACGCGGACGCGAACAAGCCGCTGCTCAACCGGGCGCTGCGCGAGACCTATCCGCCCGGCTCGACCTTCAAGCTGGTCACCGCGACCGCGGCGTTCGAGAACGGCCTGTACCAGAACACCGGTGACGCCACGACGACGCCGGACCCGTACAAGCTGCCCGGCACCGAGACCGTGCTGAAGAACGAGAGCCCGGACGAGCGCTGCGAGAACGCCACCGTCAAGTCCGGCATGGACCAGTCCTGCAACACGGTCTTCGCCAAGATGGGCGCGGACCTGGGCAAGGAGAAGATGCGGGCGCAGGCCGAGAAGTTCGGCTTCAACAGCACCCTGGACACCCCGGTCCGCTCCGAGAAGAGCATCTTCCCGGACAGCCCCAGCCTGGACCAGACCGCCCAGGACTCGATCGGCCAGCACGACACCCGCGCCACCCCGCTGCAGATGGCGATGGTGGCCGCCGCCATCGCCAACAACGGCAGCCTGATGCAGCCCTACCTGGTCGACCAGGAGCGCTCGGCCTCGCTGACCACCATCTCCAAGCACACCGAGAAGCAGTTCTCCCAGGCGATGAGCCCGGCCACCGCGCAGAAGATGCAGGACCTGATGGTCTCGGTGGTCGAGAACGGCACCGGCAAGAACGCCCGCATCCCCGGCATCCAGGTCGGCGGCAAGACCGGCACGGCGCAGCACGGCGAGGACAACGCCGGACTGCCCTTCGCCTGGTTCACCTCCTGGGCCAAGACGGCGGACGGCCAGTCGGTCGCGGTCGCCGTGGTGGTCGAGGACGGCTCCCAGAACCGCGACGGCATCAGCGGCGGCCGCCTCGCCGCGCCGATCGCCAAGGCGGTCATGCAGACGGCGCTCGGCAAGTAGCGCACGCCGTGCCGGGAGTGAGGGGAATGTCACGATCGGCACCCCCGTCCGGATACCGGTCTGGTATCGGCCTACCGTGGACTCCGGTCCGGCGCGCGGCGACCGGTAGCGTATCCGCCAGCAGCGGGTGTGCCCGTTGCCGCCCGCGAGGTGGTGCACGGCCCGGCCGGAGAACCGGCCCCGGGCCGCGCGGCGTCACCTGGAGCGTGCGGGGACACCTACGTGACAACCTCACCGGCGGGTGAGGGAGAGGGTCGGAACTATGGAAGAGCCTCGTCGCCTCGGCGGCAGGTACGAGCTCGGCGGCGTCCTCGGACGCGGCGGCATGGCCGAGGTGTACCTCGCCCATGACACCCGGCTCGGCCGTTCCGTCGCCGTGAAGACGCTCCGGGCCGACATGGCCCGTGACCCGTCGTTCCAGGCCCGTTTCCGCCGCGAGGCACAGTCGGCGGCCTCACTGAACCACCCCGCGATCGTCGCCGTGTACGACACGGGCGAGGACTACATCGACGGCATCTCCATCCCGTACATCGTGATGGAGTACGTCGAGGGTTCGACGCTTCGCGAACTGCTGCACTCCGGCCGCCGGCTGCTGCCCGAGCGGGCGCTGGAGATGACCATCGGCATCCTCCAGGCCCTGGAGTACTCGCACCGGGCGGGCATCGTCCACCGCGACATCAAGCCGGCCAACGTGATGCTGACCCGGCAGGGCAACGTCAAGGTCATGGACTTCGGCATCGCCCGCGCGATGGGCGACGCCGGGATGACCATGACGCAGACCTCGGCCGTCATCGGCACCGCCCAGTACCTCTCCCCCGAGCAGGCCAAGGGCGAGCAGGTCGACGCCCGCTCCGACCTGTACTCCACCGGCTGCCTGCTCTACGAGCTGCTGACCGTCCGCCCGCCGTTCGTCGGCGACTCCCCGGTCGCGGTGGCCTACCAGCACGTCCGGGAGGAGCCGCAGCCGCCGTCCGTCTTCGACCCCGAGGTGCGCCCCGAGGTCGACGCGATCGTGCTCAAGGCGCTCGCCAAGGAGCGGGACTACCGCTACCAGAGCGCCGACGAGATGCGCGACGACATCGAGCGCTTCCTCGACGGCCTGCCGGTGGCCGCGGCTCAGCAGGCCGCCGCGTACGGCATGGGCGGCTACGGCTACGACCAGAACGGCTACCCACAGCAGCACGACCCGTACGGCCAGACCAACGTCCTGCCCCAGCAGCCCGGCGGCGCCCAGACCACGGTGCTGCCGCAGGCCGGCGGCCAGGGCGGCTACGGCCAGCAGGGCGGCTACCAGGACGACTACGGCCAGACCTACGCCGGCGGCCAGGGCGGCGGGCAGGACGACGGCCCGGGCGGCCGCCGCGGCGCGCAGCCGAAGAAGAGCAACACCTCCTGGATCCTGCTGGCGATCGCCGCCGTGCTGGTCCTGGTGGGCACCTTCTTCGTCGCCCAGGCGATGTTCGCCGACAAGAAGGACGCCGCGAAGGTCACCGCCCCGAACCTGGTCGGCAAGACCCTCCCGGACGCCAAGACCGCCGCGGCGGCGGCCGGGTCCAAGCTGGTCGTGACGGAGGGCGACAAGATCGCCTGCCCGGACGCCAACATCAAGAAGGACCAGGTCTGCACCCAGAACCCGACGGCCGGCGGCCAGGTCGTGGAGAACGCCACCATCACGGTGCAGCTCTCCTCCGGCCCCGCCAAGACCCCGGTTCCGACGGTGACCGGCAAGCCCAAGGACCAGGCCACCAAGGCCTTGTCCGACGCGGGCTTCACCAACGTCACCACCGAGTACAAGGACGACGACACCGCCGCCCAGGAGACCGTCATCTCCCAGGACCCGGCGGCGGGCTCCAACGCCGACCCGAGCACTCCGGTCAAGCTGACCGTCTCGCAGGGCAAGTCGAAGGTGTCCGTGCCGAACGTGGTCGGCCAGCAGAAGGACGACGCGGTCAACCAGCTGCAGAGCGCGGGCTTCCAGGTGGACGCGTCGAAGACCACGACGACCAACGACCCGACCAAGGCCAACACCGTGGCCCAGCAGTCGGTCCAGGCGGGCACCAAGGCGGCGGCCAACACCAAGATCTCGCTGACGATCTACAAGGCGCCGGAGAAGGTGCAGGTCCCGCCGCTGGTCAACGTCAAGCTGTCGGACGCCGGACCCCAGCTGGCCAAGGTCAGCCTGACGTACCAGGTGGTCGGCGGCCCGCAGTCCCCGGACGCGGTGATCATCCAGCAGATCAACCCGCAGGCCGGGGCGATGGTCGACCCCAACACGGTGGTCCAGGTGGTGACCCGGCCCGGCGATCCGACCAAAGGGGGGGACCCCACCAAAGGGAACCCCTAAGCCGCCCGTCTTCCCCTGGTTCTGAGAACCTCTGAGAACCTCCGAGAGCTTCTGAGGCCGGGGGAACGCCCGAGGGCCCGTCGCGATCGCTCGCGGCGGGCCCTCGGGCGTTCGTCCGTTCCTCACGCGCTCAGGAGTGCCGCAGCTCCGGCGGCGGGGTGCGCCCGGCGTCCACGTCGTCCACGCGCACCAGGCTGCCCCAGACGGCCATCCGGTAGCGCGAGGTGTAGACCGGGGTGCAGGTCGTCAGGGTGATGTACCGGCCGGGGGCGGTGTAGCCGGAGCGGGCCGGGACGGGGGCGACGATGCCGGTGTCGTACTTGGAGGTCTCCGCCAGGGTGTCGTCGACCTTGTAGACGTACCACTTGTCCTTGGTCTCCACGACGATCGCGTCGCCCTTGTTCACGGCGTCCAGGTCGTGGAACTTGGCGCCGTGGCCGTCCCGGTGGGCGGCCAGCGCGAAGTTGCCGCTCTGGTCCCAGGGCATCGCGGCCTTGTACGGCTGCTCGTAGACCCCCGCCACACCCTCGTCCAGCACGGCGGTGGAGGTGCCCATCCGGATCAGCACCTGGAAGTCCGCGCCCATCGACGGGACGTGCAGGAAGCCGACGTCCTCCCCCGCCGCGAACTGCCGCGCGTCGGCCGGGGCTCCGGGGGTCGCGCCGGAGCTGGCGCCGGGGCTCGGGACGGGGGAGCCGCCCGGGGCGGCCCAGGAGTCGCGCAGCTTGTCCGCGGCGGCCGAGGAGGCCCGGTCGGCCTGGACGTTGGTCCACCACAGCGAGTAGGTGACGAACAGGCCGAGGACGAGCCCCAGGGTGATCAGCAGCTCGCCGAGGACGCCCAGCGCGGCCAGTGCGGCACCGCGACGCCGGCGCGCGGGCGGCGGGGCCTCCTCGGGCGGCGGGAAGGCTTCCCGACCGGCCTCGGCCGATCGTCCGGCGCCGTCGTCCTGCATCTGTGGTGCTCCCCCTCCGTGCCGGGCGGCTACCCGCCCGCGATCGCAGCCGGCTTGCCCTGGCTGCGCGGCCGTTCCTCCGTCATCTTGCCAAAGACGATGAGGCGGAACTTGGAGGTGAACTCCGGGGTGCACGTGGTCAGCGTGATGTAGCGGCCCGGGCCCGGGTATCCGGCGCCGGTGGGCACCGGCTTGATCACGCTCACGTTGCTGGGGGAGGTCTCCGGGATCCCGCTGGTGACCTCGTACGTGTAGTACGCGGTGGCCGTCTCGACGATGATCTTGTCGCCCTTGTCGAGCTTGTTGATGTACCGGAACGGCTCGCCGTGGGTGTTGCGGTGCGCGGCCAGCGCGAAGTTGCCCGCCTTGTCGGCCGGCATGCCGGTGCCGGTGTAGTGGCCGACCAGGCCGTTGTCCAGCACCGCCGACTTCGAAGTCCCCTCGGCGATGGGGAACTTGAGGCCCAGCTTGGGCAGGTAGATGATCGCGAAGCCCTTGCCCGGGGCGAACACCTCGGGCTTGTTCGGGTCCGGCGCGGGCTGCCCCGGCTTGGGGGTCTGGTCGAACTGCTGCTCCAGCTGGTCGCGGGCGTCGCTCGCGGCCTGGTCCGCCTGCACGTTGGTCCACCAGAGCTGGTACGCGACGAACAGCAGCATCACCACGCCCAGCGTGATGCAGGACTCGCCGACGAACCGCGCCACCAGCACCAGGGGCGACTCCTTGGGCCGCGGCCCCGCCGCCGCCCTGCCGCGCGCCCGGCGCCGTCCGTGGCCCGAGCGGACGGCCGTACGGCCCTTCGCGGCGCGCCGGCGCTCGGCCCGGCCGCCGGTGGGCGGGGCGGGCTCGGCCGCGGCGCCCGCGAGGTCGGCGGGCAGCCGCAGCTGCAGCGTCTGGTCCGGCAGCCAGGGGTACTCGGGGCCGTCCGCGGCGGGCTGCTCAGCCTGCTCGTACACGCCCCAGGCGTCCTCGGGGGATCCGGCCGCCTGCGGGACGCCGTACGGGTCCGGGCCGAGGCCCTGGGGCTCCCCGTGAGGCCGCTCCTGCGCCTGCGGCTGGTAGCGCCCCTCCGGACGCAGCGTGGTCACGCCGTTCAGCCTCGGCCGATCACCGGGGCGAGCCCGGCCGACCGGTCCACGGCCCGCGGGTCCCCGCAGTCCGCCAGCCAGTTGGCGAGCATCCGGTGGCCGCCCTCGGTGAGCACCGACTCGGGGTGGAACTGCACGCCCTCGACGGGGAGTTCGCGGTGCCGCAGGCCCATGATGACGCCGCTCTCCACCGTCCGGGCGGTGACCTCGAGCTCCGCGGGGACGGTGGCCGGGTCGACGGCCAGCGAGTGGTAGCGGGTCGCGGTCAGCGGCGAGGGCAGGCCCGCGAACACCCCGGTGTCCCCGTGCTCGACCGCGGAGGTCTTGCCGTGCAGCAGCTCCGGCGCCCGGCCGACCACCGCGCCGTACGCGACGGCGATCGACTGCAGGCCCAGGCAGACGCCGAACACCGGCAGCCCGATCCCCGCGCAGTGGTGCACCATCTCGATGCAGACCCCGGCCTCCTCGGGCGACCCGGGCCCGGGGGAGAGCAGCACTCCGTCGAAGCCCGCGTCGCCGTCGCGGCGCACGGCGTGCTCGACGGTCACCTCGTCGTTGCGCACGACCTCGCAGGTGGCGCCCAACTGGTACAGGTACTGCACCAGGTTGAAGACGAAGCTGTCGTAGTTGTCCACCACCAGGATGCGGGGCGGGTTCGGCTGGCTGCTCATGCGCGCGTGGTCTCCGTGGGGATGCGGTGCTGGATGGAAGTGCCGGGGCCGCCGGTTCAGCCGACCGCGGCCCCGTCGCCGCCGTCCACTGTGACGTCACCGAAGGGGAGCAGCGGTTCCGCCCACGGGAAGACGTAGGTGAAGAGGAGGTAGACGATCCCCACGACGAGGAGCAGCGAGATGACGGCCCGGACCAGGGCGTTCCCCGGCAGGTGACGCCAGATCCAGCTGTACATGGTGCTCCCTCGCGTAGCGGACTGGGATCAAGAGTAGACCCGCGCCCGAAGGGGTCGAGGCCGGTCCCGCTACTGCTGACCGCTCGCCGAATGCAGCTCGGTGGTACCGGAGTAGCCGGGGAGGGTGAGGTCCCCGCTCTCCTGGACCTTCCAGCCGAGTCCGTACGCCTGGACGTACTTGAGGTAGGTGCGGATCGTCGGGTCCGCCTCGACGGCCCCGCGCAGGGCGTCCGTCTTCCCCACGGCCCTGATGACGTACGGCGGGGAGTAGACCCGGCCCTGGAGCAGCAGGGTGTTGCCGACGCAGCGCACGGCGCTGGTGGAGATCAGCCGCTGGTCCATCACCTGGACCCCTTCGGCTCCTCCGCGCCACATCGCGTTGACGACGGCCTGGATGTCCTGCTGGTGGATGACCAGGTCGTTGACGCCGGGCTCGGGGACGCCGGGCACCCGGGCGGTGGCGTTGGGCGGGGCGTCGTTGAGGGTGACGGTCAGGCCGCCGCCCTGGAGCGGCTCGAGGGCCGCGCCGAGCCGCAGGCCGTCGAGCCTGGCGGCCTCGGCGGGGCTGTGGCCCTGCTGCTCGGTGAGGTGCTGTTCCTGGGCCTGGAGGTCGGCCAGCTGGGCCTGGGCCTGCTGGTTCTGGTTGCTGCGCTGGCGGATGACGTCGCCGAGGCTGAGGAGGGAGTTGTCGGTGCGCAGGTCGGTGCCGCGGGCGGTCTGCGCGCTGACGTAGAAGAGCAGTCCGGCGAGCGCGAAGACGGTGCAGGTCAGGGCACGTCCGACAATTCGGGTGCCGGAGCGGCGGGTACCGGCCCTCTCAGGGGGAATCGACAAATTAGTCACCGTACCCTTATCTCCTTGAGACCCGCCGAGCCACTACGCTAACGGACGCCGGTTGCACGTGCGGGGGGCCCAGGCCCTCTCGACCACCGACCGCCGGACCGACTCACCCGCTGCACCTCTGCGCGGTCTCACAGCGCATCGACAGGAGATCCCCTCGTGCCGAAGTCTCGACTCCGCAAGAAGTCCGACTACACACCGCCGACCACGACCGCGGTGAAGATCAGCTCGGGCCGTAGTTGGGTCGCACCGCTGATGCTGGCACTGTTCCTGATCGGGCTGGTGTGGATCGTGACCTACTACGTGACCAGCGGCTCCTACCCGGTCGAGAGCTGGCGGAACTGGAACATCCTGGTCGGCTTCGGCTTCATCGCCGCCGGCTTCGGCGTCTCCACCCAGTGGAAGTGACGCTCCGCTCCTCCTGAGGCCCGTCCTCGGACCCCCACCGCCGCTCCGGACCGTGCTCGACCCGGAGCGGCGGTCGGTCGTGTCCGGACGCGGCCGCCCGGCCATCTCCACAGTCGGATCATCAGGTTTATCCACATGGTTATCCACACTGGGGAAAAGTCTCCCCAGCCTGTGGATAACTTCCCGGGTCCCGCCCGTCCACAGCTGTGGACGAGGCCCGGGGGCCACCGGAACCGCACAGCGGAACACGCGTAGAACAACTGTCCGCACCCGGGCCGGCGCACAGCACGTGCCCGGCCCCGCACCCGCTGTGGACAACCGCCCTGGCGTCACCCGCCGTACAGGCCCATCCCGATCGCCAGCATTCCGGCCTCCACCGCCAGCGCGGCCACCACCGTCAGCCCCTGCACCAGGCCCCGGCGCTCGCGCGGGGCGTACATCAGGCCGACGGCCACCAGGGCGCCCAGCAGCAGACCGCCGAGGTGGGCCCGCCAGTCGATCGCGTCCCGGCGCGAGTAGGTGACGATCGCGTTGAAGACCAGCAGCGCCAGCACCGGGCCGAGCGGGCCCTTCGTCCGCAGCTGCAGCACCACCGTGGCGCCGATCAGGCCGAAGATCGCGCCGGAGGCCCCCCGCGAGTTCAGCCAGTCGCCGTCGATCAGGAAGCCCAGGGTGCTGCCGCCCAGGCCCGCCAGCAGGTAGAGCCCGAGGAAGCGCAGCCGGCCGAGCGCCTCCTCCAGCGCGGGGCCGAGCACCAGCAGGGCCAGCATGTTGGTGCCGATGTGCCACCACTCCACGTGCAGGAAGGTGGCGGTCAGCAGCCGGTACCACTGGTCCGGCCCCTCCGCGACGCCCTCCGGGCCGTTGCGGTGCAGCCCGACGCTGTACAGCGACCAGACCCGGTCCAGCTGCGGCGTGAACACGTAGGCGGCCAGCACCCAGACCAGCAGGTTGGCCAGGATCAGGAGCCGGGTGACGAGGGCGCCGTCCGCGACCGGCACGCCGCCGAACCGGGTGGTCGCCCGCCGCGCCCCGGTGTGGCCCCGGCCGACGCACTCGGGGCACTGGAAGCCCACCGAGGCGGTCACCATGCACTGCGGGCAGATCGGGCGCTCGCAGCGGGTGCAGGACACCCCGGTCTCCGTCCCCGGGTGCCGGTAGCAGCCGGGCAGCGCGGCCTGCGGCCCGCTCCCCGCCGGTCGGTCCTCCGGGCTCATCGGCCGTTCCCCTTCCGTACGGAGGCAGCCAGCCTACTGCGGCGCCCGCGGCGCTTCCGGACGTCTCCGCGGCTCGCGTACGGCCCACTCCGGCATGCCGCCGGACGAACACGGATGCATGATCAGCATTCAGGTGGATAAGTGCATTGAGGACGCCACCGAGGAGGAGAGAACTCGTGACCCTGACGGACACGGCCCGCGAGACCGCCACCAGGACCATGGACACCGCCGCCCACTTCGCGGACGGCGCCCGGCAGCGCCTCGGCCCCGCCCTGGACGCCCTCGGCCCCAAGGCCGGCCAGGCCGCCCACGCCCTCCGCGTCCAGTACGGCCGGCACCTCGCCCCACAGGTCGGCCAGGCTTTCGCCTCGCTGCCACCGGAGGCCCAGCAGAACGCCCTCAAGGCCCTCCACCGGGCCCAGGAGGCCGCCCTGGCGGCCCGGGTGTCCGCCGGACGCGCAGCCGACCAGGCGCGCTCCACCGTGGCCCCCAGGGTCCTCCAGGCGGTCGAGGAGGCCCGCGCCGCGGTCACTCCCGTCGCCCAGGAGGCCCAGAGCCGGGGCGCCGCCGCGCTGACCGCCCTCCAGGGCCACGTCAGCTCCGCCGAGATCAGCGGCCTCGCCGCCCGCAACGCCCGCCGGGAGCGCCGCTGCCGCGGCTGGACCACGGGCCTCGCCGTGGCGGGCGTGCTGGCGGTCGGCGGGGGCCTGGTGGCCTGGCAGTGGTGGCGGCGGCACAGCAACCCGGAGTGGCTGGTCGAGCCGCCGCAGGAGCAGTCGCCCCACCCGGCCGGCGCCCACGCCGCCACCGCCCCGCTGAACGGCTCCCCCACCGCCGGCACCGCTCCCGAGCGCTCCGCGGACGCCGGGACGGGCGACGGCACGGACTCCGGCACGGACCCCGGCACGGACGACGGGGACCGGCCGCAGCCCCGGTGACCGGCCCGGACATGCGAAGGGCGGCTGACCTGTCATCGCAGGTCAGCCGCCCTTGGCGCACTGTGGAGCATAGGAGACTCGAACTCCTGACATCTGCCTTGCAAAGGCAGCGCTCTACCAACTGAGCTAATGCCCCTCGACGGCACCGCGCGTGCCGACGGGCACTAGCGTACCGGGTTCCGGCGCCGTTCTCGGCGCCGTTTCCCTGGAGAGGAACCGGCCGGTCAGGTCGTATGACCGGACCGGCCGGTCCGGGAGGCGCGGACGGCGCCTCCGAAGATCGTCGATCGTCAGATCGCCCGGGGGCTCAGCGGCCGGCCGGAACCGGGTCGGTGGCCTCGGTCCACAGGTCCTGCTCGGCGCGGTCCGCCTGGACCTGACGGTAGACAAAGAAGCCGCCGAGGGCGACCAGGGCGACCAGGAGGAGCTTCTTCACCGCGGGACCTCGTCCTTCTTGCGTTGGCGGACTCAAGAGCCGGTGCTCCGGCCGGAATGACCGGGCCGACGAGTCCAGATGTGTTTCGAGCGCGAACCGGGCTGCCGGGTGCCAGACCGCCCTGCGGCCGATGATACACACCGGTGTCCCAATCGTGACCAGCCGCCGTACGGCCAACCCTCGGGCCCGGCCGGAGGATTGACGGCCCACATCCTCCCGGGCCCGCGCGGACGCCCGGACGGGCAGCCGGACGGGCGTCCGGGGGGAACGCCGAGGGGCCCGGAACGGATCACTGTGGATCGCTCCGGGCCCCTCGGATGCGGTGGGCCTAACAGGACTTGAACCTGTGGCCTCTTCCTTATCAGGGAAGCGCTCTAACCGTCTGAGCTATAGGCCCTCGTCGCGAGGCAAGAGATTACCGGAACATCCGCCCTGCATTCACCTCCACCCGGTGGCGCGGCGGAAGCGCGGCAACGCCGAAGGGCCCGGAGCGATGCTCCGGGCCCTTCGCGGTGGTGGGCCTAACAGGACTTGAACCTGTGGCCTCTTCCTTATCAGGGAAGCGCTCTAACCGTCTGAGCTATAGGCCCTTGCCGCACTGAAAGATTAGCGGACCGACGGCCGATCCCCCAAATCCGTATCGGCGGGCACTCCCCCCGGCCTGCGGCTCGGCCGCCGCAGCCACTCCTCCCGGGTCTGCGGCAGGCCCGCCACGCCCTCCTCGGTGCTGCGGACGGCGAGGATCTGGTTGACCCCGATCCGGTTCTGCTCGAAGGCGAGCGCGGAGGCCGCCATGTACAGCCGCCAGACCCGGGCCCGGCCCCGGCCGACCAGGCCGACGGCCTCCGTCCAGTGCGCCTCCAGGTTGGCCACCCACTCGCGCAGGGTCAGCCCGTAGTGCTCGCGCAGCGACTCGACGTCGCGCACCTCGAAGCCGGCCTCCTCCAGCACGGCCACCGTGGAGCCGACCGGGGAGAGCTCGCCGTCCGGGAAGACGAAGCGGTCGATGAAGGGGCTGCTGCGGTAGGGCTCGCCGGGGTGGTCGGGGCGGCGGGCGATCTGGTGGTTGAGCAGCCGGCCGCCGGGCGCCAGCAGCGCGTGGAGGCCCTCGGCGTAGACCCGGTACTGCTCGGAGCCGACGTGCTCGGCCATGCCCACGCTGGAGATCGCGTCGAACGGGCCGTCGGCGATCTCCCGGTAGTCCTGCAGCCGGATCTCGACCCGGTCGGACAGGCCCGCCTCCTCGATCCGGCGGCGGGCCAGCGCGACCTGCTCGGTGGAGATCGAGACGCCCACCGCGGTGACGCCGTAGTGCCGCGCCGCGTGCAGCAGCAGCGAGCCCCAGCCGCAGCCCACGTCCAGCAGGCGCATCCCGGGCCGCAGGCCGAGCTTGCGGCAGATGAGGTCGAGCTTGGCCTCCTGGGCGTCCTCCAGGCTCTTGGCCTCCGGCGTCCAGTACGCGCACGAGTAGACCATCGAGGAGCCCAGCACGAGGCCGTAGAAGTCGTTGCCGACGTCGTAGTGGTGGCTGATGGCCGCGCGGTCGCGGCCGCGGCTGTGCAGCCGGCCGCGGGCGTGGCCGACCTCCTCCGGCGGCAGGGCGGGCTCGGGGCCGAGCGCCCCGGCCCGCAGGGCGACGCCGAGGGCCCTGCGGGCCTCGGGGCCGAGCAGCCGGCGCGGGCCGAGGTGCAGGGTGCGGATCTCGGGACGCTCGGAGAAGCGGCCGACGACGGAGAGCACCTCGTACAGGTCGCTGCCGGGGGCGACGTCGAGGTCCCCCGCGACGTAGGCCCGGGCCAGGCCCAACTCGCCCGGCTGCCAGAGCAGGCGGCGCAGCGCCTTCCGGTTGCGCAGGGCCACCGTGGGGGCCCCGGGCGGCCCGGCCACGCTGCCGTCCCACGCCTGCACCCGCAGCGGTACGGGGACTCCCAGCAGCCCCTCCAGCGCCTCCACCAGTTGACCTGCGAGCTTCGCCACCGCGCGCCTCCGTCCAGCCGTTCTGCGGAACCTCACCCGACCCGGTCGAGCGGACCGGGGGCGGCCTGCGGCAGTCCCAGGAGGCGGCGTCCAGCTAAGCCCACCGCGGCCGGCCCGCTTCCGGGCGGCACGCCGCGGGCGGCCGGCTGTCACCCGAAATGCCGACGGGCCCCGCAGGCTGCAACAGCCTGCGGGGCCCGCACATTCCGTTCGAGGACGGCCGGTTGACCCGTGGTCAGTTTCCGGCCGGGGTCACTCCTCCTCGGCGAGGGTCAGCTCGACGCCGCCGGTGAAGCCGGCCGCGGCGTTGTAGATGAACGCCGAGAGGGTGGACAGCGCCGTCAGCAGGACGACGTCGACCACGGCGATCAGGGTGGTGAACATCATGACCTTGCCGAAGCCGATGTAGTCCATCAGGTTCAGCTGGTTGCCGGCGTTCTCCGCGCCGCCGCCGGTGACGTCCTTCATGGTCTTGGTCAGCGAGTCGAAGACGCCGAGCGAGTCCAGGGTCATCCACAGCACGGCCGAGGCCACGATGATGATGATCCCGACCGCCACGGCGAGCAGGAAGCTGACCTTCATGACCGACCACGGGTCGATCTTGGTCACCCGCAGCCGGGCCTTGCGCGTGCGGCCGAGACCGCCCGCGACCGCGGCCGGAGCCGGGGCGGCGGAGGGCCTACGCGCGGCCCCGGGGACGGGGGTGCCGCCGGCCGGGGTGTTCCCCGAGGTCCGGGTGCCCCGGGCCGGGGTCGGCTGGCCCTTGGTGTACGTCGTCGGCTGCGAGAAGCCGCCCCCTCCGGGGGCCGGGCTGCTCGGCGGCGGCGGGGGCGTCTGCCCGCCGTACGTCTGGCCCGCCCCGCCGACCGGTGGCATCAGCGAGGTGGACGCGGCCGAGTGCTCGGCCGGCGGCTGCGGTGCGCCGTAACCCCCGCCCTGCGTGCCCGGACGGCCGCCGGAGGGTCCTCCCGCAGCTCCCGTGGCTCCACTCACCTGGTCCTCCCGCACTTCCCACCAGGGCGGTGCCCTGATCCGTCACTCGTCATCCAGCACCCGGCGGAATTGCCCGGAACTGGTCGGCGAACCGGCGCCGCCGCGTCGGGTGTTCCCCGACGCGGCGCCACCGGTTCGAGGTCCGGCTCAGACCTCGGCGTCGCCGCCGACCGTCGTACCCGTACCCTCGGCCGTCTCGGTGGACTCGGTGGATTCGATGTCCGAACCCTCGTCCTCCGCCGTCTCCTCGTCCTCGGCCTCGGCGTTGCGGGCCATACCGACGACCGCATCGCGCTTTCCGAGGTTGATCAGTTGGACGCCCATGGTGTCACGTCCGGTTTCACGAACCTCGGAAACCCTCGTGCGGATCACCCCACCCGAGAGGGTGATCGCCATGATCTCGTCGCTGTCGTCGACCACGAGCGCGCCGACCAGCGAGCCCCGGCCCTCGACGATCTTCGCCGCCTTGGTGCCGTAGCCGCCGCGCCCCTGGACACGGTACTCGTCCACCGCGGTCCGCTTGGCGTAGCCGCCGTCCGTGGCGGTGAAGACGTACGTACCCGGACGGACGACGTTCATCGAGAGCAGTTCGTCCTCCTCGCGGAAGGCCATGCCCTTGACGCCGGAGGTGGCGCGGCCGGTCGGGCGCAGCGCGTCGTCGGTCGCGGTGAAGCGGATCGACTGGGCCTTCTTGGAGACCAGCAGCAGATCGTCCTCGGAGGAGACCAGCTCGGCGCCGATCAGCTCGTCGTCCCGGCCCTCCTCGTCCTGGCGCAGGTTGATCGCGATCAGGCCGCCGGAGCGCGGGGAGTCGTAGTCCTTGAGCGCGGACTTCTTCACCAGACCGGCCCGGGTGGCGAGGACCAGGTACGGCTTGTCCTCGTAGGTGCGCACGGCCATCACCTGGGTGATGTGCTCCTCCGGCTGGAAGGCCAGGAGGTTGGCCACGTGCTGGCCGCGGGCGTCGCGGCCGGCGTCCGGCAGCTCGTAGCCCTTGGCGCGGTAGACCCGGCCCTTGTTGGTGAAGAACAGGATCCAGTTGTGGGTCGTCGTCACGAAGAAGTGGTCGACGATGTCGTCCTGCTTGAGCTGGGCGCCGCGCACGCCCTTGCCGCCGCGCTTCTGCGAGCGGTACAGGTCGGAGCGGGTCCGCTTGACGTAGCCGCCACGGGTGATCGTGACGACGATGTCTTCCTCGGCGATGAGGTCCTCGATGGAGAGGTCGCCGTCCGAGGGGATGAGGGTCGAGCGGCGCTCGTCGCCGTACTTCTCGACGATCGCGGCGAGCTCCTCGGAGATGATCTCCCGCTGACGGGTCGGCGAGGCGAGGATCGCGTTGTACTCGTCGATCTTGCGCTGCAGCTCGTCGTGCTCGTCCATGATCCGCTGGCGCTCCAGGGCGGCCAGGCGGCGCAGCTGCATCTCCAGGATCGCGTTGGCCTGGAGCTCGTCGATGTCGAGCAGGCCCATCAGGCCGGTGCGGGCGGCGTCGGCGCTGGCCGAGGCCCGGATCAGCGCGATGACCTCGTCGATCAGGTCCAGGGCCTTGAGCAGGGCGCGCAGGATGTGGGCGCGCTCCTCGGCCTTGCGCAGCCGGAAGGTGGTGCGCCGGACGATGACCTCGACCTGGTGGTTGACCCAGTGCCGGATGAAGGAGTCCAGCGACAGGGTGCGCGGCACGCCGTCGACCAGGGCCAGCATGTTGGCACCGAAGTTGGTCTGCAGCTCGGTGTGCTTGTACAGGTTGTTGAGCACGACCTTGGCGACCGCGTCGCGCTTGAGCACGACCACCAGGCGGGTGCCGGTGCGGGAGGAGGACTCGTCCCGGACGTCGGCGATGCCGGCGATCTTGCCGTCCTTGACCAGGTCGGCGATCTTCAGCGCGAGGTTGTCCGGGTTGACCTGGTACGGCAGCTCGGTGATCACCAGGCACTGCCGGCCCTGGATCTCCTCGACCTCGACGACGGCGCGCATGGTGACCGAGCCGCGGCCGGTGCGGTAGTAGTCGTCGATGCCGCGGCGGCCGACGATCAGCGCGCCGGTGGGGAAGTCGGGGCCCTTGATCCGCTCGATCAGGGCCTCCAGCAGCTCCTCGGCGGAGGCCTCCGGGTTCTCCAGGTACCAGAGCGCTCCGGACGCCACCTCGCGCAGGTTGTGCGGCGGGATGTTGGTGGCCATGCCGACCGCGATGCCGGTGGCACCGTTGACCAGCAGGTTGGGGATGCGGGCCGGGAGGACGGTCGGCTCCTGCGAGCGGCCGTCGTAGTTGGGCGCGAAGTCGACGGTCTCCTCGTCGATGTCGCGCATCATCTCCATGGCCAGCGGCATCAGCTTGCACTCGGTGTAGCGCATGGCCGCGGCCGGGTCGTTGCCCGGGGAGCCGAAGTTGCCGTTGCCGTCCACCAGCGGCATCCGCAGCGACCACGGCTGGGCCAGGCGGACCACGGTGTCGTAGATCGAGGTGTCACCGTGCGGGTGGTAGTTGCCCATGACGTCGCCGACGACGCGGGCGCACTTGTAGTAGCCCTTCTCGGGCCGGTATCCGCCGTCGTACATCGCGTAGAGCACGCGGCGGTGCACCGGCTTGAGGCCGTCGCGGACCTCGGGGAGCGCCCGGCTGACGATCACGCTCATCGCGTAGTCGAGGTACGAGCGCTGCATCTCGGTCTCGAGCTCGACCGGCTCGATCCGCTGGGTCGCCAGGGCGGTGCCCTCGGCGGCGTCGGGGGTCTCGGGCTGTTCGCCTTCGGGACGGTTGTCGTCGACCACTGGTGGTCAGTTTCCTTTCACGCGGACTGGTACGTGCGGGGCCTGGTTCGCAGGCGTCACACGTCCAGGAAGCGGACGTCCTTGGCGTTGCGCTGGATGAAGGAGCGGCGGGCCTCGACGTCCTCGCCCATCAGCACGGAGAACAGCTCGTCGGCGCGGGCGGCGTCCTCCAGGGTGACCTGGAGCAGCAGCCGGTGCTCGGCGTCCATGGTGGTGACCCGGAGCTCCTCGGCGTTCATCTCGCCGAGACCCTTGAAGCGCTGGATCGCGTCGTCCTTGGGCAGTCGGCGGCCGGCCTCGACACCGGCGGCGATGATGGCGTCGCGCTCGCGGTCGGAGTAGGCGTACTCGAAGTCGTCCTTGCCCCACTTGATCTTGTACAGCGGGGGCATGGCGAGGTAGACGTACCCCGACTCGACCAGCGGCCGCATGAAGCGGAACAGCAGGGTCAGCAGCAGGGTGCGGATGTGCTGTCCGTCGACGTCGGCGTCGGCCATCAGGACGATCTTGTGGTAGCGCAGCTTGGACTCGTCGTAGTCCTCCTGGATGCCGCAGCCGAAGGCCGAGATCAGCGCCTGGACCTCGGTGTTCTGCAGCACCCTGTCGATCCGGGCCTTCTCGACGTTCAGGATCTTGCCGCGGATCGGCAGGATGGCCTGGGTGCGCGGGTCGCGGCCCTGCTTGGCCGAGCCGCCCGCGGAGTCACCCTCGACGATGAAGATCTCGCACTCGGAGGGGTCCTTGGACTGGCAGTCGGAGAGCTTGCCCGGCAGCGAGGCGGACTCCAGCAGGCCCTTGCGGCGCGTCAGGTCGCGGGCCTTGCGGGCGGCGACGCGCGCGGTGGCGGCCTGGATGGACTTGCGGATGATGTCCGCGGCCTCGTTGGGGTTGCGGTCCAGCCAGTCGTTGAGCTGCTCGTGGACGACCTTCTGGACGAAGGTCTTGGCCTCGGTGTTGCCCAGCTTGTCCTTGGTCTGGCCCTCGAACTGCGGCTCGCCGAGCTTGACCGAGATGATCGCGGTCAGGCCCTCGCGGATGTCCTCGCCGGAGAGGTTGTCGTCCTTCTCGCGGAGCAGCTTCTTGTCGCGCGCGTAGCGGTTGACCAGACCGGTCAGGGCCGCGCGGAAGCCCTCCTCGTGGGTGCCGCCGCCGTGGGTGTGGATGGTGTTGGCGAAGCTGTAGACCCCCTCGGTGTATGAGGAGTTCCACTGCATCGCGATCTCCACCGAGATCGCCTTGTCCTTGTCCTCCGCCTCGAAGTCGATGACCGAGGGGTGGATCACGTCGCCCTTGCGGGAGTTGAGGTGGGCGACGAAGTCGGCGATGCCGCCGTCGTACTTGTACGTGACGGAGAGCGGCTTGCCCTCCTCGTCCACGTGCTCGGGGCGCTCGTCGGTCAGCGAGATCGACAGGCCCTTGTTGAGGAAGGCCATCTCCTGGAAGCGCCGGGAGAGCGTCTCGAAGGAGTAGACGGTGGTCTCGAAGATGTCGCCGTCGGCCCAGAAGGTCACCGTGGTGCCGGTGCGGTCCGTCTCGGCGCCCTTGACCAGGGCGGCGGTCGGCGCGCCCATCTTGTACTCCTGGGTCCAGATGTGGCCCTCGGTGTGGATCTCCACCGCGAGCCGGGTGGAGAGCGCGTTCACGACCGAGACGCCGACGCCGTGCAGACCGCCGGAGACCGCGTACCCGCCGCCGCCGAACTTGCCGCCCGCGTGCAGCACGGTGAGCACGACCTCGACGGCCGGCTTCTCCTGCCCGGGGACGATGCCGACCGGGATGCCGCGGCCGTTGTCGGTCACCCGCACGCCGCCGTCGGGCAGGATCGTGACGTCGATGGTGTCCGCGTGCCCGGCCATGGCCTCGTCGACGGAGTTGTCCACGACCTCCTGCACCAGGTGGTGCAGGCCACGCTCACCGGTCGAGCCGATGTACATGCCGGGACGCTTGCGGACGGCGTCGAGGCCCTCCAGCACCTGGATGTTGCTGGCGTTGTAGGACTTCTCGCCCTGGTCGGTCTGGTCTGGGGTCTGGCTGGGGTTGCCGGAATCGGCCACGAAGCGCCCTCTCTGGCACAGCACGGGCCGCATACCCACCCCTGCGGGCGAGCGTGCGACCACGGCGTTTCGACTCGGTTGCCACTGGCAACAGTGTTTGCTCTTCAGTCTACCGGTAGGACTGACAGAGATGGGCGTTTGGCAGCCCTTGAAGGCAGATACGCCGCCCTGAATCCCCTCGGGACGAGTCCCGATACTCGACCGGGGGGCCCAGAGCGCTTGAAAGGGCTGTCAGGGGTTCCGGAAGATCTCCATCCGGCTGGGGTCGCCACCGGACCGCGGGCCGGCCCCGGTCAGCCCCAGGTGTCGCCCGGCCCCTTGCTCCCCGGAGCGCGCAGCCGGCCGTAGCCGCGTACGGGCGCGGCCGGGCCGAGCACCTTGATGGTCCTGACGGTGCCGTGGCCCAGCTCGTGGTTCAGACGGGCCACCAACTGCCGGGCCAGCCAGCGCAGTTGAGTGGCCCACGCGGTGGAGTCGCACTGCACGGTGAGGACGGCCTCGGCGTCGTCGTAGGAGGAGGGGTGGCAGTGCGCGGCGATGTCGGGGCCGACGATCTGCGGCCAGCGGCCCATCACCCCGCCGACCGCGGCCGAGGACTCCCAGCCCCGCTCGGTCAGCAGCCGGTTCAGCGCCGCCCCCAGCGGGACGGGGTCGCGGCCGTCCGAGCGGGCACCGCTGCGCAGGCCGTGGCGCTTCGCCTCGCGCTTCTGCTGGACCTGCTCACCACGCTGCTTCGCCTGGGCCCGGGCCGCCCGCAGGGCGGAGCGGGCGAGGTCGGCACCGGTCAGCCCGGCCCCTGGGGAAGTCTCCGCCGGCTCGCTCACGGCGATCTCCTTTCCCCAGCCTGTGGACAACGCTGAGCGATCCAGCGTACGGGAGGGCGCACGCTCCCGTACGGGCGGTGGGCCCGGTGCGGTGTCGTGCTGCGTAGTGCTGTGCTGTGCTGTGTGCTGCGACGGGCGTGCGGGGGAATGTGCGCCGGCCGCTCAGGCGTCGACCCGGCGGACCTCGCCGTCCGCGACGGCGAAGCGGGCGCCGGCCAGCGCCTTCGGCACGTCCTCGGCGACGGCGGCGGTGACCAGCACCTGCTCGCCGTCCGCGACCAACTCGGCCAGCCGGTCCCGGCGGGCGGCGTCCAGCTCGGCGAACACGTCGTCCAGGATCAGCACCGGCTCGCCGCCGTCCGCGCGCAGCAGCTCGTACGAGGCCAGCCGCAGCGCCAGCGCGAACGACCAGGACTCGCCGTGACTGGCGTACCCCTTGGCCGGCAGCGGGCCGAGCTTGAGCACCAGCTCGTCGCGGTGCGGGCCGACCAGGGTGATCCCCCGCTCGACCTCCTGCTTGCGCACGCTCTGCAGGGCCTGGAGCAGCTGCTCCTCGGCCTGCTCGCGGCTGCTGGGCAGTTCGCCCTCGAAGGAGCTGCGGTACTCCAGCAGCGTCTCCCCGCCGCCGGGGGCGACCCGGGCGTAGGCGGTCGTCACCAGCGGCTGCAGGGCGGCCACCAGCTGGATCCGGAAGGCCGTCAACTCGGCTCCGGCGCGGGCCAGATGACCGTCCCAGACCTCCAGGGTGGACAGGTCCGCGCCCTTGCCGCCGCCGGCCCGGCGGGCCATCGCGGCGGTCTTGAGCAGGGCGTTGCGCTGCTTGAGCACCCGCTCGTAGTCCTGGCGCACGCCCGCCAGCCGGGGGGCGCGGGCGGTCAGCAGCTCGTCCAGGAAGCGCCGGCGCTCCCCCGGGTCGCCCTTGACCAGGGTGAGGTCCTCGGGGGCGAACAGGACGGTGCGCAGCAGGCCCAGCACGTCGCGCGGGCGGACGTTGTCGGAGCGGTTGATCCGGGCCCGGTTGGCCTTGCCCGGGGTGAGCTCCAGTTCGATCAGGGTGGAGCGGCCGCGGTCCACCACCGAGGTGCGGATCACCCCCCGCTCGGCGCCCAGCCGGATCAGCGGGGCGTCGGTGGCCACCCGGTGGCTGCCGAGGGTGGCGACGTAGCCGATGGCCTCGACCAGGTTGGTCTTGCCCTGGCCGTTGGGCCCGACGAAGGCCGTCACGCCCGGGTCGAGGGGAACCTCGGCCCGGGCGTACGACCGGAAGTCGGCGAGCGACAGATGCGCGACGTGCATGGCTGTGGACTGCGCTCGCCTTCTATCAACAGGGCTGTGGACGAAGCCCGATGGGGATGAGGGCCGGTGGGTTACTTCGACTCGACCGCGTGGCCGCCGAACTGGTTGCGCAGCGCGGCGATCATCTTCATCTGCGGGGAGTCGTCCTGGCGGGAGGCGAAGCGGGCGAACAGCGAGGCGGTGATCGCCGGCAGCGGCACGGCGTGGTCGATCGCGGCCTCGACGGTCCAGCGGCCCTCGCCGGAGTCGGCGGCCCAGCCGCGCAGCTTGGCCAGGTGCTCGTCCTCGTCCAGGGCGCGGACGGCGAGGTCCAGCAGCCAGGAGCGGATGACGGTGCCCTCCTGCCAGCTACGGAAGACCTCGCGCACGTCGGTGACCTCGGGGGCGGCCTCCAGCAGCTCCCAGCCCTCGGCGAACGCCTGCATCATGGCGTACTCGATGCCGTTGTGGACCATCTTGGCGAAGTGGCCGGCGCCGACGCTGCCGGCGTGCACGTCGCCGAACTCGCCCTCGGGCTTGAGCGCGTCGAAGACCGGCTTGACCCGGGCGACGTGCTCGGCGTCGCCGCCGTACATCAGGGCGTAGCCGTTCTCCAGGCCCCAGACACCGCCGGAGACACCGCAGTCGACGAAGCCGATGCCCTTGGCGGCCAGCGCCTCGGCGTGCTTGATGTCGTCCGTCCAGCGGGAGTTGCCGCCGTCGACGACCACGTCGCCGGGGGAGAGCAGCTCGGCGAGCTCGTCCACGGTCGCCTGGGTGGCGGCGCCGGCCGGGACCATCACCCAGATCACGCGCGGGCCCTGGAGCTTGGTGACCAGTTCCTGCAGGCTCTCGACGTCGGAGACGTCGGGGTTGCGGTCGTAGCCGATGACGGTGTGGCCGGCGCGGCGAATCCGCTCGCGCATGTTGCCGCCCATCTTGCCGAGACCGATGAGGCCGAGCTCCATGACCAAGTCCTTACCTGTGGTGACGTGCCTGCCGGCGGCGCCGTTGCCGCACGCCCCGAGCCTACGCTTCCGGCCGGGACGGGCTGGTCGCAGCCGGGCCGAGCGGGAGCGGCCCGGGAGCGGCCGGGGAAGCCCGGGGAGAGCCCGGGGAGAGCCCGGAGAGACCGGGGGAGACGTCCACAGGCTGTGCACAGCGAGTGTGCACAGCCTGTGGACGGCGCCGCGGACCGGGGTCAGCCGGAGAGGCGGACCGGCATGATCAGGTACTGGTACGCCTTGTCCTCCTCGGAGTCCACCGCCACCTTGCCGCTGAGCAGCGCGGGCTTGGTCGGGGTGGTGAAGCTCAGCTGGGCGAAGGGGGAGTCGATGGCCTTGAGGCCCTCCTCCAGGTAGCCCGGGTTGAAGGCGATCGAGATGTCGTCGCCCTCGAGGTCGGCGTCGATCCGCTCGGTGGCCTGGGCGTCGTCGCCCGAGCCGGCCTCCAGCGTCAGCACGCCCTGCTCGAAGCTGAGGCGGACCGGGGTGTTGCGCTCGGCGACCAGCGAGACGCGCTTCAGCGCCTCCAGGAAGGGCTGGGTCTGGATCGCGGCGACGGCGCTGAACTCCGTCGGGAAGAGGCTGCGGAACTTGGGGAACTCGCCCTCCAGCAGCCGGGTGGTGGTGCGGCGGCCGGCGCCCTCGAAGCCGATCAGGCCCTCGCCCGCGCCGCCCGAGGAGAGGGCGATCGAGACGTTGTCGCCGCTGCCCAGGGACTTGGCGATGTCCTGCAGCGTCTTGGCGGGCACCAGGGCGACGGCGGAGATGTCCGACTGCTCGGGCTTCCACAGGAGCTCGCGGACGGCGAAGCGGTACCGGTCGGTGGCGGCCAGGGTGATCTTCTCGCCCTCGATCTCCACGCGCACACCGGTGAGCACCGGCAGGGTGTCGTCACGGCCGGCGGCCACGGCGGCCTGGCTGACGGCGGAGGCGAAGACGTCACCGGAGACCACGCCGGTGGCGGTCGGCATCTGCGGCAGGGCCGGGTACTCGTCCACAGGAAGGGTGGGGAGTGTGAACCGGGAGCTGCCGCAGACCACGCTGACGCGCTGGCCGTCGGTGGAGATCTCCACCGGGCGGTTGGGGAGGTTGCGGGAGATGTCGTTCAGCAGGCGACCGGAGACCAGGACGGTGCCGGCCTCCTCGATGTCCGCCTCCAGCTCGACGCGGGCCGAGACCTCGTAGTCGAAGCCGGACAGGGCCAGGCTGCCGTCCTGGGCCGTCAGCAGCAGGCCGGCCAGCACCGGCACCGGCGGCCGTGCCGGGAGGCTGCGAGCAGCCCAGGCCACCGCCTCCGCGAGGACGTCACGCTCCACCCGGAACTTCACCGGTAACCGCCTCCTGGATCGAGCGCTCCCGCTCGCAGTCTGGTTCGTCTGATCTTGATCGTCGGCTGGGCTGTCCACCGAGCGATGCCACTCCGCTTCCAGTCCGCAGAGGACAGTCTGACGTACTCCGCCGACAGACGGGGCAGACGGGCGGAAGCGAGCCGAACAGATGTCGGGGAGCGGTTGTCCACAGATTTCGGGCCCACCCACCTTGAAAGCAAGTCCTCGCTCTATCTGTGTAGCGGTAGTAGTAGGGCCTGTGGAAACCGTGGATAACCCCGTTTTCGCAGGTCAGGGCCTGAATTTTGTCCACACCGCATGTGGATGGCGCCTGTGGACGGACAGGCCTCGCTGTGGACGACCGAGCGTTACCCACAGGGCACGCCGGGTATCCACAGGTTATCCCCAGCGCTGTCCCCAGATCCGGACCCGGTTATCCACGGGGGCCGGTCAACTTTGCGTGACGCCTTTCACACCGGGGTATGAACACCGCCCCAAAGTTGTCGAACTGTGGACGCCACTGTGGACAAGCTGGGGATAACCGCCCTCCGCCTGGGGACAACCGGTGGATAACCCGGATGGCCGATTGGCGGCCCGTCAATTGTCCACACCCTGTGGATAACCGTTGTGCACAAGTACACAGGCACCTGACCTGCGCGGAAGAGCGTAGCGGCGCCGGGCCTGTGGACGAATTCTGGATAACTTCCGGGCCTGTGGCCTGTGGATCGTGGAGAAGGCCCCGATCCTGTGGACAACCGCCGTGCGCGCCCCGGGTTTTCGAATCACCGGTCAGTTGTTCGGCGCGGGCTGTGGATCGACGCAGCGTCCGTCGTGGACATCCCTGCCCCGCCCGCTCGCCGTGCACACCTTCGGAGGGCCTCCGGATACGGGAAAAGGGCGTCAGGATCGCTCCTGACGCCCTTTTCGGCCACGCGGTGGCCGAAGACTAGCTCTTGATGCGGTTGGTGAGTTCGGTGACCTGGTTGTAGATCGAGCGCCGCTCCGCCATCAGCGAGCGGATCTTGCGGTCCGCGTGCATCACCGTGGTGTGGTCGCGGCCGCCGAACTGCGCGCCGATCTTCGGCAGCGACAGGTCGGTGAGCTCCCGGCAGAGGTACATGGCGATCTGACGCGCCGTCACCAGGACGCGGCTGCGCGAGGATCCGCACAGGTCGTCGACGCCAAGCCCGAAGTACGCGGCGGTCTGCTGCATGATGACCTGCGCGGTGATCTCCGGGCCCGCGTCCTCGTCCCCGCCGGGGATCAGGTCCTTGAGGACGATCCCCGCCAACTCCAGGTCCACGGGGGCCCTGTTGAGGTTGGCGAAGGCGGTGACGCGGATCAGCGCGCCCTCCAACTCCCGGATGTTGCGGGTGATCCGGGAGGCGATGAACTCCAACACGTCGGCGGGGGCGTTGAGTTGCTCCTGGATCGCCTTCTTGCGGAGGATCGCGATCCGGGTCTCCAGCTCCGGCGGGGTGACGTCGGTGATCAGGCCCCACTCGAAGCGGTTGCGCAGCCGGTCCTCCAGGGTGGTCAGCAGCTTGGGCGGCCGGTCCGAGGAGAGCACGATCTGCTTGTTCGCGTTGTGGAGGGTGTTGAAGGTGTGGAAGAACTCCTCCTGCGTGGACTCCTTGCTCGCGAGGAACTGGACGTCGTCCACGAGCAGGATGTCCATGTCCCGGTAGCGGCGGCGGAAGGTGTCCGCCTTGCCGTCCCGGATGGAGTTGATGAACTCGTTGGTGAACTCCTCCGAGGACACGTACCGCACCCGGGTGCCGGGGAAGAGGCTGCGCGAGTAGTGCCCGATGGCGTGCAGCAGGTGGGTCTTGCCCAGCCCGGACTCGCCGTAGATGAAGAGCGGGTTGTACGCCTTGGCCGGGGCCTCGGCGACGGCCACCGCCGCCGCGTGCGCGAAGCGGTTGCTGGCGCCGATGACGAAGGTGTCGAAGAGGTACTTGGGGTTCAGCCGCGCGGCCGGCTCGTCCTTGCGCGAGCCGCCGGCCGGGGGAGCGCCGGGCGGGGCCGGCACCCCGGGCACGCCGGGGCGCTCCGGGGCGCGTTCGGCGGGGGACTTCTCGGCCGGGCGCCCGCCGGTGGGGCGGGAGCCCGGGGAGCGGCGGCCGGCGCCGGTGCGGGGGTGCTCGTTCGGGCCGGGGCCGTACGCGCCGCCGAACAGGTCGCCCTGGGTGGTCGAGGGCGGGCTCGGGACGGGCCGGGCCGCCGGGCGGGAGGGCTCCTCGGGCTCGAGGTACTGCCCCTGCTGTTCCTGGTACGGCCCCTGGGGCTCCTGGTACGGGGCGGGCTGCTCCTGGTAGCCGGGCCAGGGCTGGGCGGGCCGGCCGCCGCCGTACGGGCCGGGGCGCTGCTCGTATCCGCCGGTGTCGTAGCGGGGGCGCTCGTAGTCCTGCTCGTACTGCTGCTGGTAGCCGCCCTGGCCGCCGTAGCCCCCGGGGCCGCCGTGGTGGCCGTGGCCCTCCTCGGCCACCGGGCCGGGGTACGGCTCGACGGGGGCCTGCGGGGCGGGCGAGGGGGTGGTGGGCTGGGCGTCGGCGTCGACCATGACGGCGATGCGCACCGGGCGGCTCAGTTCGTCACTGAGCGCCTCGGTCAGCTGCGGGAGCAGCCGGCCCTCCAGCACCTGCTTGGCCCGCTCGTTCGGGGTCGCCAGCAGGGCGGTGTCGTGCATCATCCACATCGGCTGGGTGCGCTGCACCCACTGCTTGTCCATCTCCCCGATGTCCGGGTCGTTGACCAGCCGCTCGACGACCCTCGCCCAGACCGGGACGAGGTCGCTGTTGATCTCAGCCACTGGTGCACGCTTTCCGATGAACAAACCAGACAAGTCCTGCAACGGTAGTCAGCGAACAGAGACGGATCAAGTCGTTGTCCACAGGCTGTGGGTAAACGGGGCCGCTCGGGCTGGTTTGACCCTCGGCCGCTGTCCCGCGTACCGTAACCAGGTCGAGTTGTCGATGGCCGCTGCCGCATGTCCGCGGGTCCACCCGCTCCATGGGGCGCGCAGCACGGGCGCCGCGGATTGCCCCGAACCCCAGCCGAACTGGGGTGATGGGCCGATTTCCGAATCCCAGGGGAGATCACGCGGACGCACGGTGACGGCCAAGCGACCCCCCGTCATCCTACGATTCACCTCAGGAGCCCCCGAGTGAGCAAGCGCACCTTCCAGCCGAACAACCGTCGTCGCGCGAAGACCCACGGCTTCCGGCTGCGTATGCGTACCCGTGCCGGCCGCGCCATCCTGGCCGCCCGCCGTGGCAAGGGCCGCGCCGCCCTGTCCGCCTGATCCACAAGCCAAGGGTCTGTTGTGCTGCCCTCCGAGAATCGGCTGCGGCGGCGCCAGGACTTCGCGACCGCGGTCAAACGTGGTCGCCGGGCCGGCCGGCCCCTACTGGTCGTCCATCTCACCAGAGACGGCGATCCCCGGCAGGGGCAGGCCGACCGGACCAGCGACATCCGCCCGCACGTCGCCGAGGGGACTCCTTCGGCGCGTGCGGGTTTCGTCGTGAGCAAGGCCGTCGGCCCGGCGGTCATCCGCAACCTGGTCAAGCGCCGGTTGCGCCATCTCGTCCGTGATCGCCTGTCCCGGCTGCCCGCCGGTAGCCTGATAGTGGTGCGTGCGCTGCCCCCGGCCGCGTCCGCCTCGTACCAGGACCTCGAACGGGACCTGGACGCGGCGCTCAAGCGGTTGCTGAGGCCGGAGCCCACCGCCGCGGCGCCGACGGGAGCAGGGCGATGAAGTACCTGCTGATGGGTCTGATCAGGGTCTACCAGTGGACGATCAGCCCACTGCTCGGTCCGGTCTGCCGCTACTACCCGTCCTGTTCGCACTACGGCTACGAGGCCGTGAGGGTGCACGGGGCGATCAAGGGCGGCGGGCTGACCGCGTGGCGCATCCTGCGCTGCAATCCGTGGACGCCCGGCGGGGTGGACCATGTACCGCCGCGCAAGCACCCGGTGTGGCACCGCCGGCTGCGCGATCTGCTGAGCCCCAAGAGCGGGACCGCCGAGCCGGAGCCGGTGGCGAAGCCCGATGCCCAAGGAGTCTGACCGGTGACCTTCGGTTTTCTGAGTCCCCTCTACACGGCGGTGTCCTGGATCATCGTCCAGTTCCACTCGCTGTACAGCCACGTCTTCGATCCGAACGGTGGCTGGGCCTGGGGTCTGTCCATCGCCTCGATGGTGGTCGTCATCCGGATCTGCCTGATCCCGCTCTTCGTGAAGCAGATCAAGGCGACCCGGGCCATGCAGGCGATCCAGCCGAAGATGAAGGCCATCCAGGAGCGCTACAAGAGCGACCGGCAGCGCCAGTCCGAAGAGATGATGAAGCTGTACAAGGAGGCGGGTACCAACCCGTTCTCCAGCTGCCTTCCCATCCTCGTGCAGGCGCCGTTCTTCACCGCCCTCTACGGCGTGCTGGCCTCGGTCGCCAACGACAAGAAGATCGGCGTCATCGACCAGGGCCTGCTGGAGAGCGCCAAGCAGGCGCACATCTTCGGTGCGCCGCTGTCGGCCAAGTTCGTCGGCTCCGACAACCTGAACGTCCAGATCGTCACCGCGGTGATGATCATCCTGATGTCGCTGTCGCAGTTCATCACCCAGCGCCAGCTGATGACCAAGAACGTCGACCTCACGGTGAAGACGCCGTTCATGCAGCAGCAGAAGATGCTGATGTACGTCTTCCCGATCATGTTCGCCGTGATGGGCATCAACTTCCCGGTCGGTGTCCTGGTCTACTGGCTGACCACCAACGTCTGGACCATGGGCCAGCAGCTGATCGTCATCCACAACAACCCGACCCCGGGCAGCCACGCCTTCCAGGAGCGCCAGGAGCGGCTGAAGAAGGCCGGCCGGCTCCGCGCGGACGGTACGGAGATCAAGGGCGCGCTCTGGGGCATGCTGCCCCCGAGCAAGTCGACCCTCGCCGAGGCCGCCTCCGCGGCCTCTGCGGCCGCCGCGGTCGAGGACTCGGTGCGGGCGAGCCGCCAGCAGCCGCGTCGGCAGAGCAAGGCCCAGCGCCAGCAGGGTGTCATCGCGCAGACGGCCGAGGCCGACGAGGCCGCCCCGGCCGAGCAGAGCGTGGAGGACGCCGTCCCGGCGGACTCGGGCAGCAAGCCGGCGGCCAAGCAGGCCGCGGCCAAGCCCGGCGGACCCAGGCAGGGCACCCGTCAGCAGCCCAAGCGCGGCGGCGGCCAGCGGCCGAAGAGGAAGTAGTCCTCCCCACCCGGCCCCGGCTCGTTCCGGCAGCCCCGAAGAGCTTCGTTCCCGGCCCGTCCGACGGGCCCAACTCCGAAGGAGTCCATCAGTGACGGAAGGCACCACCTCCGCCGTCGAGGCCGAGGCCGAGGCCGCCGCCAGCGCCGACCAGGGCCTCGTCGCCCGCCTGGAGCAGGAGGGCGACATCGCGGCGGACTACCTGGAGGGTCTGCTCGACATCGCGGACCTCGACGGCGACATCGACATGGACGTCGAGGGCGACCGCGCCCTGGTGTCCATCGTCGGCGACGGCAACGACCGTACGCTGCAGCGTCTCGTCGGCCAGGACGGCGAGGTGCTGGAGGCCCTCCAGGAGCTGACCCGCTTGGCCGTGCACCGGGAGACCGGTGAGCGCAGCCGCCTCATGCTGGACATCGCGGGCTTCCGGGCGCGCAAGCGTACCGAGCTGGCCGTGCTCGGGGCCAAGGCCGCGGAGCAGGCGAAGTCCACGGGCGAGCAGGTCAAGCTGCGGCCGATGACGCCGTTCGAGCGCAAGGTCGTGCACGACGCCGTCGCGGCGGCCGGTCTGCGCAGCGAGTCCGAGGGCGAAGAGCCCCAGCGGTTCGTGGTCGTGCTGCCGGCCTGACGGCCGGCAGGCCGACGGTCGGTCGCCGCGGGGCGACCGGACGGGCTTCACCGGACGCGACCCCGTCCGCCTCGTGCGGGCGGGGTCGTCGTCCCTTCCGCGGGGCGTGGCGTCCGGCGGCGATGTTTCACGTGAAACAGTGCAATGAGCGGGTCGAACACGATCCGGGGAGCGGAGAGGTCGAGATGGACACGGACAACGCGGCTGCCGGCCGTCCGGGGGCGGCTGACGTGAATCCGTCCGCCGAGGAGCCGGGCGACCAGGCACCGGAGGTGGACGTCCTGGCCGACGCGCCGGCCGCCGCCCGGGAGGTGTTCGGCGACCGTTTCGACGCCGCCGTCCGCTACACCGAGCTGCTGGCCACCGCCGGGGTGTCGCGCGGGCTGATCGGGCCGCGCGAGGTGCCCCGGCTCTGGGACCGGCACGTGCTCAACTGCGCCGTGCTGGCCGAGCTGCTGCCCGAGGGCTCGACCCTGTGCGACGTCGGCTCCGGCGCGGGCCTGCCGGGCATCCCGGTGGCGCTGGCCCGCCCGGACGTCTCGGTGACGCTGCTGGAGCCGCTGCTGCGCCGGACCACCTTCCTGGAGGAGGTCGTCCGGGAGCTCGGCCTGAAGAACGTCACGGTGCTGCGCGGCCGGGCCGAGGAGATGGTCGGCAAGCTCGCGGTGGACGTGGTGACGGCTCGCGCGGTGGCTCCGCTGGACCGGCTGGCGGGCTGGGGCATGCCGCTGCTGCGCCCGTACGGGCAGATGCTCGCGCTCAAGGGGGACAGCGCGGAGCAGGAGCTGGCCGACTCCCGGGCCGGTCTGGCCAAGCTGGGCGCGGTCGAGTCGACGGTGATCTCGGTCGGCGAGGGCACCCTGGAGACCTCGACCCGGGTGATCCAGGTCAAGGCGGGGGAGAGCCCCGGCGGCGTCAGGGCGGCGACCAAGCGGGCCAAGGCCGCCCGGGCCGGGCGCACCTCCGGAACCCGGGCCGCGGGTGACCGCGGCCGGGGCGGGCGGCGTCACGGCCGCTGACACGTACGGCCGACGGGCGGACGGACCTCCTGAGGGAGGGCGTCCGCCCGTCGTCGTTCAGGTGAAGGCGGGGTCGCCGTCGGACCACCGGAGTGTCGCAACGTCAGATTTCCGGCAAAGCGGGCATGGTGTTCCACGTGAAACGTCGCTCCTTGCTCTCCGGAATCCTCAGCCGCGGCCGGGCTGCGACTGTTGCCGCTCCCGTTCCACGTGAAACACTGACCACCATGCAGGACTCGGAGATTGTCGACCAGATCGACGACACGCCCATCGCACGGGCTGCCCAGGCCGCGGTCCAGGCGATCGGCCGAGCGGGGGAGGGGCTCCCCAGGCCGGCCACCACCCGGGTGATGGTGGTCGCCAACCAGAAGGGCGGGGTGGGCAAGACCACCACCACCGTCAACATGGCCGCCTCGCTCGCGATGCACGGACTGCGCGTCCTGGTCGTCGACCTCGACCCGCAGGGGAACGCCTCCACCGCCCTCGGCATCGACCACCACGCCGAGGTGCCCTCCATCTACGACGTCCTCGTCGAGGGCAAGCCCCTGGCCGACGTGGTCCAGCCGGTGCGGGACGTCGAGGGGCTGTTCTGCGTGCCCGCCACCATCGACCTGGCCGGCGCCGAGATCGAGCTGGTCTCCATGGTCGCCCGGGAGGGCCGGCTGCAGCGCGCCATCGCCGCCTACGAGCAACCGCTCGACTACATCCTGATCGACTGTCCGCCCTCGCTGGGCCTGCTGACGGTCAACGCCCTGGTCGCCGGCCAGGAGGTGCTGATCCCGATCCAGTGCGAGTACTACGCGCTGGAGGGCCTCGGCCAGCTGCTGCGCAACGTCGAGCTGGTACGCGCGCACCTCAACCCGGTGCTGCAGGTCTCGACCATCCTGCTCACCATGTACGACGCCCGGACCAGGCTGGCCGCCCAGGTCGCCGAGGAGGTCCGGACCCACTTCCAGGCCGAGGTGCTGAGCACGGCGATCCCGCGCTCGGTCCGCATCTCGGAGGCGCCCAGCTACGGGCAGACGGTGCTCACCTACGACCCGGGCTCGACCGGGGCGCTCTCCTACCTGGAGGCCGCCCGTGAGCTCGCGCTGCGCGCGGTGGGCCCGAACGGTTCGCTGGTGGGTCAGCAGCGGGACGGCACCAGCACGACAGCGGTACGGGGCACGGGGCCCCAGTGGCACGGCACGACGGAGGGTCAGCAGTGAGTGGTGGTCGCAGGGTGGGTCTGGGACGAGGGCTCGAGGCGTTGATCGGCCCCGCCGCCCCGGCCGACGGCGGGGCGGCGCAGCCCGCCCCCCCGTCCGCGCCGACCTCGGTGACGGCGACCGGCACGACGTCGCCGGCCTCCGTGCCGGTGCTGCCGGGCGGGCGCGGGACGGTGGCGGCCAGGGCGGCCGTGGGCAAGCGGCTCCTCGAGAAGCCCCAGACCGAGCAGCCGGAGCCGGTGGCCGGCGCCTTCTTCGCCGAGCTGCCGCTGGACTCGATCAAGCCCAATCCGCGCCAGCCGCGTGAGGTCTTCGACGAGGAGAAGCTGGAGGAGCTGATCGCCTCCATCAAGGAGGTCGGTCTGCTCCAGCCGGTCGTGGTGCGCCAGACCGGGCCGGAGCAGTTCGAGCTGATCATGGGCGAGCGCCGCTGGCGCGCCTCCCGGGAAGCCGGTCTGACGCTGATCCCGGCGATCGTCCGGGCCACCGAGGACGACAAGCTCCTCCTGGACGCCCTGCTGGAGAACCTCCACCGGGCGGAGCTCAACGTCCTGGAGGAGGCGGCCGCCTACGAGCAGCTGCTGCAGGACTTCTCCTGCACCCAGAACGACCTGGCGGCCCGGGTCGGTCGCTCGCGTGCGCACGTGACCAACACCCTGCGGGTGCTCAAGCTCCCCCCGAGGGTCCAGAACCGGATCGCCGCCGGGCTGCTCTCCGCCGGTCACGCCAAGGCGATCGGCGGTCTGCTCTACGCCGAGGACCAGGAGAAGCTGGCGGCCCGGATCGTCGCCGAGGGCATCTCGGTGCGGACGACCGAGGAGATCGTCCAGGTGATGAAGGGGGAGGCCGACCCCGCCCCGAAGAAGCCCCGGACGCCGAAGGCCGGCACGCGGATCAGCCCGGCCTTCAACGAGCTGGCGACCAGGCTCTCGGACCGCTTCGACACCCGGGTCAAGGTCCAGGTGTCGCAGAGCGGTGGCAAGCTGGGCAAGGGCAAGGTGGTACTGGAGTTCGGGTCGGTGGAGGACCTGAACCGCATTCTGGACAGCATGGCCCCCGGGGAGGACGGCCTGCGGCTGTCGCAGGGCTGAGCCGGGGACCGGCCGCCGCTCGGGCATGGCGGATGGGTGCATGTTCCACGTGGAACCTCGTTCACGCGGAAGGTGCACCCATCGCCGTTGACGGGCCCGTACTCGTCGTGGGGGGCTCGACTGTGAAGTGGAGGAGGTGTACGGGGCATGGGACGCCGGATCGCGCCGCTGACGCTGGACAACCTCGCCGATCTGCCGACGACCTGCCGCTCCTGCGTGTTCTGGGAGCTGGACCCGGTCAGCGGGAGGGCGGCCGTGGAGTCGGGGAAGCCGGAGGCGGAGAAGGAGGGATGGATCTCCGCCGTCCTGCTGGAGTGGGGCTCCTGCGGCCGGATCGTCTACGTGGACGACCAGCCCGCCGGCTTCGTGCTGTACGCCCCGCCCGCGTACGTGCCCCGCTCGCAGTCCTTTCCGACGAGCCCGGTCTCGACGGACGCCGTTCAGCTGATGATCAGCCGGGTGCTGCCGGGCTATCAGGGGCAGGGGCTCGGCCGGGTGCTGGTGCAGACCGTGGCCAAGGACCTCGTCGGGCGAGGGGTCCGGGCGATCGAGGCGTTCGGCTTCGCCGGGCGGGTGCCGATCAGCTGCGTGCTGCCGGCGGACCACCTGCTGGCGGTCGGTTTCAAGACCGTCCGGCCGCATCCGCGCTACCCACGGCTGCGGCTGGAGGCGCGCTCCACGCTCTCCTGGCGCGGTGACGTGGAGGGGGCGCTGGAGCGGCTGCTCGGCGGTGGCCGCAAGGAGCCGGCCCTGCGGCCGTTCTGAGCCGCCGGGAGACGGAAGCGGCGGGGCTCCCCTCGAAAGGGGAGCCCCGCCGCCGTCTCCGTCGACGAGCGCCGGGCCTAGTAGAGACCGTCCAGCTCGCGCAGCAGCGCGGCCTTCGGCCGGGCGCCGGTGATCTGCTTCACGGGCTGGCCGCCCTTGTACAGGATCAGGGTCGGGATCGAGATGACGTTGTACTCGGCGGCGGTCAGCTGGTTCGCGTCCACGTCGAGCTTGGCGATGGTCAGGTTCTCGCCGTGTTCCTTGGCGATCTCCTCCAGGACCGGGGCGACCTGGCGGCACGGGCCGCACCAGGTGGCCCAGAAGTCGACCAGTACGGGCTTGTCGCTCTCCAGGACCTCGGCTGCGAACGTCGCGTCGGTGACGGTGATGGTGGCGCCGGCCACGGGAACTCCTCGGGTAGAGGGCGGAGGGGGTGCTGCCAGGAGAACAACGCGGGGGGTCGTTGTGTTTCCGCCTGGCGGGGGCGGGGGTGTTCCACGTGGAACACCCCCGTGGGGGAGGAAGGTCAGACCGTCACAGCGGCGGCCTTGGCCTCCAGGTCGTCCAGCGAGGCGAGGTAGCGCTCGGCGTCCAGCGCGGAGGAGCAGCCGGTGCCGGCGGCGGTGATCGCCTGGCGGTAGGTGTGGTCGACGACGTCGCCCGCGGCGAAGACGCCAGGGATGATGGTGCGCGTCGAGGGGGACTCGACCTTCAGGTAGCCCTCGTCGTCGAGGTCCAGCTGGCCCTTGAAGAGCTCGGTGCGCGGGTCGTGGCCGATCGCGATGAACAGGCCCGTGACGTCCAGCTCGCGGGTCTCGCCGGTGGTCGTGTCGCGCAGGGTGACGCCGCTCAGCTTCGGGTCGCCGTGGATGGCCTCGACGGCGCTGTTCCACTCGAAGCGGATCTTCGGGTCGGCGAAGGCGCGCTCCTGCATCGCCTTGGAGGCGCGCAGGGAGTCCCGGCGGTGGATGATCGTGACGCTGCGGGCGAAGCGCGAGAGGAAGGTCGCCTCCTCCAGGGCCGTGTCGCCGCCGCCGACCACCGCGATGTCCTGGTCGCGGAAGAAGAAGCCGTCGCAGGTGGCGCACCACGAGACGCCGCGGCCGGAGAGCTTGTCCTCGTTCGGCAGACCGAGCTTGCGGTGCTGCGAGCCGGTGGTGACGATCACCGCGCGGGCCTTGTGGACGTTGCCCTCGGAGTCGGTGACGGTCTTCACGTCGCCGGTGAGGTCGACGGAGACGATGTCGTCCGGGACGAGCTCGGCGCCGAACTTCTCGGCCTGCGCCCGCATGTTGTCCATCAGCTCGGGGCCCATGATGCCGTCCCGGAAGCCCGGGAAGTTCTCGACCTCGGTGGTGTTCATCAGCGCGCCACCCGCGGTGACGGCCCCCTCGAACACCAGCGGCTTGAGGGAGGCACGGGCCGTGTAGAGCGCAGCCGTGTACCCGGCCGGGCCGGAACCGATGATGATCACGTTACGGACGTCGCTCACTGCTTCTCCTGGTTCGCATCGCGACCCGCGTTTGCTGCGGGGAGGGCGGTCCTGCTCCGCCGCCCGGGACAACGACTGACCAGTCTCCCGCATTCCCAGGCGGATCAGTACCAGGTGCCCGAACTTCGGGAGCGTCGCGCCGCTCCCGTCGTCGATCGCACGGGAACGGTCCGGTTCCGCACCCTCAGTGGACGGGGACCGTCCGGTGGAGCAGGACAGGGCCGCAGCCGGGGGAGCGCAGGTAGACCTCGGCCTGCGACCGGTCCCCGGGGGAGGGGTAGACCAGCACCTCGACCGGGGCGCCCCCGTACGTGCCCCGGTCGGTGGCCAGCGGTACCCCGGGGGCGAGCGTCGGACAGGTGGAGGGAACGGCGGAGGGGTCGGCGGAGGGGGCGGCGGAGGGCGAGGCCAGGGCGGGCTGCTCGGGGCGGCCGTCCCCGGGCTGCGCGGCGGGGGAGCGCAGGCCCGGTTCGGCGGGCGGCTGTACGGAGGCGGTGCCGGAGCGGGCCAGCAGCTGCCCGATCTGGAGGGTGAGCTGGTCATCGCGGTAGGCGGTGGTGCCGGGCGTCCGATCGGCCCGGGCGGCCGCCCCGGAGGGGGTCGCGGCGGCCTTCACCGGTGCGCCGGCCGTGCTGCTGCCCGTCTCGTCCTCGCCGCGCAGCGTCAGGGAGCCGATCAGGCCGACGGCGGCCACCGCGGCGGCCGTACCGACCAGCAGGCCGAGACGCCGCCGCCAGGGCTTCCGGGAGCGGCCGGGGCCGGTGGTGGACGCGGCGGGGCGGCCCGGCGGCGCGGTGGGCGGACGCGGGGCCGCGACGGGCTCGGTGACGGCGGCTGTGGCTGGGGCGGTGGCAGGGGCTGTGGCAGGAGCAGGAGCAGAGGCCGGGGGCGAAGCCGGGGCAGCCGTGGCCGCCGCCTCGGCGAGCGCGGCGTCCAGGCGGGCGGCGACGTCGGCGGGCATCGGCGGGGTCTCGACGTCGCCGAGCAGGTCCCGCACCTCGGCGAGCGCCTCGACGGTCTCGCGGCACTCGGCGCAGCCGTCCACGTGCCGCCAAAGCGCCTCGGCGGCGTCGGCGGGCTCGACCAGCCCTTCGGAGAGGTCGGCCAGCTCGTCGACGTCGGGGTGGGCCCCGGCGGGGCCGGGGGAGGAGAGGGGGGCGCTCATCGCGGGCTCGCGTCTCCTTCCAGAATCGTCCGGCCGGTGTTCTGGCCTGTCCCTGTGACGGTGCGGGGGCCGGTCGGGTTCCCCCGGGCGGCCGGCCGGGGCGGTGTTCCGTGCGGTGTTCCACGCTGCGTTCCACGTGGAACATCCGGACCGCCCGGACCGCCCGGACCGCCGGGACCGCCCGGACCGGCGGACCCCTCGGAGGGCTCCCGCAGGTGCCGCACCAGGGGCAGCAGCCGGGCCCGCCCGCGGGCACAGCGGCTCTTCACCGTGCCGACCGGGACGCCCAGCAGCTCGGCGGCCTCGGCCACGGGGTACCCCTGCATGTCGACCAGGACCAGCGCCGCCCGCTGCTCGGCGGGGAGCGAGGCGAGCGCGGCCGTCACCTCGCGCTGGACCTCCGCCCGCTCCACCGGGGAGTCTGCGGGCTCGGAGGTACCGACGAGGGCGTCCAGCCGCTGCGGGTCCTCGCCCAGCGGGGTGGTGCGGCGGGTGGCGCTGCGCCGGGCGCGGTCCAGGCAGGCGTTGACGACGATCCGGTGCAGCCAGGTCGTGACGGCCGAGCGGCCCTGGAAGCCGGGTGCCGCCCGGAAGGCGGAGACCAGGGCGTCCTGGAGGGCGTCGGCGGCCTCCTCGCGGTCGCTCAGGGTGCGCAGGGCGACCGCCCAGAGCCGGTCGCGGTGGCGGTTCACCAGCTGCCCGAAGGCGTCGGGGTCGCCGGCGACGTGCCGGGCGAGCAGCGTCGCGTCGTCGTCCGCCACTGTCACCCCTCGTCTGTCGGTCCGGTCTCCGGGTGTCAGCCGACGACCTTGATCTCGTTGATCTGTCCGCGGTACCCGCTCGTATCCTTCGGCAGGCTGGTCAGCCAGATCAAGAGGTAGCGCGTGTTCGTCGGGGTGCTGAGCGTGAAGTCGACCGTGTCGCCGGTCTTCTTGTCCAGCAGGGTGTAGGCCGAGGGCTGGGCACTCTGGGGGTTGGCGGCCGCCTGGGCGTTGGGCACCCGCAGCTCGGCCGTGTGGAAGCCGCCGAACTGGACGTTCACCGAGCTGACGGACTGGGCCGAGCCCAGGTCGATCAGCAGGCCGGTGCCTTCCTTGGGCAGCGGCTTGGGGCCGAAGGGGTCGACGTAGCTCTTGGTCACCCAGGAGGTGTTCGGATCGCCGTCGAAGACCTTGGGGAGCAGGTAGACGGACTCGGGGGAGTCGCCCTGGGGGTTGTACGAGAAGGCTTCCTTGATCGGGATCGGCACCGGGGCGTGGGGCGTGGTGTTCTGCGGCGCCGGCGCGGCGCTGGTGACCGTGTGCTGCGGAGCGGTCGGGGACTGCCCGTTGTTGCGCAGGTGGCCGACGAACTGCCAGGAGGCGACGCCGATCGCGCCCAGCGCGACCGTCCAGGCCGTGGCCTTGACGGCCCGCCGCAGCCGCCGCCGGGTGCGCCGGGCGGCGGTGGGGCGGGAGGTGGCGGGCAGCGGGGCGACGGCGGGGTCGGCGACCCGGGTGGGGTTGGGCGCGGTGGGCAGCGCGTGGGTGTTGTGCCGGGGCGGGGGCGTGAACGCGGGCAGCTCGGGCTCGGGCGGGCGGATGCGGGGCATCCGGGCGATCACCCGGGCCAGCTCCTCCGGGGTGGTGATCGGCTCGCCGTGGTGCGGCGGGTGGTCGAACAGGGCGCGCGCGGCGAGCTCGGACAGGCCCTTGTGGACGCCGGCGCGGATCTGGTCCGGCGCGGCGTTCTGGAGGTCCTTGGGCAGGCCCTTGAGGTCGTAGCGGTCCTCGGGGTACGGCCAGCGGTGGGTGAGCGCGGCGTAGAGCAGGGTGCCGATCGCCCGGGTGTCGGCGCGGGCGGCGTCCTCCTCGGTGTCCTCGGCGGGCAGCCCGCGCAGCGCGGCGTCCACGGCGATGCCGTTGATCCGGTACTGGCCGCTGTCGGTGCGCAGGACGCAGCGCGGGGTGAGCCGCAGGTGGGCCTGGCCGCGCCGGTGCGCGGCCGCGACGGCGTCGGTGACCTGGCGGACCATCTGGTACGCCTCGTGCGGCTCCATCGGGCCGTTGGCGAGCAGCCGGGCCAGGTCGGAGGCGTGCGGCAGCCACTCCCGGACGACGTAGACCAGCTCGCCCTCCTGCACCGCGTCCAGCACCTGGACGAAGCGCGGGTCGCCCAGCAGGGCGGCGGACTTGGCGGCGGCCAGCACCTTGCGGGCCCGCTGGTGGCCGGAGGCCATCAGGTGGACGCCCACGGCGCGGCGGAGCTTCTCGTCGACGGCGCGCCAGCTGCTGAAGGTCTCGGTCTGGGAGATGCACTCCTCCAGCCGGTACCGGTTGCCGATCTTGTCGCCGCTGTGCCGTATCGGGGCCGGGAGGGTGCGCGGCAGGGTGGCGGTGTCGCGCGGGTCGACGGTGGGCTGAGGGTCGGTGGGGACGCGTTCGGCGCGCCCGGCGGCCGGAGTGGCGGCGGGCTTCTTCCCTGGGTTGCCGGCGGCCAGTTCGGCGGCGATCTCGCGGACGGAGAGCGGCGCGGTGATCTCGGAGGTCTCCTCGCCGGAGACGGCGCCCCGGCCGTCCCCGTCGTCCTCGGAAACGTCCGCCGCCGCGTCAGCTGCTGACGTGTCGACGACCGCCTTGGTGCCATCGGCCACCGTGGTCCTGCCTCCCCTTGTGTCGCCCCGGCCTGAGAGAGTCGCTGGAGCGCTGGGGGGTTGGCCGCCGGTGCTCCAGGACAATTGTGCCCACTCTTCTCCACCGGGTACGACCGCTGAGGGGTCCACTCGGTTGCGCGGGGGTGGAGAGATGTGGTGCAGATTCGACACCGGGCCGCCATCGGCGCCGTCCCCGGGGTACGGGGGCGGGTCGGCACGGTGCGCGGCCGGACGAGCGGAGGAGCCGCTGGCTCCCGTTGACGCCCGGTCAGGGCGCCCGCTCGTCCGGCCGGTCGGTACGAGGATCAGCGGCCCAGTCGGCCGCGGACCATGCCCAGCATGGCGTTCAGCTCCTCGATCCGCAGCCGCTTCGCGATGAACGCGAAGACCAGCAGCTGCAGACCGCCGCCGAGGACCACCGAGGCCACGCTGCCCCACCAGCCGCCCAGCACCTGCTGGGCGCCCAGGCTGACGGCGAGACCGACCACCGCGGCCGGCGCGCAGGCGACGGCCAGGCGGCTGTAGGTCTTGCCGATGCGCTTGGTGTCCAGCCCGCCGATGCGCCGCTTGAGCTTCGGCACGGCGACCGTCACTCCGACGGCGTAGGCCAGGCCGTAGCCGAAGGCCATGCCGGTCACCGTCCACTGGGCCGGCAGGACGAACCAGCAGAGCACCGAGAAGGCGGCCTGACAGACCGCCACCCAGACGGTGTTGGTGAACGGCGTCCGGGTGTCCTCGTAGGCGTAGAAGCCGCGCAGCATCACGTACTGCGCCGAGTAGGGGATCAGCCCGAGCGCGAACGCGGAGAGCATCAGGCCGACGTTGGTCGCGTTGGCCAGGGTGGTCTCGCCGCCGCCGACGCCGTAGATCGACCGGCTGATGGCCGGGCCCAGCGCCAGGAACAGGAAGGCGCCCGGGACGATCGCCACCGCGCTGGTGCGCAGCCCGTACGAGATGTCGTCGCGCACCGCCCCGGCGTCCTCGTCGGCCGCCGCCCGGGAGAGCCGGGGGAGCACCGCGCTCATGATCGAGACGGTGATGACGGCCTGCGGGAGCTGCCAGATCAGCAGGGCGTTGGAGAAGGCCGCGAGGCCGACGCCGCCGTGTCCGCTGCGCTCGGCGGCGCTGCCGGCCGCGGTGGCGAGCTGGGTGATGACCAGGAAACCGGCCTGGTTGGCGAGGACGAACAGGAAGGTCCACTTGGCCAGCCGGGCGGCCTTGCCCAGGCCGTGGCCGCGCCAGTCGAAGCGCGGCCGGTAGTGGAAGCCGGCCGCCCGCAGGTACGGGATCATCGCCAGCGCCTGGACGGAGAGGCCGATCAGGGTGCCGAGGCCGAGCAGCCGCACGCCCTCGGGGGAGATGTCCTCGGGGACGACCTTGGTGCCGTTGAAGCCGCCGTAGACCCAGATGTACGCGGCGAAGGTGAAGATCACCACGACGTTGTTGAGGACCGGGGTCCACATCATCGCGCCGAAGCGGCCACGGGCGTTGAGGACCTGGCCCATCACCACGTGGACGCCCATGAAGAAGATGGTCGGCAGGCAGTACCGGGCCAGCGCCACGGTGGTGTCGGCCCGGGTCGGGTTCTCCATCATCGGGTGGGCGATCATCTGCACCAGCAGCGGAGCCCCGAGCACGGCGAGGAACACCACGCCACCGAGCCCGACCATCACCAGGGTGAGCAGCCGGCTGGCGTAGGCGGTGCCGCCGTCCTCGTCGTTCTTCATGCTGCGCACCAGCTGCGGCACGAAGACGGCGTTGAGCGCGCCGCCGCCGATGAGGATGTACAGCAGGGTGGGCAGGGTGTTCGCGGCGTTGTACGAGTCACCCATGGTCCCGAGGCCGATGGCGCCGGCGATGACCATCGTGCGGACGAAGCCGGTGCCGCGGGAGACCAGGGTGCCGGCCGCCATGATCGCGCTGGAGTTCAGCAGCGAGGCGACCTTGCCGCCGCCACCGCCGCCCGGCGCGGGGGCGGCCGGGGCGGGGGCCTCGGGGGCGTGCTCCTCGGCGAGGTCGGCGAGCGGTTCGACGGCCGGGGGCACCGCGACGGCGGCCACCTGCATGGTGGCCTCCTCCTCGGACAGCGGCGGGTCGAACTCGATCGGCGGCACGAAGGGGCGCTGGCCGCCCTGGCCGCCCTGGCCTCCATGACCGCCATGACCTCCATGACCGTCCTGACCACCGTGACCGTCCTGGCCGCCGTACTGCGGCTGCCCCGGGTAGCCGCCCATCGGCGGGTAGGGGGCGGCCGGAGCGACGGGCGGGGCCACGGGCGCGGGGGCGGGCTGGGGCACCGGCGGCGGGGAGGCGACGGCCTCCGCCGGACGGGCGGCGCCGAACAGCGCGTCCACCCCGACGTACTCGGTGGTCTCGGAGTCCCAGGCCGAGTGTGCCGGGCCCGGCTCCCACTGCTGCTGGGGCTGCTGGGCCCCGGCCCACTGGCCACCGGCCGCCGGAGCCTGCTGCTCCTGCGGCCAACCGGGCTGCGCCTGCTGAGGCGGCTGGACCGGCTGGACCGGCTGGACCGGCTGCGCCGGGGTGTCCCAGCCGGGCTGCAGCGGCGGCACGGGGGGGGAGTACGGCGCCGGGGCCGGGAACGGCGTGGCCGCCGGGACCGGCGTCGGGTAGCCGCCCGCCTGCGGCGGCAGCTGCGGTGGCACGTCGTACGCGGCGGGCGGCTGCTGCTGCGCGGCCGGGTGCCCGGCCCGCAGGCCGTACGGGTCCTGGCCGTCCTGAGGGCCCTGGTACGCGTCGGCCGCGTACGGGTCCTGTGCGTAGGTGTCCGCCACGTACCAGTCGCCGGACGGCGACTCGGCGCCCGGCCGGCTCTCGGCGCGGCCCGGCGGCCGCTCCTCGCTGCGCCCGGTCATGTCACCTCTTCGCTGTCGTGGGGGAGGCCGGCCCGGCATCGCGGGTGGTCGGCGGTATCAAGGACCAACCTTCTCATCACCGGAGGTCCGATTCCGGCCATCGGCGCCGTCGTCGTCCGGTGTCCGATCGGGAGAGCCTCCGGTGCCGTCCTTCTTGGGGGCGTCCTTCTCCGGGGCGTCCTCATCAGGGGAGCGCTCCTCGGCCCCGTCCGCCGCCGGGGCGTCGTCGATCGGCTGGTCGCCGTCCTCGTGCGGCTGCCCGGCGCGGCGCTTGCGCTGGCGGACGAAGCGCAGCGCGGCCAGCAGCAGCAGGACGCCGGCGCCCGCGAAGACGTACAGCACGCCGTTGGTCACCGAGGTGACCTCGACCGTGAACCGCTGGGCCTCGCCGTACGGCTGCGGGTTCGGGCCGGTGGTCCACAGCTGGGCCCACACGTAGACCGGGCCGTTGTTCTGCGCCTCGGCCTGGTACCGCAGGGTGACGCTCTGGGCGGCGGGGAGGACCAGTTCCTCCGGCAGGCCCACCTTCAGCCGGTTGGGCTGGGTGGAGGTGAGCACCAGTTTGAGGTTGGTGACCGTCTGGGTGAGGTCGTTGCGGACGCTGACCTGGAGCTGGCCGGTGTTCCCGGCCAGCGTGACCGAGGTCTTCTGGGGCACCCTGACCGCCTTGCGGAGGTCGCTGAGGTAGGTGGTGACACCCGCGCGGTAGGCGACGCCCGTCGGGGCCTCGCCGCGCCACTGGGTGGACAGCGAGCGGACCATCGCCGCGCTGAACGGGCCGCGCACCCGCTGCGGCAGGGTGAGCACCCGCATCAGCACGTCCAGGTCGTGCTGGATGCCGTCGGTGGCGCTGAGGTCGGCGGCGGACAGCTCGGAGGCCCTGGCCTGGGCGGGGTAGTCGGTCGGCGCCGGGACGCCGGTGCCGGCCTTCGGGTCCGGCGCGGACTGGGCCAGCACGTCCAGCTTGACCGGGGTGATCCACTTGTCGGCGGCCGTCTGCAGGACGTTCGCCAGGAGCTTGGCCGTGGTGACCGACAGCTCGCGCGGCGGCATGATCAGCAGGCCCCGCTGGTTCTGCGGCTGCTCGTGGGTGATCGCGTACGTCTCGGCGAGGAGGCGCTGGGTCGTCAGGGTCTGCGTCTGCGGGTTGCCCAGGTCGCCCTGGATCAGGCCGGAGACGGTCTCGTCGGCGACCACCGCGCTCTGCCCGGTGCCGATCGGCCGGACGGCCGTCGGGGTGTAGGTGAGGGCGTCCGGCTCCGGCATGCTGGCGCCGTTGACCAGGAGCAGGCCGTTGCCCGCCTGCTGGGAGATGCCGGCGATCTGCTGGTCGAGGTAGCCCTGGTACGGCCAGGCCACGTCGGAGCGGGTGTCCACGGAGAGCCGGCCCTCGACGGTCAGCCGGCCGGCGGTGGCGGCCTTGTTCAGCGCGGTGCCCATCCCGGGCAGGTCGGCGCCGTTGTGCGCGATGGAGGCGAGGTCCGGGTCGGCGTACGGCAGCGACAGCACCTGGCTGCCGGACTTGGCGACGGCGGCGCGCAGCTTCTCCAGCCAGGCCGTGGCGGCGGCCGTCCCGGTGCCGGCGACGGTGTTGTCCTCGCGGGCGGGCTTGCCGGCCGGGGCGCCGGGCTTCTGCACCCGGTACTGCTTGTTGGTCATCGCGAACGCGGTGTCCAGCAGGTCCGGGTCGACGACCCAGGTCAGCCCCGGCAGCTTGGAGCCGGTGTCGACCAGCTCGTACAGCCGCCCGCCGGGCGCGAACTCGACGGCCAGGTCGTCGTTGCGCAGCACCGGGACGGCCTGCTCGTTGTCGGAGAACGTCTGTGCGACCAGCACCGGCGCGTGCACCAGCGGCCACAGGGTGGTGACCTTGGTCGGCTGGGCGTCGCCGCCCGGGTTGAACGGCAGGAAGGTGCGGGCGATGCCCAGCGGCCGCTCGCGCGAGCTGTCGGCGGTGGAGCCCGTGACGCTCACCGCGAGCTCGTAGACCCCGCTCTCGGAGAGCCCGAGGTCGTTCACCGCGACGCTCAGCGTGTACGCCTGGCTCTGGCCCGGGGCCAGCTCCGGCAGGGCGTACTGGGGGCTGTCCAGCTCGATGCCGTCCGTGTTGAGCAGGGGGCCCCGGCCGGCCACGTTGCCCAGCTCGCTGCGCCGCTGCAGCGGCTTGCCGGAGGCGGGCTTGCGGACGGCCGCGTGGGCCCCCTTGAGCGCCGACTTCCCGGTGTTGGTGACGTGCCCGGTGATCGCGACGTTGCCGCCGGGGGAGGCCATCAGCGGTGCCACCGACTCGATGGTCGTCACGACCGGGTACTCGGCGGTGGTCGCGCCGGCCTCCGTGGGCCGGGTGCCGCCTCCGGTGGTGAGGGCCACCGCGGGGGCGGTCGGCAGGAGGGTCAGCGCCGCCGCGAGGGCGACGGCGAGGCGCCGGGCCGCGCGCCGCCCCCGGCCCGGCCGCGGAGCCGGGTGTCCGGCCCGTCCGGGCCGTCGTCGTGCCCCCTGGTCCGAGTGCCGTGCAGGCTCACTCACTCGTTCCGCCCTCGCCGTTCTCGATCGCTCGCTGCTGATGGTGGCCGCCCGGCGTGGCCCGCCCGACGTGATGCACTCGACGCTGTCCGCCGCACTGCCGCCGGGAGGTTCCGCCGGCCGCGGCGACGCGTGACACCGCATCCCCTGTCCGGTGCCCGAGACTCGTCCACCGGCATGGTAACGATGCAGCCCGGCGTGCAGTGTTGCGGGCTCTGGGGTGAGACGCTCGAAACGCGCGGGCGGTTGACCTGCCGGGGCACGTACCCTTGTGAGCCGTGTCCACTGCCAATGAGTCCACCGCGCACACCGACCCTTCCAGCACCGCCGTCCAGGTCGTCCCAGGGCTGAGCGAGGCCCAGACGATGGGTCTGCAAGAGCTGCTGCGGGTGTCGCCGGTGGCCGACGAGATCGCCCGCCGGTTCCAGGAGGCCGGTCACCGGCTGGCACTGGTCGGCGGCTCGGTGCGCGACGCGCTGCTCGGCCGGCTCGGCAACGACCTGGACTTCACCACCGACGCCCGCCCGCAGCAGGTCCTCAAGCTGGTCAAGGGCTGGGCGGACGCGATCTGGGACGTCGGCATCGCCTTCGGCACGGTCGGCGCCCGCAAGGACACCGCCGACGGGTCCTTCCTGATCGAGATCACCACCTACCGCTCCGAGGCGTACGACCGCACCTCCCGCAAGCCCGAGGTCAGCTACGGCGACTCCATCGAGGAGGACCTCGTCCGCCGGGACTTCACGGTCAACGCGATGGCCGTCGACCTCCCCGGCCGCGGCTTCGTCGACCCGCACCACGGTCTGGAGGACCTGGAGGCCCGGGTGCTGCGCACCCCCGCCACCCCCGAGGAGTCCTTCTCCGACGACCCGCTGCGGATGATGCGCGCCGCCCGCTTCGCCGCCCAGCTGGACTTCGACCCGGCGCCCGAGGTGATCGCCGCGATGACGGCGATGGCCGAGCGGATCACCATCGTCTCCGCCGAGCGCGTCCAGGCCGAGCTGAACAAGCTGCTGCTCGCCGAGCACCCGGTGAAGGGCCTGCGGCTGCTGGTGGACACGGGCCTGGCCGGGTTCGTGCTGCCCGAGCTGCCCGCGCTGCGGCTGGAGGCCGACGAGCACCACCGGCACAAGGACGTCTACGAGCACTCGCTGACCGTCCTGGAGCAGGCCATCGCCCTGGAGCAGGACGGCCCGGACCTCACCCTGCGCCTGGCCGCGCTGCTGCACGACATCGGCAAGCCGCGCACCCGCCGCTTCGAGTCGGACGGCCGGGTCTCCTTCCACCACCACGAGGTGGTCGGCGCGAAGATGACCCGCAAGCGGATGCGGGAGCTCAAGTACTCCAAGGAGCTCACCGAGGAGGTCTCGCGCCTGGTCGAGCTCCACCTGCGCTTCCACGGCTACGGCGGCGGCGAGTGGACGGACTCCGCGGTGCGCCGCTACGTCACCGACGCGGGCCCGCTGCTGGAGCGGCTGCACAAGCTGACCCGCTCGGACTGCACCACCCGCAACCGGAAGAAGGCGGCCGCGCTCTCCCGCACCTACGACGGTCTGGAGCAGCGGATCGGCGAGCTCAAGGCGCGGGAGGAGCTGGACGCCGTCCGCCCGGCGCTGGACGGCAACCAGATCATGGAGCTGCTCGGCATCAAGGCCGGGCCGATGGTCGGTAAGGCGTACAAGCACATGCTCGAACTGCGCCTGGAGCACGGCCCGATGGAGCCGGACGAGGCGGTCGCCGCGCTGCGCGCCTGGTGGGCGGAGCAGCCGCAGGGCTGAGCAGTCGCAGGGCCGAGCCCCGCGCACGCGAACGGGGGGTGGACCGGCACCGGTCCACCCCCCGTTTCCCGTACGGAGCCTCAGCTGTTGACCGCCCGCAGGCACAGGACGTAGTCCAGCGCCGGGAGGGCGGGGTGCTTGCTGGTGTACCAGCCGTTGGCCTTCGGCTGCTTGTCGCAGACCGTGTGGTCGGACGTGGCCGTGTACTTGTAGATCACCTTGTACTGGGCCTTGGCGTCCGTGCAGGGCAGGATCGAGACCTTCGGGTTGGAGTCCTCGGTGGCCCCGCTGTCGCCGTTCTCGTTGCGCAGGCAGTCGCCGACCTTGGCGTCGTCGGCCGGGTTGAGCGGCTTCGGCGTGTACGGCGTGATGGTGATGCTGGGCAGCGGCTTCGGGGTGTACGGCGGGATGGTGTAGGTCGGGCTGGGCAGCGCCGGGATGGTGTACGTCTGGGTCGGCGCGGGGAAGACGACGTCGCTGTCGTGGCTCTTCTGGTCGAACACCCCGGCGGCCACCAGCAGCAGGGCGATGATCAGCGAGCCCGGCAGCAGCAGCATCGCCATGTGCGGCCGGCGGCCCAGCGGGACGCCCGGGTCCAGCTGCGGGCCGTGGGTGCCGGGGACCGGCGGCGGCAGCTTCTTGATCTTGCTGTTGGCGAAGGCGTTCATCAGCAGGGTGATGGGCGTCAGGACCATGGAGATCCAGCCCCACCAGCCCTGGACGAGCGTGCGGGCCGACATGTCGCGCACCGTCGCCGTGCCGCAGGTGCGGCAGAACGGGCCGGGCATCCGCAGCATCCGGTACCAGAGGATCATGCCCTGGTGGCCGCGCACATTGGTCTCCACGGCCGGCATGCCGCCGCAGAACCGGCAGGCGGGTCCGTCCATCGGCGGCGGGTAGCCGTAGCCGTCGCCGCCCCCGAAACCGCCGCCGTAGCCCCCGCCGTACCCGCCGCCGTAGTCGTAGCCCGCCGGCGGGGGCGGGGTGCCGTACGGCTGCTGGGGCGGCGGGGGGCTCGGGTAGCCGTACCCGGGCGGGGCGGGCGGGCCCTGCGGGGGCGGGGCCGGCGGGCCGTAGGGGTTGCCGGAGGAGTACGGGTTGCCGTCACCGGGCGGCGGAGCGCCGTACGGCATCGGCGGCGGCGGAACGGACAAGGGGTCCCCCCAGGAACGTCGTTTCGGGAAACTCAGGTCTTCTTGACCGGCGGCGTGCCGGCGGCGGGTGTGAGCGGGCCGAGGCAGAGCACGTACCGCTTCTTGTTCCAGCGGCGGCCGCTCTTGCCGGAGTAGGCGTCGGTGGACCGTGGATCTACCCGGCACTTGCCGGTGTCGGCGGTGTTCTCGTACTTCGACAGTACGCGCCGATTCGCCGTCGAATCACCGCACTTGACGATCTCGATCGATCGGGATCCGCTGATGTGGACGCAGTCGCCGGGCTTGGCGCTGCTCACGCTCGGGCCGGTCACGAAGTAGCCGACCGCGAGGGCGACGCAGGCGCCGGCGGCGCCGAGGATCCGCAGCTTGCCGCGGCCGCGCCTGGCCGGCCGGGCCGGCGGTGCGCCCACCGGCGCGTAGCCGTACGGCTGCTGCTGTTGCCCGTACGGCGGGGGCGGCGGGGGCTGCTGCCCGTACGGAGGGTGGCCGTACGCGGGCTGCGGCGGTGGTCCGTACGCGGGCGCGGGCTGCCCGTACGCGGGCGGCGGAGGCCCGAAGTCGGGCGGGCCGGGCTGCGGTACGGGCGGCTGCGGCGGGGCGTACCCGGCGGGCGGAGGCCCGTATGGACCGGGCGGTGTGCTCATCAGTTCGTCCCCCGAAACCGAGTACTGGCGCTGCGACAGGTCTGACGTACCTTAGCGACTCGGTCCGACGCAATCCGTCGAGAGGCCCCGGGGAGGCGGGCGGGGCAGCTCGGTGGGGCGGCTCAGCGGGGGAGAGGGGCGACCCGGCGCGCGGCCAGCAGGTAGAGCGCGGCGGTGAGCGCGTACACCCCCGCCACCGCGACCACCACCGCCGCCGAGCGGCCGGACATCGGCAGCACCAGCGCGGTGACCAGGGCGGCGGCCACGAAGGCCACGTTGAACAGCACGTCGTAGATGGCGAACACGCGGCCTCGGTACTCGTCCTCGACCGACTCCTGCACCAGGGTGTCGGCGCAGATCTTGGTGGCCTGGGTGACCACCCCGAGCAGCAGGGCGGCGATCAGGCAGGGCACCAGGCTGAAGCTCAGGCCGAGCGCCGGCACGAAGACCACCGGGGCGACCAGGCAGGCCGTCATCCACCCGGCCAGGCCCATCTTCCGGGTGCACCAGGGGCTGACCAGCGCGGCGACGAAGAAGCCAGCGGCGGAGAAGGCGACCGCCTGGCCGAGGGTGACCAGGCCGTCTGCGGGCTTGGCCGGGTCGTTGAAGGTGTAGCGGGCGAGCGTCACCACGACCACGATCAGCACGCCGTAGCAGAACCGGGCCGCGGTGACGGCGGCCAGCGCGTGCACGGCGGGCCGGCAGTCCCGGACGAGGTGGCGCAGGGCCGCGCGGAGCTCCACGGCGGCGCGCACCAGCGCCTGGGCGAGCTTCGGGTGGTCGTCGTGGGGCTCGGGCCCGAGGAGGTCGCGGTCCATCCGGCGGGCGGTCAGCGCGGCCGACAGGTAGAGCAGCGAGGCGACCGTGACCAGGGCGGCGTCGGCCCTCGGGCCGGGGTTCATCACCTGGTGCAGCAGGAAGCCGACGGCTCCGCCCGTGGCGGCGGCGACCGAACCGAGGGTGGGGGAGAGCGCGTTGGCGGTGACCAGGTGCTCCTGTTCCACGACCCGGGGCAGGGCGGCGGAGAGGCCGGCCAGGATGAACCGGTTGAGCGCGGTGACCAGCAGGGCGGAGGCGATGAACAGCCAGTGCGGCGCCTGGGCCAGGAGTAGCGCGCCGGTGGCCAGGCCCAGCCCGAAGCGCGCCAGGTTGCCGAAGTACAGGACCTGGCGGCGGCGCCAGCGGTCGAGCAGCACCCCGGCGAACGGGCCGATGACCGAGAAGGGCAGCAGCATCCCGGCGAGCACGGTGGCGATGTCGGTGGGGGAGGACTGCTTCTCCGGGGAGAAGACCACGTAGGCCGCGAGCGAGACCTGGAAGACGCCGTCCGAGAGCTGGGAGAGCACCCGGGCGGTCAGCAGCATCCGGAAGTCACGGCCCCGGAGCAGGTCCAGGAGGGTGGCGCGGTGCGCGGACTGGTGGGTGCTGCCGTTCTCGGTGATCGCCACCCGCCCAGGGTGCCATGGAACCCGCCGGTGTTTCACGTGAAACATCGGCCGGGGAAAGGTGAAGGGCCCACGAACCCGCCTGGGTTCTAGGAGTCGTTGCAACACCCCAGCTCAAGGGGTGGGATGGACTTCGAGATCCGCAAGGACCGGAGGGCTCAGGGGCGCAGGAAGCTGTCCCGGGAGCGGGAGGCATACTCCCGGCTCGTGCAGCAGGGTTACAGCAACGCCGAGGCGTGCCGGATTGTCG